>JAQXEK010000063.1 GCA_029250885.1 Planctomycetota bacterium
ACTTTGGCCTGACCTAACGAGTCTTTCCTACTACTCCCTCATGGCCACTATGACTAAGCGCTCTTACAACCGACGAACCTCTGAACAGATCATTGCCGACCTTGAGGCCCAAATTGCTCTCCAAAGAGAGAAGATTGAAGCGAAAACTAAAGCCAATGATCCCGTACTAAAAGAGATCCCCAAGGTCCGGCGTCAACTGCGCAAGTTTGCCCAACTGGCCGCTGATGGTAGTCGCACGGACATCTCAAATTCGGTCACAGCTTTTATCACTAGCCTCGAGCGTATGTACAAGAAGTCTTAGGGCTCTCAAGCTATCTTCAGGCCCGCCAACCGCCTCCCTGTCCACGACGGGGGGCGGTTTTTTTACAGGATTAATAGATCCTGGACCACCACTGGACCGAATCCGAAGTTTCGCGCCACTCCCAGCCCGGCATGGCGTCGAGAAGGTCCACTAACTGCGAAAGGACCGCGGGCGCAGACTCAAGGGCCTCTGTCTCCAGGAGGATATGCCCAACGCCTATGTGGGCTAAGTCCAGCTCTAGCCCCTCAGGGCTCGGAAATCGCAGGTCCCCCAAAGGCGAGAAGCGCGGGACCGCTAAGCCGTACAGGTCCTCGGTGAGCTGGCTCCAAAGGTAGAGAGCCTTAGGGTCCGGCCGGGCGACATAGGAGAAGGCCACGGGTTTTCCGTGGATAGCCTGCCAGGTCATCGTCTTGCTGGCTCCAAACCGAACGGGCAGGGTCAGGACACCTGGGCCGGGCTCCTCCGTCGCTAGCTGGGCCACCGCGTCGGGTCGAGAGATCTCCATAATCGGATAGCTGACCACCAGGGATTCGCACACAAGGACAGCAAAGGCCAACCCGACGAGCCCAAGGGAATAACGAACCAGGCGGTCCACTCCAACGGCCGCCAAGATGACGCACGGCAGCAGAAAATAGGGGAAGAATCGAGTTGGAACCCGAAGCGTCTCGAGGCCGGGAATCACGCGCATTAGCTTGGACAGAACTCCACCACCCGACCCCAGGCCCGGGTCCCAGGTGACAAGAAACGCAAAAACCACCAAGGCCGCCCAAGAGGCCATATGCCGCCTGCACCGAATTGCAAAGATCCCAAGGGGAATCAAGGTCATCGACAGGTGCAGCCCCGAGAGTTCATTCCAACCGGGAGGAGCCCCCTGGGGAACTCCGGGAGTCTGCCCCGGGCCCGTGAGAGCTTGAGCGAGCGGATGCAATCCGGGCAGCCGGACGAAGTCAGCGAGCTCGGCAAAGGCTGTGGTTTGTCGTTGGATCGCGCCCTGAAAAGCCGGGTAAGCTGCCCTAAAGTCGGAAACACGCCAGAGTTCCTGGCCCAACTCGACAAGCCAGGGGAGACCGATAATCGCCGCCACTAACGTCGATGCTAAAAGGCACGGGCCGCTCAAGATCCTAGAGCGCCCACCTTGGCTTGGTCCAAGGCTGGGCATCGCGGGAAAGACTGCGACCACAAGGCCCCCAAGCAAGAGGGTGCTAAGGGCGCCCAGGGGAGAGGTCAAAAGGGTCAAACCGAAGATAATGCCAACGCAAACCGCATGCACAAGTCCCGAGCCCTCATCGCTATGGAGCCAACGCAAAAGGAAGAGCAGGAACAGCGGTGGCCATGGCGTCGCGCCGAAGTCCATGTGTTCGAGCCCCTTCTGTAGAAAGTAGGGAGAGAAGGCCCAAGCAAATGCCCCAAATGCCGCTCCGATGCGCCCAATGCCGATACCCCGAAGCAGGATCCATGTTGCAGTAAAGGCGCTCGCCAACAACAAAAGGAAAGTGCAGCCGACGGCGAATACTGGGCCACCAAGCCACTGCAGAGGCAAGGTCAAGAAGCCCCAAAGGAACACATGAGTATGTAGGGCTAGACTCTGGCCCTGGGGCAGGTTGATCTGGTCGCTAAAGAAGAGCTCCCCCTGACCGGCGACTGACTCTGCCACCCACCAAAAGTTCCAGACCCAGATGTGCATGTCGGAACCAACCGCCGTGGTAAATCGGTCATCATGGGGAAGACCGGTCCCCAAGGATGGACCAAGTGGCCATGTCCAAATCACGGCGAGCAGCAGCCCGCTCACAAAGACGGCTAGGGCTTCTCTTTTAGGAGTCAGGTGCACGCCAGAGCATAGCGCGACCAGGGAGCCAAGCGATGGAGAACCGGCAGGTATTCCCTGGCCGTGCGTCCAGTCTAGCGGGCCAACTCACGGCTCTACACTGGAGAGGTCCACTAGGTAATCGAAGCCGCCCTGCCCCGGAAGACCCGCCCCATGATGATCCAGCCGCAGGGCAGCGCCTGGAGACGCCACCCAAAACTCCCCCGACGAAAGGCCCGCGCCCCGGGAGAAGTCCGTAGCAACCGTGGAGGTGCTGAGCTCAAGGACTCCATCCGGACCAAAGCGGCGAACAAGTGGCTCGGTAGTGTCCGCAATCCAAACGCGTGGCTCCCCCTCTACCGGGGCTAGACTCTCGCTGTGGAGTCCTGTCTCCACGGCCCACAGCAACCCCAGGTTTCGGTCCAAGTAAAGCAAGCGGTTCGGTGAGGCCACATCCAGCACCCACCAGCCGCCGTCCGGACCTGGCGCCACATCCCCGATCTCACCGGCCAAGCCCATGACCTCTTGGAGTAGCGCTCCCCCAGCATTGTAGCGGGTCAGCCGCCCCGTATCTGAGCCGACCAAGACCGACAGCTCTGGGTTGGCAGCCCCCGGCCCGCTCTGAACACCCACTGCCACTGCGCCCGGGCTCACGGCGAAGGGCACCAGGCTCCTTTGCGACACAACGCCGGGCACCCCCATCCCCAGCTCGACCCTAAGCACCCGCGAATCCGCCCCCCAGAGCCCCATCTCAACTACAAAGACCTGGTTGCCAACCTTAGCCAAGTCGACTCCAGCACCCAACAGGCCGACCCGCTGCAGGCCGCCTTCGTTGTCCACGTGCACCAGTCCATGGGGGCCGATTGGGTTGCCGCTGATCGCGGAGAGGGCATAGGCACTGCCGTCGGCCATGGCTTCGACGCGCACAGGACTTGCCAGGGGCGACGAGGTGGCCAGAAGGAAGTCCCGGTCTAGCCCGACGAGTTGATTCCCATCGCGGTCCGCAACCCACAGCGCCACGCGCTTCGGGCCCGGGCCAATCCACGGAGCCAGCAACACCCCGAATCCAAAGGTCCCCAAGCCGAACCCAAGAGCCAGGCGCATGGCCGGCCTTAGCCGCGTGATTGATTTCAGCCACCTGCGCCATGTGGCTGCTGTGCAAGACCAAGACGAGCGAAGCGAGCCACACAAAATCGGGGTGGCCATCCGAGAAGCGAAGGAGTTCTGCATGCCCTACAGACGCACAGCCCATCCCCCTGGTGACACCTGTCACCCAAAATCTTGAGCCTGCTCCCCGTTCGAGGTCACAGTCGGTCAGTCCAAAAGCTGCCGG
>JAQXEK010000078.1 GCA_029250885.1 Planctomycetota bacterium
GCCGCAGCAGTTCAGGGCCAAAACCTACCGACCCTCTTTGCCGCGCTTGAAGCTGCAGACCTTACGGCCACCCTTCAAGGAGCAGGTGACTTTACCCTGCTTGCGCCCAGCGAAGCAGCCTTCGCTGCGCTCCCGGATGGCACACTCGACTTTCTACTCGACCCGGCCAACAAGCAGGACCTTGTAGATATCCTCACCTACCACGTCATTCCCGACCGGGCCGACTCCTCGGTTGTTGCGACCCTTGACACGGCCCCGACTCTTTTCGGCGACAACCTTCTGTTGATCGACCAGGTGGGCCAGGAGCTGTTTGCCAATGACGCCCGTGTGATCAATGCGGACATCTCTGCCACGAATGGCTTCCTACACGTGATCGACCGCGTGCTCCTGCCACCGACTGATATTGTCTCCACTCTACAAGCCAATGGCTTCGACACCCTGGTAGCTGCCGTCACCGCAGCCAACCTCGTGCCTACTCTTTCCGGCCCCGGACCGTTCACCGTCCTTGCGCCGACCGACGAAGCCTTCGCACTGCTGCCCGCAGGAACCCTTGACTCACTGCTGCTGCCCGAAAACCTGGCCGATCTCACGGACATCCTGACCTACCACGTCTTGAGCCCAGACTTTAAAGCGTCCGAGGCAGTCGGTGCAGAGACCGCAGACGGCCTGAACGGAGTTACGCTGCTCTTTGCAGCCGAGGCCGACCCATCTTCCGGTACGCCTGCTCGAGTGAACGGGATCACGATCTCCTCGATCAACGTGCCTTGCACGAACGGAATTATCCACGTAATCGACGCGGTGCTGCTGCCCGCTAGCGACATCCCGACCTTGGCAAGTGACGCGGGTCTCTCGACTCTTGTCGCCGCCCTAGTTGCCGCAGAGCTGGACGACGATCTGGCCGCTGAAGGCCCCTTTACGGTCTTCGCGCCGACCAACGCCGCCTTTGATGCACTTCCCGATGGAGTTCTTGCCGACCTTCTGCTGCCCGAGAACCAAGCACAGTTGATCGACATCTTGCTCTACCACGTCGTAGCCGATGAGCTCACTGCTGCTGAAGTCCTGAGCAACACCGCTCTGACGACTCTTCAGGGCCAGGATGTCGCCGTAGACGCGTCTCTCCCGGCCGTTGGCGGGGCAGGCTTAGATCAAGTCAACGTCTTGGCGCGCAACGGAATCGTCCACGTCATTGACGCGGTTCTGCTTCCGCCCGCAACGCTCATGAGCGTGAAAAAGCCGGCTACCCAGGCCTCCCTGACCGACCGACAGGCCGGCATGACCTTTGGCTCCGATGTAGCCGACTTTCTCGAGTTTGGGTTTGAGGAGCTCCCGTCCTGGTACGGAGTGACCGGCTCACGGAGCGCCGGATGGAGCGTTCTGGACGGCTCGGCCGCCAACCCCATCCTTGCGGATGTCCGCGGCTCTGACAAGATTGCCATGTTCATCGAGAGCCCCGGCACCCGGGTCTCTACTGATGGCAGCCGAATCTCTGCCCTCGACGCTACCCTGCGCCTGCCCCTGCTAGGGGAGTTCGTCCCGAAGGAAGTCGCGCTGCAGCTACGCTTGCAGGGCGAGGTGCCTAACATCTCCCTCCGCTTCGCCAAGGCCGATGGCTCCGTGCAAGTCATGTCGCCCACCAGCATGGTGCGAATGGAGAGTTTCATCACTGGCGCCTACGAGCTCAGCGCTCGCTGGTCTGCCTACGACGAGTACCTCCCCGTGAGCGGTGTCGAGATTCTCATCGAGAGCCCTTCACGGACCCTTGATGTGGACCGAGTCCGAGTCCTCGCGCTCGACTAACGGCACGTAAGTGAGCGGCGCCCCTCTTCCTACGGGAGGAGGGGCGCCGCTTAATTTAATGCCAATTTGGGCGACCGCATGGCCTCAGCACCATGCATTTCCCGTTTCCGCTATAGGCGCTGCTCTGCCGATCTTGCGTGGCCCTCGAGACCTTCCAGCCGCGCAAGTCGAGCCGAATCCTTGGCGATGACCGTCGGATCCTTGATGTCCAGGTAGGTTAGCGGCCGCAAGAATGTCGCCACAGAAAGACCCGCTTGAAACCGCGAGCTTCCGCCGGTTGGCAGGACATGGTTAGGACCCGCGCCGTAGTCGCCAAAGACCTCGGCGCTTGCATTTCCAAGGAATAGCCCGCCATAGTTGGTCACGGCACTAGCGAGCTTCGCGGCGTCCTCGCCACAAAGTTCAAGGTGCTCGGGAGCTAAGCGATTGGAGATCTCCATCGCCTGTTCCAAGCTGCCCGCCAAGACCACCAGGCCATTCCGCTGTAGAGACTCTCTGGCCACTGCTTCCGTGGACAGGTTCTGCAGTTGGGAGGCAAGGGCTCTGTCTACGGCGGCGATGAGATCCGGACAAACAGCCAGCAAAACCACCGTTGCCGAGACGTCGTGTTCGGCCTGTGCGATTAAGTCCGAGGCGATCAGCTCTGCATTGGCATCTTTCCCGGCGATGACGACAAGCTCGCTCGGTCCCGCAAGGGCGTCGATCCCGACCTCGCCCACAAGGTGCTTCTTCGCAGCCGTCACGTACCGGTTACCAGGCCCCACGATCATGTCGGCGGCGGGGCCGTGGGTGCCGAAGGCCAAGGCGCCAATGGCCTGGGCTCCACCACATGCCAGCAGGCCGTCGGCGCCCGCTAAGAACGCGGCGCCCATGGTGACTTCCGTCGGCTTCGGGGAGGCTACCCAGACGGATTCAACACCCGCAATGCGTGCGGGAATCGCGGACATAAGAACCGAAGACGGCAATGGATAGCGGCCACCGGGAGCATAGGCCCCCACAGTCCCGACGGGAAGCCAGCGGTGTCCGGCCACACCGCCCTCGATGGGGAAGTCCAGGGGCAGAAGGCACTTGGCCTGAGCCCGGGCAAACTCCTCGATGCGGGCAGCAACACGCTGGAGCAGCTGCTTCTCCTCGACGGGCAGGGCAAGCCATGCCGCTTCGAGTTGAGAGCGATCGCGAACCATCTCCGCCCCTGGGACTAGGTCCCCGAAGCGTTCGGCGTGTTTGCGGACGGCCGCCGCGGCGCCCGTACGGACGTCCTCTACGATCGCAGCCGAGGTGGCCAAGGCTTCGGCATCCACGGGATTGCGTCGGCTTAGAAACAGAGATTGGGGGTCAACTTGACGTAGCTTCATGATTGGGTTCGGGTTGGCTTGGCCTCGCAGGGCCTGCGGCTGACTTTAAGTGCGCGTCGATCGAGCTCTGCTTCGATATCCGCCATAGAGATGTCCGCTTGGCTAGCCTTGACCATGGCGAAGTAGATTAGATCTGCTGCCTCGTGGCAAACTTGGCTGGCGGTCACTGCCTCGCCCAGCTCCTGAGCTTCTTCGACCAGTTTCGAAGAAAGCAACGATGGACTGCGGGCCAGACGTACGCTGTTGGACTCTAGATCTTCACTGCCTAGCAGCGCCGAGAGTCGCCTCTCCAGTCGCTCCAAGCCTCGATCTTCCGACCAGCAAGAGCTCGTACCCTGGTGGCAGAATCCTGCGCCCTTCTGCCGGACAGTGAATCGCAGGGTGTCCCGGTCACAGTCGACGTCCACAGCGAGCAACTCTTGGGAATTCCCAGAGCTCTCGCCTTTGACCCAAAGACCGCGACGGCGACTCTGGTAGACCCCTCGCCCCGAGCGCAGCGCTTCGCCGAGACTTGCAGGGCTCGAGTAGGCCAGACCTAGGGCTGTGCCCCTTTCGCTACACACGACGGTCGGCCACAAGCCGTCCGCACGATCACTCACCAAAGGCGCCATAAACGCCGCATCCAGGGGCAGCTGACCATTGTAGAGGGCCATGCCGACCTGAGCATCCGCGCCAAGGCGATCGAGGGTAGCAACCTCATCGGCTGTGGTGACTCCCCCGGCGATCGTGACCCGGGTCGAGCCTGCGGCGTCCACAAAGCGTGCAGCCTGTTCCAGGTCTGTTCCGCCCAGCTTGCCCTCGCGCTCGACGAAAGTCAGAAGGAAACCTCCACAGAGATCCTTTAGTTCTTCAATGCGCGACGTGACACTGCGGCCGGATCGCTTGCGCCAGCCGTGGGTGACGATCTCGCCATCCCGAGAATCCAGAGCGACCTGGACTCTCTCCTTAGGCAGACGTGACAGGAGTTCTGGCTCGGCCGACGTGCCGACAATAATCTTGGCGGCCCCTGCATCAAGCCACTTACATGCCGTCTCGTAATCACGAATGCCACCCCCCACTCGAATCCGAGCTCGCTTACACAAGTCAAGGATCAGCGCTTCGTTGTTGGAAACGCCCTTGGCGGCATCGAGGTCAATCACGGCGACCTCCCCCACTCGGGCAAAACGCTCGAGAATCGGTTGGGGTGAACCGGCGTCGATGGCGAGTTGTTCGCCCTCTACGAGTTGGACGGTACGACCGCCCTCTAAGTCAATGGAAGGAATGATCATGGGCGCACCTCGACTCCCGCAAGGGAGAGTTTGGACTT
Organism: Planctomycetota bacterium; assembly: GCA_029250885.1. Classification (GTDB taxonomy): domain Bacteria; phylum Planctomycetota; class UBA1135; order UBA1135; genus CALBMX01. The sequence goes on from JAQXEK010000078.1 coordinate 4,459, forward strand.
CAGTTGAGCGACGGTGGTCTCACCGTCGTGGAGAATGCTGGCGGCAAGCACTGCGCTCGCCCCGGCTTCGAGGGCAGCTGCCAAGTGACGCGAGTCCTTGGCTCCCCCCGACGCGACAATCGGAACCCGGACAGAGTTGGCAATGGCTTGGATTAGCTCGAGGTCGTACCCCAAACCCGTGCCGTCGCGATCGAAGCTCGTGAGTAAGATCTCTCCGGCGCCCAACTCCGCGGCACGCCGCGCCCAGGCCTCGGCATCTTTGCCGGTGCGCCGCTTGCCACTGTGAGTGACCACCTCCCATGGAGGGCCTGCTTCGCTCCGCGCCGCATCCAGGGCGAGCACGATGCACTGGGCCCCAAAGCGTCGTGAGAGCTTAGAGAGCAGCGACGGATCCGCAACTGCGGCGCTGTTGAGGGCGACCTTGTCGGCACCCGCGTCGAGCAAGGCGACCGCGGAATCAACGGTGCCGACGCCGCCCCCCACGGTCAAGGGGATGTTGAGCACGGCGCGGACGGCGCGCACGACCTCGAGCGCATTGCCCCTGCCCTCGGGAGTCGCAGACACATCTAAGAGAACGAGCTCGTCGGCCCCCTGGTCGCGATAGGCCGCAGCACAAGTCACCGGATCCCCGGCATCCCTAAGATTTGCAAAGCGAACGCCCTTCACGACACGGCCATCGCGCACGTCGAGGCACGGAATGATCCTTGGATAGAGCATCAGGCCTGCCCCCTACCGCGTTCCAACCAGCGACTCAGCAGTCCCTCGCCCCAGGCCCCGGAAAGCTCGGGGTGGAACTGGCAGGCTAGGACGGCACCGCGCTCGATCGCGCTCACAAAGGTCCCGCCATAGCTCGTCGTCGCAGCACTCCAAGAGGGCGGTCGACTTGCTAGACGGTAGCCATTGGCGAAATAGGCACAGCCGCTCTCTAGCACCCCCGGGTCTTCTACGTCCACCCGGTTCCACCCCATGTGGGGCACCCGTAGCGGTTCGGAGAAGCTGCCAATAGCAGCCGGGACAACCCCTAGGCCCTTCACGCCCGGGGACTCCTCGCTGTTGTCGCACAAGAGCTGCATACCCAAGCAGATCGCCAGTGTGGAGCGCCCCTCTGCAATGCGATCTACGAGTGGCTCGCGCATGCGGCTCTGTTCGAGACGCATCGATGCCGCCCCGAAGTCTCCGACACCTGGGAGCACGACGTAGTCGGCATCTCGAATTGCCGATGGCTCGTCGGAGAGTCTTGCCTTGGCTCCCAACCGCGCAAATGCGGACAGAACCGAGGCTGTGTTCGCCGTGCCCGTAGAGACTACGAGCACCTCAAGGGGTGAGCCGGCTTTGTTTATTTCGTTCTTCATAGGGTGCCTTTGGTGCTTGGGATATCGGTGGATTTCCTCTGGATGGCCTGACCAAGAGCTAGGGCCACAGCCTTGAAGGCCGCCTCAGCGCGGTGGTGGTCATTTGTGCCTGAGAGCAGGTTGACGTGTAGAGCGAAGCGCCCCTCAATGGCCAGGGAGTTCAGGAAGTGCTCCAGATTCTCCGTGGCAACCTGGCCCAGCATCTCTCGGGTCAGACCTAGCTTGACCGACGGCCAAGGCCGACCTGAGAGGTCTACGACCGCCCGAGCGAGGGCCTCGTCCAAGGGGACGAAAGCGTAGCCAAAGCGGGTAATCCCACGGCCATCTCCTAGGGCCTGGCCCAGAGCTCGGCCAAGCACCATGGCGCAGTCCTCCACCGTGTGGTGGTCGTCCACGTGTAGATCCCCTGAGGCGATCAACTGCAGGTCGATACGCGAGTGTTTCACCAGCGCAGTGAGCATGTGATCAAGGAAGGCCAGGCCGGTTTTAATGTCCGCCTGTCCGGTGCCATCTAGGTTGAGCTTAAGCTCAATGTCGACCTCACTTGTAGTCCGTGATTGGAACGCGGTTCGGGGCGTCAGGTTTACTGGCTGCATGGAAGGATCTCCTCTAGCCCTTGGACTGATTCTAAAACTGTGACCGCACCAGCTGCCATGAGGCCTTGTTTTGCCGGACCAGGATTAGCCCCAGGTGCGATAACCCCAAGGGGAAGAACGCCTGCACCTAGGGCGGATTCGATGTCGTCCCTGGTGTCTCCAAGCATCCAGGCACTGGTGCATCCCAGGCTCTCTAAGGCCGACTGCACAGGAGCCGGGTTGGGCTTCAACTCGGCGTCCTCCCGGCAGACGATGACGTCAAACAAGTCAGCCAGACCAAAGCGCTCCAAAAAGAACAGCGCATCCGCGCGCGGGCGGCCTGTCACTACCCCCAGGGCATAGGTTCGCTTCCAGCCCGAGAGCAACTCACGGGTCACGAGACATGACTCGGCCTGTCGCAGGCCAGGCTCTTCGACCGTGCCCTGGTAGAGCGCTTCAAAACAGCTCGTCACCTCCTCCAAGGAGACCTCTACCCCCGCCTCCCGCAACAACATCCAGGTCAGAGCCCAGTCGTCGTTGGCATTGCCGCGGGCCTTGGCGTCCTCCACGTCCTGCGGTGTCACGGTCACGCCAAAGTTCGCGGCCGTCCCCAGGATCGCCTGACGGTAAGAGGCGGAGACATCCGCCAGGACACCGTCAAGATCGAAGAGTAGAGCCGGAGGCGCAGCCGCAGTCTGCAGGGCTCGGACAAGGCGTTCAAACTCCGGCTTGTTGCCGGGCAAGGTGATCCGAAGCGCATCTTGTAAGACTGGATTGTCGGGGAAGATCCGCACGCCAATGCCAAGTGCGCCCAGGGCCGCTTCGATCCAAGCAGCCGGAAGCTCCCGCGCCAGGACAAAATTGGCCTGGCTACCGGGGGCGCCCGAAAAGCCAAGGGACTGCAATACACACATGAACTCGCTGCGTTCCTCTGCGATGCTGTTCACGTAGTCCCGCATGCCTACCTCATCATAAAGAAGCCGAGAGAGCGCGATTTCTGCCGATGCTGAGGAGACCGGATAGGGGTTCCCGCTGGCCCCTAATCGCTTGATCCAAGCTTGGCTGCCCAAAGCGTATCCAACCCGCAGTCCAGCCAAGCCCCAGGCCTTGGAGAAGGTCCGCACGACGACCACATTCTCAAACTCAAGTGCCTTCTCGGTGAGGTCATCTTCTGCGAACTCACCGTAGGCAGCATCCAAGACGATCAGAGTCTCGGGAAGTGCCGTCGCAATACGCTCGAGATCCGCAGCCGTGGCGACTGCCCCCGTTGGGTTGTTGGGCGAGACCACAAAGACGAGCTCGGTCTGGGGACCGCATAGTGCCAGGAGTTCGTCCACGGGGAGGGGGCCCGACGGCCAAGGGAAGCTGCGTGCTTGCCCCCCCGCAAGATCCACATAGCGTGGGATCATCTCAAAAGTCGGGCTGGGGAGAACGGCCTCAGCACCCGGGCTGAGGACAGCGAGGCAAGTTCGCATAAGTGCCCCGTCGCCACCGGAGGTCAACAGAACCCGGTCCTCGTCCAGGTTAAACCTCTTGGCTAGGGCGGCCCGCAGCTTGCTGGTATCGGGATAGCGAGAACTATCGACCTCGGGTGTCGCCAGGGGGCCAGCGCATCGCCCCTCATTGCGCGAGAGGTCCAGATCCACCCGTCCCGCTAGGGCCGGTGGGCTGTATTCAGAGGAGTACTTCATGGGACGATCTGCTCGCAACGGGAGACCACGATGTCCGTGGCTCCACAGGCCTTCAGCTGGGGGATCAGTGACGGAATCGAGCAGCGCTTGACGGCCGCTCGCACGGCGAAACCGGCACTGCCGTGCAGTCCCGAGACCGTTGGCTCGCGCATGCAATCCAAAGCGCCAATGACGTCCTCGAAGGCCGCCGGAGACACGTTCAGGTCGATCATCGCCCGGGTCCGCGCCTCGATCACCGCCTTCAGGCATAGGGTGAGGTCGTCGATCAGCTCGCGCTTGATGGGATCGGCCATGGCTTGGGGACTGGCGTACAGACGCGTTGAAGATTTCAAGAGCTCGTCGAAGACGCGCAGGCCATTGGCCCGCAAAGTCGCGCCCGTTGCGATGTTGTCCACGATGAGGTCGGCGTCCTCGGGCGGGAAAACCTCAGTGGCTCCGTAGGTGCGAACCAAGGTGCCGTCGATGCCCTTGGACTCGATCCACCTGCGGGCCAGGACCTCGTATTCGCTAGCGACAACAAGGGGCCCCACCAGGAAGTCGGGATTCTGGAGACTCGCCTCGGGTGCAGCTGCAATCAACCGCACGGGATCTAAGCCCGTATCGATGATTTCGACAAGGTCTGCCTCCTTCTCCAAGACCCAGTCCGCCCCGGCAAAGCCAAGGTCACGGGTACCACAGGAGAGCATCTCCACGATGTTCTGAGGCTTGAGCATCTTGGTCTCAAAACCGGGTATCGAGAGTGTTGGGCGGTATCCACGTGCGCTGTTGCTCACGGTGATACCAGCCTCGGAGAGTAGGCCTACTACGCCGTCTTGGATACGCCCCTTCGGCAGGGCGAGTTGGACCACTTCGGGTCGTTGCTTAGGTGTCATTTAGGGTTCCTTCTAGGAGAGGACCCCAGCAAAACGGCAGTGCCTTAAACGACAACGCCGACCACTGGGGTCGGCGAAAAACTCGTTCGATTAACTAAACGCGCTCTGTCACCCGACCCGGTTGGGGTGGTGATGGTGCGCAGAGTGAGTGGTCGAGAGATTGGTCATTACGGGGAGCAGCATAGCGCCGCTCGACTAGCGGGGAAATAGATTCAACAACAAATCCCCCCACCCAGACAGAGGCAATACAAAACTCATGACGCCTTCGTTATTGCGATGTGTAGTCGGCCACAACCTCGCCTAGGAAGTCAGCCAAGGTGCGCCCCATTTGAGCTTCGAAGGCCGACTCGATACCGATCTCGCCCGTCTGTGCAGCTGAGGTCAGGCTGGCCAAAAAGCGCTCGCCATAGCGATTCGCTAGTGCGTCGACCAGCACCACAGATTGGGTGTAAGCACGGCGCACCTTGTCCTCGTCGGTCCAGGTCGAGAAGCTGCCGCCGAGCTCAGACATGGGCAGAAACGGCTTGGCGTTGGTGCCCTGGAAGATGGACTTGGCGCGCACTAGCGCGTCGCTGCGCTCGCCCGAGAGCCACTGGGCAAGGCCCTCGTTAAACCAACCCGGAACGGACTTGCCGCCGATACTTTCGATAAAGGCGTGCACGAGCTCGTGACGCAACAGGGGATCTAGACCGCCGATCTCGTGGTCTAGGTTGCCAATTGGAACGCGGATCGTGCCATCGAAGGCGCCGCCCGCCCAGGAGTGCAGGCCAGTGACCGTGTCGAAGTTGTCGCGGCGGTAGAGAACGACGCGCAGGTGTTTGCCCCTGTTGTCGAAGACCGGGTCCGCGCCAAAGAAGTCGCGAAGGTCGGCATAGGCGGCCTCGAGCAGGTTGATCACGTCCTGGAAGCCGTTGGCCAGATCCGCGTGATTGGCGTCATAGGACAACTGGAAGTGCTGGGATGTGTCCTGCCAGAAATCGCTCTCGACGCCAAAGATCCTATGCCAGCGCTCGAGCAGCTTGACCAGATTGGGTCGCTGGTCGGGAAAGCCCAGGGTCTGGCAGAGCTCCACAGCCCGTTCGAGCTTCCACACGGCCTCCTGGCGATCTCCTTGCTCCCACAATCCACGTGCCAATCTGGAGAGCGCCTCGACTAGGTTCTTGGTAAAGAGCTTCTGCTCCGGGTGAGCTTCGACGCAGCGCTCTAGGATCGCACAGGCCGTCGCGTATTCGCCCTCCTTGAGGGCTTCAAGCCCCTTGTTGTTTTGCTGGACCCAGTAGCGGTACCCTGTCGTCGCCTCGGGTGCGGCTTGGGACTCCTGTACCTTGTCCTCAAGGTGTTCGGCGATCTCGGTCGAGCGGTCACTCGACGTGAACGCGGAATCAAAAGCGGTGCCCTCTACAGGCTCTAATCCAATGGTTGGGCGAACATAGATGGCTGCCCCAATCCCTAGGGCAGCGGCTGCAAGAAGCAGCAAGATGGCGTAGACGGCGGTCTTCATAAGATCAACCTTTGGGTTGGCTTGGTGCGTCCAGAGGTGTGAGCTTAGCCCCGGGATCCGGCGCGGCAAAGGAGCCGATCGAACCCGTGGTGTGCGGGTAGTCGTGGCTCCGGTGGAGGCCCTGCAGCTCGGCGTAGAGAGCCTCGCGATCGGCTTCGCCTAGCTCGCGGCAAGCGATGGGTTTAGCGCTTGGATGGGCGCAGAGGGAGTCCCGAAACGACGGGCAAGCGCCGGGAGTTTTCGGACGGTTAGAGGCGGACGTTTGGGCGTTGGCAATGGCTTCAAATTCGAGTCGTGAGACCTGGGCCAACTTGCCTCCTTCGCCATGTGGGCAGGTCGCCGTGGGTGCCGGGGCATGGGTGCCCATGAGCTGGACGAGTTGGTGCACGACTCGGTCCGTAAAGTGCGGCGAGGGCACGGCCTCGATACCGGGACAGATCGCCCGGGCGCGCTCGAAAGAGGCGAGCTCACCGGCGACCGAATCCCAATAGGGGAAGTCCCGGCACTGCTTTGGGCGTGCCTCGTAGACGCTGCACTGGTTGCCCGCTTCGAGCAGCTCGCAGGCGCCGTCTTCACGATCCCGCAACGCAGTGCGCAGCTCGCCCGTCCGCGGGTCCGTGAGCTCCCGGGTGTGCTTAGTGCGAAAAGACTGTATGGGCAGGTTCATGTGAGTGGCGATTGCGTCTTGCTCGATCGGATCGACCCAGGCGATACCGCCGCGAACTTGGCAGCAGCGGCCCGATCGCTTGCATCGAAACCCAAAGCTCACATCGGGGGTGGACTCATCGGGATGGGCGCCATCGGCCCTCATCGGAGGACACCTTCGGCAGGCTGTGCAGCTCCAATGAAGCCGCACCGTTCGCAATCTGAGATTCGACCCAGCATCGGCCTAGCGTCGGCGGCGCCCCGGACGCTTGTTCTGGCGCCGAATCGGGCGATTTGGGCTCGCCTGGGGCTTTTGGACCTTGGGTGCCCCACGGGAGAAGTCTAAGTCCTCGTGGCCCTCGATTTGCCCGGCCACATCCTCGATGAGCTCGCTCCAGCTCTGGTAGCGATGGTCCGCCTCCTTCGCCATCATCTTCTCGATGAAGTAGGAGAGGTGCGGCGAGAAGCCGCGGCCGCGCAGCTCGGGCGAGGACAGGGAGTCCATGATCTGCATGCGCAGGATCTCGCGATCGTCGCTGCTATCAAAAGGTAACCGACCGATCACAAGTTGAAACAGCGAGACGCCCAAGCTGTAGATGTCAGAACGCGAGTCTGCGCTCGCCCCTCCCCGGGCCTGTTCGGGCGAGAGGTAGGCCACCGTACCCACGCCGGATTCGCTCTTGCCTTCGGCGCCTGCTTCCGCCGCAAAACCAAGGTCGATTAACACCACGCGCCCCTCCTCGGTGTACATGATGTTGCCTGGCTTGATGTCCCGGTGCACGATGCCTTCGGACTCCAGGTATTCCAATGCGCGAGCCGTCTCGAGCACGATCCCAAGGGCGTCCTTTTCGGGCATCGCATCGTGATCGGCGGTCATGGAACCAAGGATCTCCAATAAGGTCTCACCCTCGACCAGTTCCAGCTTGGAGAAGACGGTCTGTCCGTACTTCGCGACGCCGATCCCCTTTAAAAGGTTTGGGTGGTCGAGGCGCTCGAGTAGGCGCGTCTCCTCGACGAAGGCCTTGAGCTCGCCCGGCTTGGCGGCGATCTTCGGGCAAAGGACCTTGAGGGCCATCTCCCGGCCGGTTTTTAGCTCGGTGGCCTGCCAGACCGTCGCAGTTCCGCCGACACCTAACCTGTCGCCAATCCGGAAGCCCGGAAACTCGGGGATCTCGCCGCCGTCTGTGCGCCGCATGCGCTCGATCCATTCCGAGTCCTTGCCCGCCCTCGCCACAAGAAGCTCGTCTAGGGTGGTTGTGGCGGCCTGGAGTTCGGGGACGATGGCCGAGGCCTCAGCTTCTGTGAGCTCGCCCCGGTGGACAAGCTTCGCAAGGAAGCGCATCTCGCCCGCAGCGTCCGGCTGATTCGAATCACTTGGCATGTCCCAAGCCTAGCTTTCCCCCTGGACCTAAGTTGCATGTGTTCGGCGGGATTTCCGACGGTTTGCCATCTCTGAATAGGAAGAACGGGAATAAAAAACGGCGACCCTGGTCCACTTGGGCTCTATGGTGAGCACCCGCGAAACCCGACCTTGACCACTTGATTCCGATGATTCGCCCTCATTTTACTGCCGCGCTTCCCCTTGTCCTGATCGCTCTTTCCCAGCCCACGCTTTGGGCCCAAGAGGTTCCTTTGGCCAATCCGGTCAGCGAACCGGAGCCTGGCGAGCAAGAGGTCGCGCCCCAACAGGAAGCCGACGGGACCGTCGAGGTCCCCCCTGGGGAGACTGAGAACGACCCCAAGATCCTGCCGCCCCTAGCCGAGGGCGTGGCCGCCCGTGGTGGTGACGTGGAAATCACCTTGGCCGAACTCGACCAACTCCTTCTGGATCGCCATGGGCGCCGTCCCGAGGGCATCGACATCCTCAACCGACTGCTGCAACGTGCCGTTCTCGTTGAGCTGGCCGCTGCTGCAAACATCGAGATCGCGGATGAGACCGTCGTCGCAAGGATGGCCGACCTCGACCAGCAACTCAAGGCCATCAATGAGGGTGGACTCGCCGAGCAGCTGATCAAGGGCGACATCAACCCGGACATCTTCCGGGAGATGCTGAAGATCTCCATGATCCAGGCCGAGCTCACGCGCATCGCCCTGGAGCTGGAAGAGGGTGTGGAGGCCTCCTCAGCGCAACAGGACGCGTGGCTCGAGGAGACCCTGACTAAGCGAGGTGTCACGGACTCAACCGACGCATTCCCGACAAAAAACACGGATATCGTGGCCCAATCCGGCGATGCGAAGATCACCTTGGGCGCATTCAAGGAGCGCTTGCACAGCGAGATCGGAACCAAGTTCGTCAAGCAGGCCTGCACCCAGCTGTTCTTCGAGAGGGTGCTAATGGCAAACGCAGGTCAGATCGACTCCGACGAGTGGTCCAAGGCCGTGGACAAGGAGATCCAGCGCCGCCGCGAGAACCACGCCCTCGATCCGCAGTTCGCTGGCACCGGTATCAGCTACGAGGCCAAGCTGGAAGCCCAGGGCCTGACTGTGGCCGCGATGGCCGAGGACACCTCGGTGCGCGTGACCGCCCTGACCACGGTGCTAGCCCGGCGCGAGGCCTTTGCCAAGGCGCCCGAAGACCTAGCCGCGGAGACGACCCCTGAGCAGCGCATCGCTGCGGGTATGCGCGCGACGTACCAAGCCGAGCAGGCCTTCTTTGATGGCTACTACGGCGTGCGCCTGCCCCTGCGGGTCTGCATGTTGCGCGCCGCTCCGGAGGCCAACGAGCTGGTGCCGCGCTCTGTGGACCAGGCCATGAGCTATATGGAAAAGTTGGTTCCTGGCATCACTTCCGAAGAGAAGTTTGTGGAGTTGGTACGCAAGCTTAGCGATGAGATCAACACGAAGAAGCTGGATGGGAACCTAGGCGTCTACGGGCGGGGGGACGAGCGCTTGCCCACGGGCATGCGCAGCACGGCCTGGGAGTATTTTGACGAGAAGCAGGCCCCGGGAGTTGCCGGCCCGATCGAGGTCGCCGGCGGCGTCGCTTTGATCTGGGTGGGCGAGGCGGTCCCGGCCCCGAACCAGGAGCAGCTGCTGAAAATCGTCGAATCCGAGCTCCAGCGGCGGATCTTGAACGATGCCATGCCCGAGACCGGGCTCCACGTTTTCCGCTAGGGAGCCGGCCGCCGGTCTGATTCTGAGCCCCGGACCCGAGCCCGCGATAGCCACGGCGCGCCCTTGGCTGTAGACTCGTGGGCCTATGTTGATCGCCAAGGTAGTCGGAAGCGTCGTCGCGACCCAGAAGGACGAAAAGCTTGAGAATCTGAAGCTGCTCGTATTGCAAGTTCAGAGCCACGAGAACAAGCCTAAGGACCAGTACGTCGTAGCTGTGGATTCGGTCCAGGCCGGCGTCGGGGACACGGTGCTGTATGCGACAGGCTCCAGTGCGCGCCAGACGACCCTGACGGACGGTCGCCCGTGCGACGCTGTGGTCATGGCCGTGGTCGACTCTTGGGACATCGACGGTGCGAACGTCTACGAGGCGTGGGCCTAGGTGTACCTCGCCCGGGTCATCGGCAGGTTAGTTGCCACCGTTCGTTATGAGGGCTTGGACGGCGTTGCCTTCCAGTTAATCCAGCCCCTGGACGAGCACGGTGAGGACACCGGCGACACCCAGGTGGCCGCAGTACAGACCAGCGAGATCAGCGCAGGCCCCGGGGACTTTGTCACCTGTGTCGACGGGCGCGAGGCCGCTCTCGTGCTGCCCGAGACCTATGTGCCCGTTGACGTCGCGATCATCGGTGTGGTGGAAGAGGCGACGCGCCTTGGCACCAACATCCAGCCGGCAACCTACGGAGCCGGGGCCTGATGTTCTTCGCGGACGTCATTGGTACGGTAACCACGCCCGTGCAGCACAAGGACCTTGACGGCATGCGCCAGCTCTTGCTGCGGCCGGTTGGGCCCGACGGAAAACCCGCGGGCAAGGTGCGCGTTGGGCTGGTGCCTCCGGGTGGCTGTGGCGCTGGGCAAGGCGACCGTGTGATTGTCATGGATGAGGGCAATGGAGGCCGCCAGGTAACCGGAATCGCGAATGCGCCGATCAAGACAATCGTCATGGGCGTCGTGGATTCGATTGAGTTTGGACCTGGCGAGACCGCCTACTTCCACATGGATGCAACCGAGGCGAAGTCATGAGCACAGCACGCGGAAACACTCCCCACGCCCACGAGCCCACGGGCGCATCCGAAGACGAGATGCAGCGCGGACGGCGCGCCCTCTGCGAGATCGGCAAGCTGTGCTATAGCCGGAACCTGATCGTCGGCGCAGATGGCAACCTTTCCATGCGCCTGTCGGACAACACGATCTTAATCACGCCGGCGGGCGCAATGAAGGGCTTCCTCGAGCCCCACCACATCACCCGGGTCGACATGGCCGGCCGCGTCATTGGCGACGGGCCGCGCGCCTCGACTGAGACGGGCATCCACACGACCGCCTACACCGTGCGCCCCGACATCCGCGCCGTGGTCCACGCCCACCCGCCCCACGCGGTGGCCCTGACCCTGGCCGATGTAGACATGCAAATGCCGATCATACCCGAGGTCGTGGTGACCATCGGTGGCATCCCCACAGCGAACTACGCGACCCCCGGCACCCACGAGCTTGGGGACTCGATCCGCGACCTGCTGCGTTGCTCGGACTCGGTGATGATGCGCTCCCACGGATCGATCACGGTTGGCGACAACCTAATGGACGCATTTAAGAAGCTCGACATGCTCGAGCACACGGCGCGCATCCTTTATATGACCCACACCCTGCGCGGCGGACTCGATCCGCTGCCACCGGAAGCGGTCGAGAAGCTGCTTCGCACGCGCAAGATCTTAGGCGTGACGGGGATGAATACCCTAGAAAACCGCTGCGGGCTCGACGGCTAGCCCTACCTGCCCACTGGCAGGGCTTAATACCTGCCCACTGGCAGGGCCCAATACCTGCCCACTGGCAGGATCCAACACCTGCCCACTGGCAGGATCCACGTCCATGAATAAAACCAACTGCACTGCTTCCGTGCTGGCCGCACTCGCCTTGAGCTCCTGCTCGAGTGAGGCCTCCGCTCAATACTCGCCCCCGGTGCCAACTGCCCAACCCGGCCCCGCGGCTCCAACCATCCCAACCGAAAGACCTATGGACCCCTTCGTTCCCACCTCGATTGAAGAGGGCCGCGAGATGCTGACCGACACCGAGGGCCTTGTGCTGCTCGACGTCCGCACACCCGGCGAGACCGCCGGCGGGATCATCCCCGGCGCAATCCTGATCCCCATGCAGGACATCCCTAACCGCCTAGATGAGATCCCCGAGGGTCCCCTCTTGGTGTACTGCCATGTGGGCGCGCGCTCTGCGGCGGTCTGCGAGTTCCTGGCCGAGCAGGGTCGTACAGAGCTCTACAACCTTGAGGGTGGCATCTCCAACTGGACTGGGGAGATCGTCCAACCCTAGCCCCGCGACATGACGTCCTCACCTCGCGAAACTCCGCTGCAGTGGCTCGGCCGGTTGCGCCATCCCGCGCGGCCGCTCGATCGCGAAGACCTGGGAGTGCTGCGCCAAACGGCGTTCCACCTTTGGCTGGCGAACATCGCCTTCGGCATGGTGATCTTGGTCAGCAACCTGCAGTTCATCCCCGAGGATGGCGAGCTGAAGCTCTGGATCTACGGGCTGCTGGCCCTGACCTCGACGATCACCCTGTTGAGCATCCCGCCGGGCATTCTGTGCCTCTTGCTGATCAAGCCCCTGGTCAAGCTGCGCATCCTGCGCCTGGGGCACGGCATGATTTGGACGAGCTTCTTGATCCTCTTGTTCGTGGACAAGAGCATCTACAACCTCTTCGGCTATCACTTCAGCGCCCAGGTCTGGGACCTGTTTGTGACCCGTGGCTCCGAGGACTCGATCCACTTGGGTTGGCAGGTCTGGTCGGCAATCTTGACGGGGCTAGTGCTTGCATCGGGTGTGCAGGTGTGGATCTGGGACAAGCTGATCGTGCGCTCACGGCGCGATCCGGACACTCTGCCCCACCTGCTCATGCGACCGGGCATGATGTGGTGCGGCATTATCGTCTCGTGCTTTTTCCTGGAGAAGATGATCTACGTGCGGGCGGACATCGACCGCGACAAGGAGCTCATCGAGCTCGCGAAGCTGTTCCCCCTCTACCCCCAACTTAATGTGGGTGAGATGGCGGAGCAGTTCTTCGATGTGGAGGTCACGGAGCGGGCCCAGCGCTTGACCTTCGACAGCTTCCTGCTGGACTATCCGACTGCGATGCCCGAACTGGCTCCAGAAGCTCCGAAGCACAATATCTTGATCGTCGCCATCGACTGCTGGCGCAGCGACATGCTCAACACGACCAACACGCCACGGTTGACGGAATACGCGAGCACGGGGCGCAAGTTCACAGACCACATATCCACGGGCAATGCGACTCGGTTTGGGGTATTCGGCATGCTATACGGCCTTTACGGGCCCTATTGGTTCCCTGTGCTCAACGAGCAGCGGTCGCCAGTCCTGGTGGACGTCCTGCTGGAGAACGGCTACGACATGGAGATCTTCTCCAGCGCCTCGGCCAACTATCCCCAGCTGCGCTCAACAGCCTGGTCGGCCCTACCGGGCAAGGTCCACGACGACCACGATTCGGAGTTCCCCTGGCGCCGAGACGAGCTTGCGGCCGAGATGTGTGTGGACTGGTGGAAGGAGCGCATCGCCGCAGAGGACGACTCGCCGTTCTTCTCCTTCATCCTGCTGGACTCCCCCCACCAAATCTACAGCCACCCCGACGACACCGCACCTTTTCAGCCCGAGGCACCCGGACTCAACTACCTGGATATGACCCTCAGTGGCGAGGCACCAGAGCCCGTTGAGCAGCTGCAGATCAAGAACCGCTACCAGAACGCGGTGCGCCACGCGGACAACGTGGCCGCAGACTTGTTGGCGTCCCTGGAAGAGCTGGGCCTGGCCGAGGATACAATCGTGGTGCTCACCGGAGACCACGGCGAGGAGTTCTGGGAGGCCGGCATGTTCGGCCACACGTCCAACTTCTCCCCGCCCCAAGTGCGCGTCCCCATGATCCTGCGCGGCCCCGGCATCCAGCCGGGCGTCGAGACCTCCCCCACCAGCCACTTGGACCTGCCGGCTACCCTGCTGGAGCTAGTCGGCGCAGACCCCGCCGTGCGCAGGGACTGGTGCCTGGGCGACACTTTGATGAAGACCCACAGCGTAAATCGCCAACGAGTGGTCTCGGGCTGGGACAAGCTGGCCCTGTGGACTGGCGAGGGCATCCTTGAGGTGCCGTTGCAGGGCAACTTCACCAGCTTCGATATCCAGCTGTACTCCTACGAATGGGAGCACATCCTCGAGGACGAGGCGATCATCGCGCGCCACACGGCCGCCCTCAAGCGCCTGGCCGAGGGCTGCAACCGCTTCCGGCACGAAGAGCCTGCGGAGTAGGGCTTTGGCCGATAAGGAATGGGGCCTGGATGGGCCTCAAAATAGGCTGGACCAAGAGTGACAGCTGCGGCACCCACTGGCAGACTCGAATCAAGGCTCTCTTGTCTCATAATGAAAGAGTAGAGCGTATGATGACCGCTTCGATTTGGGGCCTGTCCCCGAGTCGACCGACACCCACCGCCCACCGAGCCAGTAGGCGGCGCCCTTTTAGCCGGGCGCCCGCCCCGCACTCCTCACCCCAGCCGATTCATGGCCCGCCCACGCCTCCTGCCCAGCATACTTCTCCTGTCCCTGCCCTTCCTTGGAGCCTGCGGTTCCGGCGAACCGGAAAGCCCGGCCACCTCCGCGGGGAGCAACAGCGAAGACGCGGAAGTCCTGGACCAAAGCGAGACGCTGGATGCTGCTGCGTTGGACGCTCTCATCCCCATGGTCGAGTACACATGGGACAACACCCTAGGCGATGAAAGCGTCTCGGCGGAAATGGGTGGCCCAGGCTTTACCGGAGAAGGCTGGACAACGCACATGGAGTTTCAGGCCGTTGGTAGCGCGGACGCTCTGAAGGGCGGCTCCCTAAAGCGCTACCTCACCGACTGGCCGGCGACCCTGCGCCAGCACGGCAAGGACTGGAACTCGAGCTTGAACTACCTGGTGGCGGACCTCTGCTACGAGAGCCTGTTGGGCAGCCACCCCATCACCCAAGAGCCCATTCCCGGCGTCGCTTCCCACTGGAAGATCTCCGAGGACAAGTCGATATATACCTATCGCATCAACCCTGCAGCACGCTGGAGCGACGGCAAGGAGATCACCTCGGCGGACGTGATCGCAAGCTACGATCTGCGTCTGGACCCCAAGACACTCGACCCTTCGAGTGCGGCGACCTACGGCAAGATGGAGCGCCCCGTGGCCATCTCCAAGTACATTGTCGAGGTCAAGTGCAGCACGCCTAACTGGCGCAATCACCTCTACTTCTCCGGCATGGGGCTCTTCCCCGCAGCCGAGGTTGACATCGAAGGCGACGTGTACTTGGACAAGTTCCAAAACTCCTACACGGCCAACTCGGGCCCATACACGGTCAAGCCCGAGGACATCACTATGGGAACTGGCATCACCTTGACTCGCCGCGACGACTGGTGGGATAAGGACAACCCGGCCTGGGTTGGCATGTACAACATCGACAAGTACGAATACGAGGTTGTCATGGATGCCAGCCTTGCCTTTGAAAAGGTCAAGAAGGGCGAGATCGACTACTACCTTGTTCCGCGGGCCCAATGGTGGGCCGAGGACTTGAATGAAGTCGAAGCCGTCAAGCGTGGCCTGCTCGTCAAGTGTAAGTTCTACACCGATGCCCCCGTTGGCACGAGTGGTATCGCCATCAACTCCCAGCGCCCGCCCTTGGATGACCTTCGCATGCGTCGAGTCCTCCAGTATCTCTACAACCGCGAGCTGTACATCGACAAGCTGTACTACAACGAGTACTCAGCCTTACAGAGCTACTGGCAGGGCGGAAGCTACATGAACCGTAGCAACGAGCCCCTACCGTATGATCCGTTTGAGGCCGTACTCCTGCTCGAAGAGATGGGGTACACCGAGAAGAACGACGAGGGCTACCTGACGAAAGACGGCCAGGTTCTCGAGTTCAACTTGACCTACTCCAGTAAGTTCAGCGAGCCCAACCTTACGATCTACCAAGAGGACGCGAAGGCGGCTGGCATCAAGCTTGACCTTACTTTCGAGACGCCCGCCTCCCGCTGGAAGAGCATGCGCCAGAAGAAATACGACTTGACCAGCACGGCTTGGGGAGCGCTCGTCAACCCCAACCCCGAGACCAGCTTTGGCGGCCACCTGGCCGATCAGTTCGACAACAACAACGTGACATCCTATAGCAGCGCGAGGGTCGACGAGCTTTGCGTGACGTACGACAACGAATATGATGTCCAGGCGCGTCGCGAGATCATCCGCGAGATCGACGGGATCATCTACAAAGACCAACCCTACGTGCTCGGCTGGTTCAACCCCGCACAGCGCATGGTCTACTGGAACCGCTACAGCATGCCCGCGTGGGGATCAACCAAGACGGCCGACTACGATTCCCTGCACTACACTTGGTGGGTAGACCCCGTCAAGGAAGCCGCCCTCGAGGCGGCCATAAAGGACCCCACCATCACCTTGGATCCTGGCCCCAGTGAAAACCGCTTCTGGCAGGAGTGGAACAAGAGCCACTAAGCTCGTCTTCCACGACTCTTGATCCGGGACGTGCCCAATGGCACGTCCCGGCTGTGCACTAGCCGCACTCCCCTACCCACCCCGATCTCCAAAGGCCCATGGCTGCTTACTTCGCACGCCGCTTTCTACTTCTGATCCCGACGTTTCTCGGGATCACCTTCTTGGTGTTCACTATCACGCAGTTCGTGCCCGGTGGGCCGATCGAGCAGATGATTCTGAGCATGCAGTCCGCAGGATCCGAAGCGGGGGGTGGCGTCCAACAGGGCGCTGTCGAACTCTCTCCGGAGGCGCTTGCTGCCCTGAACGAGCACTTCAATCTAGATAAGCCCTTCTACCAGGCCTACGGGATCTGGCTATGGGATCTAGTCCAGTTTGATCTTGGGGAGTCCTTTAAATACAACACGCCCGTCTCCGAGGTCATCTCGGACCGATTCCCAATCAGTGTGTACTTCGGGCTGATCGGCTTCTTGCTGGCCTATATGGTCTGCATTCCCCTTGGCGTACTCAAGGCCGTCAAGCATGGATCCAAGTTCGACATATTCTCCAGCTTTGTCGTCTTTGTCGGCTACTCCATCCCGGGCTTCGCCCTTGGTGCTGTAATGCTGGTTCTGTTCGGTGGTGGCAGCTTCTGGGACGTCGTCCCCCTAGGCGGCTTCAGGTCGCCTGGTTGGGATGACTTTAGTCTCTGGCATAAGATCACCGACCAACTCCATCACACGATCTTGCCAGTGATCGCCTACTCGGTGGGCTCCTTCGCCACCTTGACTGTCCTGATGAAGAACTCCCTCATGGAGAACCTCGGACAAGACTATGTGCGTACCGCATTTGCCAAGGGGCTTCCCGAGCGCGCAGTCATTGTTCGCCACGCCCTACGCAACTCGCTCATCCCTATCTGCACGGGGCTTGGCCATGCCATCGGATTGGTGATGGCGGGAAGCTACTTGATCGAGAAGGTCTTCAACATCAATGGTATTGGCTACCTCGGATACACATCCATCGTCGACCGTGACTATGCGGTTGTGATGGGCATCCTGGTTATCAACACGCTCTTGGTCTTGATCGGCAACATCCTCTCGGACGTGCTCTACGTCATCGTCGACCCCCGTATTCGCTTCAGCTAAGTCGTACTATGAGCACTCCGAAACAACCTAAAAACGACAAGCCCCTGTCGGTGTTCCAACGGCGTTGGCGCAAGTTCAAGACCCTTAAGCGCGGCTGGTACAGCTTCATCGCACTGATCGTCCTGTACCTGCTCAGTTGGCTTAATCCGCTGTTCTTTAATGATGAAGCGCTGGTCGTCAGCTACAACGGCGAGCTCCGTTTCCCGATCTTCGCCAGTCACATCGAGGCCCGTGACCTCGGACAGCGCAAGATCGGAAGCCCCGACTACCGGGCGCTGAAGTTGCAGTACGAGGAGGAGGATGCTGGCAACTACGTGGTGCTTCCCATCTATCCCTACGGCCCCCTGGAGAATCTTCTCACAGACCCGACACTTGATGGGATGCGACCTCCGACAGCACCGGACGGCAACCACTTCTTCGGAACCGATGACAGGGGGAGAGACGTCCTCACTCGGTTGGTCTACGGCTTCCGGATCTCGATCACCTTTGCCCTGGCAATGGTCTTTCTCTCCTATCTCATCGGCATGACCATTGGCGCCATCTTTGGTTTCTTTGGCGGCAAGGTGGACATCTTTGGCCAACGACTGGTTGAGATCTGGGCGGCCCTACCCTTCCTCTATACGGTGATCATCATCAGCTCGATCATCCAGCCTTCGATCAAGATCTTGATCCCCCTGTTGGCGATCTTCAGTTGGGTAGGAATCAGCTTCTATATGCGTGGAGAGTTCCTTCGTGAAAAGTCGAAGGACTATGTCGCGGCAGCGATCGCGATGGGCGAGCCCAACCGGCGCATCATGTTCCGGCACATCTTGCCCAATGCACTGACGCCCATCGTCTCCTTTGCCCCCTTCGCTATCGTGGGCGGTATCTCCTCTCTGGTTTCCCTCGACTTCCTCGGCTTTGGGCTACCCGCGCCGACCCCATCATGGGGCGAGCTGCTGAACCAGGGCATTAGCCACATCAACTCGTGGCACCTGGTCGTCTTCCCCTTGACCGCGCTCTTCCTGACTCTGCTCATGGTTGTTTTCATCGGTGAGGCCATTCGAGAGGCCTTCGATCCCAAGGTCTTCTCCCGCCTCCGCTAAGCCATGACGAAGCCTATTCTTGAGGTCAAAAACCTCCACACGTATTTCGATATCGAAGGCACCACGGCCAAGGCCGTGATTGGTGTGTCCTTTGATGTGATGCCGAACGAGTTTCTAGGCATCGTCGGCGAGTCCGGCTCTGGAAAGTCCGTGACGTCCCTGTCACTTATGCGCCTCATCCCCGACCCTCCGGGCAACATTGCCGAGGGTGAGGTCTGGTTCGAGGGTCGCGACCTCCTGCAGCTTCCCATCGAGGACATGCGCAAGATCCGCGGTCGCGACATGGCGATGATCTTCCAGGAGCCGATGACCTCGCTCAATCCAGTGGCGACCATCGGCAAGCAGGTCTGCGAATCGGTGATCCTGCACGAGAACCTCTCCAAGGAGGACGCCGAGGAGCGCGCCGTCAGCGTCCTGACCCAGGTCGGCATTCCCGATCCCCGCAAGCGTCTGAAGGACTACCCGCACCAGTTCTCGGGCGGTATGCGCCAGCGCGTGATGATCGCCATGGCCCTGATCTGCGAGCCTAAGCTGCTGATCGCCGATGAGCCGACGACGGCGCTCGACGTGACGATCCAGGCCCAGATCCTCGAGCTAATGAAAGACCTTCAGAGCAAGCGGCCCGGCAGCTCGACGATCTTGATCACCCACGACTTGGCTGTGGTCGCCGAGACCTGCGATCGAGTCATCGTGATGTACGGCGGCTTGATCCAGGAGATGGCGACGGCCAAGGACCTGTTCGATAAGCCGCTGCACCCATACACACGCGGCCTAATGGGCTCGATTCCCCACGAGGACGACCGCGGCAAGCCCCTGTACGCGATCCCTGGTAACGTGCCCAGCATCATGGACTTCCCCACGGGGTGCCGATTCTGTACACGCTGTGACGTGGTCATGGACAAGTGCGAGACCGTCGAGCCCGAGCTACGCGAGGTCGCACCGGGCCGCATGGTCCGCTGCCACCTCGACGACCTCGGTGCCGCAGCGAACACGGAGGGCAACTAGCCATGGACAAGCAACCGATGGGCGAGCCCCTGCTCGAGATCAACAACCTCCAGGTTCACTTTCCGATCTACGGTGGCATCCTGCGCCACAAGGTCGCGACGGTAAAGGCCGTGGACGGTGTCTCCATGAAGATTAACCGCGGCGAGACCGTGGGGCTTGTGGGTGAGTCCGGCTCGGGCAAGACCACGGTCGGCCGGGCGATCATCAACCTGCACAAGGCTATGAGCCCCGACGTCGAGCTCGGCGGCGAGGTCATCTATCACTCGGAAGGTGGCGACGTCGACCTGAATGGCCTGCATCGCGAGGCTATGCTGCCCCACCGCGCCGACGTGCAGATGATCTTCCAGGATCCCTTCTCCAGCCTCAACCCGCGCATGACCGTGCAGCAGATCGTCGAGGGCCCCCTCGTGATCCACAAGCCGGAGATGAGCGCCGAGGAGCGTCGCACCGTAGTAGCTGAGCTGCTCGACCGCGTGGGCCTGCAGCCCAAGTACGCGGCCCGCTATCCCCACGAGTTCTCCGGCGGCCAACGCCAGCGCATTGGCATCGCGCGCTCCCTTGCGACACGTCCCGCCCTGATCATCGCCGACGAGCCCGTCAGCGCGCTTGACGTTTCAGTCCAAGCCCAAGTCGTTAACCTGCTCGCTGAGCTTCAAAAAGAGTTCGGTCTGACGTACTTGTTCATCGCCCACGACCTCTCCATCGTCTACCACATCGCCGACAAGATCGCCGTGATGTACCTAGGTAACCTGGTGGAGTACGGCACGGCTGAACAGGTCTACAAGAGCCCCAAGCACCCCTACTCTAAGGCTCTGATCTCCGCGGTCCCCCAGCCTAATCCCGATGGCAAGCGCGAGAAGCGGACCATCCTCAAGGGGGATATTCCCTCGCCTCTAGCGAAGCCCTCTGGCTGTGGATTCCGGACGCGCTGTCCGATCGCAAAGCCCGATTGTGCTGACGAGGTTCCGCAGATGCAGGACATGGGTGAGGATCACTTGGTTGCTTGTCCTTACGCAGAGTAGTTGAGGTTGGAGTGACTCGCCTTGACGTCGCTCTGGCTTGGGCGTTGCTCTTTTAGGGGCCGCTCCGCGGGGCGGGGGCGTCAAGCGCCCGGCGTCCCAGCCTTCTAGGGTCGCAACGATTTTGAGGGAGGGGATGCCCTGGTTCGATGGCGTACTTCCGAAGAGAGGGCGAGCGGAGACCAAAAAAATGAGCTCGGACCGTCGAACTCAACTCCAAAGACCTCTCCAACTGCGCTACGCTTAGGAGGCTATGCCCCCCTCTCCACCCACTTGGACCGTCATTATGCCGGTCTACAACGGCATCGGCTTCCTTGAGCGATCGCTTCCGCCGCTCATTGCGGCTGCTGGTAGGCACAGCGCCCAGGTCATCCTAGTTGACGATGGCTCCACGGACGCCACAGTCAGCCACGTCGGCCAGCTTGCCCCAGACCTTGTCCTTCTCAGCAGCGGCGGCTCGGCCCTAGGTCCTGCCCAAGCCCGTAACGTAGGCGCTCAAGCTGCCGAGGGCGACCTGCTGCTCTTCGTGGACGCGGACGTCATCATCCACGACAACGTCTTCGAGCTCTTCGAAGAGGTGCTCATGGACGAAGCTCTCTCGGGTGCCTTTGGGGCCTATGACACGACGCCTCCCGAGCGGGGCTATCCGAGTCTTTACATGAACCTGCGGCACCACGCCTACCACCAGGTGCCGACCCAGGACGCGGGGACCTTCTGGTCTGGCCTTGGTGCCATCCGCCGCGAGGCATTCTTGGGGGTCGAAGGCTTTGACGTCGAGACCTATCCTAGGCCCAGCAT
Source organism: Planctomycetota bacterium (assembly GCA_029250885.1). Taxonomy (GTDB): domain Bacteria; phylum Planctomycetota; class UBA1135; order UBA1135; genus CALBMX01. Next base: position 25,774 of record JAQXEK010000078.1, read on the forward strand.
CGAGGACATCGACCTGGGCATGCGCCTGACGAATGCCCACGGGCCCCTGGCCAGGGATCCGCGCATCATGGGCAAGCACCTCAAGCACTGGTCCGTGCGCGGCATCTTGCATACGGACATCTTCTGCCGGGCCCTGCCCTGGTCCAAGCTGATGGTGCGCAACCCCGGCGCGTTCGGCGACATGAACGTTTCCAAGGGCGAGCAGGCGCGTGCCCTGTTGGCCGGTGTGCTGGTCCTGAGCATCGCCGCCGCAGCACTCTCCTTCGTACCTTGGTGGCTGCCCCTGGTCGTCTTTGAGGCGGCCTACCTCACCAACCGAAAGCTCTTTCAGGTGTTCCGCTCCGGTGGCGGCCTGCCCTTCGCTGTGGCCGCCCTAGCCTTCCACCAGGTGTACTATCTCTACGGCGCGGCGGTCTTCGTGTTCTGCCGCTTGACGGTCAAGCCCGTATCAGGAGCTTCCCAGTGAGCCGCTACCAAGCCACCCTCGCCTTGGCTCTCCTGATGGTGCTCGGCCTCGTCCTGCGCCTTGTGGGGAGCTCATCCCTGCTGCCCCACCACCCGGAGCCCGACACCTATGTCACGCGCCAGAGCGACTGGTCCGATGACGAGGCTTCGATTGGCAAGTACCCGCTACTATTGGTCTCCATCGACGCTGCAATACCCTTTGGTAATGCCAAAGAGGTCGGCCAGACCGCGCCCCTCTCCGAACACCTAGCCTCGGCGGCCGCGCCGTTCGTCAAGACTAGGCGCTGGTTCTCTGTACTTTCGATGCTGCTCGTTCTCAGCACCTATTGGATTGGGCGCAACTTCTTTCGGCGCCCCGCGGCAGTCTTTGCCGCGGCAACGATTGCCGTACACCCGCTGTTGATCGTCTACGCGAACCAAGCGCGCCCCCACGTCCCCACTGCAGCTCTAGCTAGTCTCGGCGTTGTCTTCTGTCTGCGCGCATTGCGCACACGCCGGCCTGCGGATCTGCTGCTCGCAGGCTTGGTGACCGGCCTAGCTGCGGCTGCATTCCTGTCCGGAGTTTTTGCACTTGGCTCCCTGGCCGTCGTCGTCACCGTCGCCCTTTGGCAGCGCTGGTCCAAGTGCCTTCCGACCATTGCGGCGGTGCTCGCGATCATTGCCGGTTTGATGCTTTGGTCCTACCAACCCAAGCAAGCCGAAGAACCTCGTGACCCTGTAGCGCTTGCCGCGGAAGTAAAGAGCGCCGAGGCCTTGGCAGAGCAAAAAGCGAGTCGCAAGGACGGCACGTCTAGACTCGACGCCACTGGTGGAACCCAGCTGCTCGGTGGAAGCCAACACCGGGTTTACTTTCACCTTTTTAACGGCGGCGGCTTTCTCATCCTAGGCCAAGCCCTGTATTCCCACGCACCCCTCTTGATGGTGCTCTCAATCCTCGGTTCCCTGCTCTGCCTCACTAAGCTGCTGGCGGTGATCCGGCGCGCACGCAATGGTGGCGATCCCCATGGGCTCAAGCTGCTGACAACTGCGGGCTACGCCGGTAGCTTCCTGCTCCTGTTTGGAGTTTACGCTGGGAGTAACGAGCGCTTCTTCGTGGCGCTGCTTCCTTACCTTGCCCTGGTCGCCGCCGTGCCGCTTGTCGAACTCGCCAAGTCCAAAGCGAGACTAGCGACGTGCCTCGCAGTTGGGCTTCTAGTCTTGCCATTAGCGGTGTCCTCGCGAATTGTGTGGCTGCGGATCCAGCCCGACTCGTTTCAAGTCGCCGCCACTTGGCTCCAAGAGCGTGCGGACGGCCAACTCAAGGGCAGCCGTACCAGCGTCTTTGTGGGTAGCTTTGGCTTCCTACCGATGTTCCAGGCCAACCCCCATCGACTCAATCGCTCCGTGCGCAAGACGTCGATCTGGGGTCGTTACTTGCTGAACCACAAGTTCCAGCAGTCGCCCTACGCCATGCTCTACATGGAGTCCTCTAAGCAGAAATTCGCCACGATTGCCGAGGGTAAGCAGGCGGCCGCCAAGGTCGTTGGCAATGCTGATTTGGCCATCATCTACGCTTCCAAGGGGCATACCATGATCGGCCTTGTTGGCCAGCTGGTTCGCCAGCGAGGCGAGCTCTTGTACGCGACCCCGAACAAGAATCCAGACGCGCGCTCCATGAAGTACGCCCTGGGGCCCCAGGCGTTCCTCGACGTCTGGAAGATCCAGCACCTAGGTGCCCCTCTAGAGGTCTACAGGCTAGAGCCTGGTGCCCAGGGAATCTAGTCTCGGCTTCCAACGGGCGCTAGCCCAGGAATCTCATTAGGATACGCCATCAGAAGGCGCGGCCTAAAGTCCGGTCCCCTTCACCAATCAAACTATGGAATACACAAATCAAGCCGTCCTGCCCGTCAGCGAAGCGGGCACCGATGTGCGTGCTCAGTTCATCATCAAGACCTACACCCACCTGCTGGGCGCGATCCTCGCGTTCGTCGGGCTAGAGGTCCTGTTCTTCAAGTCAGGGCTTGCCTACAAGTTCACTGAGATCGTCATGGGCAGCACCTTCAGCTGGCTCCTGGTTCTTGGTGCCTTCATGCTGGTGGGTGTCCTGGCCTCTTCCCTTGCCCGCAAGGCGCAATCGCCAGCCGCGCAGTACGCCGGCCTGGGTCTCTATGTGCTGGCCGAGACCATTATCTTTGCCCCGCTGCTGTGCATAGCCAACTTATACTCCGGCCTAGAGATCATCGGGAATGCCGCCGCGATCACGATGGTCGGTTTTCTCGGTCTTACTGCCGTCGCATTCAAGTCCCGCAGAGACTTTAGCGGCTTGGGGCCTTACCTGATGTGGGGCAGTTTTTGCGCAATCGCCCTGATCGTCGCGAGCATCCTGATGGGCTTCCAGCTTGGGATCCTCTTCTTTAGCGCGATGATCGTGCTGGCCGGCGGATACATCCTGAAGCAGACCTCGACCATGATGCGCACCTACCCCACGACCCATTACGTGTCGGCATCCCTCGAACTGTTTGCCAGTGTCGCTCTGATGTTCTGGTATGTATTGAACCTGCTGATGTCCCTACGCGACTAGGCTTCTTTCGACCCAGACCTTGGAATAGCAAGAGAGCCGAAGCGCCCAGGGCGCTTCGGCTCTCTTCCCATTCCAAACGTCTGCCCTAGAGGGTCACGTTAATGTCGATCCGAGCGCGAAAGGGCTCCACCGTGCCGTCGTCAGACTGGGAGCCAACGATCTTGATAGAGACGTTATCCTGCCACCAGTATTCCCATCCAGCCATGAAGCCTTCGCTGCCGGGACCGGTAAGGGGCAGCTTGTCCTGGCCAACCTCGGCCACGAAGGCGTTGTCGTCAAAGTCGAAGAGACTTGCAGAGAACTGGCTGTCGCCTTGGCTGCCTGCAGGACCGAAGAGAAAGCCAAGTGCCATCCCCTGGTCGTCGCCAGAGTTGTCGTCTAGGTTCTGGATAAACTCGAGCGATGCGGTCAGATCGCCTTGGCTTGCACTGACCACAGTATCCCAGACCAGGAAGTCCTCGGCCGAGGCGGTGAACGCATCGGCGCTGGACCAGTCCGAGACCATCGTTGAGAAGCCCCAGGTGATCTCTTCGCCACCGCCTAGGTTCACTTGCAAGCTGGTGACTTGGGCGTCCGCGGTATCGATGGGGTCTGGAACGGCCTCGTCCACAATATTGACCTCGTCCACAATCGTGTGGCCAAGACGTAGGTCCATGTCCAGGTTGCCCTCAGAGCTCCAGATGCCGGAAAGACCCGCGTGCTGGACGTCGCTGTCCCAGGACCACTCGCCGTAGACGGGGTTCGTGGCGAAGGGATTGCCGTACATCCCGACCTGTAGGGTCATGCTGTCGCTGGCGCGCCAGCTCAAGTTGATGCGGTCAATGGCTACATCCGCGCCGACCTGGGAGTCTGCGTCTCCGCCGCCAAAGTCCCAGTTGGGGTTATTGGCGTCGCCACTGGTGGTGGTTAGGCGCACCTCGGCGCGCAGCTCTTCCGAGAGATCCATGAGTGCGCCTAGGCGGAAACGCAGGCGGCCGCGGGTTCGGTCTTCGCCCGCGGTGTTTTGGTCCATGGTGGTCTCGCCGACCATGCGGATGTCGCCGTAGAAGTTGAGCCAGTCGGTGGGGACTCCTAGGTTGGTGGTTGGGAGGGCTGTGGTGGTTAAGGCTAGTAGGGTGGTTAGCATTGGGATCGTTGGGGGTTGGGCGTGGCTTCCCTTTGGGGGGTGTTATCGTCGGGTTCCCTTCTGGGGTTTTCCAGTTGAAAGATTGGCGTTTGTGTTTTGGGTGGGGCGCTTTGCTGGTTGGGTGGTGGTGATTGGCGGCTTGGTTGGGCGCTTCGCGCGTTGGGGGAGGTGGGGCGCCCGGCGTCCCGGTCAGCAGCAGGACTCCGGAACCCGGACGGCCCGAGGAGATTGGGATGATTTGGGCGTTAAGGGGGCCGTCCCAAAGGGATTCCTACGCCCTGCTGCTGACCGAGACGCCTTCTGGGGTCGCAACGACTCTGAGGGTGAGGAGGGTGAGAATTGGGTGGCCATTTGTGTGCGGTTCGGGCGATTGAGGAATGGGGACGGCCAACCAGGGGGCTTGTGTGAGGTATAAGTGTATTGCTCAGGTGACCGCCACAATCCCGCTCCTGCTTCCAGGCCCCATGCCACCACGGCTTGAGGCTTCGCCTTTTCTCCACCACGGCAGATAACCTCGTCGTACCTTTCTTCCAGACGTTGCGATCCTCCAGAGGCGTCTCTTCCGCCAGGGGGGCGGAGGAATCCCTCAGGGACGGCCCCAGCGACGCTCAATCCATCCCAATCTCCACAGGCCGTCCGGGTTCCGGAGTCCCCCTGGCGGAAGAGACGACGGACGCCCAACACGTCCCCCACCGCGCGCAGCGCCCCAAAATCAAGCCAGCGACAAAGCCAAGCGCAGCGCAAAAATAGCCCAGCGCAGCGCTCCCCTACTTCGTCGCGCAAGAAGCGCTCTCAATTCGCTCGCGTTCCGCCTCGAAGCCAGCGCGCCCCATCAGGGCATACGCAGCGACCTTACCAGCCTCCACGCCCGGCTGATCAAAGGCGTCGACATCGTAGAACTCCCCCATCAAGGCCACAGCTAGTTCCATCATGTAGATGTACTGGCCTACCGTGTGGGCGGTGATGGTCTCGAAGTGGATTGAGGCGTTGGGACGCTTCGCGTCGGTGAGAGCGATGCGGGTGCCGTCGCGCTCGGCTTGGAAGAGTTCGCGGAGGGAGCGCTCGCCAAGGTAGTCCACGCCCTCAAGGTCGCGGAAGGAGGCGGGGGTTTGCGGGATCTTGACTTCGTGGTCGCCGGTCCCGACGGTCATCAGGGTGAACCACTTATCGAAGGGGCCTTCAACGTAGAGTTGCACTTGGCTGTGCTGGTCGGTCACGCCTACAGCACTGACAGGGGTCGGGCCCCGGAAGACCTCTTCGCCGCTCTTGGAGAGGCGCTTACCGATGGACTCACCGAGTAGTTGGGCGTACCAGGCGGCCATGTTGGCAAGGCGGTGGCTGTAGGGAAAGGTGACGGCGATGGGCATGCCCTTCTCCTCGTGCAGCTTGTGCTGGACTAGGGCGTAAAGCAGGGCTGGGTTCTCCATCAGCGCTTCGTTTTGGCAGCGCTTGTCCATGTCGGCCGCTCCCTTGAGCAGACCCTTGACGTCGATGCCCACCAAGGCCGAAGACAGCAAACCGACAGGTGAGAGCACACTGAATCGGCCGCCTACACCATCGGGCACGATGAAAGACTCATAGCCCTCGCGCTCGACGATCTCACGCAGCACGCCGTTCTCCTTGTCGGTGGTCACGACAATGTGATCCCGGTGCCCCTCTTCACCCAGATGTTGGACCAAGCGCGCACGGAAGATCAGGAACTGGCTCATGGTCTCGGCGGTACCGCCGGACTTCGAGATCACGTTGAACAAGGTGTGGTCGGGATCGAAGTGATCCAGGAACTCGCCGACGAGATCCGGGTCGATATTGTCGAGCACGAAGAGTCGCGCTACGCCCGGGGGCGGCTCCACATTGTGAAAGGGACTGCCGAGGGCGGACTGCAGAGCCGTGTTGCCGAGAGCCGATCCGCCGATGCCCAGCACAACGATGTTTTTAAAGCGTCCGTTCACGGAGGACGCGTAGTCCAAGATCGAGTCCAGCACGTCCTGGGCATAGGGCAGGTCCAGCCAGCGCAGGTCCTTGTCACGCCGTGCCTGAATCTCCGCTAGGGCTGCAGAGCATCGAGCCTGGTCGGCTAGGAGCTCTTCCATCGTCAAGCCGTGATCGGAACCGATCGCATCGGCTAGAACGTTACTCAGGTCAAATTGGATTTGGCTCACAACAGATACTCGGGTCAAGGACGCAAGGAAGGGGGAAGCTGCCGGGTCAAGCCAGCAGGCACCTAGGGTACCCCATCCACGAAATCCAAGTAATAGGGTAGTGTGCCCGAAAACGCGAAAGGGGCGCCTAGGGCCGTGGAACTGACACGGCCCCAAGCGCTCGCACTTTCAGGAGTGTCGTTTTCTACTCGCGCCGACTGCGCATAAGCAGAGCGATCAGCTGCATGATAGAAGCCGCAGCGGCGGCAACGTAGGTCATAGCGGCTGCGTCTAAGACCTTGGACACGCCCTCTTCTTCTTGCTGATTGGAGACGATTCCCGTGGACACCAAAACCGCCTTGGCCCGACGTGATGCATCGATTTCAACGGGCAGGGTGAGCAGTTGAAAAAACACCAACCCGGCGAAGAGCGCGACGCCGACCTGCATGAGCAAGGGGCCCAAGATCGCCTCCGAGGAGTTCAAGAACATGCCAATGATGAACACAAAGTACCAAGCGCGTCCGCCGACCTGTGCGACGGGCACAAAGGTCGAGCGCCAGCCGAGGGGCGCGTAGTCTACGGCGTCCTGGATCGAGTGACCGGCCTCGTGGGCGGCCACGGCGATCGCGGAGATCGACCGCCCGTCGTAGACATCGGGCGACAGCCGAAGGGCGCGCGCCCGGGGATCGTAGTGGTCGCTTAGGAAGCCGGAGCTGCGCTCGATGGTCACGCCCTCGACACCGCCGGACCGGCAAACCGCCGCCGCAGCCTCGGCGCCCGTCATGCCAGACTGCACGCCAACCTCGGCAAATTTCTTAAATGTCGAGGTCACGCGGTGCTGGGCCCAGGTCGTCACAATGATGCCCAAGAGTGTGGCAACCAAGTAGACGGGGTTCATCAACAGGGGATCAAAGAAGAAGAAGGAGAGCATGTTGCCTGACTTGGTTTGGGGCCCGGGTCGTGGAAATCGCGCAGAGTCTTACGCGAGGGTTAGATTTACCTCGAACGGAATCTACCGAAAATGCGTTTGTGCGCTAAATATAGGGTACTCGAAGGCTCGTGGGTTTCCGGTGGCGCTCAAAACTAAGCCCGAGACCCCCTTTGCTCACTATCCTATGGCAGCTCATCTGCCCACCACACCCATGGACCGGAAAGACCTGCTTAAGATCGGCGACTTCGCGAGCCTCGCGGACACCAACCTGCGGACGCTTCGCTACTACGAAGAGCTCGGGTTGCTAACGCCAGCTGCACGCAGCGATGGTGGCTTTCGCTACTACCGCGCCACGGATGTCAATCGCCTCAACATGATCCGCCACCTGCAGGACCTCGGTCTGCAGCTCGACCAGATCGGCGCCCTGTTGACCTGCCGCGAGGAGGGCCTTGAACACCACCACTTCGTTGAGCGCGTTCGCCATGCCCTGTCCGCCCAAGATGACCTGCTACAGGCACGAATCGCCGAGCTCGAAGACCAGCGCATGCGCATCGCAAAGTCGGTGATCAAGGTCTCCGAGTGTGCAGGCTGCAAGACGCGACCAAGCGCCCTGAACAACTTCTGCGAGCCCTGCGCCGAGACCGGCATGCCCCTCCCTAAGCCCATCAGCGCTCTCTTCTAGCAGCCATGCCTGTGGATTCGAATTGCGAAGCCGCCTACCTCGACAACAACGCGACGTCCCCTGTCGCAGAGGAAGTGCTGGCCGCCATGGTGCCCTGGTTTCGCGCCGAGCCCGGCAACCCGTCCAGCCTGCACGGGCCCGGTGAGCGTGCGCACGCGGCGATCTCGAAGGCGCGCAAGCAGGTCGCCGTCTTGCTTGGCGCCCGCTCGCCCAAGCAGGTGCACTTTACATCTGGAGGCACCGAGTCCATCAACTCAGCCCTGTATTCAGCACTCCTTGCCGGAGCCAGCCAGGGCCGCCACCTCGCGATCACATCCACAGTTGAGCACCCTGCCACGGCGGAGTACCTGAGCGCGATGGCGAAGTCCGGGGCTTGGTCCGCAGCCGGCGAATCCGTGCCGAAGCTACAGATCGCCGAGGTCCAAGTGGACAAAGAGGGGCGACTGGACGTCAAGGCCCTGCTCGACCTGCTGTCGGATCAGGGTGAGCGATGCTGTGTCGTGAGCCTGCTGCTAGTCAACAACGAGACCGGCCATGTCCTTTCTTCCGAAGACATCCGCACGATTGGCGACGCAACCCACCGCGCCGGCGCACTGCTGCACCTAGACGCCGTACAGGCGGCTGGCAAGCTGCCCCTAGCCCTCGCCGACCTGCCCGTGGATTACGCTTCGATCAGCGGCCACAAGTTCCATGGACCTAAGGGGATCGGTGCGCTGTATGTTCGCGGCGAGGCCTTTCACCCCCTCCTGCACGGTGGCCCCCAGGAATCTGAGCGCCGTGCCGGAACCGAAAATGTTCCGGCCATCGTGGGCCTAGGGGAAGCGGCAGCCCTCGGGCAGGCCTACACAACATCCCCAGAGGCGATGGCAAGTACCACTGCGCGTCGGGATCGTCTGGAAGTTGCATTGCTCGCCGCCTTGGCCGGAACTCGGGTCGCGGGCGCCGGCGCGAAGCGTGTGGGCACGGCCACCTGCATCGAGTTTCCGGGCGTCGACGGCGAGGCCGCTCTGCTCATGCTCTCCCATATGCAGATCGCCGTCTCAACGGGCTCGGCCTGTGGCTCGACCCACCACGCTCCGTCCCATGTACTGCTCGCCATGGGGCGGACCGAGGACGAGGCTTCCTCGTCCCTGCGCTTCTCCTTATCTCGAGAGACTACAGACGCGGAGGTGGACCTGGCCATCTCCGCCGTCCCCGTCGTGATCGAAGCACTGCGCAGCTTGTCCGCTGGAATCGAGAGCTAGATAGAAACTCGATGCGATTCATGAAACTTCCGAGATCCTGTAATACCGGGATTGAAACTCAGGCTGCCTAAACCTGGCGAGAAGGCGAATCTGGAGAACAGCTTTAACCCCCTAAAAAAGCGGGCCAGAGCCCGGAGTTTTCATTCTTACGAAGGCATCCATCTCCAAAATGTGTCGGCCGGCCCCCTTCTAGGGTCTTCCCGACGGTCGAAGTCCTTCACCCTAGGACAACCCAAAACAACCCCGAGTTCTCCTCGTCCCACAGTTCCAAAAACGCCGAAGAACCCCCTCCACACGCCCCCCACCCAGAATCCCACGTTAGACTTCTGCATCCCCCCACCCCCTCAAACACCCCCTCCCCTCCTAGCCCAATGGCCGACAAGCCCAAAAAGGTCGACAAAAAGGCCCCTTACACCATCCGCAAGTCCGGTTTATGGAACTCCACCCACGTTTTCGAGCGTGGCGGTGAGACCATTGGCACCCTAGCGGTGAGTCGTGGTGGACCCGTTGCAATGATTGCGGGCTCGCACTACACACCGGTCGACGGCGAGGACATCTCGGTCGAGCGCGACCCGGGCCTGCTGCGGGCCCAATTCGGCTGCTGGTCGCAGATTCACGGTGGCCAAGGGCGCGAGTGGCTCGGCTCAAGCATTCGCTATAATCTGCTGGCTCGGGAGGTCACCCTGCACGGTGGCCAGAAGCCCTTCCGCGTGACCCCCTGCAAGGGATTTGGCATTGGTTGGGACATGCACGCACCCAAAACTGGCCTGGTGGCCGAATTTCGCAAGAAGGGCAACACGGTAGAGGTGACCCTGCACCGCCGCATGGACTTCTTCCTGCTGCTCCTGGCCTACCACACCATCTGCACTTCCTGGATGTCCTCGCTACTTCCCGGCCCCGAGCCGACACCCCCGATCATGTAGATCAAGGACGCCTCCCAGCGCCCCTTGAATCCTGATTTTGCGGGAATAACAGCCGAATTAAGAAGTCCAAGCCCCTCCCATGAAACCTGTAGTCGTACTCGGACTTGTAGGCGTCGCCATCGCCGCCCTTCTTTTCGTTCTCTTCACTAGCCCAAGCCAACCCAATCCCCAGGGCGGCGGCCTTGGGCCTAGTAGCTCGGGGAAAGAGACCCCTCTCGGCCCTGGCAAGACTAAGAATCTTAACCTGGACAGCTCCGGAGCGAACTCTGGCAATCGAATCAGCACGGGCCTGGCCGACATCGAGAACGTGGGTGAGCGTGCTGCGGTCAGCTCCGTCGGTGACCTCATAGAGGGTGCCTACGAGAACGGAATCACAGGCATCGTCCTTAGCCCCACAGGCGAACCAGTTGCCGCTGCGACCGTCACCCTCCTGCAGAGCAAGTTCGCCCAAATGTCCGTGCTGCAAGTGGCCAGTGAAATGACTGGCAAGCGCGAGGCCTGGACAGCTATTACCGACGCCGACGGTACCTTCGCGTTCCGCAGCATCCGTCCCGGCGCAGACTACTCCGCTCTGGCTGAGCACACCGAGTTTAGCAACGCAGAGTACGCCAACTTCGAGGTGCCCGCTAACGGCGAGGTCGCCATCACGATTGAGATGAGGTCCGGCTACAACTTGCAGGGCCTAGTCATGGACGACCTCACTGGTCAACCGGTCGCAGGCGCGGAGCTGCTGCTCCAGGACGTCTTCGCCCTGCTGCCCAATGCCGACCCAAACCGCGGCAAGCGCACCGTTTCTGCGGCGGACGGCAGCTATTCCTTTAGCAACGTCTCTGCGGGAACGCGCAATGTAACGGTCCGAGCCAAGGGCTACGGCTCCCGTACGCGCAACAACATTCTGTTCAACGGTCCGACCTCCAAACCCGTCAATCAAGACTTCCGCCTGGCGGAAGAGCAGTTCCTAATGGGCCGAGTTCTCGGTCCCGACCGAACCGGAATCCCGAATGCGTCGGTCGAAGTCTCCAGCTACGAGACCGCCCAGATCTCCCGTGGCCGCAGTACCACGGATTCGAATGGCTACTTTAAGATCTCGGAGCTCGCCGACGGTAAGTTCATGCTGGTTGCTCGCGCCACCGGCTTCACGGACCAACGCTTGACCAACATCGAGCTCGGCACCAACCCCGAGGTCGTGATGGCACGCCAAGGCGGTGTCATGGGTAACGTGACTAGCCTCGCCGACGGTAGCGTCGTGACCAAGTTCCGCGCCCTCGTGCGGGCCGTGTCCCCCGGCTCGACCACCTACGGACGCACCGTCTCTGCTGGCGAGTTCTCCAATAACGACGGAGCCTTCGAGCTTGGCAGCTTAGAAGCTGGTAGCTACGTAATGCAGATTGAAGCCGAGGGATACGCCCCCACCTACTCCGAGAGCTTCGTGGTCTCCCAGGGCCTTGTGACCCCTGATGTCAACGTGGCCGTTGGTCAAGGCGGCTCAATCTCAGGGCGCATCGTCAATGCGACCACAGGCGAACCGGTGGTTGGTGCCCAGATCGAAACCTTTGACAACGAGTACATCCCAAACCCCTTTACCGAGCTGCTCGGCGCCATGGTGCCCCGGTCCACGACCAGCCGCAAGGCGCGCACGGACAAGGACGGCGCCTTCTCGCTTTCCCTGGTGAGCGCGGGAACGTATCAGATCCAAATCAAGCACAAGGCCTTCCCCCATTCGGCCGAGAAGAACATCCAAGTCAACGACGGTCAGAATGCCGACTTAGGCACCATCCGATTGGTACCGGGCGGAGTCATCCGCGGCATTGTCTACGGCGAGGCGGGCCGCCCCCTGGCCGGAGCCAAGATCTCACTGATCGGCAAGACTATGTACCCGGGCTCGCCGCGCAGCGACGCAGACGGACGCTACGTGCTGACCAACGTCGAGGCCGGGAGCTACCGACTCTCTGCGGTCAGCCCCGGGAGCGGCGCAGCAGGTAATCCATTCGGGCCGATCATCGACATGAAGAAGTCTGAGGTGCAAGTCACCATCTTCGAAGGACGCGAGATCAACCAGGACCTCAGCCTTAGCGACTAGCGCCTTGGCCAATCAAGCGTCCCTTATCCTTGGCGGCATCGCCGTCGCCATTGGAGTGGCCGCTTGGGGACTGCTCGGCGGCGGGATTCCCCAAGAGTCCACCGAGGTCGAGCTAACCACCCGCACAGCGGCCTCATCCTCACCGGCCGGCGGTCAAAAAGACGGCCGGCTATTAGGTCGGGGAGACCGCCCGGGCCTCGAGCCCCACGCAGGCCGAGCCGCCGTCTTTGAGCCCCCTGCCACCTCAACCACCGACCGCTTTCCCGGTCCCGGAGAGGCCCGTATCAGCGGCTGGGTCAAGGTAGCTCAGCGCCCCACCGGCGGCGCCACGCTGACCGCGCGGAGCCTAGATGGCACCGCCCTCACTAGCGCGACCTCCCGGTCCGACGGCTCCTGGGCTCTGTTCCTGAAGCCCGGCATACCCTTCGTCCTGGGCGCCTCCTACCCAATGACCGTGCCCCTGGAGCGTACCGAGCCGGCACTGTCCGAGGGTGACCAGCGCCGGGCGGGCAACCTTACCCTGGCCATGGGGAGACGCATCACAGGCACGTTGCTCGACTCCGCCGGTCGGCCTGTCCCCGGCGCCTGGGCCGCCGTAGCTGGTGCTCCAGCCACGGAGCGAGCCTTGGCAAGCTCGGTCCAAGACAGCGGAGCGTTAGTCCTAGATAACACACCCCTAGGGGCATTTATCGAAGTAGGCGCTCCGGGTTTTGTGACGCAGATTTTGCGCCCGGTGACAGGAGATTTTGGGACCACCTTAAGCGCAGAGCTGGCCCCCGGGCGCAAGATCGAGCTGCGCGTCTTGGACCCCATGGGCCAGCCGATTGCCGGAGCAAACGTGCTGTTCGTGCAAGCCGGGACCGAGACCACAAAGTCCAATCCCCACGCTCCTAAGCTGCTCGGCGCTGCACCGCGGCCGGACTCCCACTCGGCTCGCTCCTCGGTGCGCACCGACGCTGCTGGCGTTGCCACGGCAACCACATTTGACACCGGCGACTACTGGGCCGAGGTCACCCATCCCCAATTTGGCATCGGCACTCCCGCCGCGATCCAAGCTGCAAACACACAGCACCCGGCCATCACTTTGAACTTCCGGCCACGGGTTCAGTTCCGTGTCGTCGACAAGCTGACCGGCGCGCCCGTACCCGGTGCCACCGCCTTCTGCCAGGCCGAACAGGGTGCTCCCATTCCCTGCCCACCCCACACCGGCGCCATCGACGTGTCCACACTTATCGAAGGTTCCCACAGCGCCTTTGCCTGGGCTCCCGGCTACCAAGTCGGCCGCTTAGAGCTCTCGGCCCAACCCGGGCCTGCATGGGACGGGGAACTGGACGACCTCCCCCAGCTTGCCCTAGCTCCTGCGGAGTTCCGGAAGCTGACGGTTCTCGACGAGTCAGGCCGCCAGGTTCCGGGGGCGACCCTCTTCTACCGTATGGAGCCACGACCGGAGCGCTTTCGATTGGGTAGGGCCAGCATTGCGGCCGATAGCTGGGAGCTTGAGACCCTATCCGTAGAGGAGCCGATCCAAATCCAAGCTCCGGGGGACAACGACTGGCCGACGCTTGTGGTACGCGCACCCGACCACCAGACCCGAACGATTACGAGGGAAGGCTGGCCTACGCCATCAAAGTCCGGCGAGCTCACGATCACGCTCTACCAGAGCACGAAGGCACTGATCGCCGTGGTCGACGCCCAGGGCAAGCCTTCCCTTGGTGCCCAGATCTACGTAACGCTCCAGGGCAAGGCGATGCCAACGCCGTTCCGAACGAACGCTAAGGGCGAGGCCCTGATCCCCGGGCTCTCCCCAGGTAACGCTTCCGCCATGGCACGTGGGCCAGCCGGCAACCTGACTGCACGGGTCGAGTTTGAGCTCGAGCCGGGCCGCCAGACTCAGCTAACCCTAACGCTGCGTTAGATCGGTGAGTCAAGACGTGACTAGTTAGATTTGCTCGAATCAGTTAGCCTAGACAAGCTCCATATCCCCCTTCTATAGCCCTAAATTATGAAATCGCTTGCCTCGGAAAGCCCCGCGCCGGACGCTTCGCCAACCGCCGACACGCCGCTTGCAATTCCCTTTGCCATGTCTCCCTACCGGGAGCTCGGACTCAAGGATTTGCCCGCCAAGACGCAGGACCTTGTGCGCAAATTTGCCGAGGATGGCTACGTGATTGTCGACATGGATATGGACGACTTCGAGGCCACGGCCGACGGGATCATGAACGGCCTCGCGGGTCGCTACCCCGAGGAGGACCGCCGCATTGCCGAGGCTTGGTACGACGTGCCGGAGGTGCGCGACTTGGCGACTACACCGTTTATCATCGAGACCTTGACCACCCTCTACGGTCGCCGCCCCCTGCCGTTTCAGACCTTGAACTTTGATGTGGGCACGGGCCAGGCAGCTCACTCGGACACAATCCACTTCCACTGCTCGCCGAAGAACTACATGTGCGGCGCTTGGGTTGCGCTGGAGGACATCGACGCCGAGAACGGGCCGCTGTTCGCCTATCCGGGCAGCCACAAGTTGCCGGACTACGATATGACGACCCTTGGTCTACCGCCCCAGATCAAGAACTACTGGCTCTACGAGCAGCGCATTGTGGAGATCATGGATGGCATGGGATTCAAGCGCCGCGAGTTCCACGTCAAGAAGGGCCAAGCAGTCATCTGGGCAGCAAACCTAGTCCACGGTGGCACCCACGTGATCGACCCCAAGCGCACGCGCCAATCCCAGGTCACCCACTACTACTTCGAAGATGGCATGTACTACTTCCCCATGGGCTCGGACCCCATGAACGGGAAGGTAACTGGGCGCGAGGTGATCGACCTTGTCACGGGCAAGTACGTCAAGCATCGCAATAACGGCGTCGACTTCCCCGAGGCCAACTACGACCAGTGCTGGCGCTACGAGCGGCCCCTGCCGGACTTCATCACAGGTACGCCGGACATCCCCCCACCCAAGGGATCGCCTCCGCTTACCCCCTCGCTGCCCGCGCCGGACCTAACCCAAGGTTCCGTCTCCCAGCGATTGATCAACCTACAGGAGTCCATGCACGCCCTGCGCACCGAATCAAATCAGTTGAAGACCAGCTTCGAGGAGATAGTCGAGGACTACAAGAGTGGACACGAGTGGCAGGTAAAGGCGGCCGAGGCCCAGGATAAGCTGGAGGCGATGGCCGAGGACAACCTGAAGAAGGACGCCTACATTAAGAAGCGCGACCAGGAGTTCGCCTACCGCGCGGCCCGCCGCGTCACCAAGACTTGGCGCGCGGTCACCGGAAAGCCAAAGGACGAGCGCTAGACACGCGACTTGAATAAGACGATGCCCGGAGCCTCCAACTTGGAAGCTCCGGGCATTCTTTGCGCCTCTCGGCCGCGGTCGGTGCGCTATCGGAAAGCGGCGCTGACTAGATAGGCCTGCTCGGCGGAGTGCCGGCGGTAAGATCCGGTTGCGGGGCTCGAGGCCTCGGGGCGCCCAACGTACTTCAGGGTAATGCCCTGGTCTAAGAAGCGCTGCAGGGCAAAGCTCCAGGCGCCCATGTTGCGCGGCTCCTCTTGACACCAGGTAAACTGCTTACCGGCCATTGACTCGAACAGTCCCTTGAGCTGCAAGAGCGGTAAGGGGTACAGCTGCTCGAGGGATACGACCAGGAAGTCATCGGGGTTGTCCTGCTTGGCGCGCTCGTCGATGAGGTCGTGGCGCACCTTGCCCGAACAGAGGATTACGCGGCTGGCTTTAGACATATCACCGACGGTGATCAGCTCCTGGAAGTTGCCCGAGGAGAGGTCCCCCACGGGGCTCGCAGCACGCTTGTCGCGCAGAAGGGACTTGGGGGTGAAGACGATCAGCGGAGAGGTCTCACCGGCCTGAATCGAGAGCCCCTGGCGTCGCAGCATGTGGAAGTACTGGGCCGCAGTACTTACGTTGCAGATCGTCAGGTTGCCACCGGAGGCCAAAGCTAGAAAGCGCTCGGGGCGCGCACTCGAGTGCTCGGGCCCCATGCCATCGAATCCGTGGGGCAGCAGCATGGTCAAGCCCACGTCTTGCTTCCACTTGGTCGCACCCGAGGTCACGAACTGGTCGATCTGGATCTGGGCGCCGTTCACAAAGTCGCCGAATTGCGCCTCCCACAACACCATGGTGTCCGGGCGCGCAAGGGAATAGCCGTACTCGAATCCGAGCACAGCCTCCTCGCTGAGGGCGGAGTCGTGGACCTCGAAACTGCCACCGTTGCCGGCCTTCGCGGCCATGCTCGCCAGGGGCAAGTAGTCGGAGTTGTCCTTCTGGTGGCGGATGACCGAGTGGCGGTGGCTGAAGGTTCCGCGGCCCGAGTCTTGGCCCGACAGGCGAATCGGCAGTCCTGAGGAGACTAGGGAACCAAAGGCCATGGCCTCGGCGCAGCCCCAGTCTAGGTCCTGTTCACCGCGCAGCATCTGCTCGCGTCGGCGCAGCTGCCGCAGCAGGTTCGGGTGGGTCACGTGTCCCACGGGCATCTCATTCAGGGAGTCGATCATCTCGATCAGGTCCGCCTCGGCGACGCCCGTCTCCGGGGACGGGGCCGTGGTGAAGTCGCGGGGATCGTCCACGTCGAGGTCGAGAATCTCATCCTCGGGCAGGACCTCGGGTTGGACGGTATCCCGGAACTCCTTGAGCGCGTTCGAGAGCTCGGCGCTGGTCTCCCGAAAGATCGCGGCGGCCTCGTCCTCGGTCAGGTTGCCCCGGCGAACCAGCAGGTCCTTGTAGGTCTCGGGCACCGTCGGGTGTTGGTTGATCTTGGCGTAGAGAACAGGCTGGGTGTACGCCGGCTCGTCCCCTTCGTTGTGACCCCAACGTCGGTAGCAGACCATGTCGATGACGACGTCCCCCTGAAACTTGCGCTGGTAGTCAACGGCAAGGAGAGAAGCGCGCACCACAGCCTCGGGGTTGTCCCCGTTCGCGTGCAGGATGGGCGCCTGGACTGCCTTGGCCACGTCCGTGCAGTAGTAGGTCGAGCGCGTGTCCTTGGGGCTGGCGGTGAAGCCGATTTGGTTGTTTACGACGATGTGCACGGTGCCGCCGTTCGTGTAGCCGTCTAGCTGGGACAGGTTCAGGGTCTCGGGAACAACACCCTGGCCGCTGAACGCCGCGTCGCCGTGGATCTGCACGGCCAGCACACGGCTGCGGTCGATGTCTTCGATCGTGTCCTGGTAGGCGCGGGTCATACCGCACACCACCGGGTCCACGGCCTCGAGGTGGCTCGGGTTGGCGCATAGAACGACCTCGACTTGCTTCCCTCGGTAGGTGTGGTAGGTGCCACGCTGGCCAAGGTGGTACTTCACATCGCCGGAGCCCTCTTGGGAGAGGGGCAGCAGCACGCCTTCGAACTCGCGGAAGATCTGCGCGCGACTCTTGCCCATGATGTTGGCCAGCACGTTCAGCCGGCCGCGGTGGGCCATGCCTATCACCACGCGCTCGACGCCGCCTTCGGCTGCGCGATCCAGGATCGCGGCCAGGGCCGGGATCATGCTGTCGCCACCCTCGAGGGAGAAGCGCTTGTTGCCGACGTAGGTGGCGTGCAGAAAGCGCTCGAAATTCTCTGCGCGGCTGAGCATGGTCAAGATGCGCACGCGATCCTCGCTGTCGATCTCCGCTGCGTTCGCCGGGTTCTCAACCTGGCCACGCAACCACATCTTCTTACTGCGACTCTGGATGTGCATATACTCGACGGTCCAGCGGCGGCAATAGGCCCGGCGCAGCTGCACGAGGATATCGCGCAGGGTAATCGTCGGTACCTCGGACAGGTCGCCCGAGCTGAAGGTGCGGTCCAGGTCCCAGACCGTGAAGCCGTAGGTCGCAGGATCCAGGGACGCGATTGGGTCGGGGATGTACTCAAGAGGATCGAGATCCGCCAAGCGCCCGCCCCTAGAGCGGTAGGCATTTACCAGCTGCCAAACCTTGGCGCGCTGGTCGAGCTTGTCCTGCTCCGTGCCACTGCCTCCGAGCCCTAAGGATAAGGACGCATCCGATGCGCCGCGCACGGGCGACCAGGGAATGCGCAGGTCGCAGAAGATCTTATCGTAGAACTCGTCCTTGCCACTGAGGAGCTCCTCCACGCGGCGCAGCAAGATCCCGGACTCGGCGCCTTGGATGACGCGGTGATCGTAGGTCGCAGTGATCGTCATGACGGGACCGATGGCGTTGGCCGCCAGGGTCGCCCGGGACATGCCGCGCATCTCCGGGGCCACGCCGATGCTGCCCACGGCCAGAATCAAGCCTTGGCCCGACATCAGGCGCGGCACGCTCATGGTTGTGCCGAAGCCACCGGGGTTGGTCAGGGTGACCGTGCAGTCCGCGTAGTCCTCGCCCGTCAACTTGCCGTCTCGGCCTCGCTCAACGATGCCTTGGTAGGCCTTGTAGAAATCGCCAAATTTCAAGGTCTCGGCTTCGGGCACCTTAGGCACCACCAGCTGGCGTGCCCCGCCAGCACCGGGGATGTCGATGGCCAGGCCGAAGTTGACGTGCTTCGGGACGCGCCTCCAGATACCGCTGTCGTTCTCCTCAAAGGCGCTCTGAACCCGGGGCATCTCCCCTAGAGCGCGGATCATGGCAAAGGCGATGATGTGGGTGTAAGAGGCCTTGCCCAGGGCGCGGACGGCCATGTGCTCGTTGATCAGGCGCCGGTTCTCATCAAGCAGCTTCACCGGTACAACGCGCACGGTGGTTGCGGTAGGGACCTCTAGGCTTGCCGTCATGTTCTTAACGATCAGCCGCGAGACGCCCTTGAGCTTCTCGTATTCGTTGCTCTCGTCGGACTCCATGGGAGAAGAGCCCTTGGTAGCCTCTGCTCTCGGCGTGGGAACCTTAGCAGGCGCTGCAGCGGCTTTCTCAGCCCCGGCGGGATCCAGGCGCGCGAAGATCTCCGCCCAGCTGTCCTCCACCGCTTTTGGATTGGTGAGCCACTTGCCGTGAAGCTCCTCTACATAGCCCGCGTTGACGCCGTATTCGCTCTCGAAATCGATTCCCATAATGGGAGATTTTCGCCCGTTGCGCGTTCAGACGTATGCACGAATTGAAGAATCTAGGTGGCGATCTGCTCGAGACGCAAAAGTCATCAGGGTTATAAGGGCGCTACTTCAAATAGGAAGTGCCCAAAGACAGGCGGATCCCACCGAATAGCGCATCGTCGGTCTCGATCGTCCCAAGGCCCTCGCCGTCGTCCCGCAGCTCAAGTTCGCGCTCCGCAAGCCCTACGAAGAGGTCCACCTTGAGGCCCGGATTGGGATGCCAGACCATACCGCCCCGGAGAGAGAGCTCCTCGTCGTAGATCGCCGCGTCCGGTGCGCCGCTCTCCTTGCCCAGCCTATAGCCGCGCTCTTCGAGATTTACGCTCAGGAAGTAGTTGGTCGCAGGATTGCCCTGGAAGCCCAGGCCCCAGCCGCCGGCCTGGTCACCAAGGTGCCAGGCCTCGCTAATGCGCCAGTCGAGCAAAGCTAGGGGCAGGATCCGCACATCGTCCTCGTGGCGCTCATTGACATCGATCACGAGCTTTACGCCGACATGCTCCATTAGGGGGACAGTAGCGCCCAGGTTGCCGCCGAAGGTCAGCTCGTCCAGGGGCTTGGCTCCATCCACCAAGCCCGCTTCCGCCCGCGCGCTGGCGAACCATGGGATGGGAGCGTCCTGGGCACCGAACCAGGTCGCGTCCACACGCCAGTGGTCAGCCGAGTGCAGGGGCGCCGTGGTGCCGCCAAGCATGTAGTTGTTGCCGTAGGCCAAGCGCTCGTACTCGAAGCCGAGGGAGACCACCTGCTCGGCGGGCATACTGTGTTGCAGCTCGAGCCGGCCACCGAAGCGATCCAGATCCAGACTTTCGGGCGCACCCTTGACGCGCGTGCTCTTGTAGGCCGCGCCATTGAAGTCGAACTTGGCGTCCCAGTCGCCGTTACCATCTAAGGTCCGCAGGGTCAGATCACCGAGCCCTGGGCCCAGGGCCAGGGGCGAGCTGGGCGCGGGAGCCTTGGGAGGGTTTGGGGCGAGCAGGCTGAAGAGGAGCAGGGCAAGCATGTTGTCTCTGGGTTGAGTTCGGTTATTGGGCTTGGGCGGCGTAGAAGGCTTCGGCCGCCTCTGCGGAGGCGCGCTCGGCGGCGGTGGCCGTCGTCAGGGCCTCCTCGGCCGGAATGCGAAGGCACTCGGCCCGTAGCCAAGCGCCGGCGCCGCGCTCCCACTCACGCCAAGCGGCCACTAGACCCGGCTCCTCGGCCTCCTCGGCCGAGCTCGTACGCGTGATCATCTCGTGGCCCAGGGAGATCAGGTACCGGCTCAGGTCTTCGGGCTGGGGATCCGCCATGGCGAGCAAGGTCGAAGCCAACACGACCTCGGCGCGCTTGAGTTCCTCGCCATCCACCATGTTCATGCGGTCTAGGCTCGTGTGGTAGGTAAAGTCGGTGAAGTGCCAGATCAAGACGCCCGGTATTCCTGCCGCATTGAAGACGTCGTGGTCGCTGCCACCCTCCCAGGGGTGGTCGGCGGTCTGCCAGGTCACCTCGGGAGCGGTGCCGGCCTCGTTCGGCTCGCGGGTGTACAGGGCTACGTCGATCATGGCGCAGCGCGCGACGATCGCGAAGCCGTTGGGCTTGACCATCTCACCAGTAACCTCGCCCGCGCCCCAGGGCGTGTGCACATCCGGCGCCAGGGGCATCGCGCCACCGGGGTCGGGCGTGCGCTCTAGTAGGCAGATCGATCCCGTCAGCTCGGGCGAGTTGCCCATCATGTCCGAGGAGATTCCGACCACAGGCTCGAGCTTCGTGTCCTCGAGCCAGATCTCGGTTTGGGTGTACTCGTCGCCCCAGACAAAGGCGATGCTGCGGGACGGCCAGGGAACCATTCCGGCCTTTAGGATTCTCGATGTGGCGATAGCCGCCTCGAGTTGGCCGCCGACGCCGGAGGCATTGTCGCTGGCGCCGGGCTCTTGGATGTGGGCCACACTGACGGTGCACTCATCCGGACGCTCGTGGCCAACGATGCGGGCTTCGAGGGTGCGCATCGGGCGCTGGTCAAGGTCAACCACGGCGTGGTAGCTGAGCTTCACGCCGTCGGGGCTGGCGCTGGCGGCCTGCTCGATGCGCTCGAAGCTGGCCGGTGAGATCTGTGCGACCGGCAGGGTACTAGGCTCGGAGAGCCGCTTGTAGAGCACCGCATCCATATGGCGATTGGCGCCGGTCGGATCCTCGTTAAAGTTCTGGAGTTGGGCCGAGAGTACCGCCGATGCGCCTGCGATCTCGGCGCGACTGATCGTCGAGGACAGGGGCGCCTTAGTGACCAGGATGTCACCAGGCTGCACGTCCCCAAGGGAAAAGCAAACACGCCCGGTAACCTTGCACGAAGGCGCGCCAAGGGGCAGTACCGTGCGATCGATGTCCCCCGCGTTCTGGAAGTTGTGCAGGATAATGTCGCCCGCGGCCCCAGCGTGCAAGATGACCTGCGCTGAGCGCGGGGTCCAGGCGGGCTTTTCCATGGGCGTCTCGATTACGCGCAGGGTCAACCGCGGGTCGCCGCGGTCAAAGCCCGCAGCCTCGAGCTTGCCGATCAAGTGTTCGACAACCGCTTCGTAGCCCTCGTTTCCTGGCGCCCGGTAGTAGCCGTCCGCGAAGGTAACGGTCTCCATCGCTGCGTCCGCGTCGTAGGCATCCAGCAGGGCGGGCACAAAGCGCGCAGGGCCCGTGTCGGCTACGTGGACCCGTGGGCCAAGGTGCCAGGCTTGCTCGCTAAGGCCTGCGGACTCGAGGCCAGCTTTTAGGATGGCCTCGACGTCCTCGTTGCTGGAGCGACAGGACGAAGTCAACGCTAGAAACAGCCCTCCCGCAGCAACTGTCGCCGTCGAGAGAAGCTGGTGGTACGGTGCGGTTTCAGGCGCTTGGGGCATGTGGAAGTCCTAAAGGTACTTGTCGATCAGAAGGCCGAGGCGCTCGCGGGCTTCTGCGGGGATGCTGTCCTTAGCTGTCATGATGGCGAATTGAAGGGCATCTCCACAACCACAACTGCTATTTGCTTGGCTAGAGATCTTGGGGACAGCTGCTTTGATCAAGGCGCGGGCGTTACCGACGTTGGCGGCCATCACCTCGAGCACAGCCTCTACGGTCACGTCGTCGTGACCCTCGTACCAACAGTCGTAATCCGTAGCCATGGCGACGGTTGAGTAGCAGATCTCGGCCTCGCGGGCGAGGCGAGCCTCTTGCAAGTTAGTCATTCCAATCACGTCGACGCCCCAGCTGCGGTAGATCTTCGACTCCGCGCGGGTGGAGAACTGGGGGCCCTCCATGTTGACGTAGGTGCCGCCGTCATGGGTCTTGACGCCCGCTTGGTTCCCGGCCTCAATCAGGTTCTTGCGCAGGTCGCCGCAGACAGGGTCCGCGAACATGACGTGGGCCACGCAGCCCTTGTTGAAGAAGGTGTCCACGCGGTGGCGCGTGCGATCAAAGAACTGATCGATGACCACGAACTCGCCGGGCACGATGTCCTCGCGCATGGAGCCCACGGCTGAGATCGACAGGATGCGGCTGACGCCTAGGCGCTTCATGCCCCAAATGTTCGCGCGAAAGTTGATCTCCGACGGGCTCACCTTGTGACCGCGGCCGTGGCGCGGAAGGAAGACCATCTTGACGCCGTCCAGAACACCGGTGATGAAGGCGTCGCTCGGCTCGCCAAAGGGTGTTGAGAGTGCGACCTCTTTCACGTCCGTCAAGCCGTCAATGTCGTACAGGCCAGAGCCGCCGATTACGCCGACGATGAGTTCTTCAGTCATGGAAAAGTACCAGTTTCAATCTTTCGATTTTGAGGGGGGGGAAGGATAGTCGCGCAGGCGGGCCGCCCGATTGGGAGCGACCCGCCTGCACTAGGTTACCTATTCTTCGGACTTCGAGGAGGAAGAGTCTGAGCCCTTCGAGCCGCCGCTACCCCAGGGGTTGCCGCCGCTGGGCTTTGCGGCCGGTGCGGAGTCCTTCGGCTTGTAGTCCTCGCCGCCCGAGCGACGATAGGCGCCGCCGGTGTTCGGGGCTGAATCGGGGCTCTCCGTGCGCGGCTTGTAGCCGCCACTCGATGCGCCGGAGTCCCGGCCCTGGTAGCCGCCGCCTTCGCGGTTGCCGCCACCTCGGTAGCCGCCTCCGCCCTCGCGGTTGCCGCCCTGGTAACCACCGCCGCCACCGCGGCCTTGGTAGCCGCCGCCTTCGCGGTTGCCGCCACCTCGGTAGCCGCCTCCGCCTTCGCGGTTGCCGCCTTGGTAACCACCGCCGCCGCCACGGGCAAAGGAGCCCTCTTGGCGACGATAGCCACCCTGGCTTTCTTGGTTCGGAGCGCTGTCATCGCGGTTGCGATCACGTCCACGATCCTGGAAGCCCTGGCCTTGGCGCTTGTTGAAGCTACCGCCGCCAAACCTTGAACCGCGTCCGCCCTCGGGATTCTCGTCCCGCTCGCGCTCGCGCTTTTCCTGCTCAAGCTTCATCTCGGCGCTCATCTCAAAGATGCGCTTTACGACCAACGTCGCGTAGCTACCACGGGGCAACTCAAAGCGAAGCTTAACGAGACTGCAACCGCGGTTCAGGCGATCCTCTTCTGCAGGGCGCACGCGCAGGTGCCCGGGGACGACGACCAAGGGGCGGTCCTCGCCCTTTAGTGCGAAGCCCGAGACGCCCTCGATGTGGAACTGCTCGGCTGTCAGGCCCTCGGCGGCGAGAACGCGCTCGAAGACGGCCTTATCGTCGCCGCAGTCTTCCAAGCGCGAGCCCGGCAGACGCAGTCCCGCGCGCATCACCAAGTCCGCGGGAGGGGCACCTTCAAAGGTAGGCAGTGCACCCTCGTCCGAGGACAGCACCGTTCGCTCTTCCTTGGCACAAGCGTCGCGAATCAGCAGGGCAGCCGCGCGGTTCCAGATGTGGCTCTGGTACGCATACAGGTGGATCAAGCGGATTCGCGAGGGCGCGAAGTAGAACGCGCCGGCAAAGTCCTCAGGGTTCTTCTCGAGGTGATCGAAGATCGAGAAGTGCTCGCCAAAGCCGCGGCTGATGCCCGCACACTTGCTCCAGTTGCCCCAGTTGCGACCGATGTCACCCTTGTAGCGCTCGTAGCGCGCCGAGTCGAAGGGCGAGG
Organism: Planctomycetota bacterium; assembly: GCA_029250885.1. GTDB lineage: Bacteria > Planctomycetota > UBA1135 > UBA1135 > CALBMX01. The sequence goes on from JAQXEK010000078.1 coordinate 50,041, forward strand.
GCCAGAACAGCATGCGCTTCAGACCCTCTTCCATGTTGCCCAACATCAGCTCGCGGGCAACCCATCCCTGGTCGTGGCGCAGGTTGCCAAAGCGCTGGTCGTCAAAGTAGTTGATCAGGCCGTGCTCGCGAACGCCGTCCAGGTTGTTCCGCAGGACGCGCACGTCCTCGCGCCAGAGTGCGCGCACGGTGATCTCGAATCCGTTGCCTCGACTGTGGTCGCTGGTCAGCTCCGATTCCGCGTAGCCCGCATGTTCAATGCGCAGATCGCCTTCGTTCAGAGTCACCTGGTTGTGCTTGCGCGGCACGCTCATGTACTGCGTCGTCACCGCTTGACGGTCCTTTAGTCCGGCAAACTTGATGTCGCCGGTTTCGAGTCCCGTCTCGGTAGCCAGGGCCTTAATGGCCTCGGGCGTTGTCATCTTCTTCTTGGTGATGCGGTAGACCGCGTAGTCACCCTTTTCCGTGAGGTAGTTGTCGTTCAGCAATTCGCGAACGTGGAAGTCACCGGGTCGTTGTTTAAGTCTCATGTTTTGTAGGGCCTTACCTTGGCCAGCTGCCTTGTTATGCGTTGAAAATCAGCGGGGAGCGACGCTTGAACAACCAAGCGCTTCCCGTCCTCGCTCGGATCGGGCAGGTCGATCTCGAGGGCGTGAAGGGTGAGTCGATCGATCAGGGGCCTCTCGGGCCGGCCTGGCTTCGGTCGGTATCTGCTCTTGATGTCCGACAACTTGAGGTCGTCGAGACGGCCGTAGAGGGTATCCACGGCAAGGGGGAATCCGGCGTGGGCGAGGTGCACGCGGATCTGGTGGGTTCGGCCGGTCTCGGGCGAGCAGCGAACCATCGTGAAGCCGCGGAAGCGCTGCTCCACGGTCACTCGTGTGCGGGCGGCCTTGGCGTCCTTCTTGTCATCCGGAAGCACCGTCATGCGGTTCGCATTCTTGCGAGCCTTGGTGGTGATGCCCAAGCGGCGGCGCTCGCGGCGCCCCAGGGTCTCCTCGGGGCCGATGGCTCCGTCCAGCAGGACCTCGTCGTCATGGGGCCACTCCCCCTCGACCAGGGCCAAATAGGTCTTCTCGATGTCGTGGGCACCGGTCTTGGCGGCGCCCTCGAAAGCGGTGCGCAGTACGCGCTCGGCGTCTAGGTTCTTTGCGGCGACCAGCACACCCGAGGTGTCTTTGTCCAGACGGTGCAAGAGGCGCGGACGCCACTCCAGGCTGTCCTCGTCCTCGTCGTTCACCGGCTCGTGGCCCAGGGCGTGGGCGAGAAATGCGCCGGCCATGGAGCCACTCTCGGCGGCCCAGCGCTCGGGCTCAGAGGCCACGCCGGCGGGCTTATTGGCGACGATGATGTCGTCGTTCTCGAAGATGACCTCGAGCTTCACACTGGGCGCGTGCAGGGCACGCGGGTACAGAGTGTCCTGATCAAAGTTCATGATCACCACCTCGCCCTCTTGGACGCGGTGATTGGGCAAGATCTCGGCCCCGTCCACGGTAATCACACCGTCGCGAATGTTGCGCCGAAAGAACCCCTTGTTGAGAGCCGGACGCTCGAGACACAGGAGTTCATCTAACTCCATGCCCGCGCGCTCAGCCACGACCACCATCACCTCTACCACTTCGATACTCCTGTTTGCGCAGACGCGCTTGTTTGCAAGGCGCTGCGCCCGAGGGTGCCGTGGCAGCCAGGGGGCGTGATCGCCGTCTTCTCAAGTTGTGCCGCACCGTCTATGGCTTGGCGTTATATCCCGGCCCTCTTCGGCCGCGATCCAGTTGTTCGATCTCTTGTTATCTAGGAGCCGCAGCTCGCTGTCTCATCCTCGTGCTCTTCCACGAGGGCGCTGTTCAGGTCGGCGTAGTGCTCGGGCTTCAGAGCGCCGACATAGGGCAGGTTGCGGTAGCGACCCGCGTAGTCTAGGCCGTAGCCGACCACAAACAGGTCTTTGACTTCGAAGCACGCGTAGTCGGCTTCCATGTCCACCGCGCGGCGGGAGGGCTTGTCCAGGAAGACGCAGGTCTTCACGTCCGAGGCTCCGCGCTCGTACATCTCCTTCTTAAGTCGCGACATCGTGCGACCGGTGTCGAGAATATCGTCCACCAGCAGAACGCGACGTCCGCGGATCTCTTCGTCCATCGGAAAGAAGTTTAGCTTGAGGTCGCCTGATGTCGTGCCCGCGCCGTAGCTCGATGCACCCACGAAAGCCATCTCTAGCTTCGCGGGAATGTTGCGCACTAGGTCCGCCACAAAAACGACCGACCCCTTCAGCACGCCAACGACGACGAAGTCATCGCCGCCGTAATCGCGAGTCAACTCATCTGCCACTCGAATGATCCCGCTAAGGATCTGCTCGGTGGAGAAAAGAACTTCTTCGATATCGTCATGCATGGGAGTCGCCGGGGCAGGAAGGAGGTTGCTTGGCTTTTTGGGCGGAGCAGTCTACATGATTCGGCCCGCGGCAGGGTACCGGAGACTGCTTTCCATCGACGCCGCCGTTGCCCGAGTGGGCGTCACGGGTGCTAGCAGCCCGCTTTTTGCCCCACTGCTGGTGCGCCGGCCAAGCAAGCCAAGGACTTCGAACGCCAGGGCGACCTACTCAGGCAGCCCCTCGACGCCGGGAAAGAGCTCCGTGGTGGCCGCCTTGAGGGCATCGGCTTGGTCGTCTGCGCCCACTGCGCGCAGGGAATCCATAGCGAAGATACGACGAGTAAGGGTCGTAGGATCGGACGAGTCGGAGGTGTCGATGAGGGACTCGAGGGTCTGGATTAGGCTAGGGATGTCCCCAAGGGCCTTGTGCTGATTCGCCAAGGCGCGCAGTAAGGCTGGATCGCCGACGTGGAAAAGGAGGCGGTTGTGCAAGGTGTTGATCTCCGAGGCGGCGGCGCTAAGGGCCACCCACTTTGCCTGAAGCCTTTGGGCTTCCGACTCGAAGGCCTGGGCCGCCTCGTCTGTCTGGGCCAAGTCAGCCATTTCGAAGAGTGCGCGGTAGGCGAGGAAGTAAGCGCGGGGCTCATAGGGTGCAAGTTGCATGGCCTTGCGGGCCGCGGACAGTGCGTCGTCCAGCTGCTCGAGATCAAAGTGAACTTGGGCGATCCAGGCGTGAGCTTCGGCATCCCCTGGCGCCAACAAAACGACCCCGTTTAGACCGAGCAGGGCGTCCGCAGTCTTGCCCATACGGTAACTAGCGAGGGCCAGGCCCCGGCGTGCCCCTAGGCTCACCGCCCTAGGATCCGGCGCGCTCTCCATCACTGCAAGATAGTGGTCACGGGCGGCTTCGAACTCGCCTAGGGAGTAGAGCGCGTGGCCGAGGACTTGGGTGCGCCAGACCTCAGATGGGGCGACCTCTCGAAAGCGATCGAGGGCAATCCTGCAGTCGCCATAGCGCCGTAATCGGAAGGCCGCGGTGCCATAGACCAGCAGGCTCGGGGGAAAGTCTGGCAGCATGCGCAGAACCTCGCGGCTCTGGGCCAGGCAGGCGGGAAAGTCGGCCTGGCTATAGCTAGCTTGGGCCTGGCTCGCCAAGCCCGCAATCGGGGCTGGGACCGTGGCCATGATCTCGGGGTTGGGCTGGTTCTCCACGAAGAAGTTAGACCAAGCGCCCCCTTGGGCGCGGGCCACATCGTCCAGTCCCAGTCTGTCGAGGTTGTTGGCCGCGGGAAGGCTAAGGGCGGGTGCCTTCGGCTCAACAGCCCCATCGGTCGGCTCCTGGGCAGCGGCAGTCTGTCCAGCCAAAACCAGCGCCCAGCCCAGGAGTCCAAGCCACAGCGTTGGGGATCCTCCAATCCGCAGCGAGACCTTTTGTCGGCCCATCAAGTGAACTGTGCTCATTTGGAAGGCCTCTCAATCTGGTTCCATTTGCCTATGTTCTCTAAGAGCGAACCCGGCACATCTTGCGCCTCGCGATCTCCCGACGGCCAATAGACCCGACCGGCAATCGGCACGCCCAAATCCCCTAATCCAAAGTGCGCCTCCGCGGGCGAACCCGCTTGGAAGCCACCCGAGACGGTGATCTCGCGCCGCAGGGTGAGAACCGAGCCCTCGCCTCCGTCGCCAGCCTCCACGGCAAAGTCCAGCTCGATGCGCGCACCCACGCCTGCGCTGTTGGCACAGGTTCGATCCAACAATCGCACACCAAGCCAACTACCCGCGCTTGGCTTGAGTTCGTTCCGCAGGACCCGCACCGGCCCGCCACGATCCACGGCCACCAGGTCCAGGTCGCCGTCCCCATCTAAGTCCCCCACCGCCGCCGCACGGGACACGGACGGCGCTCGCGCACTCAAGGGCTCCGGCGCAAAACGAGGCTCCTCTAAGGTGCCCGTATTCCGCATCAAGTAATCCAACTGCCCATAGGCCGTGTCCGTGCCTGCGCGGTCCGCCTGGGGATACACGTGCCCATGGAATGCAAATAGGTCCAAGTCCGCATCGTTGTCTAGGTCGGCCAGTCCGGCGCCCCAGCCAAGCAAAGGTGTGCTCGTACCCGCGACGCCTGTCATGTGTGAGCGCTCGCGGTAGCTCCTGCGGTTCCCCGACAGATAGAGGCAGTGGTTCTCGCCACTAAAGTTCGTTACGAAGAAGTCCGAACGCCCGTCGCCGTCCACGTCACCCGTGCCGACACCCATACCCGCCTGTTCGCGGCCATTCGCATCCACCGCGACGCCGCGGCGCATGGCCACCTCCTTAAAGCTGCGTCCGCTCTCCGCGACCACATTCTCCCAGAGGTGGTTTGGCGTCGAGTCGTTTGTGATGTAGAGATCCGTGTCGCCATCGGCGTCAAAATCACCGGTCACGACCCCGAGTCCAAATGCGGACGCCCTGGGAACGAAGCCAATGCCGGCGCCAAAGCTCTCGAAGGTCCCGTCGCCCTTCCCTCGATAGATTTGATCCGCCTGGGCGTCCAATCCCTCGGGTCCGCAGTTCACGGGCCTGCCCTTCCAAGTGCAATCGCCGCTGGTGCGCGACGCCACTTGATCAAAGTCGAAGTCCAAGTAGTTCACCACTACCAGGTCCAAGATTCCGTCCGCATCCGCGTCCAGCAAGGCCGCGCTCGAACCCCAAAAGGAACCCACGAGACCCGCGCCTGCGGTCACCTCTTGGAAGCCGTCGCCGCCCAGGAACACCCGGTCTCTCCCCCACTCGGTCACCACCAGGTCCAAGGCGCCGTCGCCGTTTAGGTCGCCTGCCACACCCCCCATGCCCCATCGCCCGCCGGCCATATCCCAGTCCTCGCCCGCGAGGGCGAAGGTACCGTCGCCCTGGCTCAGCATCAGGCGCGGAGCCTCGCCGGGCTTGCCTGCCTGCACGCGCTCGGGTGTCGAGCCGTCCACGACCACAAGGTCGAGGTTGCCCGTCCCACTAAAGTCCCCGAGCACGACGCCGCCACCGTTAACCTCAAGGATCCAGTTCACGTCGGGCGAACCCGATGTCGTCGTTACGCCTGGCAGGGCCCGCTGCCCAATCTCTTCGAACTGCTGCGCGAAAGAGGTGGACACGAAAAGGCCCATGCAGGCACTCGCTAAAGAGGCAGTCCGCATGGGCCTTAGAGTAGTTGGTGTTCGAGGCGAGCGCAAAGACCTGCCTCGAACTCAGTGCCTATAGTCCGACTTTCAGGTGCAGGCCATCGGACAGGGCAACACCGCCGGGCAGACCAGCATCAGGGAAGCCAGACTGGAAGTAGACGTCCAGACCGACCAGAACCGGGTTGTTGGGAACGAAGGCGTTGAAGGTCGAGACTCCGCCCACAGCGGGGAAGAAGTTCAAGGCCAGCAGGGGGCTGGTGAAATCGGCAAGCATGATGCCACCGAAAGCCGGGGTGTTAGTCTGGACCAAGCTCGTAAGCTGAAGTACACCAGCAACCGTCACGCCGGAGGTCACGACCGAAAAGTTGTCGCCAATGTTCGGACCGCCGACGCCAGCGATTGACATGTAGTTGGCCGCAGAAGCGCCTGTACCATAGACCGTGAAGCTACCGCCCGTACCGGAACCGGTGACGGGAACGATGACGACATCGGTGACCGTGACGTTGCGGGCAGAGTCAGTGAAGCGACGCTCGTAGACGACGTCCGTGGCACCACTGACGGTGTCCTCCATTTGAAAGCGGAACATTCCGCCAGCGCCCATGTCCGTCACGCCCGAGGTCGTGGAGGTACCGGCCGTAACCGTCACCGTACCGACCATGCCGAAGCCGACATGGGGAGTGCAGATGTAGTCGTAGGTCCCGGGGCGAACGAAGGTGTGGCTGAAGGTCTGACCGGGGCCAAAGAGGCCCGAATCAAAGTCGTAGTCCGGGGTCGACGAGGTGACCGTGTGGAATGCGCTGCCATCGTTGTTAGTCCAGGTCACTGTGGTGCCCGCCGCAATGGTAAGGGCAGCCGGGGTGAAGAGCAGGTTCTGGGCGTTCACATCGGCTGTCATCGGACCGGTACGGACGACGTAGTCCAGCTCAGCCTTGACATAGTGCAGTCCGTCATCAATTACCTGGTCCCGGATCTCTGAGCGAATGATCCAGGGTCCCGTGCTACCGCTGACAACCTCTTCCTGGCGAACGACCACCGGCGACAGGATATCTCTGCTGCCTTTGTTGGTGTAGAGCTTGGAATCCCAGGTGTTCTGGGACTGGCCTTCACCGTTGGTTGTGATCACGTCGTACCGACCGTCGTTGTTAAGGTCAGCGACCGTCATGTCCAAGGTCGGGTCACCAACCGTGGTGATCACTCCGTTGACAATGTTGAAGATTCCATTGCCATTGTTACGCATCACCTTCTCGCGGGAGCCGAGGGACCCGACGAGGGAGTCAAAGTCGCCATCGTTGTCGTAATCAAAGAGAACGATCTCGTTGTCGTCCGAGCTACCCGAGTCTGCACCCTTGGTCCAGCCCATGGTGCCTGACTGAGCCAAGCTGTTGTACATAGGGCCTTCATCAAAACCCGCAAGGCTCACGAAGAACATATCGATGTCCGTGTCGCCGTCCAAGTCGCCGACTTCGGCCTCGTAGACGTTGCTCGAGGTGTTTGGAATCGTGCTCGAGGCATTGGTAAAGTTACCGGCACCGTCGTTCAACAGGAGGAAGTGGGTCGTTGCGCGGTTTAGGCCAAGGAAGTCCAAGTCCCAGTCGCCGTCAACGTCAGCGAACTGCACATCCATGTGGGCCTTCTTGATCGGCGCGTTCAGCGCGACAGCATCCTCAGTAAAGAAGCCGTTACCGTCATTGAAGTAGAGGTGGGGACGATCACCCGAACCACCGAGGAAGCTGTTGCCCGAGTCCGAGATGATGACATCCAGGTCACCATCGTTGTCGAGGTCAGCGAAGTTGGAAGAGGCGGAGCTGTAGTTGGTCGTGAACCCGCGAGCCGAACCCTCGAAAGAAAAGAAGCCGGGCTGGGTCGAACCCACGTTCATGTAGAGGAAGGGCCGGTCCGTGTTAAACGCGTTCGCAAACATGGCATCCACGTACCCGTCGCCGTCGACATCGCCCGTGTCAACAGACTTCGCATTCGAACTGTGCACACCAAGTCGCGCGACACTCTCATTGGCAAACGTGAACGGGGTGACCTCGAACTTGTTGATCATCAGGAGGTTCTGACGCTTCGCTCCGGCACTGGCGAAGCCGTCGCCTTCCGCAAAGAAGACATCCAGGTCGCCGTCGTTGTCGACGTCGGCACATTCCACACCTTCGGTCCAGCGCTTCGGGTTGGTGAATGTACCCGGGGTGTATTCGAGCTGCTGAGCCGCCGCGGGGGCAAGGAAGAAGCTACTCGCGATTAAGCCGAGAGAGGAGAAACGTAGGTAGGACGGGAACATAAGAACGGGGTGATTGGGAGGGAGAATAAGTGGAGGCCAAGGATACGGACCGCACTGAGACGGGTCATGGAGACTAAAAGGTCCCATGAAACGGTGTTTTTGGATAGGGAAGTAAACACAACATACACGCAAAACTTGGCCCCCAGCGGCTATCCTGTGCGCCTGAAAAAACATGGCTTTGGGCCCCCAGTGACTTTCCAAGGGGTGCAAACCAAGCAACTTCACCTGATGGCCGTTCCGCGCCTTCATTATTACCAAACTTGCCATGAGCATCATCGAAACTGTCCGCGATCGCTACGCCAAGGGCGCCCAAGCCGTTGTTCCCGAGCTCTGCTGCCCCGTTGACTACGACGCCAGCCTGCTCGAGGTTCTGCCCCAAGAAATTATTGATAGGGACTACGGCTGTGGTGATCCCAGCAAGTTTGTGCACAAGGGCGACGTGGTGGTCGACCTCGGCGCGGGTGGTGGGAAGATCTGCTATATGGCCAGCCAGGTGACCGGACCCGATGGCCGCGTGATCGGCGTCGATGCAACGGACGATATGCTGGACCTCTCCCGTCGCACCCAGAAGGAAGTGGGCGACAAGATCGGCTGGCACAATGTCGAGTTTCGCCACGGCTGGATCCAGGACCTCGCCCTCGACCGGGACAAGGTCGCCGCGTGGCTCCAGGCCAACCCCGTCACGGATCTTGTCAGCGCCGAGGCTTTCGAGGCCGAGAAGGCGCGCCTGCGGACCGAGGAGCCGATGATCCCCGACGGCTCCGTGGATCTGGTGCTCTCAAACTGCGTACTCAACCTTGTGGGTAGCGACGAGAAGGCTGAGATGTTCAGCGAGATCGCGCGGGTGCTCAAGAAGGGCGGACGCGCGGCGATCTCGGACATCGTCAGCGACGAGGACGTCCCTCTCGCCATGCAGAACGATCCCGAGCTTTGGAGCGGCTGCATCAGTGGCGCCATGCGCGAGGACCGCTTCCTCCAGGCCTTTGCCGATGCCGGTCTGTACGGTGTCGAGATCGCCGTGTACCAGAACGAGCCCTGGGCCGTGGTCGAGGGCATCGAGTTCCGCTCGATGACCGTCATCGCGTACAAGGGCAAAGAGGGAGTGTGCATGGACCACAAGGAGGCCGTCGTCTACAACGGCCCCTTCAGCGAGGTCCGCGACGACGACGGCCACGTCCTTCGCCGGGGCGAGCGCACCGCCGTCTGCCGCAAGACCTTCGACATCTTGACCAGCGCTCCCTATGAGGGTCAGTTCACCCCGGTCCGCCCCTTGAACGAAGTTAGCGCCGAAGATGCTGTGCTCTTTGACTGCGCGACCGACGGCCTGCGAACTCCCGCCGAGACCAAGTTTGGTGTCGAGCGCGAGAACAGCCTGCCTGCATCCTGCTGCGATCCGGAAGAGGGCTGCTGCTAGAGCCAGCGCCCGCCCATGGCCGATCCCGACGATCTCCTGCACCCGAAGCGCCAAGCCCGGGCCGACCGCCTTCGTCGCAGCCGCGTGATGCTGCTGTTTACGCCGGAGCTCTGTCGCGGCGGAGAGGGCAGTAGCCTCGAGATCCTCGACGAGGTTCTGCCCCACATCGACGCCCTACAGATCCGTATCAAGACCGGTGCGAGGGATCTCTTCGATGGTGCCCAGAAGGTCCTGGACGTGTTGCACTCCCACGTGGGATTGGAGCTGCCCGTGCTGATCAATGACCGCGTGGACGTGGCCCTTGCCCTGGGCGCCGGGGATGCCGACGGCGAGATCCACGGCGTCCACCTCGGCCAGGACGACCTGTGCGGCAAGGAAGCCCGGCAACTGCTCGGCGGCTCGGCCTTGATCGGCCGCTCGACCCACGACTTCGCCCAGGTCATGCTTGCCACCGAGGAGCCCGTGGATTACCTCGGTTTCGGCCCGATCTTCCCGACGGCGACCAAGGGCTACGACCGCGGAGTCGGAGCCGAGCGCGCGTGGATGGCAGACACGGCGACGCACCTCACCGTATTCCCCATCGGCGGCATCGACTACCTCAACGTCACCGAGCTGCGACCCGTGGGCCGAGTGGCGGCCTCGAGCGCAATCTTAGGCGCAGAGGATCCCGTTGCCGCCGTCTTGGACCTGCGGAACCAACTCGCCAGCTAGGCGAGCCCTCTCATTCGTTTCGCGCTCGCTCGAGCAGCATCGCATCGCCGTAGCTGTAGAAGCGGTACCTGCGCTCGATTGCCTCGGTATACATGGCGAGGGCCTGGTCCTTGCCGATGAAGGCGGACACCAGCATCAACAGGGTCGACTTCGGCAGGTGGAAGTTGGTGAGCAACACATCACAGATGTGGAACTTGGATCCGGGGGTCAGGAAGAGCCGCGTCTCGCCGGTCCCCGGGCGCAGCTGGCCGTCACCTGCTGCGCAGGACTCAAGCACGCGCACGGCGGTCGTGCCCACACAGACGATGCGCCCGCCTTGAGCGCGGGTCTGCTCGATCGCTCGCACCGAATCCTCGGTCAGCTCATAACTCTCGGCGTGCATCGGGTGATCGTCGGTGTCCTCGACCTCGACCGCCGCGAAGGTGCCGAGCCCAACATGTAGCGTCACCGTCGCCTGCCCCACTCCCCTGTCGCGAAGCGCGCGCAGTAGATCGGGCGTAAAGTGCAGACCCGCCGTTGGCGCGGCCACGGCACCGGGCGTCTTGTTGAACACGGTCTGGTAGCGCTCGCGGTCAAAGCTTGAGGTCGAGTCCCCGGGCTGCCCCTGCTTTCGATCGATGTACGGAGGCAGCGGCATGTGCCCGGCACGCTCGAAGAAGGCCTCGAGCTCTAGAGCGCTAAATTCGCTTTCGAAATCGACGATCCAAGTTGGTCCCGGCTTTTCAGGCTCTGCGTCGTGGGGTAGTCGCTCTATGGTGCGCAGGGTGGGCGCGGGCCCCTCGTAGCTGCTAGGCATTTCGAAGTGCAGCACCTCACCCGTCTTGATCTTACGCGCGGGATTCACCAGGGCGCGCCAGCGCTTGGGCGCTTGCTGGCCCTGGCCGGGAGCCACGGGTCCAAGGAAGAGAAACTCGACCCGCGCACCAGTCGCGCGCCGGGCAAAGAGCCTAGCTGCGCGGACGCGGGTGTTGTTGAGCACTAGGAGGTCGCCCGCGCGCAAGAGGTCCGGTAGTCCGGCGATCGTGCTGTGCTTCTGGCGCGGCGCGCCGGACTCGTCGAATCCGCGAAAAAATAGGCGCGCCTGGTCCCTCTGGTCTGCTGGCGCCTGGGCGATCAACTCCCGGGGCAGTTCATAGTCAAAGTCATCTACTCGCATCGGAACCCAACCTGGCTTCTCGCAGCCTAAAAGCATCCAGCAACAAAAGGCCATAGAATGGCAAGGCGACCACGGGCCACAGCCACCCGGGCTCGATCCACTCTTGGTCGATTTGCCACGATGTCAGCGGCCAATACAGAAGCGGCGAGGCCACGACTAAGAACGCCCATGCTCGACCAGAGCCGAAGGCGAGGAACGGGATGATCCACGCCAGGTACCAGGGGTGCAGGGTTGGCGAGACCAAGAGGAAGGCGCACAGGGCGAGCCCCGTCGCGCGCAGGGGGGCTTCCCCGCGCAGGAAGAGCCTCAGGATCCAGAGAAAGGCCAGGCCTCCCGTGAGCAGCTTCGACAGCTTGCGCGGGTCGGTCCAGGTGTTGTCACGGTCGCCGAACACCGTAAAGAGCGGCTCGACGTAGCGATGCAGTAAGTTCCAGGATTCCCATCGCAGGCCATAGTTCGCTAGGCCGTCAAGGATACCGGTGAAGGCGCCCTCAAGCAGAAGGACCGGCAGCAGGCCGAGGATGATGACCAGGCCTAGGCCGGCCGTTCGCTGGGCGACTTGGCGCGCGGTGCCCCGCCACAGCAAAAAGGGAAAGGCCAGCAGTGGAAGGAACTTGACCAGAAAGGCTGCCCCCAAAGCAGCCAACCCTAGGCCACTACGCAGTTTCGAAGCCAAGGGGCACGGCTCAAGCAGGGCGATCGCGCTCATTAGGAGCAGTACACCCAGGCTGTCGAAGTGAGCCGAGGCTGCAAACTCGTAAACCACCAGAGGGCACCAAGCCCAGGTGAGCAGCAGCGCTTCCGGGAGGCCTCTGCGGCGGAGCAAAACGCCCAATGGCAGCAATACCAGCAGGTCCGCTAGGCTAAAGAAGATGCGCAGTCCGTAGCGGGCGGACTCGGCTTCGGTGGGGCCACCGGACAAGGCGACGACGGCAGCCGCCGCTGCTTGGGTCACGGGTGGATAGGCCGCGCTCACGTCCGTGTTGTTCATAGCCTGGTAGACCTCCGGCCAAGCTTCTCGCTCGGGGGCCAGGACCAGTGCGTCGGGGGCCTGGGCGTAGGGGCTCTTGCCTTCGGCCACTAAGCCTCCCTCCCAGACATAGCGCCAGACGTCATCGGACAGGTTGGGTTCGGCTCCCAGGGCAAAGATGCGCAGAGCCACTGCGACCAACAGCACAAAGGGGAGCACGCCTGGAACTCGCTGGGGATCGTCGAATCGCCTCACAAGGACCAGTCCTGTAGCCCAGAGGCAGCCCATGGCAAGCATTAAGCCAATCACAAGTTCCCTGTGGTGAGCCAGATCACCGGCTCCCGCAAGCATATACCCAGCGCCCAGCAGCAGGGTCCCGATCCCACCTAGGCGTAGCCTGAGGGCCTTTTTAGCTTGTTTTGAGGTATGTGAAGTGGGGTCCATAGGTATTCCATAGGCATTTTCCATCAACCCCGGGCCCAAGGGCAAGCCGAATTGGACCCGATCCCGGGAAAGGGGCTGATCCAATGGTGTTTCCCTACCGGGCTATCCGGGCTCGGCCGAAAAGTAGGCTAGCGGCAGTCGCCCTGGGGGGGGCCGATTGACGCTGGTCTTCCACCCTGTGTGGGAGATGGAGACTTAGTGGCGCCGTTGCGAGAGTGACGGCGCCACTTCTCCGTTAATCTGCGATTTGCAAGCTCCGAGGGATCGCCCCTCCCCAATCAGACAACTCACCCCCAATTAAATTGGGACCTAAGACAACCGGCATTCCAAATAGATCTCCATTAATCTGCAGCCTTAGGAATCTTAAAATACGGACGGAGAGAGACCTCTTCTAGAAACAGCCTAACGCCGTTCTAGGCACCTAGAGGCGGGATTACGACGTGTAGTCCGTCTCTCCGGCGAACTAATCCCACAAAAATCGCACTTGCAAGTCTTTAAGACTCACCTAAATCAACACCTTCGCCGACATAATAAAGTGCCATTCGGCTGCCCCGGGGGGGGCCAGTCGGAAGGTTTTCTCCCTTGCGGGAGATGGAGACTCGTGGGCACCGATGCGACAGCGTCGGTGCCCCTTTTTTTGGCTGTAGATCTAGGATGCTAGCCTGCTCCCATTCCTAGCGCCTTAAGCTTGGCTGTCAAGGTATCGGGGTCCCACCCCATCAAGGCCGCGGCCCTCCCTCTGTGGATCGCTCCACACTTCTTGCGAGTGGATTCAATGGCCGACCAGAGCGAGATTGGGTCGAGGTGCTTGCTTGACAACCTATGGGGAAGACTGATTTCCCGTTCCAGGGCGAGCCTGGCAAGGCCAACACCGTCGAGAGTGTCCCCGTCGTGGAAGATCACGATCTGGTGGGCAAAATCCGAGAGCGAGCGCAATCCGCCCTTCCAGTCACCGCGCCAGAGCAGTCCCTCGGCCTCCGAAGTCAGTTCTGGTGCAATCCGGCGCTCTAGCCTAGCCGCCTTGGCCAACAGCAACCTAAAGCACGGCAGAATCGAAGCACGCCGCTGGCCCATATCTGGCAGCTTGATGCGATTGCGCATGAGCCGGTCAGCCAAGCCCTCCCAGGGAGCTTGGCCCAGGATCGGCTGCCTCGCGGTCACCACAAACCGCCCGGCATCTGGTTGGCGAAGCAGCTGATCCAAGGCTCCATGACCATCGGGGTCCAGGTGCTCGCCATCTTTAAGGATGACGCCCCCATCTCTTGCGGCTCGGATAGCGGTCCCAAGATCTGCACTCCCCAACCCACGCAAGCTGATCTCGACAACTCTCTCCAAGCCCCGGCAGAACAGAATAAAGCGACCGGCCACTGTCTTCCCAGCGCCTGCCGAGGCGACGATCAAAACAGGCTCCCCACAAGCGCGTCCCCCGAGGCGCGCAAGCTGCTGAAAGACAGGGCTTGTAGTCTTGGGGGCCTTATTCGACTCTAGCAATGCCTGGCCTAGGCCTTCGGGGAGCTCCCCATGGGCCGTTGTAGCAAGGTGAACCCTGTGCCCGTACCTCTCCTGGTGCCATTCATTGAACTGAGCGAGTCCAAACCGAGGTCCCGCAAGTCGGCAGCGCTTCGCTAGGTCATCTGCGAGGCCGCGGTCCAGATCCGTGGCCCGAGTGGACTCCACTAACAACCAACCTTGTGGATGCCCGGGCCCACCGGCACCCAGCACAGGAGTTAGCAACCCACCCTTGGAGTCTCCGTGCATAGACTGGATGCCACCTTCGTAGGCCATCGGCCCCTGGAGCAGCTTGCCCATGCGCGAGGCCTTGTTTAGGGAGCCTCTTCCACCGGGGTTGCCCTCCCAGTCCCTAAGCGCCTCGCCGCCCGTCGCCGCCTGCTCAGGACCACATGGCCCGTCGACAAAGCCCCACCATCGGCGGCGACCTAGGGGCACCCCTTCCATCAACTCGCTGAACAGCTGGCCGTAGGGGGCCGTTCGCTCCCTCGGCTTAGCTCGGTCGCAGGAAACTCCAGCGAAGGCGCACCGGGCTGCTCGCCCCAGGGCTTCCAGGCGGCTAGGGTCGGGCACAAGCCAGTGCTCGAACTCCAACCGCACCCATCCCAGCAAGGCTTCACTCTCGGGCTGGGTCACGGGCACAAGGGCCACGGCCTTGGCGGTAGTGGAGAGGCACGAGCGGCTGAGCACCCCGACCTTGCCTTCCTCGACAAGCTCCACATGCATTTTGGCCCCAGCGACGATGGCTTGCTCGGGCTCTCCCGCCGTCCAAGGTGCAGCCACCTGCCGGTCCAGCCAAGCATCTGTAGGCTGCCCGACGGACGCGGCCAGATCCCACCGCAGGGGCAGGCACTCCTCAGTCGTCCCCGGCGCACACATGATCACCAGCACCGAGGCCCCGTAGTCGGACCTAGAGATCCGCCTTGGGGTCGCAGCCACTGCCGGCTCCGATGGCTTCCAAACGAAGGAGCCGCCAAGCACTGACCTCACGCTGGGCACCCTATCTCCGAGACTGTTAAACACCGACGGCAGCTGTTGGCTCGGCTCCGGCCGTAGCAGCTGCTCTGCCATAGACCTGTCCCCGGCAGCCAGGCTCGTAAGCCCCGCAAGTCGAGCCAGCTTGGGACAAGCTGCAGCCAAGTCCAAATGCCGGTCCATCCAATCCCTGGCCAAGAAGACCACGCCTCGATCCAAGAGGCAGCCCCCTACGCCCGCGATGGCCGTGGCGCGCTCGTCAAAAGTCACGCCCTCCCCCTCGAGGGCCTTCCGGTAGTACGACTCGGCCTGGAGCGGATCTTGCTTTGTGAAGGCCAGGTGTCCGCGCCAGTTGTTGGACGCGCATTCCGATAGGCCAAGGCACAGCGCGGCCGCCAGAATGCGCAGGGCGACATCTTCCCGAGACTCCCCCGGCTCAGGCAGGCTTGGCAAGGCGAGCGATATCTTGCGCTCCTCGAGGCTCACGATGCCCTTCCACAGTTGGGTCACTTGGGCCTTCGGCCGCTGCCACGGACCAAGACCGGAGCGATCTTCTAGGTGCAAGAAAAACATCTGCTGGAGCACTTGCAAGGTGTCCGCGCGTACGCACTTGTCTAACTCACGCCCGGCCCTAACGAGGTCGAACCCTGTAGAGTCCACTCGGGGCCGGCTGGCCGTCGCCGATAAGAGCCGTGCAAGGGTAATCGCCGACCGCATACGCGACGCCACCTTGTCCTCCGGCTCACCTGCGATCTCCGGCGCGATAAGCTGCAGAAGATTCTTACTCAAGAGCCCACCTGTCCACCATCGTTTTGCACAAGGGCGCGGGTCAAGACCGCGCCGGCACCCTCTCCATCCAGCAGCGTCCGGAACAGATCCACGGACCCCGCTGGCGGTGTCCAAGTCCCCTCGGTCCGATTGGCTTGACGCCTGTCCACACGCGCACGCAGCCCCTTGGCACAGGCGGCAAGGCGCCTGGAATGGGGCGACAAGCGCTGATCCAAGGCCTTGGCAAAACCAGCCGCCTCCCGGGCGCGCCCTAGGTCTAGACCCAGGAAGAAGGCCGACACTAGGGGGCCCGTCCCCGAGCCCCTGTGCTCAGCCGCGGCGCGCATGCACCCATAGGCCAACACGTCTGACCCGAGGCACTCCCAAGCGGCACCCAAGCCCTCCCGGACCCGCCAGGGGAACTCGGCTCCATCGGAGAGTTGGCCGCTCTCGTTTTGGCGTAGCAGCTCGCCGTAGACTTCCTTGGCCCTCAGGCCATCCCCTCTAGCAAGCAGAGTCTGGCCAAGGATCAGGTAGGTCCAGGGCGCTTCCCATAGGTCGAGGGCAGCGAGAATCATCAACTCGGGTGAGGGGTTTTGCCCGCCCAGCCTCTGCTCCACCAGCTCTTGCCCGTCGAAGTACTGATCGTCCCTCTTCAGCATGTCGAGGACACCCAAAGCCCTGCCGCGCCAGCCCCCAAGGACGGGCCGTAGCAGGGAGCCGTACGCAGAAGACGAGCTGTTCAAGCCCAGGGAGCACCGGGCCGCATCCGTGAGTAGGCCCGCCAACTCGCGGCGGTGGACCGCACCGAGTTCGCGTCGACCTAGTTGGCTCAAGCCAAGACTCCATAACGGGCCACTAAAGTAGGACTCGAAGGAGTTGTGATGGTTGGGTTGCAGGTTCATGGGGTGGTCCCGTGGAAAGGTGGGGCTGGAGCAGGTACTTAGTGGTCGCCCAGCAGCTGCTCTGGTGACACTAAACATCCGAAAAACTCATCTAGGGCTACGCGAGCTGCGCGCCCCACCGTGCCCCCGTCTCGGTCGAGGTCTCGGGCCACATCGTCCAGGTCGCGGCCGCAAATAATGAGGGCTTGAAAACAGAGCCTCTGCAGTTCGGGCAGGCAGTTCAGGGCGCGGCACGCCTTGGCAATCGAACCGGCTTCGAAGCCCAAGGGTAGCCCCAGCTGCTCGAAGATCGAAAGGGCGCCGCCCTCGGATTCGGGGTCGCCCCCCAGGGCAAGCTGCCCGATGGCCTCGTCCACGAAACCCAGCAGCCAATCCTGGTCCAGGCGGCGACGCCTGGCCTGTACCGTTCGGTGTGCACAGAGGGCCAGGGCCCGTAGGCAGAGGGCCTCTTCATCCCACAGAAGGGCCCGCTCGGCTAGGCGCGCCCGGACTAGCGTGCGAATTTCGAGAGGATCCCCCGGAATCAGGCGGTCCAGCAGATCGCTGGGGCACTCCTCGACAAAGGCCGCGAAGCCTAGGGCGTCGGTGGTCTTAGGGGGCCGGGGATAGGGGGTCGAGGGTTGGAGCATGGGGTCGGAGTCGAAGGTAGCTGCGGCTTCGAGGCGAACTTCAGAATAGAGACTCGCCCGATATCTCCGTAGGAGCGAATCCTGGCAGATGCAATATCCACCTCCCGGAGCCCTCCCACCCGGGCTCCTTGGAAAATCCGTAACTGCCCAAATGGCATTTGCCCCGCATTTTCGGTGAAATGGGCACGGCAACTGCCCATGGTAGGCGCCTACCCGCAACCTGATCCAACCTCCCAATGCCCTCAAAGCTCACCGATCGCACTGGCGTCATCTTCGGCGTCGCCAACAAACGCTCCCTCGCATGGTCCTGCGCCAAGGCCCTGGACGCCCAGGGAATGCGCCTGTGCTTGACCTATGCCACCGACCGCCTCGGCGATGGCGTGCGCAAGCTGGCCGAGGAGCTGAACAACCCGCTCGTTCTGCGCTGCGACGTTACGGATCCCGACGAGATCGACTCGGTCTTTGTCAAGATCGGCGACGAGTTCGGGCACCTCGACACGGTGCTGCACGGAGTGGCCTTCGCTAAGCGCGAAGAGTTGGTGGGCAACTTTTACCACACGACGAAGGACGGCTACATGCTGGCCCACGAGGTCAGCGCCTACTCCCTGACCGC
>JAQXEK010000088.1 GCA_029250885.1 Planctomycetota bacterium
AAGGTTCAAGAGGGTCTCAACAAGTGGATTGCTCCCGATGTCCGAGATGTCCAGGATGTCGATAGCCAGCAGCGTGGGCATGGAAACCATAGGGCGGATTTTGGCGCGGAAATAGGGGGATGGAACTGCGAAGTATATCCCGTAATAGTGCTTGTGGCGTTAAATGTAAGCGCCGGTCCGCGGCATGTACCGCGGACCGGCGCTCTTGCGGTCTAATCGGTTGGGATTAGATCCTTAGAGATAGCCCAGCCCACTGAGCTCTGCGTCCGTTTTAGGCTCCCCTACGGGTTCGGCCGAGGTCATTTCGATGG
Organism: Planctomycetota bacterium; assembly: GCA_029250885.1. Taxonomy (GTDB): domain Bacteria; phylum Planctomycetota; class UBA1135; order UBA1135; genus CALBMX01. Next base: position 312 of record JAQXEK010000088.1, read on the forward strand.
GGCGAAGGTCATAACCATCATCGCCAGCTTGCCCAAATCCCTCAGGTCGATGCTCATGCCGCCCATCCACTTCTTGGCGGTCATGCCGCTGTGGGTAGTCATGGGGACGGAAATGCCGTCCAGCATTTCTTCCGGTATGCCCGAGGGGCCCTCGAACTTCTCGAAGATTGGGATTGCGGTGCGAGCCATGGCACCAAGGTCGACGCGCATGAACTCGAATGGGCTCGCACCGGTGAGGGCCCCGTTCAGGCGCACAATGTCCTGGGTCGTGCCGCGCTTGGCTTTGGTGGCGGCCAGGAGTGCATTTTTGAGGTCGTCCATCGTACCGTTGTAGAGCACCAGGGTATCCGAACCAACGCTGGTGAGGGAGAGCTTGATCGAGTCGCCAAACGCCTCGGCGAAGACCGACTTGATCTGCAGAGCCTCGTCGGCAGTCATGTCGAAGTTCGCGGCCAGGGTGTCTGCGTTTAGGGTCACCGCACACTCCGTGGTGGCCTGACCAAGCTTCGTGCTGGTCATCTCCAAACCGACCACGCCGGCCAACTCGGTGCGAAAGAACAGGCTCAGGTTTGATGCCAGGGTGCCGCCGTCGACACCGTGCATCCAGAAGGTCGAGGACGGTTTGCCGTCCACCACGTTCATCGAGCTCACCATGCCGCTGCCGAAGTTGGAGAGGGCCGCCAAGCCCTTGTCCGAGGCTTCGCGGACGACTGCCAGGGCGTGCCGGGGAGAACTAAAGGGACCGGCGTCGCCCTCGGCCTCGATGTCGTCAGGAATCACAACGCCGCCTAGGATCTGGTCCACGTAGGGGCGAATCCAGCGGGCCATACCGCCGAGGTCTGCGCCGTAGCCGAAGCTGACTGGCGCGTTCTGATCGATCAAGTGGGCAAGCTCGGCGAAGGAGGCGCCTTCGCTCTCGGCAAGGGAGGACAGCAGGCTGCCGTCCTGCAGCAGCAGCGCCGAGTTGACGTCGAGCACCGTTCCACTCATGTTGACGGACAACTGCAGGGCCTTGAGCGAGTCGAGAACGTCCGTCACGGTAGTCGGGGCATCGTCGAGGATGCCGTTGGCCAACTCGCGAAGGGCCGGCGGCGTGTTCTTATCCGCGTCAAGGGCCGCGCGGGCTGGGCCGACACCCATGGCCGTCATAAAGCCAGCCATGGGACCGAAGGCCTCGACCAGGGGGCGGGCGTCGAAGGTTGCCGCGATCAGGCCCTGGGGTAGGGTCGCAGCAAGCTTGGAGTCGCCGGTCACCACGGGGTAGACCTCTTGGCAGACGCCCAGGTAGCCCTCGTGGACGCGGGTTGCCTGGAGCGGCATAGAGGCGGGGACGGACTCCAGGACGGCTTGGATATCCGTACACGGAAGCATCATGTAGAACTCGGGTTCAGTTCCACCAATCAGGTCCAACTGTCCCAAGGCGATGCCGATCGGCCGCGTCCGGTCGACGAGGTTCAGGTCCATTCCTGGCCCGCCGTTGATCTGGTCGAGTTGCTGAAAGAGCATGTCCAGGTCGGCCATGGCGGCCATTTCGGGCATGGCAACCATTAACAGGTCCTGGACAGCGGCCTCGAGGTCGTCGAGGGGCGAGATTACGATCAGCGTGGAGGCGTCGTTGGGAACGAGGTCCTGCAGGGCACTAGGGATCGCCGGCTTGACGTCCTGGGCAGCCAGGGGAAGGCATAGCCCGGCCATGACGGCGGAACTCAAGGCAAGTGAAGATGCTTTCATGGGGTTCTTAGGTGTTTGATATCGCTTTAGAGGACTAGGGCTCTGGTCGCGGACCCTTTGGCCACGATCATCCCACGTTCTTCGCTTGGGCAGGCTTTTCATTGCAGAGACTATCGGAGCAGCTTGGGTAAGCCTTGAAAATTACAGGCGCTACGACAAAGAGCGAGCCTCCAGAGGTCGGAAGGCTCGCTCCTTGGGCCAACCAGGGCCCCAGAGTCGAAGTGTTAGCTAAGTCAGCCTAGGCCAGCTTGCCCGCTTGGTCGTAGGCCGCCAGCTCGGAGCCTCCGCCGATGAGCACGCCGTCGATGATCACGATCGGCACCGTGTAGTGGTTCCATTTTGCCTTCGCTTCGTCGAGCTCACGGGGCGCATCGTCCATGACATGCTCTTCGTAGGGCAGGCCCTTGCTCTCTAATATGTTCTTGGCGCGGACACAGTGGGGGCAGGTGGACTTGGTGTAGAGAGTAATGTTCATGGATCTATGGATGCTTCGCGTTAGAGGCGCTGTTAATGTTGGCTCGAGTCCATCGAGCGAGAGGGGAGAAGGCTACGGTCTGGGACCACTTCGTGTTGTGTCATCCCCCAAACTTCCAAGCCATGCACCATTTCATCGACGAGTTCCTCTCCCAAGTTCAAGCTAACAACCCCGGTGAGCCGGAGTTCCACCAGGCCGTCCACGAGGTCGCGACCTCCCTTGTACCGGTCCTTGAGCGGCATCCCGAGTATCGGGCCGCCAAGATCCTAGAGAGAATGGTCGAACCCGAGCGGACGATCATGTTCCGGGTCCCCTGGCAGGACGACCAGGGCGAGATTCACGTGCAGAAGGGCTACCGGGTGCAGTTCAACTCTGCGATCGGCCCCTACAAGGGCGGCCTGCGCTTCCATCCAAGCGTCAACCTCTCGATTCTAAAGTTTTTGGGCTTCGAGCAGACCTTTAAGAACAGCCTGACGACCCTGCCTATGGGTGGCGGCAAGGGAGGCTCGAACTTCAGCCCCAAGGGCCGCAGCGACCATGAGGTCATGCGCTTCTGCCAGAGCTTCATGACCGAGCTCCAGCGGTACATCGGCCCGAATACCGACGTTCCCGCTGGAGACATCGGTGTCGGTGGCCGGGAGATCGGCTATCTGTTTGGCCAGTACAAGCGCCTGCGCAACGAGTTCTCGGGCGTGCTTACGGGTAAGGGGCTGGGCTGGGGCGGCAGTCTGATTCGGACCGAGGCCACGGGCTACGGTGCCGTTTATTTTGCGGAGGAGATGTTGAGCACTCAGGGCGACAGTATCGAGGGCAAGCTCTGTGCCGTGTCGGGCTCGGGAAACGTGGCCCAGTACACCGCTGAGAAGATCAACCAGCTGGGTGGCAAGGTGGTCACGCTTTCGGACTCCGGTGGCATGATCCACGACCCTGCGGGCATCGACGCGGAGAAGTTGGCCTGGGTCATGGACCTCAAGAATGGTCGACGGGGTCGGATCTCCGAGTACGCCGATCAGTTTAGGGACGCGACTTTTGAGAAGTACGACGCGTCCCGCGGATTCAATCCCCTGTGGGACATCGACGTCGACTGCGCCTTCCCGTGCGCGACCCAGAACGAGATCAACGCCAAGGACGCGGCGAACCTTCTAAAAAACAACGTGGGCATGGTGACCGAGGGTGCGAACATGCCCTCCGTACCTGACGCGGCCGACCTGTTTACTGAGGCAGCCATTCTCTACGGACCGAGCAAGGCGGCGAACGCTGGTGGGGTTGCTGTTAGTGGTCTGGAGATGAGCCAGAATTCCATGCGCATTAGCTGGTCAAGGGATGAACTCGACAAGCGCCTGCACGACATCATGATCGACATTCACGGGGCCTGTCGGGACGCTAGCGAAGAGTACGGAACACCTGGCAACTACGCGAACGGCGCGAACATCGCGGGCTTCAAGAAAGTCGCTGATTCAATGCTTGCTCAGGGGCTCGTCTAGGGGCAAGAACACACAGGCGCATGCGCGCGCTTTTGACTTAAAAATGGGAAGCCCAGCGCTCGTCATTTCCGTGCGCGCAGTACGCGCGCAAAATTCATAGGAATTGCTTGCTTGACATGACCGCAGAATTCCCGCCTGCTTGTGGGGCAGTTTCCGGCGCGGAGCGTTTTCGGACCAAAATGTTTTGGTCCATGCAATGTGCGGAGAGTGCACCGGATAGACATCAAAGTCGAGCGGGTCTCTTCCTCGGAAGTGGCTCGCTCGATTTTTTCGTAGGGTCGCAGCTCGTCCAATCCACAAAGAAGCGCTGCCCGCCGAATGGTCTCATTCGGCGGGCAGCGCTTAGATTTGCGACTTTAGGGTCGAATTAGGTACCGATGCCGTAGTACGTAAAGCCCGCAGCGTTGAGGGTCTTGCGCGAGTAGATGTTACGGCCGTCGAAGATGACGTCGCCGCTCATGCGCTGCTTGACTTCGTCGAAGTCTGGGCGGCGGAATTCGTTCCACTCCGTCACGAGGATCAAGCCGTCGGTGCCATCAAGGGCCTCCATCGGTGTGCCCGAGTACTTAATTTTGTCGCCGAGGTGCATGTGCTTGCACTCTTCAATGGCCTCCGGGTCGAAGGCTGTGACGGTTGCTCCAGCTTCCAAGAGGTGATTGATGACAACCACTGCGGGTGCCTCGCGCATGTCGTCCGTGTTAGGTTTGAAAGCAAGTCCCCAGACGGCGAAGTGCTTGCCCTTGAGGTCGCCTTCAAAGTGGTCTGTGACCATGTCAAAGAGCAGGCGCTTCTGTGTCTCGTTGACCTCTTCGACGGCCTGTAAAATGCGGAAGTCATAGTCTGCTTTGGCAGCCGTCTGCACGACAGCCTTGACGTCCTTCGGGAAGCAAGAACCGCCGTAGCCGAGTCCCGCAAACAGGAATTTCGAGCCGATGCGGGTGTCTGAGCCGATGCCCTTGCGGACCTGATCTACGTTTGCACCGACCTTCATGCAGATGTTCGAGATCTCGTTCATAAACGAGATGCGCGTGGCCAGCATGGCGTTGGCAGCGTACTTGGTGAGCTCGGCCGAGCGGATGTCCATATGGATGATGGGGTTGCCCGTGCGCACGAAGGGTGCGTAGAGCTCGTCCATGATGCCAGCGGCACGCTCGGTCGCCGATCCAATCACCACGCGATCCGGCTTGAGGAAGTCGTCGATCGCGGCGCCCTCCTTAAGGAACTCGGGGTTGGAGACCACGTCGAACTCGACCTCGGTCTTCGCTTTCATAGCGGCGTGTACCATGTCGGCAGTGCCGACGGGCACCGTGGACTTGTCCACGACGACGGTGTACTGCTCCATGTGAGCTGCAACCGTCTCGGCCGCAGCGACGACGTACTGGAGGTCCGCACTGCCATCTTCTCCGGGGGGCGTGCCCACCGCGATAAACACTACCTGGGCGGTACTGATGCAGTCTTCGTAGTTCGTAGTGAAGTGAAGACGGCCGTCGTTGACGTTGCGCTTGAGCAACTCTTCGAGGCCGGGTTCGTAGATCGGGAGAATGCCCTTCTTGAGGTTCTCGATCTTCTTCTCGTCGATGTCGATGCAGGTGACCGTGTTTCCGCTTTCAGCGAAGCAGGTGCCTGCGACAAGGCCGACATATCCAGTGCCGACGACAGCGATACGCATGGGATTATTGAGCTGGGGGTGTAGTGAAATAGCCACCTCGATACGAAATGTGAGGCGGCTTTTGGGCGTTCCTGGGCCTAGTTCTGGCGTTCAGGGCCGGAAAGGATACCCTACTAGACCCATCGTGGGGCCAGGGCGATTAACTCAGTTGGTCAGAGTGCTTCCTTTACACGGAAGAGGTCGGGGGTTCGAATCCCTCATCGCCCACCATTTCGCCCTTTTAGGGGGCCCGAGCCTCGATTTTTCGGTCTTGCTTACCCCCTCGCAGGCTCAGCCGATTTCCGGGATAGGTTCCACAAGAAAGGCCCGGTGGGATCTCCCGATCCTAGCCACCACGAGGGTGCCGAGTCGCTTTCCGGGACCATGGAAGCGCTTGGCCAGGTCTTCCGCCGAGGCCTTGTGCCCGCGCTTCTTCACCGTGAGCCGGCCAATGTCGTAATTCTTCAACATGCGGCGGACCGGCTTCTTGGCCAGCGGCGTTCCGGCCAGAACCCGGAAGGTCTTAGCGAGGGGGTCAAGCGGCGCCACATCGCGCTCGGTGCAGCCCAAGTAGGCCATAAACGGGTCGATGGGGGCCATGGCTAGCCTGCGGGCTAGGCTGCCGATGAGCCCGGCGCGGATCACCGAAGGCCTTGGCTCCACGAGCCACTTTAACTGTAGGTCTTCCGCGCAGCACAGCTCGGGATCCATGGCAGGTTCGTCCGGTGCCCCCCCGGCGTCTCCGGGCAGAGATACCTTGTCCACGGTCTGGTCGTAGCTTGTCAGGGGCCCCCCCAGGACGCGTACGGCCAGGCGCGCCGGTTCGGTCTCCGGGGCCAGGGCGCCGGTCCACAGGCACAGCTCCCGTAGGTCTCCACCGGACTCGGTCCAGGTGAATCGCCTGGGCAGCTCGGGGGCCACGGCGTCCAGCAGGGCTTCGATCTCGTTGGCGTCCACCCCCGGGGGCAGCTTCACGCAGCCGGCGACGGACTGTGCCAGGACCCGGGCCACATCCGACAGGGGGGGAGACCAGGCGCTTGGGTCAAGGCGGCTGGCATAGCCGCCCTGTTGGCCGCTCTGTGTATTCCCCGTCTTGGCACGGCGGTCGGGGTCCAGCAGTTGGACGCAAGGAGCGAAAATTGGGAATCGCGCGTCTGCGACCAAGACCGGGCTTGGGAATCCGGATGCCCTCAGGTTGGCTTTACAGGCCCCTGCGTGGACGGGATCGCGGTCCGAACTCAGCAACTTCTGGCCAACCGCCGCCAGGGCCAGGCTCTCCGCTCCAATGCCCGCCGTGGCATCGTGGACGGTTATGTCGGGCAGGATTCGCGCGATCTCGCGGGCTCGCCAAGCGCAGACCCGCCCATCGGTAGCCTGCTCTAACCCCTTGCGTGTCAATAGCATAAAGTCGGAGTTCGGCATCTTAGAAGTCGCCCTTACGCGCAGGGCATTTAGCTCGATGGCCGCCCTGGCAAGCTCGGGGCTGGCCTTACCGTCGAGCAGCTTGCGCGCAGCCAAGGGGTCCCCGGGCAGCTCAAGGCCGATTAAAAGCGCAGCAGCCTGTCCCAAAGTTGGGAATACTTGATTTGTTCTAGGAGTTCCGGTCACTGCTTTGTGGCTTTAGGCGTTTTCATATATGGGACGCTCGTCCAAGAGGGGCTTGCCCCAAGACACTTACCGGCCTTCCGTTTCTCCCACCCCCTATTTTCCGTCATGGGACGTATCCTTGTTATCGACGATGAACCCAGCACCAGGGTTCTGTTCAAAAACCGCCTTGAGGACCTCGGCCACGAAGTCACTCTAGCAGCAAATGGGGCCGAGGGCCTCATGTCAGCCCGCTCGAATAAGTTCGATCTCTTCCTTGTGGATATCGGCCTAGGGGCCGGAGTCGATGGAGTTGAGGTCTGCCGTCGGCTTAAGGCAGTTCCCCAGACCAACGGCGTGCCGGTGGTCCTGATCAGTGGTCAGAGCACCACCCGCGAGGACCTACACCGGGGCTACAATGCGGGCTGCGAGTCTTTCCTCATGAAGGGCGACATGACCCTGCTTGAGGACGTGCTGCGCGCGATGCTGCGGATCAAATCCCTTAAGGATGACCTAGCCGTGCAAAACTACCTTCTGGAGCGCCAGAATCGGCGATTACAGGAAGAGACGCGCAGCCGACCCTCAGATGGAACGGCTTCGGACAATGCGGGCAGTAGGGGGCCCGAGCGCCCCCTTGGGGTGCTGCTGGTAGGGCAAGATGGCCTGGTCCAGTTTGCGGACCGTGGGGCCCGCGACATCTTCGGTGCAGGGCTTGAAGGGAAGCACCTGGGCGTACTGGCGCCGTCCGGTGGCTTGGAGGCCTTCGTTCGCGATGCGAGGACCGAGACCCTGTCCGGATTCCGCTTGGATCTGTCGGCCCGGGCCGGGCGCACGAAGCGCTCGCTACTGATCTCCGTCGCTCCGACCATGCCCCGAGGCGACTCGGACTTAGGCGGCCTAAAGGTCGTCACTTTCCATGACTCCGTCGGGGGGCAGGACGTCGGTGTGGCAAGAGGCGCTTCTTCGGGCCTAAGGATGGACTTGCCCCTGCTTGATGCCGCACGCCGTGTCTTCCGGCCCGGGGCAATCATTGGCTCTAGCCTGCGCACCGTCAAGGCCAGAGAGGCCCTTGAGCGCGCTATCAAGAGCACGGCCCCTGTCGTGCTGCAGGGCGAGGCCGGCGTCGGGAAGACCTTCTATGCCCGCTGCCTGCACTTCGCAAACGACCGCTGCGGCCCATTCTTACACGTGGACGCCAAGTCGCTATCGCCCAGTAGCTTGGTGGCCGACCTCTTCGGCACCAAGGACGGCATAGGATTCGCTGAGGCCGCCAACCAAGGCACGCTCTTCATTTCGGGTTTCCAACACCTGCCTAAGGATGCGCAAGAGCGCCTTGTCCAGTTGGCCGAGCGCGGCGAGCTAAAACCCGAAGGCAGTAAGCAGACCAAACGCGTCCAGGTTCGCCTGGTCGTCTCCACCCGCGAGAACCTAGACCACCTAGAACAGACCCGCACAATCACTGCCGACTTCCTAGGCGTGTTCGAGCAAAACCGTATTGAGATTGCGCCCCTGCGGGAGCGTATCGAGGACGCCGCTCGTCTTGCCCAGGAGCTAGCCCATTACATCTCCGGTGGCTCCGTTCAACTCAACGAGTCTGACCTGTTCTCCCTAAAAGCCCACACTTGGCCCGGCAACGTCCGCGAACTTGAAGATTGCGTCGAGGTGCTCTGCGCTGCAGCCCTGGGTGACGAGTCCGGTCTGGGGTCCCTGCCCGATTCCATGCGCGACCGCGGCGGAGCCTACGTCCCCGTGAGCGCGCCCTCATCGAGCGGCGCCCTTGGCCAAGTCGAGCTCACCCCTGCACCCCGAAGCCAAGCTGCAGGCGGCTACAGCGCAGCACCCGGTCATACCGAACCCGTCAGCCTAGACAGCTACGAGAAGATGGCCCTAGAGCGCGCCCTAGAAGAGGCTGGTGGAGACAAGCTCGCCGCCGCCAAGCTACTGAACGTCGGCAAGAGCACCCTGTATCGCAAGCTCAAACGCCACGGCATCGCGTAGGTATGGAGTCAGGGCATAAACCACAAGGCGATACGGGGCTGCGCCCCATAAATGGGAATTCGTAAACTACGCCCTGAGAAAAGGGGTGTTTTGGGCCCCTGGGGACCCCAAACTAGGAATCTATGAAGTCGCACGCAAACGTTGGAAAGGGGAGGCTGCACAACCTTGATCGGGAAGGCACCGAAGACGGGGAATACGAGATCACGATTAAGGTGCGGGGGGCGGTTCGCGTGAACAGGCTCTTGTCCTGGATCGTCCGCTCCCAGGCCTACGATGATGTGGAGAGCATCTCGGTCGCCTTCCAAGGGGACCGAGACAAGGTGGCTGCAGACTCCTCCGAGTGCGCCTAGCTACGGGGCTCTAAAAGTCGGTCTCGACGGGCTCGCAAGCTAGAGAGAATAAGTCGGTCTCGTCGCTAAAAGGATTGAGCAGCCGGGCGGTCATCCGCAGGCCTTTTGCTGGAATACCCACATGGGAAAGATGGGGCCCCAACTGGGCGTAGACGAGCTCGACCTTGCGGTCGCCGGTGGGGAAGACTAGGGCTTCGGTGCGGGAGCGCACTGGTTTCTCGCGAACGAAGACCCCGTCGGGGCGCAGGTACCAAGCAGAACCGTCGACCGTATCCACGCGCACTTCTAGCTCGGCAATCTGCAGGTGGCTGGAGTGGCTGAGGGAGACGGTAAAGCGGTTCTCCCGGGCGACGCGAGTCTTGATCGTGAGCTTTGGCGCAAGGCCGAGGTCGCTTCGACGCAGCAGGAAAGCGGCCGCATTTGAGTCCGCCTGGCGTGACGGGATGGGCACGGTCACGAGCTCGTAGTCTCCAAGAGCCTCGAGCAGCTCGAGCTTGCGCTCCTCCGTGGGGCCTATGGTGTCGTAGCGCTCGAGCCAGTCCTGGATGAATTCCACTTGGGTCGGCGCGTAGGCGCGGTCTGCGATCATGGGCACAACAAAGTCGGGCCGCGTGAGGAGGGCGGCCACGGTGTCCGAACGGACGCGCCCCCGGCGCGAGGTCACAGCTTCGTGGCCGGGCAGGGCGGCGGTGCGGCCAAGCAGGTCCACAACAGTGCGCTCGGAGAGGTAGCCGATGGCGCCTGGCCAGGGCGTTAGGATTACCGCGTCCGGGGCGATGCCAAGGCTGTGACGAAAGAAAAGTCCGACGGCACGGAGACGCTCGGCGCGCCAAATGTCACGGCTCACCGCAAGCCGACCGCTCCACTCAGCGCCGTGGGCTTCTAGGCTTAGCTCGTCGTTGCGGGCCATCGCCTGCAGTAACGGCCGCGTGGGTAGGGGCCCCAGGTCGCCGGGTATCTTGCTGGCGAGCACGGAGCCAAAGCAAGAGATCGAGAGAGCGGCCCAGGCCAGCCCTTCGAGCTTGGGCCGATGGTCGAGGCTCGCGATCAAGGCCTCTTGCACGGCGAAGTAGGCGAGTGGCAGGATTGGGACCCAGACCGCGTGCATGGGTGCGTTGGCGCCACCTGTCAGAACGACGTAGGTCGCCCCGAGCAGCGCAAGTCCAAGGGCGCGGCGACCGGTGCCCCCGAGCTTGCCGCGCAGCAGTTGGACGATGGGGAGCAGCACCAGGGCAGGCGCCACTGTGCCTCGGATCAAGGCTAGCAGGCTGGACAGGCCCAGGGCGATGGACTCGCCGTCGACGGTCGCAAGGGCTTGCAGGTCGGGGGCGAAGAACGTGGCGCCGTAAGACGTGCGGGCCAGGCTAAAGGCGACGAAGGCAAGGACCGGAGGCAGAAAGGCGAACTCGAGCCGGAGCCTAGCCTTGCCCACGCACTTGCGTCTCAGGGAGAGCTCAGCGATCAAGAAGCCCAAAACCCAGATGATGCCGATGCTCTTAGTCAGCACAAGTAGAGTCAGGCAGCCTCCGACCCACTTTGACCGGCGCCGCTCGAAGAAGAGGAAGCCGGCGGCGACGAGCAGGGTATAGAGAGCGATCTCGGTACCATCCGCAGCGGTGGCGGCCAGGGGGCCGCTGACTACCAGCAGCACGGTCGCGGCGACACCGACTAATCGACTCCGGGACAGCCGGGCCACGGTGACTATGGTCAACAATGCACACAGAATGCCCAGTGCAGAAGTGATGCGGATCGGCGAGGATTCCCAAATCTCGCCCGCCGCCGCCACCAAGGTCCAGACCAAGGACGTGCCACCCTCTTCCAGGATCGCTGCAGGGGTTGCGCCGGCGCTCCAGACGGTCCCCTGGGCGTGCACGAGGTTGCGCGCGATGTGAAAATTCACATGGGCCTCGTCACTAGGCAGGGCAAAGGCGCCCGTGCTGTCGTGGTGCATAGCCAGGATGTGCGCCAGCAAAACCACCAAGGCGAGCACCAGTACCGTCGTCCGATTCATGGCCGTAGCCTAACCCATGGGGCCCCAAAGGTCTTTCTCAGAGTCCTTTCGATAACACAGCTTCCGCACAGTAGACTTGCTCATTATGGAGTCCCCATTAACGAAAGTGTGGCGCGAGGACCTACTCGTCGAGCTTGTTCCCCACGCCGTTCACCGCCTGGGCAACCTCTTGACCGTTGTGCTCGGCACCGCGGATCTGCTGGCGATGTACGAGCAGGACGAGGACCGCCTAACGCAGTTGCACGCGATCTGTGAGGGCGCGCGGCGCTCAACGGACTTGATCCGAGCCCTGGGCGGCCACGCTCGGTCTAAAGAGGGGCTGCCCTCTTCCTTGGACCTCGCCCACCAGTTTTCCGACCTCTTCGAGCTGCTCGACCCCGTCGCCAAAGCGAGCGGCTGCACTCTAAAGCCCTTTGAATCTACCGGCATGGCCTTGATCAAGGTCGACCCCGTCGGTCTGCAGCTACTTGCCTTGGGAATTCTCATCGGCGAGTGCCGGCCCACGGGAGACGCGCAGCGCCCGACGACTCTTGCCGTGCGTGCGATCGAGCTTGGCCGTCGCGTGGTGGTCAAGGCCACGACGACCTCCGGTGACGGCGCGCCTCTTGCTCCGCGTGAGATCGCGCCGAATGCACTAACCCTGGCGAAGGACCTGGGCGCAACGATCAAGGTGCGCCAAGCCCAGGGCAGCCGGGCCCGGGTCGTGATGCTCGGCTTTCCCGCCCTGACCTAGCCAAGGCTATCTGGCTAGGGCGACCTGGTGTGCCCGGGCGATTGCGTCGATCTCGGCTAGCCGCGCGTTGTGGAGTCCGGCGGAATTAAGTGCAAGTTCGGCCTGGCGCTTGGATGCTTTAGGATTCGTAAGCACCTCATTTAGAGCGCTCACGGCCTCGGGTGGCTCCCCGTAGAGTAGGGCCGCGCCCCCAAGCCAGTCTCGGTTGCCCGGGGTGTTGGCCGCAACGACCGGCGTGGATGTGGCGATGGCCTCGAGGAGGAAATTGGCCTTGCCCTCGGTGCGCGACGTGTTGAGCACCGCGTCAGTGGCGGCCAACAGGGTACCAGTGGCACCAACCCCGGGGCCGCCACCGGGGAAGGGGGGCACAAGCGCAATCCCGGGGACGGCGGCAAGATCTCGAGCCCGGGCGCGCTCACCCTCGTCGCGGGGGGCAGGACCGGCCACCAGTGTGACAAGTCCAGGCAGCTTAGTGGAGAGGGCTCGGTGGATCGGCTCGATCCACTCGGGCCGCTTCTGGTGGCGGAGGGCTCCGGACCAGGCGACGGTCACGGCCGGATGGGCCGACGGACGCGCATCGAGGATCAACTGGTCGAGCTGGGGAAGCGGCTCAAAGCCGATCTCGGGGCAGCGCGGGGCGAAGAAGATAGCCGCTTTGGCTCCCAGAAGGTCCTCGGCGCACCGCTGTTGCGAGTCCGTGGCCACGACCACCGCCGCGGCCTTCTGTAGCAAGGCAACGGAATCTGATTTGGTCTCGCCGCTTCGCTGGTTATCGGGCGCAACACCAAGGTCCTCGAACAGGTCGTTGCCACCAAAGCTGAGGACGATCGGCAGGCTCGGCAGCTGCTGTGGGTTACCGCCGAGTCCGGTCAGGGTTCGACCAATGTGGACTCCGTGAATTACGTCGGGTGTAAACTCGGCCAGGGCGTCTTCGACCAGCTTGGGGACGGACTGGACTAGGCGAACGGTGGCTCCGCTCTCCCGCAACCTCGTCGCCGTTCGGCGCGCCGTGGCGGCATTGCCACGGGCACTAGACGGGGCGAAGGGCGACAGCACCAGGACACGGTGGTTGAGTTCAGCCATGGGCTTCGATGTCCATAACCTCGATGCCGTTAAGTGCGCGGTCAACTAGGCCCTTCATGTCGAGCCCAGCTTCGGCGGAGTGGCAGTATTCGAGCTGACCGTGGATCACAGGACCGCGGGGCATGAAGACCGTGCAGCAGTCCGGCTCGGGCAAGTTGGAGATATCGAAGGTGCCGATCTGCCTAGCAACGAGGATCGTCTCGAGCTTGTCCAAGCCGATCAGGGGCCGTAGCACGGGCAGGCTCGAGGCCTCTTCAATGCACGCGATGTTCGAGAGGGTTTGGCTTGCAACCTGGCCAATGGACTCGCCCGTTAGGATCGCCTTGCCGCGGCTGCGCTTAGCGATCTTCGTGGCGATGCGCTGCATCATGCGGCGGTAGAGGATCGTTCGGTAGCCCTCGGGCGCATCGTCGCGGATGGCCTCTTGGATTTCGGTGAAGGGGACAAGGTGAAGGCGGTTCTTCGGTTGGAAGCGGCCGACCTTGCGCACGAGCTTTTCGAGCTTAAGGCGCGTGGGCTCTCCGATGTAGGGCGGCGACAAGAACGACACAAAATCCACGCGGCAGCCGCGCTTCATCGCAAAGTAGGCCGCCACAGGAGAGTCGATACCACCCGACAGCAGGCACATGGCGCGTCCCTGGCTGCCCACCGGCAGGCCGCCGATGCCCTCGATCCGGCCGAAGTAGATGTAGGCGTGGCCCGGACGAATGTCGATACCGATGACCAGCTCGGGTCGCTTAAGCTGGACCTGGATCTTGTCCCAAATCGACTCGGGAATGCGCTTCGAGACGTAGTGGTCGAGCTCCATGGAGCTCATAGGGAAGGACTTGTCTGCGCGTTTCGTCTCCACGCGAAAGGTTGTGCTTGGGGCGGACGCTTCGGTGAACTCGAACCTCTCCAGCAGCTTTTCGTTAATCAGAGCCGAGATGGCGTCCGGGTCCTGCTCGCAGGGAATGCAAAGGGAGAGCGAAGACAGGCCAGGCACCTCTGCGATGCGCTGGGCCACGCGCTCGATGCGATCGAGGTTGTCTTTCAGCACGGCCGTCATGCGACCACGCTGGCGTGAGACCTTGACCTTGGCGATGTGTGCCGTGGCGGCCTCGATGTTCTCAGCCAGGCGCTTCTCGAAGAAGTTGCGGTTGCCGCCCTTGAGGGCGAGCTCGCCGTAGCGAAGTAGGATCGTAGTGGGGGGCGTCGGCATATCAGGCTTCGCTAGGTGCGCTAGTCAGGTGCGCGAGGGTATCGGCGACGGGCCTCATGCGGCGCGCTGCCTCATAGCAGTCGCCGCTAGTGGTGGAGGGGCAGAGTGAGAAGCGCAGGACGCGGCGCGCCTCGTCCGACGTCAAGCCCAGGGCAAGTAGAGCCGGCGATAGGTCCTGCTTCTTGGCTTGGCACGCGCTGCCGGCGCTGGCGTAGACGCCGACGGCCTCGAGGTGGTGCAGCCAGACTTCACTAGGCGCGCCGGGCACTAGGACCGAAACGACCTGGGGCGCCGCAGTGCTCGCGGCGTCGTCCCGCCAGGGAATTAGCACACGTGCAGAAGGCACGTGCTCTGAGAGCGCGGCCTCTAGGGCCTTGCGCACGGCAACTAGCTTGGCCGTTGTTGCGCCCGGGTCGCTGGTGGCCATGGCGATAGCGGTGCCGAAACCTAAGATGCCCGGAACGTTCTCCGTGCCCGGTCGCACGTCGCCCTGCTGGCCGCCGCCGTAAATCATCGGCCGGGGCATGCGTCCAGCATCGAGACAAGCATTCGACAGCACCAACGCGCCCACACCCTTGGGTCCATGGATCTTGTGGGCCGACAGGGCAAAGCTGCTGGAGATCCCGCCGCCGACGAGAGCAGCGGGGTCGATCTCAATCTTGCCCAAGGCCTGCACGGCATCCACATGTAGGTGCGCCTTCGGTGCGCGGGCCCCCATGGCCCGGGCCAAGCGGCTAATGTCGTAGAGCGTGCCGTATTCGTTGTTCACCAGCATCAAGCTCACCAGCACGGTATCCTCGCGCATCTGTTCGGCAGCGCGCTGAATGTTCAATGAGCCGCGCGGGTCCCCCGACTCTAGCTCCATGACCTCGACCTCGAAGCCCTCTTCCGTTAGGGAAGCTGCAGAGGCCCGGACCGACGGGTGCTCGGTTGGGCCGATTAGGATGTGGCCCGAGGGTGAGCCCGGCTTGGCCAAGCGCAGGCTCTGGGCCATGCCGATCACGGCTAGGTTGTTCGCTTCGGTGCCGCCGCTGGTAAACAGTACGCCTTCGGACCGAGTGCCAAGGGCCGCGGCAACCTTGCGGCGCGCCTCCTCGATTGAAGCGGCGGCGTCGGTGCCCAGGGGGTGGCGGCTCGAGGGGTTCCCGAAGCCGGGCCCGAGGGCTCTCAGCATCGCCTGGGTGACATCGTCCGCAACGCGAGTGGTCGCGGCGTGGTCAAGATAGATTGGGTCGTTCATGGTCAGTCCCGGATTCACGGGCCAACAGGATACCGCGAGAGCCGCGCTTCGTGCCCAGACCGGGGCCAAGGATTAGGCAGCTTTTGGGCGGTCTGTTAGGTAGGGGGCCTAGGGAGGCCGGATCCGTTTTAGGCTTAGGGCTTCGGCGCGCTATCCCACGGCCGACCCACACGAGTGAGCCATCTGGATCCATGGCTCAGGACTGGGGCCTCGGTCCTAATCGGCTCCCTTGGATCGTGGGGATATTAGGCCAAAACCGACCGTCTCTAGGCTTCCGGCGCGCACTTCGATTCGCCGCTTCTCCCGGGCTTCCCCGGCCACAAGCTCGATCTCGTAGTGACCAGGGGGAAGGTCAACCAGGGTAAAACTGCCATCCGCCGCCGATCGCACAGGGGGCCAAACGCGAACCGCAGCCCCCGGCTGCTGGTCGTTAGGAAGGCTTCGAAGAATTAGCAGCGCGCCCAAAACGGGAAGACCGTCCCCGTCCCGCAGGCTCCCGGTGACCATGCCCTCCTTCAGAGGGATGCTAAGCAGGTCGGGCTCCGTACCGTCGGCAAAGTCCAAGTACGCCTCCCCAAGTACGGGCCAGGATCCACCGTGGGCCCAGCTGGGAAGGGCCCGAGCCAGATAGGAACCATTAATTAGCCCCTTGACCTCAAACAAGCCATCCGCCTGGACGTGAGCTCGACGCTCACCAAGGGCCAGAAGGGGGTCGCTTCCCGGTTTGGGCACCAGCCAGACTTCGAAACCCTCTGTGGAGCCATTCCCCAGGGCGCCGGGCATGCCACGCAGCAATGATCCCCTAAGGTTGCCCCAAGTGACCTCGGGAAGGGGCTCTATGGGCTCGACTGGCTGATCAAGGATCCAGTTGACTTGGGTTGGGGCCACTCCGTCGATGACGACTTGGAAGGGGTGGGGCATGTGCTCGGCCACAAGCACGACGAGCTCCTGTTTGGTGGCGAGATGTAGGTCATCTATGGAGAATTTGCCCGAACTGTCGGTCCATGCCCACCGTACCCGGTCCCCTTGGACTAGCTCGACAAGGGCCTCGGCACAGGGTGTAGCCCCGTCCGCATACAGAATTTGTCCCTGCAGTGTCCCTGGAGCGACATTGGGCACGCCCATGGATCCCAGGGACTTGGGCCATGGTGCGATCTCGGGTGCTTCGACGACCCCCGGCCCCTTGCGAAGCAAGGATGTCCAGATGCCCAGAGCTGCAAGGCAGAGTATGGCTAGGACTAGGAGAAAAGGCCTCATGATGGGCATTCCGTCTTGGCGCAGGATGGATGTTGGATGAGCCACTTGTGGTCGAAAAGTACTTGTTTTTGGTCTGTGATGTGGAGAATAGCGCCAATTCTTGTAGGTGTTCGCATTTCGGCTCGGAGTTTCATCGCTTGTCCTCCCAGTCCGCCAGAAGTTGGGCCTGGAGCGAGGCGCAGGCCTGGAATTCGGCGCAGTCGATGGCTGCGACGGACTTGCGGAAGTCTTCGAGCCCCTGGGCCCCCCGGCGCACCAGCCCTAGGGCTTTCAAGCCCATCTGTAGCTTGTCGCAGACCTTCGCAAGGCGCGCCTCAGGGCTCTCCCCCGCGGCAAACTCTCGCCAGCGCGCCAGGGTGACCTCCGAGAGGGCCGAGCCGAGTCCTTCGGCCGCTGCCCTCTCGGCCGTGGCCTTGGCCCCAGGGGGCAGCAGCTCGGCCCCAGACTTCGGGATGTCCCCAAGCAAAGCTTCGCCGAGGTCGTGGACGGCGGCCAAGGAGACGGCGCGGTCGATGTTAAGCAGCCCCTGCCCCGTGGCCTCTCGGTCTCGATTGACCTCCGTGCCCATGGCTAAGACTAACAGGCAAACCCCGTGGGAATGGGCTGCAACGGACTCTACATCCCCCAGTCCGGCCTGGATCCAGCCGGTCCGGGGCAGGTCCCCAAGGGGGGTTGTCTTCAGCAGTGTTTCGAGGGGGGCGAACTCTTGCATGTTCAGGCCTTCCAGGCGTTGACGGAAATAGCAGGTCCTTCCTATAATCTTGCGCCCTAGATTGAGCCCGTCCCGCCTGTGCAGGAAGCAAGATAGGGGGCCAGCAGGCCACTCGTCAACAATGCTTCTCAAGCTCAGGAAAAACCTCTCCCTAACCGACCGCGACGCCCTCATGGCCCTATGTCGCGATCTCGGTTTTGTGCCCCGCGTCGTCACCGGTGTCTCGGGTGGAGTCGAGTTGCTCGATCTCGAGCCGAGCGATGCGGGCGAGCTTGACGCGGCGCGCACCTTGACCGTGCTAGGCGATCAGTATGCCGTGGCCAGCATCGTAGACGCGGGCCAGCCCCGCGAGCGCTTTGCCCGTACACCCAATCAGCCGGACTCGACCGTGCGCGTGGGCGAGGCCATCTTCGGCGGCGGGCACATGTCTCTGATCGCGGGGCCCTGCTCCGTGGACGAAGACGACGTGCTGATAGATATCGCGCGCCGGGCCAAGGCCGCGGGTGCGACAGTTCTGCGCGGCGGCGTGCACAAGCCCCGCACCTCTCCCTACTCATTTCAGGGACTTGGCCGCGACGGCCTTGCGCTGCTTGGCCGCGTTCGCGAAGAAGTGGGCATCGCCGTGGTGACCGAGGTGCTCGAGCCGTCGGACATCGAGGCTACCCGCGAGGTCAGCGATATGCTGCAGATCGGCTCGCGCAACATGATCAACACCCCACTCTTGCGGGCGGCTGGCCGCGCCGGGATGCCGGTGCTGCTGAAGCGCGGCATGACCGCCACGTCGAAGGAGTTCCTGCTGGCAGCCGAGTACCTGCTCGATGCGGGCTGCGGGGACGTCGTGCTCTGCGAGCGCGGCATCCGCGGCTTCGACAGCGCCACGCGCAACGTGCTCGACCTAGGCACCGTCGCCCACCTCAAGGGCGCCACCCACCTGCCGGTAATCGTCGACCCGTCCCACGCCGCCGGTCGCGCGGACCTGATCCGCCCCCTCGCTCGTGCCGGCGTTGCGGTCGGCGCAGACGGTCTGATCGTCGAGGTCCATTCCAACCCCGCCCGCGCCAAGTCCGACGCCGATCAGGCTATCTCGCCCGACGACTTTGCGGACATCGCCCGGGACACCGCCGCCCTCTGCGCGGCCCTGGGCAAGACGCTCGTCCTGCCCAAGAGTACACGCCTCGCCCCCGGCGGCGCTTCCTCCTCCCCCGACAACGAAGCGGTCGCCGCGCCGCACCCCGAGCTCCCATGAGACGCCCTTTCCTAGCTGGTAACTGGAAGATGAACACCGACCGTCGCTCCGCGAGCGATTTGGTCGCAGCCGTTCGCGCATCCGCGGACCGCCGCTCCGACGTGGACGTCGCTGTGTTCCCGCCCTTCGTCTACCTCGACGAGATGGCCCGGGCCCTGGCTGGTTCCCGCGTGCGCCTTGGCGCCCAGAACATGTGCGATGCCGACAGTGGAGCGCATACCGGTGAGATCAGCGCCGCGATGCTCAAGGACGTGGGCTGCGAGCTCGTCGTGCTGGGGCACTCCGAGCGCCGCCACGTTTATGGCGAGACCGACGCCCTGGTCAACGCAAAGGTCAAGGCGGCCCTGGCGGCCGGCCTGGAGGTGATCCTCTGCGCTGGTGAAACGCAGGAAGAGCGCGAAGGCGGCCAAACCGAGGCTGTCGTTCGCCGCCACCTGATCGAGGGCCTCGCCGGCGTCTCGCGCAAGGACGCCGAGTGCGTTACCATTGCCTACGAGCCCGTCTGGGCCATCGGCACCGGCCTGACGGCAACCCCGGAACAAGCCGGGCAAGTTCACACCTACCTTCGCGGCGTGCTCGCCGGTCTCTACGACCAAGAGCTCGCCGACATGACGCGCATCCAGTACGGTGGCAGCGTCAAGCCCGACAACGTCAAGGAGTTGATGTCCGTGGAGGGCATCGACGGTGCCCTTGTCGGGGGCGCGGCCCTTAAGGGCGATTCATTTACTGCGATCATCGAGTTCGACAACTAAACTTCTCCCATGTCCGTTTTCCTAATCCTTTCCTACATCCTCTTCGTCATTGCCGCGATCGTTTTGATCGTGGTGATCTTGCTCCAAGAGGGCAAGGGTGGCGGCTTCGGCGAGGCCCTTGGCGGCCACGGCCAAGCAACCTTCGGCGTCGGCTCATCCGGCATCAACCGTTTCACCGGCTGGGTCGCCGTGGTCTTCCTTGTGACGGCCCTAGGGATCCAAGTCATGAACCGCGAGAGCAACTCCTCGTCGGTGCTTGACTCTGGTGTCAGCATCGAAGCGGCCCCCGCTGACGGCAGCGACTCCGGAGACAACTAATCATGGGAGCCTCGCTAGTCGGAGCGGGCATGGACTCCGCAACTCTGCTGGAGTCGATGCGAGCCAAGGAGGCCTTGCTTGAGGGGCACTTTGAGCTCTCTTCTGGCCTCCACAGTGACCGCTACTTCCAGTGCGCTCTCTTTCTCCAGTATCCGGATGAGGCGGGCGCCGCTGCCCAGAGCCTCGCACGGGCCGTGAAGGGGCTCGACATCGACGTCGTGGTCGGCCCCGCCATGGGCGCGGTGACCTTCTCCTACGAAGTCGGTCGCGCCTGCGGAACGCGCGCCCTCTTTACCGAGCGAAAGGATGGCGAGATGGTCCTGCGCCGCGGCTTCTCTCTAAAGCAAGGCGAGCGTGTGCTCGTGGTCGAGGACGTCCTCACAACTGGCGGAAGCGCCCGTGAAGTGATCCAAGTGCTCGAGTCCCTCGGCGCCAAGGTCGTTGCGGCCGGCTGCCTGGTGAACCGCTCCGGGGGCAATCCCTTCGCGGACCTCAACATTCCCCTTGTCGCCCTTTCCGACGTGGAGGCGCGTACCTGGGCCCCCGCGGACTGCCCCCTTTGCGCCTCTGGCACCCAGGCTGTGAAGCCTGGCTCTCGTCCCGGCGCCTAGGCGCCACGCATCCACTTTAGGAGGAGCTCAGATGCTGCGATCCATGACCGGCTTTGGTTCCGCCACCCTGGAGCGGGATGGCCTGGGCCTCTCTTGCGAGGTTCGCTCGGTAAACCACAGGCACCTGGCTGTGCGGGTCAAGGGCCCCTCCGAGCTGAGCGCTCACGAGATCGCCCTGGAGAAGGTGGTCAAGGCTAAGCTCGAGCGCGGCTCGGTGACGGTGTCCCTACGCCTCGAGCGCGGCGGCGCCCTTGCGGCAGCTTCGATTCACTCGGATCTCGTTCGGCACTACGCCGCGGAGCTCGACCAGCTCGCCAGCGAGCTCGGCAAGGCGGACCGGGGCGTGAGCCTAGACCGGATTCTCTCCCTTCCGGGGGTCATCGGCACCGAGTCCGGCGACCAGTGGAAGGACCAAGCAAAGGCCCTCAGCGACGAGTGTCTGGCCGCAGCGCTGGCGGACCTTGTGACCATGCGCGAGCGCGAGGGCGTCGCCATGGCGGCCGATCTGCGCATGAATGCCACGGAGCTGGAAGCGCGCCTGGTAAAGGTCGAAGGGCGCATGCCCGAGGTCGTGCGCGAGCACGGCGAGATGCTACAGAAGCGGGTCAACGATCTGATCGCGGGGACCGGCCACAAAGAGGCCCTCGTGAACTCCGCCGACCTGGCCCGCGAGATCGCCTTGATCGGCGACAAGCTGGACGTTAGCGAGGAGACCTCGCGCCTGCGCAGCCACCTGGACCAGC
Source organism: Planctomycetota bacterium (assembly GCA_029250885.1). Classification (GTDB taxonomy): domain Bacteria; phylum Planctomycetota; class UBA1135; order UBA1135; genus CALBMX01. The sequence continues at coordinate 21,489 of JAQXEK010000088.1, forward strand.
TCGCCCACCTGTTGGACGAGGCCACGAACAATGACTCCGCCGGCGCCGTCGGTCGCAAGCTCGACTTCCTGATTCAGGAGTTCCTGCGCGAGGTTAACACCATCGGCTCCAAGTGCAACGACGCCGAGGTCGCCCACTTGGTCGTCGACATGAAGAACTTCACCGAGCGGCTGCGCGAACAGGTGCAGAACGTCGAATGAGTGCACCAGAAGCCACCTCCTCCGGTCGCATGCTTGTGATTTCCGGTCCGTCGGGATGCGGGAAGAGCACCCTCTGCAAGCGCCTCTTGGAGGATGACCGCGTCGAGTTCTCTATCTCGGCGACTACGCGCCCCATGCGCGAAGGCGAGACCGATGGTCGCGAGTACCACTTCCTCGACGCGGATCGCTTTCGCGAGCGCGTGGAGGCTGGTGACTTCGTCGAATGGGCCGAGGTCCACGGCAACCTGTACGGGACCCTGCGCGCCCCCCTCGACCGGGCCGTTGCCGACGGCAAGATCTTCTTGATTGAGATCGATGTTCAGGGTGCGCTACAGCTCAAGGCGCTGGAAGTGGAAGGGCTCTACGTCTTTATCTCGCCGCCATCGGCCGAGGTTTTGCGCGCTCGCCTCGAGGGCCGCGCCACGGACAGTCAGCCCGTGATCGAGCGACGCCTAAAGAAGGCCGCCGACGAGATGCTCGAAGCCCATCGCTACGACGCAACGATCCTTAACGACAACCTCGACCGGGCCTTTGCCGAGCTGCAGGGCCTGGTTGGCCTGAGCAATGGCTGCCCCCAAGGAGAAGCCCGATGACTCGCATCCTGCTTGGAATCAGTGCATCCGCCGCCGTGGCCAAGGCCGCCGACCTCGCCAGTAAACTACGCGGTGCGGGCCACGAAGTCAGCGCCGTCCTGACCCCGAACGCGGCCGAACTGATCTCTCCCCAGCTTCTCGAAGCTCTGACTGGTCAGCCGGCCCACGTGCACGAGTACGGACCCGGTCGGCGCTTTGCCATGGACCATATCGACCTGGCCCGGCGCACGGAACTGCTGCTGATTGCGCCTGCCACGGCCGACCTGATCGGTCTGCTGGCTGGGGGGCTTGCGCCGAACCTGCTGACGACGCTGAGTCTTGCAGTTCCTGCCGGCGTGCCCCGGGTCTTGATCCCGGCGATGAACCCGCACATGTTCGCGCAGCCCGCGGTCCAGCGCAACCTGGCGACCCTGGCCAGCGACGGCTGGCGCGTGGAGCAGCCGGACGTGGGCGAGGTGGCCTGCGGCGATGAGGGCCCGGGTCGGTTCCTCGAGACCGCTGAGGTGCTCGAGCGCCTTGGGGACCTGCTGCGTGCCTAATCCCGAGGGTCGAGGGCGCGCTTCTAAGACCAAGCCACCGGCCCCGCGCAGGGTGGTCGTCACCGCGGGCCCGACCCGGGAGCGCATCGACCCCGTGCGCTATCTGTCGAACGACTCTAGCGGCAAGATGGGCTTCGAGATTGCCCGGGCGGCCGCCGAGCGTGGGGACCAGGTGATCCTGATCGCCGGCCCCGTGGACCAAAAGACCCCGCCGGGGGTGATCCGCGTTGACGTGGAGAGCGCCAGAGACATGCTGGGCGCAGTCAAGACCGCGTTCCTGGGGTCGGAATCCCGGGCCAAGGGCAGTTTCGGCAAGAAGGGCGGAGACGCTCTGTTTATGGCCGCCGCGGTGGGCGATTGGCGCCCTAAACGCCGACTTTCTGGGAAGTGGCGAGCAAAGGATGGCGGGGACGAAGTTGCATCCTTGGAGTTGGTCAAGAACCCCGATATTCTGGCAACTGTCGGACGCCGCAAGGGCAGCCGGCTGGTCGTGGGCTTTGCCCTAGAAACCGGCTCGGGGCTCAAGCGCGCTATGGCGAAATTAAACCGGAAGAGCGCGGACTTTATTGTGCTCAATAACGAGACGGCCCTCGGGGCCAATCGAACCACGGTGGCCATCCTGGGCAAGGACGGCAGCCGAGTCAATATCACGAACAAGACCAAGCGCGACGTCGCTCGCGCACTGGTCCAACTCCATTACTCTAACTCCGCTCCCGCGGAGTAGCAGGCACCACACTTGGCGAAGCGAAAGGCAAAAAAGAAGAAGGGGACTAGCCTCCTCGAGCAAACCAACGATTGGCTTACGGGCCTCTTTGGTGGCGGCGCTTCGAAGTCCAAGAAGAAGGCGAAGAAGAAAGCCGCCAAGAAGAAGGCTGGTGAGCCCGAAGCTGGCGAGCATATCCAGGAGATCAAGGGCCTGTTGATGTTGGGATTCGCGGCGTGGCTTGTGATCTCGATGGCGACCTTCTATACGCCGTTCAGCGATGCCCAAGCCGCAGGACGCAACTGGGGTGGACAGACCGGCTTCTACCTAGCCGACTACGTCTTCATGATGTTTGGCTGGGCCGGCTACATGATCTGCTTCCTGATGTGCGCATGGGGATTTGTGATCGTGACCCAGAAGGAGCTCAGCGTTCCGGTCCTTCGGGTCTTTGGTGGCCTGTGCTTCCTAGTCTCCAGCGCCTACCTCTTTCAGCTTGCCTTTGGCGGGATCTACGGCGCAACCAGCACGACTCCCTGGGGGCCAGGTGGTTACTTCGCCTCGTCGACCGTCGAGTTCCTGGTAACCAAGCTTGGCGGCCCTGGCATGTGGATGATCATGGGACTGGTCAGCCTGGTCTCGTTCATGCTCGCTACAGAGATGGCCTTCTTCCCGGCCCTGGCTTCTATGCGCGACTGGCTCGCCGAGCAGAGCGAAAAGCGTGGCAAGGGCTTTGCCGCCGCGATCACTGAATGGACGGTTGGTCTGTTCGCAGGGCTCTGGCGATTCATCCGCGGCGCGGACATCGAAAAAGGCGCTAAGAAGCCCGGTAAGAAGAGGGCTGGTAAGAAAGCGGTGAAGAAGCCTGTTGTCGAGGAAGAGGAAGAGGAAGAGGAAGAGCTCGGCGAAGACGAGGAGTGGGAATACGAGGAAGTCGACGAGTACGAAGACGAAGAGGACGAGGACGAGTACGAGGACGAAGACGAAGACGAAGAAGACGAGGAAGAGGAAGAGGAAGAGGAGATCGTAGTCACCCCCAAGCCGCGCAAGAAGCCCGTGGTCAAGACGAGCACCCAGCCTGCCCTCCCCTTGGAGCCTGTAACCCCGCCCGCCGGTCCCTGGAAGTTGCCGCCCCTTTCCTTGTTGACCGAGGGTTCTGGTGGTTCTAGCGCGAACGAAAAGGAGCTCGAAGAAGCGGCCACCAAGCTGGAGAATGCCCTGGCATCGTTCCGCGTGGACGCCCACGTGGTCGGAGCTCGAGTCGGCCCTGCGATCACCCTGTTCGAGCTCGAGGTGGCCCAGGGCACCCGCATGAACAAGGTGACCCAGCTGGCCCAGGAGATCGCGGGTGCGCTGCTCGCGAAGAGTGTCCGCATCATCGCGCCGATTCCCGGACGATCGACGATCGGTATCGAGATCCCGAACAAGACCCGCGCCATCGTGACCCTTCGCGAGCTCGTGCGCCAAGAGGCGTACGATATGAAGAAGTACGCCCTACCCCTGTTCCTTGGAATGGACGCCGAGGGCGACCCAATCATTGGCGATCTCGCCAAGATGCCGCACCTCTTGATCGCCGGAACCACGGGCTCGGGCAAGTCCGTGTGCATCAACACGATCCTCGCGTCGATGCTGCTGACGCGCTCGCCCCACGAGGTGCAGTGGGTGCTGATTGACCCCAAGATGGTCGAGCTACAGATGTTCACCAGTGTGCCGCACATGATGCTGCCCGTAGTGACCGATGCGCGCCAGGCCACGAACGTCTTGCTGTGGGCCTGCGAGAAGATGGACGGCCGCTATGAGCTGTTCAAGGACGCGGGCGTAAAGAACATTAAGGGCTACAACAAGCTTGGCGAGGAGAGGCTTCGCGAGAAGCTCGGAGACAACTTCAGCGAAGAGCGCACGCCCCGGGCGGTGCCCTACATCGTGATCGTGATCGATGAGCTCGCCGACCTCATGATGGTCTCGAAGAAGGAGGCCGAGATGGCAATCACGCGCCTAGCTCAGAAGTCGCGTGCCGTTGGCATCCACGTGATCGTCGCTACCCAGCGCCCATCGACGGACGTGATCACCGGTGTGCTCAAAGGCAACCTGCCGACCCGGATCGCCTTCCAGGTAGCGAGTAAGGTTGACAGCCGCGTGATCCTAGACGATGGTGGCGCCGAGAAGCTGCTTGGCGGTGGCGACATGCTCTACGCTCCGCCCGCTTCGTCGGCGCTGATTCGTGTACAGGGGGCATGGGCCGAAGACGACGAGCTACAGTCCATCGTCGACTTCGTCACAAAGGACTCTGCACCGAACTTCAGTCAAGAGCTTGTGCAAAGCGCAACGGGCTCTCAGAAGGCCGGCAAACCCGGCGACCAAGATCCCGCCGAGCGCGACGAGCTTTGGGACGACGCCGTGCGCGTCATTCTCAAGGCCAAGCGCGGCTCCGCGAGCCTACTCCAACGCTCCCTTGGCGTGGGCTATACCCGGGGTACCAGGCTGCTTGAAATGATGGAGGAGTCCGGCATTGTCGGGCCCCACAAGGGAAGTAAGGCTCGGGAGGTCTTCATGACCGTCGAGGATTGGGATGAAATGCAAGGCGTAACCGCAGGTGATACAGATGAGTAATTCAAAAAACAACAAGCACATTGGCTACGAACTCCTGTCCATGGCCCTGTTCCTCGGCGGCGCATTTTGCGCGGCGTCCGTCGGGATGTCCATGTGGTCGGACTCAGGCGACGCCGGCAACTTCTCCACCGCTGCCATTGGCGCCCTGATCCTCGGACTCGGGCACATTGCCACCTTTGGAATCGCCGCAGGCTGCACCGTGTTGGGCGGTGTCATGTTCCTGCGCCCTGGCGCTTTGAAGCTGTCCACGCCCCTGGCCATGCTCGCTGGCTGCGGGTTCGCCCTCAGCCTGCTTGTCGGCGCCTTTAGCGCCGCCTCGGGCGGTGGGCTCGGCGGCTTCCTGCCCGAGGCCCTCGGCGGCATCGGCGGCGGCATAATGAACGCGGTGCTTGCCTTTGGTGTCGCATTTTTGGGCGCTTGGCTTGCGATTGGCGCACCAATCCCTCAAAAAAGAGGAAAAGTGGTGGAGTCCAATTCGGTTGTTGCCGCATTGAGTGAGGTAGAGACCGATGGAGTGTCCGAGGCGGAAGCCGAAGCACTCTTCCCGGAGCTACCAACACCTATCGCTGCAGCGCCCGGAGTGACCGAGCACGAGCAGCGGGCGAGAGGCGAGCTACCAGACGGCGTTCGCCCCATAGGTTCTCCCACAGAAGATGACCATGCCCCAACCCAATCCAAAAGTGACCGTGCACCTAAAGCAGGCCAAGGGAGGCCTTCCAAAGGTGCAGCCCAGCCCAAGCCGCTTGGCGCAGATCTGGCTAATCCCGAGCCCGCGGATTCAGTCGGTACGTCGAAAGCCCGCGCCGTCACCGGCAAGCTCGCCGACGGGGTCTGGACCCGTACCGACGAAGACGAAGTAAGACCCCTCGATACGGGCGATGCCAGTGTGACCGCCCTGGAGTCATCGACCCCTAGCACCCCTAGCTGGGAGTCCTCCCCCGACTACGAAGAGCAGGCCGAGCTCGAAGAGGAGCCGGAGACGGAAGCCAAACACGAAGACGAAGCCGAGGAATACGAGCTTGAGGACGACGTAGTCGCCGAGCTTGACGAAGACGACTCCGACGACGAGGAGTACGAGGAAGAAGAAGAGGAGTACGAGGAAGAAGACGACCTAGTCGCCGAGCTTGACGAGGACGACTCCGACGACGAGGAGTACGAGGAAGAAGAGGAGTACGAGGAAGAAGACGACCTAGTCGCCGAGCTTGACGAGGACGACTCCGACGACGAGGAGTACGAGGAAGAAGAGGAAGAAGAGGAAGAAGAGGACCTAGTCGCCGAGCTTGACGAGGACGAATCGGACGAGGAAGAGTACGAGGAAGAGGAAGAGGAAGAGGAAACAGCCGAGCTTGAGGACGACCTAGTCGCCGAGCTGGATACTGAGGAGGAAGATCTCGAGGATGTCGGTGAAGACACCGAGTCTAGCCTCGAAGGCGACGACGAGATTCTGGGGGACCTAGATGACGTCGAGGGCTCCACCCCAAGGCCCAATTGGGAACAGCCTGGGCTATTTGACGCCGACGAGCCGGAACTTACGAATACTCAGATCGAAGTACAGGAGAAGTCCCTCGTCGAACTGGACCAGGCCTCCGAGACTTCAGCCTTTGCTGAAGATCCCGCTATGGGCGCCGAGTCCGAAGAGGACCTAACTCTTCTCAAGGAGCTTGAAGCCCTCGAGGCGGAGGAGGCAGCGGCCAAGGCAAAAGTCGAAGCAGAAGCAGAGGCTAAAGCAGAAGCTAAGGCCGCTGCGGAAGAGAAAGCTGCCGCAGAAGCAAAGGCCGCCGCGGAAGAGAAAGCTGCCGCAGAGGCTAGGG
>JAQXEK010000011.1 GCA_029250885.1 Planctomycetota bacterium
CGGCCCGACTCCCTGAGCGTGGATGCCCATGGCCACGCCCGGGTGGCGCTTTTGGGGGAGTGGTTTGCCTTTATGAAGTCTTGGAACCCCGGCATGGCCTTTGGGCTTTTTGGGGAGCACCAGGAGATTTTGGTGATCGGAAGGCTGGTTGCCGTGACGGTTCTGGCGGTGCTGCTCTGGCGGGTGCCGAAGCAGAGCTTCTTTGCCTGTACGGCCTTGGTCCTTGTGCTCGCGGGCGCCCTAGGCAATCTCTACGACAACCTGTTTTTGGGCAACCTGAGACAGTGGATAGGCGAGGACATCAAGCTTAAGCTCGGTGAGGTGCGCGACTTCATCGACGTCTATTTTGGTATCTGGGACTACCACTTCCCAACCTTCAATGTGGCGGACTCCTGCATCTGCGTGGGCGCCGTATTACTGTTCCTGTTTTGGGGTAAGGACGAGCCCAAGGAAGACCTGCTGGATGCAGTCGGCGAAACCACCGAAGCCGCCCGAGACGCTGAAGACGCCAAGCCCATCGCCTCCTAACCCAATCCGAAGGCCATGACCACAGCCACGAAAACGGACCTCTCCGTCACACTCGCGGGCCTCGAGCTCAAGACCCCCCTAATGTCGGCCTCGGGTACTTTTGGCCATGGCTTGGAGATGGGTAACTTTGTGGCACCGGAGACTCTAGGGGCTTGGGTCTCCAAGACCGTGACCCTTCTGCCGCGCCACGGTAACCCCGCTCCGCGCATCTGCGAGACCGAGGCGGGCTTCCTGAACTCGATCGGCCTGGAGAACCGCGGCGTCGAGGACTACGAGCAGAAGGTCCTGCCGACCCTAAAGAGGGCCGGTGTGACGGTCATCACGAACATCGGCGGGGCGACCCCCGAGGAGTTTGTCGAGATGGCGGCCAGACTCGATGGCTACGACGAGATCCACGCATTCGAGGTCAACCTCTCGTGCCCCAATGTTCAAGGGGGCAAGCTGCCCTTCGCCACCGATCCGGCCACAGCCGAGCTGACCCTCCGCGGCGTGCGCGAGGCCACCACGAAGCCCCTGTTTGCAAAGCTCTCGCCTAATCTCGCGGGTATCGGCGAGATCGCCAAGGCCGTCGAGGCTGGTGGCGCGGACGGCATCACTGCGGTCAACACCCTCCTGGGAATGAGCGTGGACTGGCGTACCCAAAAGCCGGGACTAGCCCTTGTGATGGGGGGGTATTCCGGCGTCGCGGTCAAGCCCGTCGCCCTGCGCTGTGCTTGGAATTGCGCCACGGCGGTAAAAATCCCGATCATCGGCTGCGGTGGCATCACCACAGCGGCGGATGTGCTCGAATTTCTGGTGGCAGGCTGTACCGCGGTACAGATTGGAACGGCCAGCTTCTCAAACCCTTCCTTGCTGGCCGAGCTGCCCGCGCAACTGGAAGAGCTGCTGGCTGACGCCGGAGTCGCCTCGGTAGCTGAGCTTATCGGAAGCATGAAGGCCGGGTACTAGCTTACGTAAGACCACACAGCCTGGCCAAAGGGGGGGCTTAGGGCGCCCTGGGGCCTAATTTTAGCCGACGACACGATGCGCCGGCGATTTGGCGTCGATCGCCATTTGGCCTTGACCCGCTCCGGCTAGGTTCAGGTTCTTTCGGAAGCCGTCGAGTTTCTGCCTATGCGCCTTCCCACAGCAAGGGCCTGTCCCTTTAATGGTCGCCTCTCCAATTTCAGCGGGTCAGGACTGCTCGAGTCCCACCCCCGCAATCAGCAGCGTTATTTCCATGGACTGGGACAAGATTCAGGACAAGTTTGGCATCGTCGGCGAAAAGGTCGGCAAGGGCATCCGCGGTATTTTCGGTGACCGCAACACGCGCATGGTGCGCGGCCTCGGCCCCCTCGTGGAGGCCATCGGCAGCCACGAAGAGTGGGCTAAGGGGCTTACCATGGAGGAGATGCAGGCCCATACCGAGGGCTGGCGCGAGGCCGTCAAGAAGGGTGAGGTCACCCTGGACGAGCTCCTGCCCCAGGCCTTCGCGGTGTGCCGCGAGGCCTCTAGCCGTACCCTCGGCATGCGTCACTTCGACGTGCAGCTCGTGGGCGGCATCGTCCTTCATCAGGGCAGCATCGCGGAGATGATGACTGGTGAGGGAAAGACGTTGATGGCGACCCTGGCCCTCTACTTGAACACCCTGGGTGGCGAAATGTGCTGCCTGGTGACGGTCAACGACTACCTAGCCAAGCGTGACGCCCTTTGGATGATGCCCATCTTCGACTACCTCGGCGTGAGCTGTGCGTGGATCGAAGCGGACATGTCTCCTGCCGAGCGCCACCCCGTCTACTCCTGCGACATTGTCTACGGCACGAACAACGAGTTCGGCTTTGACTATCTGCGGGACAACATGAAGACCAGCGTCGAAGACCAGGTCCAGCGCACCCTAAACTTCGCCATTATCGACGAAGTGGACTCGATCCTGATTGATGAGTCCCGAACGCCTCTGATCATCTCCGGGCCTGCGGAGAATATGCCTGAGAAGTACGAGATCGCCCACCAAGTTGCGCTTCAGCTTAAGGAAGACGAGCACTACGAGGTCAAGATCAAAGAGCGCCAGGTGCACATGCTCGAGGATGGCATCGAACACGCCGAGAAGATCGTCGGTGTCGAGTCCTTCTACACGGCCGGAAACATGGACTGGCCCCACTACATCGAGAACGCCTTGCGCGCAAACTACCTCTACGAGCTCGACAAGGAGTACGTGGTGGAGCCCGGGGATAAGGGACCCGAAGTGGTCATCGTCGACGAATTCACGGGCCGCAAGATGGCTGGCCGCCGCTGGTCCGATGGCCTGCACCAGGCCGTCGAGGTCAAAGAGGGGCTGCCGATCCGCCAGGAGAACCAGACCCTTGCAACGATCACCTTCCAGAACTACTTCCGCCTCTACAACAAGCTAGCCGGCATGACCGGAACAGCTATTACCGAGGCCGGTGAGTTCCACAAGATCTACGAGCTGGATGTGGTCCAGATCCCTACGAACCGCCCTATTGCCCGGGACGACTCTCAAGATGTGGTCTACCGGACCGAAGGCGAAAAGTGGAAGGCCATCTGTGAGGAGATCGCCGAGGTCAACGCAAAGGGCCAGCCGATCCTTGTGGGCACGACCTCGATCGAAAACTCGGAGATCGTCTCTAAGCTGCTCTCGGACGCGGGTGTCGACCACGAAGTCCTCAACGCTAAGCAGCACGAGCGCGAGGCTCACGTAGTGGCCAAGGCTGGCGAGAAGCACGCCATCACCGTGGCGACCAACATGGCCGGCCGTGGTACGGACATCAAGCTCGGGGGTAACTTTGAGTACCGCCTGCGAGAGGCCCTCGAGGCCAAGGAACTGCGCGAAGGCGATCCCGATGACATGCAGCAGGTCGACGCGATCCGCGAGGAGATCAAGGCCGAGTGCGACAAGCTAGAGGCCGAGGTGATCGAGCTGGGTGGTCTCTACGTGCTCGGCACCGAGCGCCACGAGTCGCGACGTATCGACAACCAACTGCGCGGTCGGTCCGGCCGCCAGGGTAACCCCGGTCTCTCACGCTTCTACCTCTCCCTGGAAGACCCGCTCATGAAGCGCTTCTACCGGGATTGGGTGAAAAACTTCATGGAGAAGCTCGGCATGTCCGAGGGCGTGCCGATTGAGTCCAAGATGGTCAGTCGCGCCATCGAGAAGGCCCAGAAGAAGGTCGAGGAGTTTCACTTCGAGATCCGCAAGAACCTGCTCGAGTACGACGGGGTCATGGACGAGCAACGCAAGACGATCTACACCGTGCGCCAAGAGGTGCTCGAGAGTGTTGGCCTGCGCGAGAAGGCCGAGCAGATGGTGGAGTCCGCCGTCGAGCGCGCAATCTCTATGAACTTTACCGACGCGGAGGGCCTGCAGGCTTGGTACCTGCGAAGCTTTGGCGAGGAGCTCAGCGCCCAGCTGGCGGCCCAGGCTACCGACGAGGAAAACGCGGATCCCCAGGTTGCTGTCGAGGCTGCCGGTAAGGTCTACGATATTCGGGAAGAGCAGCACGGCGAAGATGCCATGCGGCGCATCGAGCGCTACCTCCTACTGCACGCCATCGACTCCCGTTGGAAGGATCACCTCCACGCGGTGGACGCTCTTAAGGCTGGCATCGGCCTGCGCGGCTACGCCCAGAAAGACCCGAAGAACGAGTACAAGCGCGAGGGCTACGAGCTCTTCACCAAGCTACAAGAAGCCATCGAAGAGGAGGTCACCAGCCTTGTCTTGCGTGTGGAGACTGGTGGCGAGGGCACATCCCGTGGTCAGAGCTTTGCGAACCCCCGAAACGTCAACAGCGACGCCCAGACGATGCACCCGCAGTTCGGCGCACCTGCCCGAGCAGCGGCGCCTCAGCGCCCGGCGTCCCCTCGCCAGCGCGTGTCCGCGGGCAACGCTTTTGACACGATGAATCGCCAGCGCCGCATCCAGCAGGCCGTGTCAGCCCAGCAAGCTGCCCGCGAGGGCGGTGCCCAAGGCGCCCAGCCTGGGCAGCAGGCCGCACCCGCTGCCAAGCGCCAAGCTTCTAACGTCGCACCCTCCATGCACCGCATTCCCAAGCCAGCCACCAAGGCCGCTGCGATGCCCGCCGTGGAGCGCAACGAGCCCTGCCCCTGTGGCAGCGGCAAGAAGTACAAGAAGTGCCATGGAGCCGGGCAGTAGCCCATCTTGAGCGGCCAGAAAGTTAGCGAGCTACCGGAGGCAATTCGCTCTGATCCCCATCCGGGGGTTGTTCGCTGGTCTCTCCACCTTCTCTATGACTTGATTTGGCTAATAGCTGCGGTCATCGGCCTACCTTGGCTTTTGATGCGCAGCTACGCGCGCCCGGGCTTTGGGGCCATGGTGCTCGGACGGCTGGGCAGGGGGCTTAGCTCCATGGCCAAGCCCATGTCGAAGAAGCGCGTCGTGATCCACGGTGTGTCGGTGGGGGAGGTCAAGGGGGCGACCTCGATCGTGCGCGAGCTTGAGCGAACGCGACCCGACCTCGAGATCGTGATCTCCACATCCACAGAGACGGGCTTCGCCATCGCGACAGATCTCTTTCCAGATCACGAGATCGTGCGCTTTCCCATCGACCTGTCCTTCATTTGCCAGCGATTCTTCCGCCACGTGGTGCCCGCGACAGTGATCTTGATCGAACTCGAGATCTGGCCGAATTTCCTGCGCGAGGCCAACAAGTTTGGAATACCTGTCGCCGTGGTCAATGGGCGCATTACGAAGCAGAGCCACAAGTCCTACCGCATCTTCAAGGGCCTGCTGCCCCAGTTCAATCGAATATCGCTGTTCTGCTCCCAGGGCCCTGAGTACACCGAGCGCTTCCTTTCGCTCTTCGTTCACCCCGGACGCGTCATGGAGACCGGCAACATCAAGGCCGACGGCCTTAGGGTCGGACCGGTGGATCCAGGCCAAGAGCTGCGCAACCTGCTCGGCAATCCCGACCCGAAAGGCCTGACCCTCGTGGCTGGCAGTACTCATCCCCCGGAGGAGAAGTACGTGGCCGAGGCATGGCTTGCGGGCCTGCCCGGCGCGCGCCTGGTTATCGTGCCTCGGCACCCCAAGCGACTGGCCGAGATCCTAAAGAACCTGTCCGAAATCGGCATCAATCCGCAGCTGCTCTCAGACTTGCGGACGGGTGAAGTTCCCGACGTCACGCGTCCCGCGATCGTCGACACGATCGGTGAGCTCGAGCGGGTCTTCGGCCTGGCCAACATCGCCTACGTGGGCGGTAGTCTGATTCCCCATGGGGGCCAAAACATGCTCGAACCCGCTGCCCAGGGCCACCCCGTCCTGACGGGGCCCTACCTGGAGAACTTCACCCAGGAGGCACGAATCCTGACCCGTGCAGAGGCCGTGCGCATCGTTGCAGACACGGCAGAGCTGACGGCCGCCTTGGCCGAGCTCGGCGCCGACGGGGCGCTGCGGAAACGGATGGGCTCAGCGGGAATGGAGGCGACTCGCTCCCAGCAGGGTGCCGCTGCCCTAACTCTTCGCGCTTTGCAGGCTTCTTGCCTACCGCCGGCCCCAGCCTAGGGTATTCCTTAGGGCGAGTGTGTTTCTTGGCCTGCGGGCTCGATTCCCTCGGCCCAACACTAGATTCGACCCGGAAATAGGTCTTTCAAACCCCTAGAAAAGGCATAGAGATCGACCCATCGACGTATCCGGAGATATGATTCTAATCCTTGATGTGGCCCTGTGCCGTCTCAAGGGCCCTCTCCTTACCTTAAGAACCCCCCACACCAGCTCCTTTCCGATAGGACTGCAATTATGGCGCGCCACCTCTTCACATCTGAATCCGTTTCCATGGGTCACCCCGACAAGGTGGCTGACCAAGTCTCTGACGCCATTCTGGACGCGATCCTCGCCCAGGATCCCGACAGCCGCGTCGCCTGTGAGACCATGGTGACCACGGGTCTTGCCGTCATCGCTGGTGAGATCACCACTAAGGCCGTAGTGAACTACCAAGAGGTCGTTCGCAACACCATCAACCGCATCGGCTACACAAGCGATGCCTTTGGCATCAACGGCGACACCTGCGCGGTCATGGTGACCCTTGACAAGCAGAGCCCCGACATCGCCCAGGGCGTCTCAGAGGGCGAAGGACTTCACACCGAACAGGGTGCTGGCGACCAAGGCTTGATGTTCGGCTTTGCCTGCAACGAGACGGAAGAGCTGATGCCCTTCCCCGTGCACTACTCGCACCTGCTGGTGGCCAAGATGGCCGAGCTGCGCCAAAACAAGTCCCTCGCATGGCTGCGCCCGGACTCCAAGAGTCAGATCACAGTGGAATACGACGGCAACAAGCCCGTTCGCGTCCACACGGTCGTGATCTCCACCCAGCACGATGAAGAGGTCAACGGCAAGTCTTCTGAAGCCGACGTGCTTGCCGAGATCCGCAAAGAGATCATCGAGAAGGTCATCCAGCCCGTCATGCCCGACGGCATGCTCGACGAGAACACCATCTACCACATCAACCCGACCGGCAAGTTCGTGCTCGGCGGGCCCCACGGCGACTGCGGCCTCACCGGCCGCAAGATCATCGTCGACACCTACGGCGGTATGGGCCGTCACGGTGGCGGTGCCTTCTCCGGTAAGGACAGCTCCAAGGTGGACCGCTCCGCTGCCTATGCCGCCCGTTGGGTTGCGAAGAACGTCGTGGCCGCTGGCCTCGCCGACCGCTGCGAAGTGCAGCTTGCCTACGCCATCGGCGTGGCCAAGCCCCTGTCGATCTTTGTGGACACTTTTGGCACCGGCAAGGCTTCCGACGAGTCTATTACCGAAGCCATTGGCAAGATCTTCGATTTGACCCCGGCCGCCATCATCCGCGACCTGGACCTCAAGTCGCCCGTCTTTGAGAAGACCGCTTACCACGGACACTTCGGCCGCGCGGACTTCGCCTGGGAAGACACTAGCCGTGCCGGCGCCCTCGCCGATGCCGTGGCTGCCCACGCGGGCTAAGCGAGCCTGCTACCCGCTCCGAAGCCGGCGCGTCCTAGTCGATCTAGGGCGCGCCGGCTTCTTTGTGCCCAGCCATCCGTCGCCCCCTGTACGGTCGGGGGCCTTGCGGCCTCTAGCACCATACGCAACCTCCTCCCGCCCCTGTACAACCTGCCTCCACCGGTAGGAGGCTACGGGCCAGCAGATCCGCTCAAGCCTGTTCCCTCTTATGAGCTTGGGAAGCAGCCTCTAAGATAGCGAGCCCCCTTGCCTTGGCGTCTGCCGCGCTACGAGGCCAGCGGCGACCAGATGGGCAGACACATCCTTTCATCCCCTCTTGTAAGACGGGCAGCTAGTCTTCGCTTAGGCTCGACCTGCCCTTGTGTACCGCGGACCCATGTTTTGGGGCACGAGAACTCCAGAAGAAACCCGCAGGGGCACTTACTCAGTGACCTTTTGCCAGTGATGGGGTAGAACATGGATTCCTCAAGTCCCTTGGCATCCTCTGGAGCTTTATGCGCCTTCTAAAACATTCCGGCCTTCGGGTCCCCAATCCCGTCCGTGCCGCCTTCACCCTGGTGGAGCTCCTGGCGGTGATCGCGATCATCGGCATCCTAATGGTCTTCCTGCTACCGAAGATCCCCGAGATGATCGATGCCGCCGAGTCGACGGCTTGTAAGAAGAACCTGTCGGAGATCCACAAGGGGATCTTGATGCACAAGACGAAGCACGACAACCGCCTGCCACGTGGCAGTGGCGTCCGCTTTTTCACCGTGCTGGTAACCGAGGACACCTGGGAGAACACCAAGACCAGCGCCCAGAAGCTGACCTGCCCGGGCGCGGACATCAACTTCCTGACGGGTATTCGCGACCTAGAGTATGAGGAGTGGTATGCGGATGAAGAGGCCCTCGACGGAACATTCACCGCCTATGCCGGTCGCAACACCGACGAGTTTCCCCTCAAGCGTCTCAGCGGTAAGGATCCCATTGTTGCCGACGACAACGACGGCGGCGGCAACCACCGGACCACGACCAACGTGCTTTATGGTGATGGCTCCGTGAACACCTTCGAACTCTCGACGGAGAAGAAGAATGGCAACGTGGATCCAGACGAGGACTACATCGTGGTCGGCCCCGATGCGATGATCGAGGACCTGCAGAAATTTAGCCTCGACTAGAGGCAAGCCTTAGGTGGCTTTCCCGCCCTTAGAAATGCGCGTTGTGATGCGCGCTCAAGGGTGAGAAAGCAGTCTGGAAACAAAAGGCGCCAGTGCCTTGAGCGTGGTCACTTTGGTGTCCAACACTCAAGGCGCCGGCGCCTTTTTCTGTCCGCCCAAGGCCCCCGCGCAAATCGACTCCTATGCTTAGCCTGCTGCTCCAATCAGCCCTCGCCCTCGCACTTCTTCGGGCCATTGCAGCCCCTTGCAGCTCTCGGCTAACCAGGAGACAACCAAGCCTAGGGGCGAGTACCGGACGATTTAGGGCTCCTACGTGGACGTGGCACAGACCCTGACGGTCGAGTTGCAGCTGCACTTTTGGAGTCCTATGGAGGAGTTTGTAGGAGGGCGTGTGGGGCTGCCTTGAGGCGTCCCAATGCAATGCCCTACAGGGGATTGTGGGGATCCGAAGAGGAATCTTTCTATCGAGGCTTTTGTACTTCAGGAGGCTGGTTTCAAGACCGAAAACAGCTAGCCTACCCCTATGCAACTCCCCGCAGCTATCCGTGCCATGCGCCCTCACCAGTGGGCAAAGAATGTCTTCGTCTTGGCGGCATTCTGCTTCGCCTTGGGCGACAAGAATTTCGATATGGGGGTCGAGGCAGCGGTCAACGTCCTGATGGCGTTCTTCGCGTTCAGCTTTGGCGCCAGCGCGATCTACCTCGTTAACGACATCATGGATGTCGAAGAGGACCGCATTCATCCGACCAAACGGCACCGTCCGATTGCGGCGGGTGAGCTCTCCAAAGGAGCGGCCAATGTCCAGGCAGGAGTCTTGGCTTTGGTGGCCTTGGGACTTGCCTATGGGGCCACAGCAGGGCTGGTCTTACCGGGTATCGTATTGGCCTACATGACCATGAACTTGGCCTACAGCGTGAAGCTGAAGCATGTGGTCTTGGTCGACGTGTTTTGTATCGCTACAGGTTTCTTGTTTCGCGTGATTGGCGGGGGTGTTGCGGTCGATGTCAAGGTTAGCCATTGGCTCTTACTGTGCACGCTATTCTTGGCGCTCTTCCTGGCCCTCAACAAGCGTCGCGCTGAGCTTGCGGCTGTACTGGAACGCTCGGAAGGTGTCGGAGCAACCCGCGCCAGCCTAAAGGGATACAACCTGCCGCTCTTGGACCAGCTAGTGTCCATGATCTCTGCTTGCACGATCGTGTGCTATGCCTTGTATACCGTGGACCACGACACGGTCGACAAGTTCGGCTCAGGGGAAATGCTTGTCTGGTCTGTGCCTTTCGTGGTCTTTGGCTTGGCTCGATACTTGTACCTTGTGCAGTCCAAGGGACGCGGCGAGAGCCCCACTAAGATCTTCCTGGGGGGCGACCTTTGGTTCCTAGGAGACTTAATCGCCTGGGGCGCTGTCGTGGCCCTAGCTGTATTTCTAGGAACCTAGGCTACTCGCCGTCTACAAGCAACTTGGGCAGGGCTGCTTCCAACAGCTCGATGCGCGCTTGGCGACGGGCTCGATCCTCTTCTCGAGTCGGAGGGATCCCAGGCTCAGGGGCCAGGGCATGATAAGCCTCTTGGATCTCTAGGGCCAATGGCTCGCCCGTACCTGCTCGATTGTCGACCCAATGGGATAAGGCATTTAAGCTGGTGTCTGCATCGAGTCCAGTCTGGGTAGCAGTCTGGGCGACCTGCAAGACCCGCATCGCAAAAGCGGCACCCTGACCGCAGTAGATCAGGCCTTCGGCGGCGGATTGGGCCAGCTCAGGGAAGTCGTCTTCCTTAGCCAGCTCGAGCAATCGAGGGACCGAGGCGCTGTCCGCAAGGATCGCCAAGCCGCGGACTGCCGCTAGGCGAAGGCCCGGATCGCGCCCAGCCTCCGTTGCTTCAAGGAGAGCCGCCATGGCTAGGGGGTAGTCGATCGAGCCCAGGGCTTCGGCCGCGTAGGGGGCTAGTAGATTGTCTTTGAGTCCTAAGACTAGAGTTGCACCCGCGCCCCTCGCCCGCGGGCCCATGCGGCCTAGGGCTTGTGCAACATGGAAGCGCACATAGGAGTTCTCGTCATAGAGCGCTTCGGTTAGGAGCGGCACGGCTTGCTTGGCTAGCTTAGACAGGATGAAGCGCGAGTCGTCGACGCCCCGCAGCTGGAAGTCGGTCAGGTCTTGGACAAGCTGCCAGACTTTCAGTTGGTAGCGGGTAGAGCGCTCTTGGCTCGCGAACGGGGCACTTGGGTCTCCTGACTCCCACGCTTGAATGAGGGAGCTCGAGTCTTCGAATCCAGCGGCCGTAACAACGCGGTAGAGCTCGGCTGCGGCTTCGGATCCTGGGCCGCCCCAACCCGCGACGGTGACCATGTAGGCGACCCCCGCATAGTTACCCAGCTTGGCTAGGCTCGAACCCAGCCAAGGCGTAACTGACGAGTCCTTTTCGTACTTGAGGCGCTTGATCAGGCTGGGGATTACAAAGTCAAAGCCCATGTCCCCAAGCTTCCAGGCGCAGGTCGCTCGGACCGAAGGAGCTGTGTTCTGCTCAAGCTGCTCAAGCAAAACCTGGGCTGCCGCAGGCGTTGCAATCGCAGCTGTGAGCCGCGCGGCTGCGGCCTTGTCGGCAACACTGGCATCGGGGCTGGCCAGAAGCTGCGCGTAGACGGGGACCAGGACATTGCCCTGGGCCTGGGCATCTTCAAAGGCAGCGTCACCCATGCCTGGAGGAGCCGTCTGGAGAAAATCAATCAGCCCCTGACCCAACTCAAGATCCTCAAGACTTGGCTCGCCTAGGGATCCCATGGCTTCGAGAGCTGACTCGAGTTTAAGCAGGGCTGGGGTGAGAACGGACTTCGTGGTGAATGGCGTGGGCGCAGACTGCTCGGTTTCCTCGACGCAGCTAGCGCCAAGGGCACAGGCTAGCAGCAGTGCCACGTTTCTCATGGTTTGAGTACCACCCGGGCCACCTCGACAGCGCCGCGGTTTTGGGCCGGGTGGGCCAGGTCCTCCCAGACGGGAGTCCGGCGGTAGAAGAGCACGACCTCGATGGAATCCGTGGAGGGAATGGCTTGGCCCTTACCCTCGGGCTCCGTCGTCACGGGCAGCTTGCGGTCCTCGCCCGAGAGTAGCAAGGTGTCCGGCACTCCGACCTCGTCGCGGTAGGGACTGCGGATGCGGTGCATGTGGTTCCAGGGAGCGCCTTCGTCGTCCGTAAGCGGGCGCCAGAAGACATCTGCGGTGCGCGACCGCTCGTCGGTAGGGAAGCTGTGCCCCGCGCCGATGTTGGACACGGTTACATACCAGTTGCCTTCGTGGGCGGCACCGGTAAGAGAGACGGCGCGGATCAGCATGTGGGTCTGGTCGCCGCCGGGGAAAGTGTGGCTGCGGTGGCGCGTCGCGTCGTCCTCGGGGTTGACCCAGGGCATGTGGCAGTCAAGGCAATCCTCCTTGTCCTTACCCGTGGCAAAGTGAGAGGCTTCCCACTGGTCCACGGTCTTGTGCTGATTATGGCAACCCGCGCAGAAGTTCGGACGCACAAGCTCACGGCGCTCTTCTGGGCGGCACGGGACGTCGGCATTACGCACGCCGCCGGCCATGCCACCGGGGGTTCCGTCGGCGTGGTCCGGGAGCTGGTGGCAGGTCAGGCAGTCGACGCCCTCATTGCGTTGGATCGAGCGCGGCATGACGCGCTCGCCAATGCCCGTGACAAATACGGGGCGCGGT
This sequence comes from Planctomycetota bacterium, assembly GCA_029250885.1. Classification (GTDB taxonomy): domain Bacteria; phylum Planctomycetota; class UBA1135; order UBA1135; genus CALBMX01. The sequence goes on from JAQXEK010000011.1 coordinate 12,321, forward strand.
GCGTGGCAGTCGATGCAATCGGTGTTGGCAAAGTCGTTCGAGCGCTCGCGGACCAGGGGGTTGGTCCAGGAAATTGAGTGCTGAGACTCTTGCCATTCCTGGTAGATCTCCGAGTGGCAGTCAGCGCACTCCGCGGAGCTCTTCCAGGCGCGCGCGGGTTCAGCCGCTCCCGAAGGCCCAAGCAGGACCACCAGGAACCAGAGCGCGAACAAGACAACAATGCCACCGAGCACTTTTTGCATGAAGGAGAGTATGGGTTAGGCAGTTGCCTGGGAGTTTGAGCTGTGCTGCTCGTCGCGAACGATCTGGCCGCTGTCGATGTGAAGTGTACGGGTTGCAATGCCCATGGCGCCAGCGGGATCGTGGGTCACGTGCAGGGCACACCAGCCCTGCTTCTGCTGCAAGAATCGGATGCGCTCAAGAAGGGCGGCACGCAGGGGCGCGTCCAGGGGGCCAAGGGGTTCGTCGAACATCACGATCTTTGGATTGGTGATCAGTGCGCGGGCCAGGTTCAAACGCTGGGCTTCGCCACCGGAGAGCTCCGACGGTAGGCGCTCTTCCTTCCCGGTGAGTTCGACCAGCTCAAGGATCTCGGCGATCTTGTCGAGCCGCTGTGGCTTGGGAGTCTTTGCTGCACTGAGGACGAACTCGAGGGTCTTGTGGACGGTCTTGTGGGGCCAGAGGGCGCCGTCCTGGAACAGATAGCCAAGCTTGCGCCTTTCGGGCTTGATGAGCTGCTTAGGGCCATCGGTCGCCAGGTCCCCCTGGAGCGTGATGGTCCCACTGGTGGGCTGATTGAGGCCGGCAATAGCCCGCAGCAGGGTGCTCTTGCCGCTGCCCGAGGGGCCGACGAGAAGGACATGTTCGGCGGGTTCCAGGTTCAGGGAAATTGGGCCTAGGATCTTGGGCCGACTTTTCGTGGGACCGTTTGGCGCGTGGACCGTTAGGTCTTGGATTTGGATTGCGGCGGGCGGCATGGTTCGTTGGTTCGGTTACTCGTGGTTGGGACACTAGCTCTTGACTAGCGAAGGACCTCTAGGCGCTTCTTGGCAAAGAGGGTCCAGAGGGCGCCGGGCAGCAGGATGGCAAAGATGAGGAGGAGGGCTAGGGCAGCTACGTACTCGTCGCGGCCAAAGTGGACTCCATTAAAGACCCGCAGGATGGCCGTGTGGTTGGCGGCGGGGACGAGGATAGCGGAGTCCAACTCGCGCATGCAGAAGACGAAGACGAGGACAAAGGAGCCCGCAAGTGAGCCACGCAGCTCCGGGGTGACAATGGACAGCAGTCGTCGAATCGGTCCCGCGCCCACGATGGCTGCGGACTCTTCCAGGCGACGATCAAGTGAAGCGGTGGCACCAGCTAGAAGCAGGATTGGGAAGGAGATGTAGCGGCCGGCAAAGAGCAGGACGGCCATGGCGCCGGAGTCGTAGATGTCGGCGGTCGTGGGAGTCGACCAGAAGAACACGGCGGCGATGCCGAAGAGGATCGCGGGCAGGGCCAAGGGCAGCAGGCCCAGCAGCTCAAGCATGCGGCCAAAGCGGCGCGAAGTACGCTCGATGGCATGGCCGATGATGAGCCCGATGGGCACGGCCACAAGGGCTGCGCAGACCGAGAAAAGGATGCTGTTGGCGAGGTCTTCTCGAGCGCGTTCGAGGGCCAACGCAAAGGAGTCCTGGAGAGTGGCCCAGGCCGCGCCGATGTCCACGCCACCACCAGCATCCATTTGGGCTGGCAGTCCACCGGCCTCGAGAAAGAGGCGCCCGATAGGGACTAGGGCACCGACCGAGAGGGGCACGAGGGCAAAGATCAGGGCTGGGATGCGCAGTGCGCCCAGGTCGAGGGGGCCCGGGGCGCGGAAAGCGCTGCCCTGGGTGGCCAGATTTCCCTTGCGGCGAAGGGCCAGGGCGGGGACTAGGGTGAGCAGCGTGAGGGCGATCAGGGGCAAGGCAGTGATCAGGGCCCGGCCCGGATTGGAGGTCACGTTCCAGCTGGCGAAGATCTCGTCGGCGTAGACATTGAACTTTGGACCCACGGACGACACATAGTCCGGCGTGGCAAAGTCATTGACCGCGAAGGCGAAGGCAATCGAGGCGCCGGCTAGCGCCGAGGGCAGCACCAAGGGGAGCTCCATGCGCAGGACCGATCTTAGGCCACCGGCGAGCAGGGCCGCCTCTTCCTTGGCCGCGTCGATGCGCTCGAAGGCACGGGCGGAGAATAGCGCGACTAAGGGGAAGGTCGAGAAGCCAAGCACGAGTGCTGCGGCGAGCCCACCGCGCAGCTCAACCAACGGGGCCCAGGCGATGGCGATAAAAAGTGAAGGCAGGAACAGCGGGATCGCACCCATCGGGCGGATCAGCCCGGCGCCGGGCATGTTAGTGCGTGCGACCAGGAACCCAAAGGGCAAGCCGAAGACGAGCGCTAGGGACGCAGCCCCGAGGCCAAGTCCGATCGTGCGGCCAAGCAGCGCTACATTGCGCGCTTCAAAGAGACTGACCACATCCGCCCAGGTAATGCTGCCAGACATTACGACGACCGGCAGGAGCCCGAGTACAAACAGCGCTACAAGGGCGCAACTCAGCAGGGGTTTGCTCAATCGAGAAATAGCTCCTTAAGCTCTTCTTGACGCTTAGGGAGATCGCCGCCCACAACGCGGAAGTCCACAGCCATAGGGTCGAAGTCCGTAAGTACGTAGCCAGGTCGCTCGACCGACTTGCGCACGGGGATTTGTGCCGAACGCGCGAAGGCCAGCTCGCGCTCGGTCTGCTCCGCAAGGATGAAGTCGATCAGCTGCATGGCCGCCTCTTCATGGGGCGCATCTTTGAGCAGGGCCACACTGTTGGGGATCAAGAGCGTGCCGATTCCGCCCTCGCCTTGGTCCGGGTAGATGCAGGCCACGGGCTTGCCTGCCTCCCTGGCCACGTTGTAGTCGTCGGTGTCGGTCCAGCCGAAGGCGAGCTCACCCTCTCGAACCTGCTTCATCAGCGTAGCGTTGCCGCTCGTCAGAGACAGTTTGCCCTCTTCGTTGAGCCGCTTGGCGGTCTCCACGTATTCCCGGGCGCGCTCTTCACCGAGCACGGAATAGAGCGCGGTCATGTGGGTCAGTGTGGTGCCAGTCAAGGGGCGCGCCATGCCGACGCCCTTCTCGGTCCACTTGGGATCAAAGAGGTCCCACATGCTGGTGATTTGGCCGATCTCCTCGGGCGTCACCAGGTCAGTGTTCACTATGAAGACCCGGGCCCGAGCGGCGAAGCCGGTCCAGCGCCGCTCTTCATCTCGGAAAATGTCCGGGATGTCGGCCGCGGCGGGGGAGTCGTAGCTCGCGAGCACGCCCTCCTCCGCAAGGGCGACCGTGTGGGCGACTTCGTTGTTCCAAAAGACATCGCACCTCGTCGCGCTCGATTCTGCGCGCAGGCGGTTAACCAATCCGATGGTCTTGTTGGCCTCGACGTCGAACTCCGCCCGAACGACAAGTCCTGTTTCCTTCTCGAAACGCTCGAGCAGGGGTTCCGCATGAACTTGATCGAGAGCGCAGTAGATGACTACGTCGGCATCAGCCCCACATGACGCAAGCAGCCCAAGAACAAGGGGGGTCAGGACCCGGAAGGGGCGGGGAAATATGAGGCTCATGGGAGGATTAGGGGGGATGTGTTTGGAAGCATGGCGGCTCGGTCGCCAGTTGGCTCGCTGGAACTTTGCAAGTTGTGTGCCGAATCGAGAGGTTTCGCGGCGGGAAGAGTCCGGCTACCCTTGACCCCTAGGGGTACCAAAGTAGGCTCTTGCATGGCCCCGCGCCACCTCTGAACCGCAACCCAACGAACGAATCAACTGTATGGACACTCTCCGGGAAAACCAAACGCCCCTCGCCGGCTGCATGTCGCGCCTCGGCACCGAAACCGCATTTGAAGTCCTTGCCCGCGCGAAGGCCATGCAGGCTGCTGGTAAGGACATCATCAACCTCGGCATTGGCGCACCTGATTTTCAGACCCCGGAAAACATTGTCGAGGCCGGCATCAAGGCCCTGCGCGACGGCTACCACTTCTACACCCCGGCCAAGGGCCTGCCTGACCTGCGCGACGCCGTGCGGGACGATATCAAGAAGTACCGCGGCGTGGACGTCAACCCGGACAACGTGCTGATCGTGCCCGGCGGCAAGCCGACCATGTTTTACGCCATGCTTATGTTTGGCGAGCCCGGCGTGGAGATCATGTACCCAAACCCCGGGTTCCCGATCTACGAATCGATGATCAACTTTACAGGTGCCAAGGCCGTGCCCATTGAGTTGACCGAGGACACGGGCTTCTCCTTTGACCCCGACAAGGTGCTCGCGTCAATCACCCCAGCCACGCGTCTCATGATCGTAAATACCCCGGCCAATCCGACCGGTGGTGTGATCGCGAAGGAGGCCCTCGACCGCCTTGTAAAGGGCCTTGAAGACCATCCCCATGTGACGATCCTCTCGGACGAGATTTACTCGCGCATGACCTACGACGGTCTCAAGCACGAGTCTCTCTTGCAGTACGAGTCCATCCGCGATCGCCTGATCGTGCTCGACGGCTGGTCGAAGACCTACTCCATGACCGGCTGGCGTCTGGGCTGGGGACTGTGGCCCGACAACCTAGTGCGCGACGCCGAGCGCATGCAAATCAACTCGGCCTCCTGCGCGAGCGCCCCCGTTCAGGTGGCAGCCATCGAGGCGCTGCGGGGTCCCCAGGATGCGGTCGACGTCATGCTCAAGGCCTTTGACGAGCGACGTCACATCATCACAGAAGAGCTGAACTCGGTGCCGGGCTTCTCGTGCATCTTGCCCAAGGGCGCCTTCTACGCATTCCCCAACATCAAAGCAACGGGGCTCGGCTCGAAACAGCTGGAGGAGAAGCTGCTCCACGAGGCCGGTGTCGCAGTGCTCGCCGGCAACAGCTTTGGGCACCTCGGCGAGGGCTATCTGCGCTTTAGCTACGCCAGTAGTGTCGACGAGATTCGCAGCGCAGTAGGCCGCGTCCGCGACTTGATGTCCAAGTCCTAAAGTAGACGATGGAAAGCTTCTTGGCGCTGGCCCGAGTGCTAGCGTTTACCTGCGGCGTTTGGCTGCTGGCGAGCGCCTGCTCCGAAAAGGTGCAGCCGGGGCAAATCTAGCCCAATGGCGCGATAGCTCCGGCCGTTCCCGCGGAGGGCCATAGCGTCGCCATTTTTTTTGGAGGGGCACCTCTTCCCTATACGTCGAGTGTAAGAAGGATCTACCCGAGCCTCCCGTCGCCTGGACCGATCCCATGCAGGCCTTGTGCTCCGAGCTCGTTTAACTCGACCCCGACCTGGTGCTCTTCCTCATGGACAACACGAGATAGGGCCTCAAGCCGGGCAGAGGCCGACTCCAAAATCATCCCCAAGGTCCTCATGGGAATCCGGTCGGCGGAATAGGTGACGCCGGGGACCCATGGGCCTGCGGTGTTGGTAAAATCCGAGCCAGACGCTTCCGCTCTTACGCCCGCTAGACCGCTCCCTAATCCCTCTCCTTCGCCGACGTGACCTCCCTCCCAAAGAGCGCTGATTTTCGCAGTGATACCGTAACGTCTCCCACGCCTGCCATGCGCAAGGCCATGGCGGAGGCTGAGGTTGGGGACGACGTTCTCGACGGTGATCCCACGGTGAGCCAGTTGGAGGCGAGGGCGTGTGATTGGCTTGGCAAGGAAGCGGCGCTGTTTGTCCCCTCGGGCACCATGGCCAACCAGATCGCGATCGGCGTCTGGACGAGCCCCGGCGACGAGATCATTGTGGAGTCGTCTTGTCATGTGCTCTCCTATGAGAGTGGCGCGATCGGCGCTCTCCACGGGGTCCAAACGCGAACCCTAGACGGTGTCCGCGGCGCCCTCGACCCAAAGGCGGTCGCTGCTGCGATTCGGCCGGACTTCGTGCACTGTCCGCCTACGTCCCTAATCTGCCTTGAGCAGACCCACATGTCCTCCGGCGGCTCCGTGCTGCCGATGGAGTGCTTCGAGGGTGTGGCTGCCGTGGGCAAAGATGCCGGCGTGCCTGTTCATCTCGATGGCGCGCGCCTTGCCCATGCGACGACGGCCTCCGGCCTTGCCGCGCCGCTCTGGACTCAGCACGTGGCCTCCGTGAGCCTGTGCTTATCCAAGGGACTTGGCGCGCCCGTGGGGTCGGTCCTGGCCGGGGATGCAGATTTCATCGAGCGCGCCCGCCGCATTCGCAAGCGCCTAGGTGGCTGGATGCGGCAATCGGGCGTTCTCGCGGCCCCGGCGCTGCTCGCCCTTGGCGATGGGCCCGACGGTGGCCTGGCCGGGATTGCCCCTAGCCACGCCCTGGCCCAGGACGTTGCAAAGGCTCTCGATGCATATTCGTTTTTGAGCGCAGATCCTGGCCAAGTCGAGACAAACCTAGTCTTGTGCCGAGTCGAAGTGACCGATAGAACACTCGGAGGCGCGCCCGAGCTTGCGGAGCGCCTTACCGCCGCCGGCGTTAGGGTCATGGCCCTCTCCCCGGACACCCTTCGCTTTGTGACTCATCGCGACCTCAACTCCACTCATGTCGCTCTGCTCGAGTCCACCCTAGTGGACCTCTTGGGCGGGGCGTAGTTTATTTCGATTCTCCCCTTCATCTGATTTCTTCCCCCATGGGTATTTTTAAGGCATACGACATCCGCGGTCTCTATCCGTCGCAAATTGACGAGGATACTTGCTACCGCGTCGGCTACCACCTCGCTCAGCTGCTCGAGGCTAAGCGCCTTGTGGTTGGACAGGACATGCGGGTTCACTCCCCGGGCCTGGCAGACGCAGTAAGCCGCGGCATGCGAGACGCCGGCTGCGATGTGATTCGCTTGGGCCTTGCCTCGACGCCGATGGCCTACCACGCCATTGCGACCCTAGAGTGCGACGGTGGCCTCTGTGTCACTGCTAGCCATAACCCTGGCGAGTACAACGGCATGAAGCTCTGCAGGGCCGGCGCCAAGCCGATCTCGGCTGCCAACGGTATCCTGGACCTCGAACGCCTCTGCGCTGGCGACGCTCCGATCCCAGTGGGCAAGCTCGGGGTCGAGGACCAAGTCGACCTCTTGGAGAACTATTCGGACCACGTGGCTAGCTTCTCTAGGATCGACAAGCCAGTCAAGGTCGCGATTGATGTGGCCAATGGCATGGCGGGCAACGCCCTCGGCCGCGTCCTGTCCCGCATCCCTAATATCGAAGCCTCGATCATGCTCGAGGACATGGATGGCAACTTTCCAGTGCACGAAGCCAACCCGCTGATTGAAGAGAACCTCGATGGGCTACGCGAACTGGTCAAGAGAACGGGGTCTCGCATCGGCATTGCCTTTGACGGCGACGCCGATCGTTGTTGCTTCGTCGACGAGACTGGCGCGACGATTAGCGCAGACCTGATGACGGGTCTGTTGGCCCCCGGGTTCGTGACTACCCCCGACACGCCGATCGTCTACGACCTGCGCTCGAGCTGGGCGGTCAAGGAGGAGATCACCAAGGCCGGCGGCCGCCCGATTAGGGACCGCGTGGGGCACTCATTTATCAAGGCGACTATGCGCGACAATGGCGCGGTCTTCGGAGGAGAGCTCTCGGGTCACTTCTACTTTCAGGCCAACCACACCTGCGACTCGGGCATGATCGCCATGGTGACCGTGCTCAACTTCTTGAGCCTGGCCGAGAATAGCGACAAGCCCGTAAGTGCCCTGCTTGCGGACCTGCGTCGCTACCACTCGACCGGGGAGATTAACTTCCGAGTCGAGGACAAGGACGCTGCGATTGCCTCCCTGAAGGAAAAGTACGCCGACGGCAAGCAGGATGAGCTCGACGGAATCACGGTTGAGTTTGGCGATCTTTCGGACCCGGATTGGTGGTGGTTTAACGTGCGTTGCTCTAACACCGAGCCTCTCTTGCGCCTCAACCTCGAGGCTTCTACTGCAGCCGAGCGCGACAGTCGTCGCGACGAGCTTGTGGCCCTACTTGGTACTCCGGAGTAACCCTTGAACTTCCCGCGCGCCATCGGAGTCTGCCTCGTTAGCCTCAGCTTTAGCCTTGTGCTGGGTGCAGGATCCGTTCGTGCACAAGATGCAGACGATTTCAGTGGGGTCATCTCCCAGGCAACTGTCGACGTACTCGCGAAGTATCTAGTCGTTTCGGATGATGAGGCTTTGATCGCCCGGGACTACAGCTTGACCTTTACGCCGCGCTTTGGCGAAGAGGCGGTTCTCTTCCTTCAGCGTCCCGATGCCACAGACGAAGAGCGGGCCGCCGCCATCGTGGCCATTGGTGCCGGGGGGATCATGGGTGAGCAGAGCACTCTCGAGGGCTTTGCGACCACAGGCTCGCCTATCATTCGCCAGGCGGCCGTAATCGCCTTGGGCGAGCTCGGCGGGGAGAAGTCCTCGTTCTTGATTGGTCTGCTGGACGATCCGAAGATGCGCAAGGTCGCCATGGTTGCCCTCTTGCGCGGCGGCTCTGCCAAGGGTCGCGAGGTTGTAATCGAGGCCTTTCGGGACGGAGGCGCAGACCCCGATTTACTCGGTCTGGTCAAGTTTATGGATGAGCCGCGGGACTACGTCAAGGTGCCCGCCGGCGCGCGCTTGATGTTTCAGCTGCGGTTCGAGGCCGCGCGTAGTTTCGGGCTAGTCGACGGCCAGCGTTGGGGTGTTCACGTGCAGCAGGCATTGATGGCGAACCCGAATTTCTTGGACTACGTCGTCTTCATGGCTGCTGCGGATAATGGCTCCATTCCCGTGCGCGATACGATCCTTGAGCGCCTAACCAGCCAAGGCGGCCTGCCAGCTGTGCATGCGGCCGCACGTTGCATGCCTGCAGAACTGCGCAGCTTGATTCTGTCCAAACTCTGGGCTCCCAAGACACCAAGTGAATGGTCAGTCGTTTTGAAGGAGATAGAGCGCCGCGGCGAAGAGCTGGCGGACCTGCCGCTCTTGGCGCTGGTGGCGGAGCAACCCCACTTGACCCTCTCAGCTCAGCGCGTCCAGGCGAGCCTGGGCGATGTGCTTGCCCAGGAAGCCCTGCGCGACGCCCTGGCTGACCCCGCGCCCAGTGCTCGTGCGGAGGCTGCCCGCGGACTCGGTGGTAGCGCCAACACTCTCTGGATCGAGGACCTGCGCCGTATGGCCGATGACCCCGCTCCAGCCGTTGTCGCTGCATCCCTGGTGGGCCTGGTCCGCTTAGGTTCGGGCGATGCGGTCTTGGAGCTCAAGGAGCTACTGGCCAATCCAGAGCAGACGGCTGAGCGCACGCTAACAACCACCGAATTGTGCATCGTGTCTAAGGACCGCAACGTGACGCCTTTCCTGCAGACGGCCATGGCGAACTCGATCGGGACCGAGAAGCTGCTCGTGGAGGTCACCCTCCGCATGGGGGGCGATTACTCCATTGGCCAAGGCCTGCGTGAGGTGCTCAGTGACGAGCTCGGCCTGGGCGGTCGGACCTTCTTAGTGCGTGCCCTTGCGGAGAATTCCGCACCGGAGGACCTAGCCCTCTTCGAGGACCTGTTCCCTTCCGAATACTTCCCTGAGGTCAACCTCCAGATGGCCGTGGCCCTCGCCCGTGGCGGAGCGCCAGAGGGGGTTGCGATCCTACAAAAAGCACTCTGGCTTGGGCCGGCTGATCGCTCTCTCCTTGCTGCGGCAGCCCTGATCAATCGCGGCGGCATCAAGGCCCTCACAGCGGAACTCGAATCCATGCCACTCGGTGCGAGCGGAGACGCCCTACGCCGGGTTGGCTATGCCATAGGCATCTTTGGTGGTCTTGACGAGCTGGCACGCCTGCGACGCCGCCGCAGTACCGCGGACCCGGCGCTTCAAGGGGCGTACCTCGGCGCCCTAGCCTCCCGTACGATGTAACCCAAAGGGGCTCGTACAGGGAACACATTTACCATCCATCAGGCGGCACACGGTCGCCTTTGAGAAAACAGATATGACGAAGAAGAAAGTTTGCATGCATGGCGTTCCCATGGACCTTGGCCGCGGGCACCGCGGTGTGGACATGGGCCCGAGCGCGGTCCGAATCACGAATTTGGGAAGGGCCATCGAGCGCCTGGGGTATCCCTTCGAGGACCTGGGCAATGTCCCAGTGGAGATCCCTGAGCGGCTGGAACCGGTCAACGAATCCGCGCGCTATTTGGGCCCAATCGCAGACTGCTGTGCATTGCTACGCGATGCGGTGAAGGCCGACCTAGATGCAGGGGACTTCCCCTTGGTGATCGGTGGCGACCACTCGATTGCGGTCGGTACGATCGCCGGCGTTGTCCAGCACCTGCGTCCAAAGGGTGAGGAGCTTGGTGTGATCTGGTTTGATGCCCATGGCGACTTCAATACTCCAGAGACAAGCCGCTCGGGCAATGTACACGGCATGCCCCTCGCATCCTGCTTGGGCTATGGCGCGAAGGAGCTGACGGATCTGGCTGGCTTTACGATGCTGAAGCCCGAGAACGTCGCCCTTATCGGAATCCGCGAGCTCGACAAGGAGGAGCGCGAGCTCATCAAGAAGAGCGGCGTGAAGGTCTTCACAATGCATGACATCGACCGGGATGGCATGGCTGCCGTGGTGGCTGAGGCCCTAGAGATCGTGACCACGGGCACGGCGGGATTTCACATGTCCTTCGACCTCGACGGCTGTGACCCCGAGGTTGCACCCGGCGTCGGCACGCCTGTACCCGGCGGCGTAGACTACCGCGAGTCGCACTACCTTATGGAGGCTGCGGCGAAATCTGGGAAGATGGTCTCTTTGGAGATGACCGAGGTCGACCCCGTGATTGACACCGGAAACAAGACTGCCAAGCTCACCAAGCAACTCGTACTCTCGGCCCTAGGCAAGCGCATTCTCTAGGCTCTTATCGTGTTCTCGGTCCTCACATCTCTAAAGCAGAATCGCTAACTGCTCTTTGATTTCGTCGGACTTGACCAGAGCTGCGTTCAGCCGCCGGATGCTTAAAAGAAACGGGGCAGCAGCAGGACGGACAGGATAGTCAGGAAGATCGTCAGGGGCGCGCCGACTCGCATGAAGTCCCTGTACTTGTAGCCGCCAGGTCCCATAACCATCGCGTTGCACTGATGAGCGACCGGGGTCATAAACGCAAGGCTCGCACCCGTGACGACGGCCATTAGCAGGACCTTCTCATTGTTACCGGGAATTTGTGCGGCCATGTCGATCGCAACCGGCGTCATGATCAGCGCGGCGGCGACGTAGTTCATCACCTGGGTAAGCGCCATGGTCGCTAAGAGAAGTGCGACGATCAGGGCCGTAGGGCCGTAGTCGGCCGCAGCAATACTGTGAGCGATCTCGCCTGCAAGCCCCGAGGTCTGGAAGGCCTTACCAAGGGCCATCATGCCACCAATCAAGATCAAGACGGTCCAGTCCACCGCTCCTCGCACCTCGGTGGGGGAGACCACCCGTGAAGCGAGCAGGGCAACGACACCCAGCAGACCCGCTAGGGAGATGTGGATGCTGGTGAGGGCGGCAAGGGTCACGACAGCGAGCAAAAGGCCCAAGGTGATGCCCGCGCCTCTGCCTACTAGAGGCGTGCGCACCTCGTCCAAGATGAGCAGGGAGCGCGTCTTGCGCAGGCGCTCGATGTCGGGACGGTGACCTTGAACGAGGAGCGAGTCGCCAACCTCAAGGGGGACACGGCCGATCTTTGTGTGGTGCATGCCGCCCGCACTGCTGAGGCCGAGAACGTTAAGTCCCGTGCTGGCCGCGAAGTCCGCTTGCCCTAGGGTTGATCCCGCAAGTTCGGATCCCGCAGGAACCACGGCCTCCACAAGAGAGACGTCCTTGCCCGCAAGGATCGATGCCGTAACGTGGGCGGCCGTCAGACCAAACTCCTTCCGCACCTCAAGAATGGCTGCCGAGTCGCCCTGGAGGAGTAGCGAATCGCCGCGGGTCAAGCGATTGTAGCGCCCGGGTGCTAGCAGGCTCTCCGCGTTGGGCCGGATGATGCCAAGAACCCGCACCCCTTCGTGGTCGTTAAGGTGCGTGTCGACGATCGTCTGACCGATCAAGGTGGAGTCGCCGGGGATGTCCAACTCCGAAGTGTAGCTCGTTGTCTCGAAGCGGTCAGTCAGCTCCTCTTCCGCTTCCGCGGATGGAAGCAGGGCGCGACCGGGTCCAAGGAAATAGACTGCGATACCAAGCAGGAGGCAGAAGCCAAAGGCGCTGAACTCGAACAGGCCGAAGGAGCGACCAACCCCATCCGGGTCGAGCTCCTGGGTCATGGTGCGGTATAGGTCGTTGACCGCGATGTTCTTGGAAGTGCCGATCAGGGTCATCATGCCGCCGATCAAGCTCGCGTAGGAGAGCGGGATCAGAAGCCGCGAGACAGCGATTTTCGTGCGCTTCGCCACCGTGCTGATCACAGGGATTAGCGCAGCAACTACGCCCGCATTCGAGAGCAATGCGGACAGCAGACCGGCGACCATCGTGATGCGGAGGATGAGCCGGGTCTCGCTGATGTTCTCCGAGTCCCCGCGCAGAAGCAGCCGCTGGCCAAGCTGCTCAGCTAGTCCCCACTTAGCCACCGAGTATCCAAAGACGTACATGCACGCCACCAGGATTACGGCCGGGGACGCTAGCCCAGCATAGGCCTCCTCGGGACTCAAGACGCCCGTCGTCGCGAGGCTGATCACAACCAGAATCGCGACGACGTCATAGCGCAGTTTGTCCGTGATGAATAGACCAAGGCTGACACCGAGGACGGCTAGAACAATTAGCTGGTCAAAAGTAAGGTCGGGCACGGGGGAGGTTGAAAGGCGCTGGGGCAGAGTCCGAGTGATTTGGCCTAAGGGCCGCTGGTATCTTGGAAGACGAGGCTAGTATGCTATCGACAGGACGGCAAGAATGGGCACGTCTCGAAACCTAAGAATCATGTCGAATCTCAATCCTTTTCAGTCCGAAGATACCCGTTCGTTCGCTCGTCGCCTTGGGCCATGGACGCAGAGGTCCGGTCCGGACTCGGATGTCGCTTTGACTTCGCGGATCCGCCTAGCCCGAAACCTTGATGGAATCCGCTTCCGGACGAAGATCGAGCATGCCGAGGCCGAAGCGGTCCATGGCCAAGTCTACGCTGCCCTTGAATCCGCATCAATGGACGGGGGCGCCACGTGGGTCTCGATCGACACCGCGCCTCCGGTTCTGAGGCTGCTGCTTCGAGAGCGCTATCTGTGCAGCCGCGAGCTTGCGCCAGCAGGCGAGCGGGACGACAAGCTGCCGGGTCGCGCCGTGGCCTTCGCGATCGACGAGGACCTCTCGATCATGATTAACGAAGAGGATCACATTCGGCTGAGCGCCGTGTCCTCTGGCTTTGACTTGGATGGACCCCACAATCGGGTCTGCGCTTTGGACCGCAGTCTTGAGCAGCAGCTCAGCTACGCCTATCGCTCGGACCTAGGTTATTTGACCGGCTGCCCGACGAATGTCGGCACGGGCATGCGCGCCTCGGTCATGCTGCACTTGCCAGCCCTTGGGCTTGTGCCGTCGGAGCTGGAAAAGGTGATTCGAGCCTCCCAGCGGACCGGATTGGCGGTTCGAGGGATCTATGGTGAGGGCAGCCGCGCCGTGGGTGACTTTTACCAGATCAGCAATCAGGTCACCCTGGGGCGTACAGAAGAGCAGCTACTTGGCGACCTAGGGAATCTGGTTCCCAGCGTGATTGCCTTCGAGCGCCGGGTCCGCGAGGAGCTGGCAACATCGCGTCCCGACGAGTTGAAGGAGAAGCTAGGCGAGGCCCGGGACAAGGTCTCAAGCGTTCGCTCTATTGCTACCGACGAGGCCCTGCAAGCCCTGTCGATAATGCGCCTCGCCGACCTTATCGATCTAGAGGGAGCCACGGAGATGAGAGATTTTGCGGCACTTGTGATCCAACTGCAGAAGGGGCATGTTCAGGTGCTCGGTGGTGATGACGAGCTCGGCGAAGTCGTCGGCGCATCCGTTCGCGACGAGCTGCGCGCTGGCATCCTACGACGCCGCTTCGACGCTTGAACCCGGATCTAGGGGCAGCCAGCGCACTGCATTTTCGCTCCTGATCTTCGTAGAGGGGTGTTCATGGGCCCCAACAGCGGCTGGAAAGTCAAAATAGGGTTGTTTGGGCCACAAGCTGGGGTCGATAGGTAGCAAGTAGCCACTTGCCCAGAACCACATGCTGACCTCTCTTTTCTTAGTAACCACCATTTTGAGCTCCTCAGGGGGTGTTGCGGACTCTGGACCCGTTCCGGAGAGGGTATTTAGGGGCCAAGCACCCCTGGTAAGCCTGTCCAGCGGGCGTGGGACCCTGGTCTCAGCGGATGGTGTCATTCAGATGAAGGAGGCCGACTCCCTAAAGGAGCTGCCTCCCCATGGGCACATGGAGGTAGCCGCGGCTTCGGAGATGGAGCTGCGCTGGATAGGGCGCGGCAGTATCGAGCTGATCGGAGCCTCGGCCTTTGAGTGGAGCGGCAGCGCATTTGGCCAGGACGAGAACGATCTACTTCGGATCATCCAAGTCTCAAGTGCCGACATCGAAGTTCGTCGCGGGCCCCTTCGACTCGGCTTGCCGGGTCAGGTCGTCCTGACTGTCGAGCGTGGAGCTTTGGAGATCGAAGCCAACCCCTCAGGCAAGTACTCGATTCGCCTGTTCGGCGGTGAGAACCTGCGCCTGACCTTCCCAACGACAGCTGGGGAGGGCCATATGGAGATTGCGCCAGGTAAGAGCATGTGGGTCGATCCAGCCGTCTTGATCGACATCGCGGAGGTCCGCGACTTGGCCGCGCGCAAAAAGGCGGCGGGTGTCGCCAAGGAGCGCAAGCTCGAGCAGACCCCGCAAGTTGCGCAGACCACGCAAGTTGCGCAGTCCACGCTAGTCGAGCCCCAGCAGGCACCTGCCCCAACGCTTGCCGGGCAAGCCGAGCCAGCGCCAAAAGTAAACCAGTTAGCTCATCAAGCTCAGCCTAATGAGCCCGCTCCAAGAGAGCCGGTTTCAGGCGACCTGCCTGTGACACCAAGTCCATGGGCTCCCCAGGCTAGCTTGGCAACCTCGGATCTAAAGATTGCCGTACCGAATCAAGGGCCTTTGCACTCCTCGCCCCTTACCGGGGCTCCCCTTGAGCCGCTGGCCGTCGAGCCCCGGTCCTACACCAAGCCCATGGTCGTCTTCCTGCCGGCCGGCTCGGCCCAGCGGGCAGCACGCTCCTTCCGCGCACCGATTCCAACACCCTGGAGCCCCGTTCCCATAGCAGCTGCACCAGAGCCCCAGGCGGTAAAGCGCCAAGGGGTTGATCTGGGGCTGAGCGAACTGATCAACGGGTTCGTCGAGTACGAAGATATCGACTGGTAGTGCTGGCCCGAGGGGCCAGCGAAGAGCCCGAACCTGGGCATTCGGCTAGGGGGTCATATTGCGACCGTGACTCGGCCCCCGTCTGCCCAGATCCCTGCGGCCATAAAGCTTGTGCCCGCCAGGAAATGCCCATCAATGAAGAGAGCGCCGCCCATATTATTGGGCGACGCTCTCGCTGGTTTCGCAAGCGAAGCCGACATGACATCCGGCTCCGGTTACAAAGAGTTCAGGCTCTCCGCTAGGCGGCCTCGGCCTGGGCTCGGCTGAGGCTAGCCAGGGCTGCGGAGAGGTCCGGCACGACTAGGTCGGGATCCACATCCAGGGTCTTGTCCCCAAGGGCCTGACCGGTGCGGACGCCGATGTAGCGCATTCCTGCGCGCCAAGCGGCGGCCAGCTCAACCGTGGAGTCGCCGATGACCCAGCTCTTCTCGAGTTGTAGGTCGTCGTTGTGCTGGGCGTGGTAGAAGATCCCCGTCTCGGGCAACCGGAAGACGGAAGGCTGCTCATGGGAGCCCTTACCTTCGGGGTGATCGAGACACGCATAGCTGCGGGTGACCTCGATGCCCGAATCGAGAAGGCACTTCTCAATGGCGTCTTGGATCGTCTGCCAGGCGGACTCGGTGAGCTCGCCATGGGCCACGGCATCTTCGTTGCCAATCAAGTAGATCTTCCAGCCCAGTCGTGCGGCGTGATAGAGCGAGTCGAGTACTCCGGGGAGGAACTCGATTTCGTCGGGGTGCTTCACAAACCCGCGGGAGGGGGTAGCGAGCAGAGTTCCCCAGCGGTCAATGAATAGCCCTCTAGGGCGCTGACGTGTATGGGGCAGGTGGGTGTTGAGAGGTTGCATTAGGTCATGTTGATTCCGGGGCTTTGCTAACCCCCTCATCGCTTGCCTTGGGATCAATCTTGAAGAGAGGTCGTAGGTTTCCGGATTCGCCGGTCTCTAAGCGAAAGGACTTCCCGCGAAATGCTGTCATGGAAAAAGATTCCTAGTCTCATTCCTGCAAATGACCGATTAAGATCCAGCCGTGAGATCGCCCCTAAGAGTCGCCCTGTTGGTAGATCCCCTGACGCTTAAGTCGAGGGGCGGCCGCCACGCGCCTGCCCTGGCCCGGGAGCTGCTAGCCCTTGGCCACACGGTACGCGGTTTTGGTGCGCCGCCGGGTGTGATCCCACGCTCGGACATCATCGGCCAGGGCATCGGCCAGGGCATCGGACTGACTGGCTTTGAGCCAGACGTTCTAGTGGCCTACGACAGCCTCTCTCCCACGGCGTTTCAGGGCGCCCGGGTCGCTCGCTCGACAAGCGCATCCCTAATCTTGGTCGAGCCCGGCACGACGCGTGAGGCGACGCCCCTGCACGAGCGCTTACTCCAGGGCATCGGCGAGCGCATGTGGGGCAGGTACGTTCGCGCCACGGCCGCCGGCGTCATCGCACTGGACCCCGTGGCCCAGCAACACGCCATCGATGACGGCTTCGATGAGGGCCTGATCCATTTATTGAGTACCGGTGTTGACCTCGAGCGCTGGAAGCCCTGCGCCGGTGGCAGCGCCCTGCGCCGCTTTGGCATCCGTGGCCGAGTCGTGACCCACGTGGGCCCCCTCGAGACCTCCCATGGCCTGGAGGAGCTCATCGCGGCCTTTGCTGCAACCATTGGCCAGCGCAACGACTGGTCTCTCGTGCTCGCGGGCAACGGCAGCGGTCGACGAGGCCTACGCACTACGGCCGAGCGCCTAGGCGTTGCCGCCAGGATCCACTGGCTGCGTGACATGGATCGCGACGAGCTTCCGAGCCTGCTCTCCGCATCCACCTTTTATGTTGCGCCAGCACTGAACAATGCGCCATTAATTCGGCCCGTCCTGCGGGCCCTAGCCAGCGGGCTTCCGGTGCTTGCCTCGGACACTGACCGCTATCGGTGGGCGGTCCAGGACAACGAATCCGGTCTGGTGGTCCCCATGGAGGGCAAGGCCGCCTGGGAGCAGGCCCTGACCCGCGCTAGTACCTCACCAAAGGCAAGAGAGAGGTGGGCGATCGGCGCACGTCAATGGGCCGAGTCCACCTTGGACTGGAAGTCGATCGCCTTGGCGTTCGAGCAGATGATGTACGAGGCCAGGGAGAAGCTCGCAGCAGAGAAGGCCGCAAGCTAATCCGTACAACGACGAAAGAGCGCCCTTGGTCTCCACTAGGTGAAGTCCAAGGGCGCTCTTTCATTGGCGGCGAATCGACATCCGACGTCTACCTGCAAGCGAGCCTACTCGGTGGCAGAGTCCAGCTCTTGGCGCAGGAAGCGCAGGTCCTCGGCGTACTGCTGCACCGCGCTGCGGGTGTCGTCGTCGATCTCGCTGAAGCTCGCGCCGATCTTGACGCCGTCGGGGCGCTCCTCGATGGCGGTAATGGTCAGGACGGCTTCCAGCAGACCCTTTTGCAGGAGAGGCACCCGAAACTTGGTCTTGATCTCGGTACCAAGGGCCAGGAGTTGGGCCATCTCAAAGGAGGTGAGGTTGGTCTTGCCACCGCCCCAGGTAAAGCGCACGCCTTCGGCGTCAAGGCCGGCCATACGACCGATTCCGCGCCACGACGTGCCAAAAGCGTGGCCGTGGATCGGGTTGGTCATCTTTTCCCCTTTCTCAATAAAGTGCCCGGCACGCTCTTCGTCCACAGGGCTAAAGATGATCACGGTCTCGTCTTCGCGCAGCATGTCCTCCTCAGAATTGGCGGTGGGCTCGGCTTGGCCTTGCATGGCGGCGCCGGCGGCTTCGTCGGAGTCAAAGATCGGGACGACACGCTCGAGCCCAACCTTACCCAGGGTCTCCCGGCAGAATGCGCTGGGGCGGGAGATCGTCAGCTGGCCGCCGTCCGCCTTGAGGGACTTGGACGCTTTGATGATGGCACCCATTGCCGTGGAGTTGATGAACTTGACCAAGCGAAGGTTGAGCGCAATGTTCGTCACGCCGGCAGTGGTCAAAGACTCGATCTCGGCCTGCAGCGCAGGACAGTAGAAGGTGTCAAACTCACCGCGCAGGTGAAGGACCGTGTAGTTTTCGCGTGGCTCAGCCTTAATGTGCATGGAAGATTCGGGGGGAGACGTTTATCAAGTGTTGTTCCAGCCCGAATCCTAGAGGTGTTTGGGGGGGATTGCCATTAGACTTTGGGCGACATGTTTTTCCGACGCAAGAAAAAGACCGAACCCCTGTTAGAAGACCCCGGCACGGCTCCGATTACGGACATCGCCTCTGCAGATGGCGAAGGTCTTGAATCCGCGGTGGGGGACGTCTCGACCCTGTTTCTTACAGGGGACCAGACCAGCGACCGCAGCCGCGTCGAGGTCCTGCTTGGAGCAATCGCCAGTGTGACCGAGAGCCGTGATCTAGAGCCCCTGCTGGTGGATATCGTCGACCGGTCGGTCGAGGTCACGGGTGCCGAGCGCGGCATGCTGTTGATGACCAACCAGGCCGGCGTGCTCGAAGTGCGCGTGGCCCGTGGCCGCGGCGCCATCGATATTAGGTCCACGGACACCGACGAGCTGCGCTTCTCGACGTCCATCGCCAAGCGCGTTCTCGAGAGTTGCGAGGCCCTGCGAGCGACTGTCTCCTCCGACAGCGAAGCTCTGGAACTCGGCCGTTCGGTCTTCGACCTCAAGCTGCGCGCCGCCATGTGCGTCCCCCTGGCTGCGGGCCGTGAAGAGGACCACCCTGGAGCGGCGCCGATCGGCGTGCTCTACGTGGACTCGCGCGCCGCGACGCGCAGCTTTAGCTCAAGCGACCTATCCTTCTTTGCGGCACTCGCCCAGCACATTTCGATCTCCCTAGAGAACGCCCGCCTGCACCTCGACTCCCTCGAAAAGGTCAAGCTCGAGGCCAGCCTCGAGCTCGCCAGTGCAATCCAACGCGACCTGATGCCCGACCTGCCCGAGTCCAGTCGTGGCTACCAGCTCGGGGGCTTCTTCCGCCCGGCCGAGCGCGCCGGTGGTGACTTCTACGACGTCGTACCGCTCAAGAAGGACCGCCTTGCCTTCGTGGTCGGCGACGTATCCGGCCACGGTATTGGCCCCGCCCTGATCACCGCTTCGGCCCAGGCCGGTCTGCGCTCTTATCTGCGCATGGTCGATGACCTTGGACAGGTGGTGACCTTGCTCAACCAGGACCTGAGCGAGCGCATTGACGACGGCAGGTTCCTGACCCTATTGCTTGGCATCCTGGAGGCGGACGGCAGCTTGCGGGTGGTCAACGGCGGCCACGTGGATCCGATGATTTGGCGTGCCTCTTCGGGCGAGGTCGAGACCCTGACTGGCGGTGGCCCGGCCCTGGGCATGATCGACGACTTTGACTACGAGGTCTCTGGCCAGGCCAAGCTGGAGCCCGGCGATGTGCTCGTCGTCTTTACCGACGGCTTCTCCGAGGCAAGAGACCCGAAAGACCACGCCCACATGTTGGGCGAAGACGGCGTCGCCGCCGAATTAAAAGCTGCGGCGGCCGAGGGCCTTGGTGCCCGCGAGATCACAGGGCGCCTCGTCAAGGTGGCTCTGGAAATCTGCCGTGACCTTCGCGAAGACGACATGACCTTGATCGTTCTGCGCAACCCCTCCTGAATCCTGACTCTCTAGGCTCTGATATGAACTCCTTCGACGAAGCGCCCGTACCCGCCACCGATCACCCCGGGGGCAAGGACCTCATTCTTCGCAGCGTACGCCTTTGGGCCGAGGACCAGAGCCCTGATGCCCGCACCTGTGACCTGGCCATCGAAGGCGGCCGCATCATTGACATTGGGCCCAATCTGGACAATCCCGCCGCCTGGCCAGAGGTCGACGGCAAGGGCCGCGCCGCGATTCCAGGGCTAATCGACGTGCACGTTCACTTTCGGGACCCCGGCTTGACCTACAAGGAGGGCTGGGTGCGCGGAAGCCGAGGCGCCATCCACGGGGGCGTGACCAGCATCGTCGAGGTGCAGAACTGTCCACCGCTCTCCACGAGCACTGCCTTGATCAACGAGCGCTTGGCCTATGTGGAGTCGCGCTCTTTGATCGACTTCGGATGCCTGGGCAACCTCTTGGCCGCCTCCGTCCCCGAGCTTCCAGGCATCGCCGAGAAGGTGCCCGCGATCAAGCTCTTCCTGGGTTGCTCTACCGGTGTCGGTGGCCAGGACGACCCCGAGGAGGTGCTCGCCCTGTTTGAAGCGGCTGCTTGTGCCGGTCGCATGGTGGTTGCCCACTGCGAGGACCAATCCCTGCTCAACGCAGGCGAGGCCGCCTATCCCAATGCCACCGCCGAGCAGCACCACCTAGTGCGGTCCTCCGAAGCAGAAGTCGAGTCGATTCGCCTTGCGATCGGCTGCTTGCGCAAGACCGGCGGCGCACTGCACGTGTATCACATCACCTCGGCCGGTGGTGTGCAGCTTGTGCGCGAGGCCAAGGCCGAGGGCCTGAACGTCTTCGCAACCACGGCGCCGCACTATATGCTGCTGTCCTGCGAGGACGCCGCGCGCCTCGACTGCTTCATCAAGGTCAACCCATCGGTAAAGACCAAGGCGGATGGGGCCGCGATCATCGCCGCTCTTAAAGATGGCACGGTGGACGGCATCGGTACGGACCATGCACCGCACCCGATCGAGCACAAGACCCGTGTCTACGGTAAGGCCCCCTCGGGCATGCCCTCCATTGACCTGCTCTGGCCCCTGACCCTCGAGCTAGTTCGCCGCGGCGACCTGACCCCGGCCGAGGCCGTGCACTCGGTCACCGCCGGATCGGCCGCCTCTATGCGAATCGCCGATAAGGGCAGCCTTGCAGTCGGCTTTGACGGCGACGTAGTCCTCTTCGACCCCACCAAGGAGCGCGTTGTGGTGGCCGCCGACTTGCCTTCGACCTCGAAGTGGTCCTGCTACGACGGCATGAGCCTGGCGGGCTTCCCCGAAGTCGTTATACGACGCGGGGAGTTGCTCATGGACGAGGGTGTGATCCTCGGTGCGGACGGTCCCGATGGGGACGACGGCGAGCCCGTGGCCCACGGCGGTAAGCCCCTGCGCCTTGAGGCTGTTCGCCCCAAGGCGCCCTGCGAAGTCTAGATCGCTGCTTCGCTCGGTTGCCGACGTGCTCTGTTAGGGTAGAGACAAGCTCATGAACGCGAAACCCTCTAAAGTGGCCCGGAACCCAGCAGACCGCCAAGTGGGCGCTTTTGACCTGCCGGCAGTCCCCTCGCCAAGGGTCCGTTTTGATGAGCGTTTTCCAACGCGGCTTGAGGGCTTAGAGGCGCGCTTTCGCGCCCTGAAGCTGCGCAGTGAGGGTGCGGGCGGCGCGCGTCTCGCCGGTCCGGGGGAAGAGTTCATCGGGCATCGGCCCTTTCGCGAAGGCGAGGATCCCCGCAACCTAGACTGGAACCTCTTCGCGCGTTTCGATCAGCCGTTTGTCCGCGTCTTCAAGCGCGAGGCCAGCGAGCGTTGGGCCGTGATGATTGACACAAGTGCCTCCATGGGGCTTGGAAAACCCGGCAAGCTGCAGGCGGCCTGCGAGGTCGCCGCTGGTCTCGGGGCTATTGCCCATGCGGCCGGTGCCAGGCTCCTGCTGGTCGCCGCCGGCGCTAGCTTCGAGTTCCTCCGGCGCACCGACCTCAAGCCCATGCTGCGCTTCCTCGAAGGGCTGGTCGCGGAAGATGGAGAGGGGCTTGGTACGCTGGTCGCAAGTGGATCCACCAGTCAGTTTCTGCGGGACACGGGCCGACTGTTTGCGATCGGCGACTTTTGGGATCTCGACGCTAAGGACCTGCTCGGACTTGCCGGGCGGGACCGCGAGCTCTTTCTGATGCGTATGTTGAGCCCCGAGGAGCTGGACCCGATCGGGTATCTGCGCAACCGCGAGCTCGAGTGGCCCATGGACATGATCGACGTGGAAGACGGCGCCAGGATGCGTATTGGAGAGGAGGCTGCGCGGGCCTATGAGCACGAGCTAGAGAAGGACCTAGAGCGCTGGGAGCGTCAGTCTGCGGGACACCGGGCCAAGTGGCATCTAGCTACCTCTGACGACTCCATGGAGGCGACCTTTGCGGGCGTGCTCGGGCTTTGATCGCTCTGCTTACCTTCGCTCAACCCCTGGGCTTCGCCGCCCTGCTGGCCCCCGTTCTGTTTCTGGTCGCAGCGCGGGAGCGCGGAAAGGCCGAGCCGCGTCTGGTGGGGAGCCTAGAGATCTGGCGACGGGTGGCGGGGGATCGCCAAGAGGCCAATCGTGCGCGTAAGGCGCCCTTGACGCCGCGCATCTGGTTGATGGCGCTGGCCATGGCCTTGGTCGGGTTCGCCCTGACTAAGCCTAGCTGGACCACCGCTGCTGAGCCGCGTATTTGGCGTGTGGTCTTGGATACGGCCGGCTCAAATGGGTTGCCCGCTCGTGATGGGAGTGATGCTGGGCCGACGCGCTTCGACCAAGCCGTCGCTCGCGGCGTGGATTGGAGCCGGGAGAACTGCAGTGGCGATCAAGTCCTTTGGCTCGGTGCCCAGGCCCCAGATGGCACGGTGGTCGTGGAGCTGTGCGCACCCGGCGCTCGCCCCTCAAAGGCATTCTTAGATCGAGCCCGGCTGAGCGCAATTCCGCGATCTTGGGAGATTTTCGATGCCGCGGACTGCCTATGGTTGCCGACCAGTGGCGTGCCTGAGCCGCCGCGCTATGCGGCTCGACCAAGCCTCGAGTTTGGGGTCGCCCCTGGCCCCGTCCAGGACCTTGGCGGCGGCGAAGCCCTGTGGCTCGATGCCGCCGGGAACCTAAGTTCGGATTTACTGCCACCGGACCTGCCTCGGCCAAGCTTGCGGCTCTTGGGCGAGATCACGGACGCCGGGACGGCGCTCGGCGACCTCGCGCGGATCTGGGCGGCATCCCGCGGGCTTGCGATCACCGTGGGCGAGAGCTCGCAGCCCGGCGAGGTGCTGTTCATCCGAAGTGGGGGAGTGCCAGAACAAGGTGCACCGGACGCGGGCGCGACCCTTGGGCGTGACGGCTGGCGCGCGAGGGCCAGCTGGCCAGAGAATGGCGAGCTGGTGATGGCGGGTCTGACCTGGTTGGGTTACCAAGATAGGCCCCTTGTCCGGTGGCGTGCGGGTGCGATTGATGTTGCTTTTCACCAGCTCGACCAGGTGAGCGGGGACCCTGCAGCCTTTGCCGTCTCGTGGGCTACGCTATTCGAACAAGCTGCCTTGCCCGGTGACGGCATCGTTTCCGTGGCCGAGCGCCGTGCTGCGAGCCTACCCAAGCTGCTGCGGGGGCGCGCGGAAGGAGCTACCGAAGTCATGCCTGCGAAGGACACGCCCCTTGCGCCAGCACTTGCTATCTTGGCGGCATGCCTTCTCTTTGCAATCACGTTTTACGGCGGCCGCCCAACGGGCTGATCCGCAGCGCCTTTATCGGCCTTGGCTTGTTAGTTACCGGGGCGGCTTTCAACCAAGGGGCTGCTTCTTCCGTTCAAGTCGACCAAGCTTCCAAGGCAGAGGTCTCGGCCGAAGATGGGTCGTTCATCCAGGGCATGACGATCTCCTGCCAGACTTGGGGATGGGAGTGGGGGACTGATGGCTTTGGCGAGGAGCTTGACGCGCTCCAGGCGATGGGGGTGAACTGGATTGCGATCCACCCCTACGGAGGACTGCGCGAGGATGGCAGCATCTCCTACCGCGCCTTTGACAGCCAAGAATCTAGTGAGATCGACGCGGCGCCCACCTGGTTGACCCGCCCGATCCGCGAAGCGAAGGCCCGCGGCATGGGAATCATGATCAAGCCGCACATTGCCTACTGGGGCAGCCCCTTTTCCTGGCGTGGCGAGATCACCTTTGGCGACGCCGAAGCCGATGCGCGCTTTTGGGCGAGCTACCGCAAGTGGATCCTGGACCTCGCAAGCGTCTGCGCGGATGCGGACGCGTTCATCGTGGGAACGGAGCTCGAGCTGCAGCTGCACCGTGATGCCGAGTGGCGCAAGTTGATCCGCGATGTGCGCGCCGTGACCGACGCGAACCTGAGCTATTGTTCCAATTGGGACAGCTTCGAGCGCGTGCCTTTTTGGGACGACCTGGATGCAATCGGCGTCCAGGCCTACTTCCCCGTACAGCCTTCCAATGTCGAGCCCGGGGGGATTCCCGCCGCCAGAGATATTCGCGCTGCTTGGGAGCCGTGGTTGGCGCGCCTAAAAAAGACCTCAGAGGCGACGGGCAAGAACGTCTTTTTTGGGGAGCTTGGCTACGACCGTGTCGAGTCCGCTGCAGCGCGGCCCTGGGAGGGGGTCTCCCGTACTCGGCCCTCTTCCAAGAAGGGCGAACTACTGCAGGAGCGCTGCCTCAATGTTGCCTTCGAGGTCATGGAGACCAATAAGGACTGGCTGCGGGGTGCTTTCCTCTGGAAGTGGTTTGTTGGGTCGGCTCGCTACGCGAACTTCGAGCTCGCTAGGGAAGAGACACGTGAAATCATTAAGAAGGGGTGGGGTCAGGTCACGATTCCGGCGAAGTAGCGCCCTTCATGGGCGCTTTTTCGTAGCTACCCAAGAAAATTAGACCACGAACCGGAGTCCTGCGCCCAAGCCACTTGAAAGAGCCCAGCCAAGGCACCACCGCCTTGGTGACTACCCTCTCCAAGAACTCACCATGATCTCAGCACTCTGGGCCCTCGCTATCGGTTTCTCCCTCCTTATTTTCGGCCAGATCTCCGACCGTATGGGCCATGAGGGATAGCCGTACCCAGGTTGTCCTTGGCGGATTCCCCTTAGTGTAGGACCGAGGTGTCCCGTCGCGCCTCATTTGCTTACCGTAAGAGGGTGAATACTCCCTCCACTTGTCCCGACCAACCGGGTGCACCTATCGGCAACTTGGCCAAGGGCCTGCTTGGCGCCTACATTCTTCTCTTCGTCGTCTGCGGCATCGCCCCCTATGACCGGGCAGTGTGGTTTGCCGAGAACCTGCCGATCGTGCTCGTCGTAGCAGCCGTGGTCTGGGTCTCCCGGCTGCAGGCGCGCCGGGGCACGCCCCTCTCTGGAGCGGCCTTGATCTTGATGAGTGCTCTGCCTCTGATGCACACCATTGGCGGCCACTACACCTTCGAGCGCGTGCCCTTTGGCTTCGTCACAGAGCTGTTTGACTTCGAGCGCAACCACTACGACCGCATCGCTCACTTCAGCGTAGGCTTCTACGCCTTTGGCATCGCAGAGCTGATGCGAACACGGCGCCTCGTGAATACCCCTTGGATCTTGTACCTGTTTCCGATCTTCACCATCTTCACGATCGCTGGTGTATACGAGGTCTTCGAGTGGCAGTACGCCATCAGTGCGGACGAGAGCGCGGGCATTGCCGTGCTCGGCAGCCAGGGCGACATCTGGGACGCACAGAAGGACATCCTCGCCGACGGGCTGGGCGCTTTTGCTGCCATGGCCCTCTACCGGCTATGCCCGAAGTACCGCGCGGATCAGGCTTAAAAACTAGGCGAGCGGCGAAACCTCGAGGTCGCGCCGCTCGCCTGGGGATTCGTCCCGCCGTAGATTCGGCGGACGCGCTTAGAAGGCCTCGTCGAAGGCGACTTCGCCCGTCACCGAAACTTGGTAAGCCGAAACCTTGCGCTCGAAGAAGTTCGAGAGCTCCTGCACGTCTTGGAGCTCCATAAAGGCAAAGGGGTTCTTCGAGCCGAACCGCGGAGCCATGCCAAGGTTGGCCAGGCGCTGGTCGGCGACGAACTCTAGGTAGGCGCGCATGTCCTTGAGGGAGAGTCCGGAGACGCCGCCCTCAAGGAGGTCCTCGGCGAACATAAGCTCGCACTCCACGGCCTCTTCAAACATCTCGATGACGCGTGCCTCAAGGTCCTCGTCGAAGAGCTCGGGCTGCTCGTCGCGCACGGTGTTGATCACCTCGAAAGCAAAGCTCATGTGGGCTGACTCGTCCCGGAAGACCCAGTTTGTTCCGGCGGCCAGCCCGTTGAGCAGGCCCTTCGAGCGCATAAAGTAGACATAGGCGAAGGCGGCGAAGAAGAATAGGCCCTCGATGCAGCCTGCGAAGCAGATCAGGTTCAGCAAGAAGCCCTTGCGCTCTTCGTGGGTGTGGGTCGCCTCGAGCTTGTTGATCGAGCCGATCCACTTGTAGCAGAAGTCCGCCTTGTTCGAGATCGAGGGGATGTTGTCCACCGCAGCGAAGGCCTCGGCGCGCTCGTCTTCGTCCGGAATGTAGGTGTCTAGCAGGGTGAGGTAGAACTGAACGTGCAGGGCCTCCTCGTAGAGCTGCCGCGACAGATACATGCGTGCTTCGGGCGAGTTGATGTGCTTGTACAGGTTCAGCACCAGGTTGTTCGACACGATCGAGTCGCCGGTGGCGAAGAAGGCAACTAGGCGCGCGATCATGTGCCCCTCAGCGGGGGTCAGGCGGTTCGCGAGATCTACGATGTCCGTAGAGAAATCAATCTCCTCGACGGTCCACGTGTTCTTAATCGCGTCCCTGTACATGTCGTAAAAGGCGGGGTACTCCATGGGGCGGAGCGTTAGTTTGAATCCGGGATCTAGCAGCATAACTCTTCTCTCTTCTCTCTTGGTTCGTTCCTTGGCTCGCGCCTAAGCATGTGCCCAGGCGCGAGGGTGGTTGGCGAATAGTCGCCTAGTTACAGGCCTCGCAGCTCTCAGGATTCTCGAGGGAGCACGCCACGTCGCTAGTGTCGGTGGTGGTGGTCTGACGGATCCGAGTCGCGGGACGCGAGCGTAGGTAATAGGTTGTCTTTAGGCCCTTCTGCCAGGCATAGGCGTACATGCTCGAGAGCTTGCCGATGGTGGGAGAGGCCATGAATAGGTTCAGGGATTGGCTCTGGTCGAGGTACGGCCCGCGGGCGGCGGCCAGGTCGATCAGGGCCTTCTGGGGTAGCTCCCAGGACGTGCGGTACAAAGCGCGCATCTCGTCGGAGAGGGCTGAAACGTCTTGCACACTGCCCTCGCCCTTCTTAATTGTGTTGCGCGTCTCATCGGTCCACAGGCCGAGCTCTTTCAGGTCGTTGACAAGGTAGTCGTTGATCTGCATAAAGTCCCCGGACAGGGTCTCGCGCTTAAAGAGGTTCGAGACTTGGGGCTCGATGCACTCGTAGCAGCCGGCGATGGACGCGATGGTCGCCGTCGGTGCGATGGCCAGCAACAGGGAGTTGCGCAGGCCGTGCTTGGCGATCTTCGCCTTAAGCTTGTCCCAGCGCTCGGTTTCTGGAGGCGTAACGCCCCAGAGGTCGAACTGCAGGTCACCCTGGAAGGCGCGCGTATCCTCCCAAGCGGCGTGGGGGCCGTGTTGCTTGGCGAGCTCGTTAGAGGTCACTAGGGCGTTGTAGTAGATCTCCTCTTGGATGCGCGAGCTGATCTCCAGGGCCTCGGGGGAGTCAAACGGCAAGCGCAGCTGAAAGAAGACATCCTGCAGGCCCATGGCTCCCATGCCCACCGGGCGCCAGCGCGAGTTGGAGCTCTTTGCCTCGTCGATGGGGTAGTAGTTGATGTCGATTACGCGGTCGAGGTACTTCACCGCGGTGCGCACGATCTCGGCCAGTGCTTGGTAGTCGAAGGCGCCGTCCACGACGCACTTGCCCAGGTTTACCGAACCCAAGTTGCAGACCGCGGTCTCCGCGTCCGAGGTGACCTCGAGGATCTCCGTGCAGAGGTTCGAGAGGTGCACCACGTTACCCTTCTTGGCGGTCTGGTTACAGCGCTCGTTGGACGCGTCCTTGAAGGTCATCCAGCCGTTCCCGGTCTGGGCCAGGTTACGCATCATGCGGGCGTAGAGGTCCCGGGCCGGGAGCTGGCGCAGGGCCAGGCCGGCTGCCTCAGCGGCCTCGTACTTCTGCTTAAACTCGTCGCCGAAGGTGTCCACCAGTTCGGGCACGACCTTGGGGTCAAAGAGGCTCCAGGTCTGGTTGTCCTGGACGCGCTGCATGAAGAGGTCGGGCACCCAGTTGGCCTGGTTTAGGTTGTGGGTGCGGCGAGATTCTTCACCAGTGTTTTCGCGCAGCTCAAGGAAGTCCTCGATGTCGCCGTGCCAGGTCTCCAGGTAGACGCAAGCCGCGCCCTTTCGGCGACCGCCCTGGTTGACGGCGGCCACGGACGAGTCCAGGGTCTTGAGGAACGGCACGATGCCATTCGAGTTGCCGTTGGTTCCGCGGATCAAGGAGCCGCGGGAGCGAACGCGGGACCAAGAGATGCCAATGCCGCCGGCGTACTTCGACAGCTGGGCGATGTCCTTGTAGCGATCGTAGATCGCGTCCAGAGAGTCGTCCGGCGAGTCCAGCAGGTAGCACGAAGAAAGCTGGGTGTGGCAGGTGCCTGAGTTAAACAGGGTGGGGGAGCTGGGCAGGTAGCGCAGGCTCGAGATCAAGCGGTAGAAGTCGCGGGCCTCTCCAGGGCGCTTGGCCAAACCGCAGGCCACGCGCATAAAGAAGTACTGGGGCGTCTCGATGACCATGCGGGTCACCGGATCCTTCAGCATGTAACGATCGTAGACCGTGCGCGCGCCGAAGTAGTTGAAGAGGTGCGAGCGCTCGGGCTCGATGGTGTCGTTGAGCTTGCGGCTGTTCGCCATCACCAGCTCAAGGGTCTCGTCGTTCACAAGCCCAAGCTCGTGTCCGCGCTTGATCGACTGGCTGAAGGAGTAGATCTCCTGGTTCTGCACTTCCTTGTCAATGTAGGCCGAGAGCAGGCGTCCGGCGAGGCGCGAGTACTCCGGCTCCTCGGCGATCAGCGAGGCCGCCGTCTGGATCGAAAGCTGGTCGAGCTCGGCGGTCGTCGCGCCATCGTACAAGCCACTGATGGTGCGTGTTGCAATCCGAATCGGATCCACCTGGGTGAGTCCCTCGCTGTTGCGCGTGATCGCGATCACGATCTTGTTGAGGTCAACGGCTTCCAATCCACCGTTGCGTTTCTGCACGTGCATGCCGGTTGCGGCCGCGGGTGCCTGGGTGCCTGAGTCCGAGTTTTCAGTTGCTTGCGTGGTAGCCGATTGGGACATTTGCTTCTGGGTTGAGCTGCGGTTTGGAGGGCCGAGAAGAGGGCCGTGCGGGCCACTTTTGCAGAACGCTCCCAAAGGATGGGATTGCCTTTTGGCGCAAAGTGGATGTGGAAGAGGGGGTGGGCGAGGGCCGATTCAGTTGGGCTAAGCGCTCATCTGACTCGTCCTCTGACTACAGCATATGGGGGCGAAGCGGCGGCTTCAACACCAAATATAGTGGTGTCCCCCAATCGGGATGGAAACGCTCAACAGACCCTAGACTCGCAAAGTCTAAGATCACAGCAGCACTAGGGTTACGTCTAGAGGAGTGCAAGCTCTGGTACTTGGCGAATGCTGGACCGAGCCTGGGCAGGACGCTTGGGACGACATGGCGCGACCCTCTTGGGGGCTTTGGTCGGGGTAGCTGTGTCATGCCGAATGCCTCCCGGGGACCCAACGCCGACCCGTCGGCACCCAACATGGGAATCGAAGAGGCTCCAGCCCTTGACTCGCTCTAGGACAACCATCTCAAAGAGGTGGCCACGGCAGATCGGCTCGCACTAAGTATTGCCAGGACCCATAGACCGCAGGCTGGCATTGCGTCGAACCTAATTCTTGCCGCGATCGTAGAAGGCACCAACGATCAGGGCTTCTCGCTAAGGTGCGCAGGTGCTTGCTCTTGCAAGCGTGGGCTTACAGCGTGGAGGCACAGGCTAGCCAAGACCAAGCTAAAGCCCTCAGGTGACTCCGCTGTCTAGCGCTTCATACGCTTGAAGATGGCCGTCGCAAAGAGGCCGACGGCGACGCCGAACCAGAGGGTTGCGACGCGGGTGAGGATTACCGCGCCGGCGGCCTTGGTCCGGGCCGTAGCCAACGCGGCATCTGCACCGAGGTGCAGGAGCGACGGCTCATAGGCCTGGCGCGTCAACGAGCCCAGTAGGCCCTCGGTCACTCCGAGGCCACCTGGCGCGATGATTGCGATGGCGCCGGCGACAGCGCTAATGGCATAGGCGAAGACGCAGAAGGCTAGGCTGATGTCGGCTCCCTCCGGCGCTAGGTTGCGGGCGATCAGCAAGAAAGCGAGGCACTCCAGGCCCCAGGAGGCTGCGGACAGGAGTGTGGGGAAGATGATCTCCTTCGGTGCGAGCAGTACCCTCGCGCTCTCGAAGGCGACCTCGAGCTTGGGCGCGATGCGGTCGCCCTTCGGAAGCTTAGAGACCAAGCCAATAGCGATACTGGCGGCCTTGGGTGATCCACAGAGGAAGGCTCCAAGGACGCACAAGGCCAGGGTTGCCAGGAACAGGGGCGCGTAGTCGGGTTGGCTCACCAGGCCGCCGGCGCCCACGAGTATCAGGAAGCCAAAGAGATCCGTGATGCGCTCGGCCACCACGATGGGGGCGCTCTTGTGGATCGGCGTCCCGTTGACGCGCTTGATCAGCCAGGACTTGAAGACCTCGCCCATCTTGCCCGGTGTCACGCCCATGGACAGACCCGACAGGTAGATCACGAAGGAGGTCTTGAGCTCGAGCTCGATGTTGAGCAGCTTGCGGTAGCGCTCCCACTTCAAGAAGCGCAGGGCGTAGTTGGCGAAGGACAGGCCGCAGGCGGCGGGCAGGATCCACCAGGCAAAGTTCTCCAGGGCCTCCCAGATGGCTCCCGCATCGAGCCAGAGCACGATGCCGGCGTACACGAGCACGCCGAACAGCACGCCCACGATCATGCGGCGCACCATCGACCCCGACTCGTCAAGCGGGGCGTTGTCAGGGACAGGGGAGGAGATCACGGGAAGGGGGAGGGACGGTCAGGGGCAAGTTCTTGGGCGGGCTATTCGACAACCACTTCATCGGCCTTTTTGCCGAATACCAAGACGATACCCGTCAGAAATACCATGCCAAGCGCTAAGCCAATGAACGGGTTCATACCAAAGGCTGCGCAGGGCAGATAGCCGATGAGCAGGCCCAAGCCCATGGTCACCGCCGCATAAGGCGCCTGGGTGCGCACATGGTCCACGTGGTCGGCGGCACAGGCCACGGACGACAGCACGGTCGTGTCTGAGATCGGCGAGCAGTGGTCCCCGAAGATCGAGCCTTCGAGCACCGCGCCGATGGACATGACCATCATGAAGTAGCCGCCGATGTCCGAACCCTCGCCGATGGTAAAGGAGAGCCCGACCACCAGGGGCAGCAGGATGCCCATGGTGCCCCAGGATGTACCCGTGGCGAAAGACACCAGGCCCGCCAGCAGAAACAGGACAGTGGGTAGCAAGAATGGCGGCAAGGAGTCGCCGAGCAGCGCCGTGAGATAGGAAGCCGTGCCCAAGTCAGAGCAGACGGCCGCGACCATCCAAGCCAAGTAAAGGATTACAATCGCCACGCCCATGGAGCGCAGGGTGGTCCAGGCAGCCTTGGGGATCTCGTCCGTGAGGCCCGCGGTCAGGGACACGACGCTGGCTAGAATCAGGCCGATCAAGGAGCCCTGGAACAGGGCCTTCGAGGTTGCTGCGTTGCCGAGCATGTCCTTGAGACCCTGGACCGACCAGAGGCTCTCGATACTGCCGTCGAAGGCTCCGCCGCTTTGCATGATCACATAGATTGTCACGCCTAGGAAGACCAGCAGTGGGACGAGTGCGCGCCAGGCTGCGGGCGTGACACCGGGCGCGGCTTCCAGGGCCGTGCCCTCTTCCGCGACCATGGGCTGGCCGCCGGGGCGCAGCAGTTGGCCCTTCGTGCGCGCACGAATTTCCGCCTTTAGCATGGGGCCGAAGTCTCGGCCCGTGAAGACGATCAAGCCCACAAAGAAGATCGTGAATAGGCAGTAGAAGCGGTAGGGCAGGGTCTCGATAAACACCGAGTAGCCGTCGCTGCTTAGCAGCCCCGCCGCGGGCAGCTGGTTAGAGAAAGTCGAGACCTCGAACGCAATCCAGGTGGACACGATCATCAGCCCGGCCACCGGTGCAGCAGTTGAGTCCACGAGGTAGGAGAGCTTCTCGCGGCTAATCCTAAAGCGGTCGGTCAAGGGGCGCATGGTTGCACCACAGATGATCGTGTTCGTGTAATCATCGAAGAAGACCAAGAGACCGAGAAACCAGGTGACAATCTGGGTTCGCTTGACGTTCGTCGCGAACTTCGCGATGTGATCCATGAGCCCTTGGATGCCACCCGACCGTGAGAGCACGCCGATCATCGCGAGCATGCAGACCACGAAGCCGATGATGTACTGACGGTCGATGTCCAGCAGCTCCCCCGTAAAGTAGGTGCTGATGAAGTCCACGGGCGCCATGAGGATGCTCATGAAGACGCTTGATCCGTCGTGGAGGCCGACCAGCAGCGTGCCTGTCAGCACGCCAATGCCCAGGGCGATCACCGGTTTGCGCAGCAGCACCGCTAGGGCGATAGCGATGAGCGGCGGGATGAGAGACGAGCGCGATGGGGGATTCCAGCTGGTCTTCGCGAGGCCAGAGAAGTGCTTGTCGGTCGTGCGCTCGCCGACGGAGTAGTGCAGCACGCGCTCGCCCCCCGAAGCGGACCAGTCGCCACCGCTAACGACGAGCTCAAAGTCCATGCCGCCCACCACGGGCTCGCGCTCACCATCGACGAGTAGGGAGACCTTGCCGTCGGCCTCAGCATTCACGCGATTGCCGAAACTGCGCAGTTGTCCTAGGCGCAGGGTCTGCTGCTCGTCGAGCTGTTCCGCGTCGCGAAGCGCGGCGTACTCGGTGGCGAGGGGCTCGAAGCTCTCGCGCAGGTTGGCGAGCAGGGATCGACGAGCTGCTGCACTGGTCGCCTCGGAGACGGGCTTGCCATCCGCACCGCTGATGACGACGCGACCAAGTCGCAGCTTCAACTGCCCGGCCTCAGAGCCACTGGCCGTTGCCGGGCTGCGCAGGATCAGCTCACTGTGGGGGTGCAGATCCGGGGAGTCCGAGTCCTGGGCCGGGGCGGTCTGCTCAAGAAGGTCGCCAACCTGCAGGGCGCCGAGCTCGGCTGGGTCTGCGCCGGGCAGCAGGAAGAGAGCTCCGAAGAGGGCGAGAACAACGAGTGTGCTTAGGATTCTGGACATGGGAGCACCAATCTGTGCTCTAGAGGCAGCCTGTGCAAGAAATCAGGCCCTCATCCGTGTTATCTTGGCTCACATGTTTGCCCCAGAGCACATCTTTACGTTGACAGGCACAGGCCTGACCATCGCCCTTGCGGATCCCACCTCCACGGACACCTCGGCCTATGGAGCCCAGTGGATCGTGCCGGTGATGCTGGTTCTGGGCGTGTTGATCCTGATCGCACTTGGCCGGATCTCGACCGTGCTCGCGAGGCAAGGCGAGGCCCTGGCTAAGCTTGACGGCCTCAAGGGGCTGGACGATATCCACGCCGCCCTCGTCAAGATGCGCGAGGACCGGGATGACCTAGACCTGCGCCGCCTCGAGCATGTGCTCGTCGACATCCGCGACGGGAACAAGCGCCTTGAGGAGAAGCTCACCCTGACCATTGAGCATGCCGCCACCAAGAAGCAGAGCACAACCGAGTCTATGCGCCCGCCCAATCTCCAGCCGGGTCTTGGGGAGCGCATCGTCAATCGATTGCTCGCCCTCGGCTATAGCGGCGTGCAGATTGTGACGGAAGCGGAGCAACTCATTGAGCTAGGCAACGAGGCGGGGACTGGCGAGGTGATCATCGAGGCTCGGCGCGACGGGGCCCACTTCAAGGGTCGCGTCTTGATGCAGGACGGGATCATTGCGGACGTCGCGATCAAGCCCGCCTACGACATGTTTCCCTAGGTTCGGATTGCCCGCAAGCGCTGCTCAAACTCGGGCATCCAACCAACCGGCACCTCTACTACCTTCTTTCGAGGCGCCACGGCAGAGTTCGCACTTTGCGAGCCGGCCCAACCCAACGTTTAGCTATGACGACTACGAAGACCACCATTAGCCACCTCGCCGATCACGTCGGCACAACCGTCACCCTGCAGGGCTGGCTCTACAACAAGAGCTCCAAGGGCAAGCTGCACTTCATCCAACTCCGGGACGGCACGGGCTTCTGCCAGTGCGTCGCGTTTAAGAAGAACGTCGGCGATGAGCTCTTCGACGAGCTCGGCGCCCTCGGCCAAGAGTCCAGCCTCGCCATCACTGGCGAGGTCGCAGCCGACGACCGCGCGCCAGGCGGATTCGAGATCAAGGTCTCCGGCGCAAAGGTCTACCAGGCCGCCGAGGACTACCCGATCACGCCGAAGGACCACGGCGTGGACTTCCTGCACAACCAGCGGCATCTATGGTTGCGCTCCAAGCGCCAGTGGGCCCTGCTGCGCATCCGCGATCGCGTGATCTTTAGCCTGCGCACCTTTTTTGCCGAGCGCGAGTTCCTCAACATGGACGCGCCGATCTTTACTCCAAACGCCTGCGAGGGCACCTCGAACCTGTTCGAGGTCGGCTACTTCGACACAAAGGCCTATCTGACCCAGTCCGGTCAGCTCTACGGCGAGGCCGGTGCCATGGCTCACCGCAACATCTTCACCTTTGGCCCGACCTTCCGCGCCGAGAAGTCCAAGACCCGCCGTCACCTGACGGAGTTCTGGATGCTTGAGCCCGAGATGGCCTTCGCCGAACTCGAAGACGTGATTCAGTTGGCCGAGGACATGATCGTGTATGTGGTGAAGGACGTGTTGGAGAACCGCAAGGTCGAGCTCGAAGCGCTCGAGCGCGACTTTGCCAAGCTCGAGGCTATCACGGGTGACTTCCCGCGCTTGACCTACGACGAGGCCGCCAAGATCCTCGACGAGCACCCGGACTCGGACTTCGTCTACGGCGAGGACTTCGGCGCGAAGGACGAGACGATCTTGTCGGAGATGCACAACCAGCCCACGGTCGTGACCCACTATCCCGCCGACTTTAAGTCCTTCTACATGAAGCGGGACGAGTCCGGCACCAAGGCCCTGTGCGTCGACATTCTCGGCTCCGAGGGCGTAGGGGAGATCATCGGCGGGAGCCAACGGGAGGAGGACGCCGACGTGCTCAAGCAGCGCGTGCTCGAGCACGAGCTGCCCTTGGACGCCTTTGGTTGGTACATGGACCTGCGCAAGTTTGGTTCCGTTCCCCACGGCGGTTTCGGCCTAGGCTTGGAGCGCTTTGTGGGCTGGATCGCCGGCGTCGAGCACGTGCGCGAGACAATCCCCTTCCCGCGCATGATGACTCGCCTCACACCGTGATCGGGTAATACGAAGTCAGGGCAAAAGGCGACCCCTATCAAGCAGCGCCGCCTCCAGAGCCAAGCTGGCCGCTTCCCGCTGCTCGATGGACCCGTCGCCGCGATAGGGGCACGGGATGTCCGCATACTCGGCCAGGGCCTCTGCGGCACGGTTACGGGACCAGGTGGTCAGCTGGGCCGTGTGCCAATCGCCGTCTCGGGCGAGGCCCAGGGGCGTGCCGAGGCGCGTGATCGAGAGCAGGGTCGGGATGACCTCCGTGCGGCTGTGGCCGAGGGCCGAGCGGGCGCACTCGGTGCGGACTTCGAGGTCGGGGTGCGGATTGGATCCACAGGCCAAGGCGGCCAGGGTCGCGGGCGCTGTGGAAACGGTGGACAAGGCCAGGTGCGCGGCGGCGACGACCATGGCGGCGTCCGCGTGGCGGGTGGGGATGGGCGTGCGAGCGCTCAGCAGGTCGAGCAGCATGCCGTCGGCATCCGGAGTGCGGCAGGCAGCGAGGATTAGGACGGCACGCATCTGGAGCTCGGCATGTCCGGGCTCCGATGCGGTCTGCTCGAGCCAGGCCGCGGTCATGGAAGAGAGGCTAGCAAGGGAATCTGCCGTCAAGGATGCGGGTGGGGCTGCGAGCTGGAAGGCCAGCATGTTCTCAAAGTCGATGCGCGGGCAGGTCTTCCAGCCTTCGATGGGGGACCAGAGCAGGTCCCCGTAAAAAGTAGGCAGATCCTCCTGGGTTGCTCCTTGCACCGAGTCGGTACCGGAGGGATTTGGGGAGGCCGAGCGCTCCTCGGGTGTTGCGACGCAGGAGACCAGGGCAAAAACGACTAGGGACGTCGCAGCGATTGGACGGGAAAAAGTAGAGCGAAGCATAGGGCCCAAGTGTAACCAAACAGGGATTTGGGCGTCTGTGGGGCAGACACTAGTTTTCCATCCAACCCACCCAACACGAATCTGATCATGTCTTGTCTCACGCTAACGGGCCGCCTTGCCCTTGCCTCCCTCGCCCTTCCCCTTAGCGCTGCTGCGGCGCCTCTTCAGGCCGCGGACGTTGTTGCCATGGAGGCCGGCCCCTGGATCGTCTCGACCACAAGCCCGGCTCCCGACGGTGCGGGACTGCTCGACAGCTCCGATAGCACCATGATCCGAATGCACGTCGGAAAGACGCCCCGGGTGCAGACCTCCATGGCAGGCTGGCTGGCCTTAACGGGATTCGAGCCAAGCGATATTGACGGCTTCGCACTTCGCCCCGGTAGCCAGGGACCGGCCCACCGCAGCTCCATGGCCTTCTCGCTCTTGACTAACGAGGGCGGCTTTAGAGATGGAGATATCCTGGGCCTAGCTCCAGGCGGCGGCGCAACCGTGTTGGTCTCCGAGGATGCTCTGCTCCAAACCCTCGGTGTTCCTATGGGCAGTATCGATGTGGATGCCCTGGCCTATGATGACACCGGGCGCATGCTGTTCTCGACCCAGGGATTCTTGGGGGGCACGGTGCTGGGGGATGTAAACAATGGGGACATCCTGCGTATCGAGCCCGACGGCAGCGCGACCCTGGTCCAGACCGAGGATCAAGTCCAGGGCGCCTTCGTTCTGGCGACGGGGCGCGCGGACCTGATCGGTGACGTGCACGGTCTCGAGTACCTCGGCGGCAACCTCTACGTCGCGCTTCAGGGACCGAGCGACGTGGACGGCAGTCTGCTGCGGCTTGGACAGCAGCCCGGGATCGTGGCGCCCGAGGACAGCTTTGGCTTGCTGGGTGCCGAGCTTGACGCCATCGCGCACCTAGGCTCCAGCGGGACTTGGCCGGCGGTCTCCCTGGACCAATCCTTGGGCGCCCCTGGTGCGATCATTAGCGGCCAGGGCCAGGGCTTCACTCCGGGCGCCCCGATCTTGATCTTGATCGGTGGGCAACAGGGCTTTAGCTCTGGGTACGGACTTGGTGGATTTGGTGAGCTGGCTTTGGATCCAGTGGATCCCTGGCTCAATGTCCTTATCCAAGTGGGTGGGCTCCCGATCGTATACGCTGACAAGGACGGCTTCTTCGGTGTGGACTTTGGCCTCTCCTCCACGGATGTGGGCGGCAAGTGGATGGGCACGACCGGCTGGAGCCTCCAGGCCATTGACCTCGCCACCATGGAGCTAACCGCGCCAGTCCGGATTGCGGTGCAGTAGCTTTTCTGTAGGGGCGCGCTAGGGTAGGTCTGCCCTTTGGATTTGCTCTAGGGCGCTAGGTGTGTCGAGGTTCTCCAGGATCGCCTCGCTCGCAACCTGGACCGCTAACAGGGGATCTGCCGCCGCTCGCACGGCTCGTAGGGGATCACCAGGGGCGAGGTCTAAGACCTCCGGCCCTAGCCCGCGTCCCAAAAGGATGGGATGCCCAAAGGCCCTCTGTCCAGGCCCGGTTTCATGGAACGGCGCAAGCCATCCCATGGCCGG
This sequence comes from Planctomycetota bacterium, assembly GCA_029250885.1. Classification (GTDB taxonomy): domain Bacteria; phylum Planctomycetota; class UBA1135; order UBA1135; genus CALBMX01. The sequence goes on from JAQXEK010000011.1 coordinate 50,202, forward strand.
GCTGCCTGCTTCGCGCCATGCGCCGATCATTGCATCTAGGATCGGGGCCGTGATGCGTGGGTGGTCTACCGGCATAAGCACCAGGTCTCGATTTGGAAACGTGCGCACCGCAAGCTGGATCGACGAGGCGCGGCCCGTAGCCCAGTCCCTATTCTCTGCAATCAAACCCGGAGAGGACTTCCCCGCGCTAAGAAGCTCTGACTGAATCTCACGATGATGGCAACCCGTCACCACAACGATCTCCGCGGATCCTCTATCAGAGGCGCCGTCGGGGGATCGATTGGCAATGCTCTCAGCCGCCGCAAGGAGCCGCAGCACGGGCTTTCCACCAGGCAGATGGCATAGGGCCTTTGGCTGGCCCAAGCGAGAGCTCGCGCCCCCACAGAGGATGGCGAAGGCCGGTGGGTGGATTCGGGGACCGGTCAAGGTCTAAGCGCCCAGGTAGCGGTCGTAGAGGGCCCGTGCCCGGTCCACTTCGTCGGTGCCCTCCACCAGGGCCCGCCCATCAGGGAAGAGGGTCAGGACGATACCGGAATCTGTAATGCGCAGCAGAACTCCGAGGTTTTGGACGTCGTCGGCAAAGGCTGCGCTGCGCTGGGCGATCGCACCGAGGTCAGGCTTGGTCGGCCCCCCCGAGATCTGCACGGTGTTGCGCCCGCAGAGAACCACCGGGTCCCGGGTCGCGGCCGCGTGAAGGAACTCGAAGTTGCCTTCATCACAGGTGGGACAGCCTGGTCTGCGGGTGGCATCCACCGTAAGCAGCGAGCCCGTCCAGACGTCGATCTGGAGCAGCTTCGGTGTCATACCAGGTGCGTGGGTGGGGGACTCGGCTGTGCCCTTGCCACGGGCCGAGGACAGGATGCGCAGGGCGGCGCCCGCCTGCATGGACGCGATGGTGCCGACTGCCGGTGCAATCACTCCGGCCGAGTCGCAGGTGGGCAGACTGCCTGCCGGGGGCGGGTCCGGGAAAATACAGCGCAGGCAGGCACTCTGGCCGGGCAAGATTGGCAGCACCAAGCCACCGGATCCAACAACCCCGCCGTAAACCCAGGGCGTGTCCTCGGCGACGCACCAGTCGTTGATGAGATAGCGCGTTGCAAGATTGTCCGTTCCGTCAAGTACGAGCTGCACTCCGTCTGCGAGCTCGGGCAGGTTTTCTGCGTCCACGTGGCAAGCCTCGGCGCGCAGCTTGGTGGGTCCGCCGATGCGTGCAAGGGTCTCTAGGGCGGCCGTTGCCTTGGGAATCTTGGCGGCTGCGTGGCGGTCCTCGAACAGGACCTGGCGCGGCAGGTTCGAGAGCTCGACGATGTCGCGATCGCATAGGATCAACTCGCCGACTCCGGCGCGCACGAGGTTCTGCGCCAGCACGCCGCCCAGTGCCCCCGTTCCCACCAACAGGACGCGGGCAGATTGCAGGCGCGCCTGGCCCTGCTCGCCCATGGCGGCGAATCTAATCTGTCGGTCGAATCGAGTGTCGGAGGCGCTCACGATAAACTTGGCGGGGGAAAGGTGGGACCACTTGGGGCCGAGCGGAATAAGGCTCGGCAACTTCTAGCCGAAGAAGTACATCCCAGCGAAGAGCACAAGGCCCAAGAGTAGCAAGCCACCCACCGCAAGGTACGGCCAAAGGACCGCAAGGTCACTGGCGGGCGGCTGGTCGATCTCCACCCAATTGAACATGCGCCGGACCCGGGGGTCGACCTCTGCGCCGCAGTGGGGGCAGACCTGACCCGTGTCCAGAACGGCCTCGGTGCGCTGGTCGTACTTCAGCGGGATGACCCCCTCGCACTCGAGGCAATAAGACGAGCGAATCCCGCCGCCCTCGGCCACTCCGGGCGCCTTGCTACGCTCGCGGTAGTAGTCCATGGCCTCTTGGTTCTTTCCCTTCCGCAGCCGGGACCAATGCCGTTCGTCATCAAAGGACCAGCTGCCCACGGTCTTGCCCGACCGTGAGTCATCCCAGGCGTAGTCGCCATCCTTGGCGGGGCCTGGGACATCCTGGTTCTTTGGGCCGCCTGGCTCTTGGGGTTCGTTCTTCACGTCTCTATGGAAACAAAGGACCCTCCCGACTGCTCGCCGGAAGGGCCCTTTCTTATCTAAATCTAGGCCGACTCAAGCAGTTGCAAGCCTAGGGGGCGGTTGATTAGATCCAGAAGCTTAGGCCAAAGTAGGGCCCCGAGAAACCAATGTCGATGTCCACCTTCTCGCCACCGTCATCGTCGTACTCAAGCGCTAGATCAAAGGAGCGATAGCCCAGGGTAAGCGCACCCATGATCTGGCCGCCGATGTCCACCAGGTTGTAGCGCAGGCCAAGGTCCATGTCGATGACCGTAGCCTTGTCGCCGTCCACGTCCACCGACAGACCACTCACCAGGGCCTCGGCATTAAAGTCCCCAAGCTCGATCGCTAGGCGGCCGGCGATCATTGGGATCGGGAGCGACTCGTCCGTTTCGTATTTGTCGCCTTGTGCCGGGTTTATGGGTGTCACGGTGAGGTCCACGTCCGCAAGGGTCGCGCCGAAACCAAGACCGAAGTCTACGGTGTCCCCGGGGATCAGGTCCCAGGTCATGATCAGTTCGGTGAGCCCAAGGTTGAAGTCATTGTTGATGTTCTCGCCGGGGGAAATCACATCCCCCCCGCCAAACTCTAGGGTCGCGTCCGCCACGCCAGTGCCCGAGTGGTCGGTGGAGGAGTTGGCAAGGGTCATCTCAAAGGCTCCCCATTCGAAGTCCGCACGGGGAGCAAAGGAGCTGGAGTCCTTGGAGAAGCCCATGGTCTCTACGTCGGCGGCGATGCTAGCGCCGGTGTCCGAGACCAGTAGGTCTCCTTC
>JAQXEK010000029.1 GCA_029250885.1 Planctomycetota bacterium
GCGCTGCTGCCACAGCTTCTTTGGTGTGGGCGGCATCAGCTCCTCGGGTAGGCGAGCGGCGGCTGCGATGACCTCGCCGGGTTCATGGCCGAAAGCAAGCTGCACCCGGCGCTCGGTCCCGAACAGGTTGGTCGCAAGAGGGAAGTCGCAGCCCTCTACATTCGTAAACAGCAGCGCCGGCCCACCGGCCGCAATTACGCGCCGGTGGATCTCGGCAGCTTCCAGGTCGCGGCTAACGGGCGCATCGATTTCCACCAGGTCACCTTCCCGACGCAGGACGTCGAGGAAGGCCGGTAGGTCGCGGGGGGCAAGGCTCATGTGCGAAGTGTAGCGATCCTGGGACTTTGAGACGCGGTTCGGATTAAGGAAAGCGCGTAAGCTATGCGGAACCTAGGAGGGCGTCGAGTGTTTGACGGTTCCTGAGGCACAGAGCAAAGAGTTAAGTTCACAGCGGGTTAAGTCCTTGTAGCCGTAGCTACAAGAGCCTTGCCCCAGAGAAGGGACTCGCTAACTAGCATCTGTACAGTTGGAATCCTTCAAAGCTCGACACCTATCTAGACAAGCTAGCCAGGCTGGGCGATGCTAGAAGGGTTCCTGGGACCTCTTGTAGGGACCCCATTCGGCCCAGGCCCAAACTTGCCATGCATAACTTGATCCTCCACACGCTGCTTCTGACCCTGACGAGCCCGGCACTTGCCCAAGAAGCGCCGACGCTTATTACCAAGCAAGCCCAAGATGCCCCCGCACTCCTCTGGAATGCCCGGACCGCCGAGCACCTGATCAACCGCGCCGGATTCGGAGCTCGACCCGATGAGGTCGATGCAGCAGTTGCCATGGGTATGGAGGCCTATGTGGACAGTCTCTTCGTTATTAAGGAAATGCAGGTCCCGCTGGATCCTGCGGATCGGCTCTCGGGTAAGGACGGCATGAAGGCGACCGAGCGCGATCGGTTGAGAGAGGTCAGAGACGAGGGTATGGCATCGGAGGAGATGCTGGAAGCGGCAAACGATAAGAGGCGCGCGATGCGCCGTTCAGACAAACAGCAGCTCGAGGACTACACCGTTTGGTGGTTTGACACGATGATTAGCGGCGGGGACCCCCTAAGGGATCGCATGACGCTGTTTTGGCATGGTCTCCTGACCAGTTCGATGCAGGACGTGAAGAGCTCGTACCAGATGATCGAGCAGAATCACCTGCTGCGCAATGGCGCCCTGGGGGATTACAAGAGCCTGCTGATTGGCATCGCGAAGAATCCGGCGATGCTCGAGTACCTGGATAACGACGAGAATAAGAAGGACGCGCCGAACGAGAACTTTGCCCGCGAGGTGATGGAGCTCTTCACATTGGGCGAAGGCAACTACACCGAAGAGGACGTCCGCGAGGCGGCTAGGGCCTTTACCGGATGGCGCAGCCGCTCCTCCGAGTATTCCTTTAGCAAACGCCAACACGACAACGGCAAGAAGACGTTCCTGGGCGTGAAGGGCAGGCACGATGGCGAGGACATCTTGAATATCCTCCTGGAGCAAGAGCAGTGCGGCGACTATGTCGCCGGCCGCATCATCAGCTACCTCGAGGGAGTCACGCCGAGCGCCGAGCGCCAGGCCGCCTACGGGCAGCTCTTCTATGAGAGTGGCTATGACATTGAGGGCCTGCTACGCACCCTGTTTGTGGACCCGGATTTTTACCGGGACGAGGTCGTCGGTACCCGCGTGGCGGGGCCGGTGGATTACCTGGTGGGCAGTGCGCGCCGCCTAGAGCTGCTGCCTCCGCGGGACTGGCTTCTGTCCGGTAGCCGCCTTCTTGGCCAGCGACTCTTCCACCCGCCCAGCGTCAAGGGCTGGGACGGTGGCATGGCCTGGATCACAACCGCGAGCCTGATGCAGCGAGGCAACCTCGCTGGGATCCTGGTGGGCGAAGTGGATCCCAAGGACGTAGCGTCGAGGGAGCTGGAGGAGTTCGACGAAATGGATGCGATGGACGAGATGGACGAGATGGGCACCATGGAGGACGCATCTAAGCAGAAGGCCCGCGGTGTCAAACTCGGCGAGCTGGGCGGCTTGAAGAAGATGCGGGGCAAGTGGTCACCAACCCTTGGCCTGAGCCGCGAGGTTGGCCGCGTGGCGACCAGTGCCGATGCCGTTGATAAGCTCCTCGACCTTTTGCTGGCTGTCGATGCAGGCGAGGACACGCGGACATACCTTGTGGACGAGTACGACAAGAAGTGCCGCGAAGCAGGTCTTTCTAGCCGGAATAAGCGCAATGGGCGAAAGCGCGAGGCGGTGCTCACCTCTATGGCGCACCTGATCCTGAGTCTTCCAGAAGCTCAACTCAACTAACTCAGAACGAGGCAGGTACACGATGACGATGGACAAGCACACAACAGGCCAAAAGGCCATAGACCGCCGCACCCTATTGCGCGGATTCGGCGCCCTTGGGGCACTGACCTTCGCCTCGCGGAAAGGACTGGCCGCCAGCCTGCAGGTGGCCCCCGGACTGCGGCCGGATGCTGGCAGTGGAACCCTCGTCATTCTCCAGTTCAGCGGCGGCAACGACGGGCTCTCGATGATTGTGCCCCACGGCGACGACGCCTATTACGATGTTCGGCCTACCATCGCCCACAAGCCAGGGGACGTGCACAAGATCGATGATTACCGTGGCTTCAACCCAAACCTGACGGCCTTGGCCAAGCGCTACCAATCCGGCGAGGTGGCTGTGATTGAGGGCTGCGGTTACGAGGATCCCAGCAAGTCTCACTTCAAGTCCATGGAGATCTGGCACGCCGCTGACCGGGATGGGCGCGCAGCTGGCGAGGGCTGGGTCGGACGCCTCTCCAGCGCCGTCTGGAAGAAGGCAGTGGACCCAAACCGCATCGTTCACGTGGGCGCAACCACGCCGTACTCATTAGAGTCCGAGCACCACCCCGCCGCATCGTTTGTCTTCCCCGAGGGTTATCGCTGGCTCGGCAACGAAGGAGGCCTAGGCTCCTACGAAGAGTCGGACGGCACACCCAAGGACTCGGGCTCCGGCAGCACATTGGACGCCCTGCGTGGGGCCTACTCGGCTGCGCGCGAATCCTCTAGCGCCGTGCGCAAAGCTGCGCTCGCCTATCGCCCGAGGGTTGAATATCCCAACAGCGGAATCGGCCTCGCCCTGGGCACCGCTGCTGCACTGATCCAGGGCGGTATCGGCTCTCGGATCATCTCTGTCGAGCTTGGCGGCTTTGACACCCACAACAAGCAGCTCACCCGCCACAACGGCGTGATGACGGAGCTCGACGAGGCCTTGGCCGCATTTCACGCCGACCTCAAGGGCACGGACCGCGGCGAGGATACGACACTTATGGCCTTCTCCGAATTTGGACGCCGTGTCGCCGAGAACGGATCCAAGGGAACCGACCACGGAACCGCGGGTCCGATGCTGGTCCTTGGCAAGGGCGTGAAGGGCGGAATCTATGGGAAGCACCCGTCACTCACCAAGCTGGACAACGGCAATCTGATCCACACCACGGACTTCCGCCAGGTCTATAGCGAGGTCGCCGCGCAGATCTTTGGGGTCGAGTCCAAAGAGCTCTTCGGCAAGCAGTACAAGCACCTGGGCTTCCTGCCTTCCTAAGTACGCCCAGCCTAAGCTGCGAACAGCAGCGAGTGCAGACGCGTCACGGCCGTGCGGTCGCCCTCCAGACCAAAGTCCGGGAAGGCCTGGCCGTAGGTGGCCCAGCGGTGGTGGTCGAAGCGCTCGTCTAGGTGCAGTACCTTGGGAATTGAATCCACCTGGAAGCCGTAGTTCCAGTGGACAACCTCTTCGTCGCCGAAGGACTCGCGCAGGGGCAGCTCAAGGTCGACAATCGACTCGGGGCTCGTCAAGCCGGTGTCTTCAAGTACCTCTCGGCGCACGGCGGTCTCAAACTGCTCGCTAAAATCGATGTTGCCATTCACGGGGCGCCACAGGCCTTCCAGTCCTTGGGCGGAGTGGAGCAGGAGGTAGCTCGGCACACCCTGGTTGATGTGATAGACGAAGACGCGGACGCGGTGAAGGACGTGCATGTTGATTTTCCGAGGCTAGCGACCGACCTGGAGCCGGGTGGTAGGAGACGTGGCAGGAGGGAAAAGGCACCTCCTCTACCAAGCGTTATCGGACAAGGGACGGATCTGCATAAGCGGCAAAATGTTTCGCGCTAGAATGTCTCCCTATGGATATGTCCCAAGAGCAGGCACCGACCCTGAGTGAGGTTTTAGAGCGGCTCGAGGCCCTGATCGACTGGGAGCAGCGAGACCGCGCCCCGGCTGATCGCGGCCAGGCCATGCGCGTGGACTTGGAGCCGGTTACGGACCTTCTCAGCCTGTTGGGGCGGCCGGATCTGTGCCTGTGCTATGTCCATGTGGCGGGAACGAAGGGCAAGGGCTCGGTTGCCTCCCTGGTGGCGGCGGGCCTCAAGTCGGCGGGCCTGCGGGTGGGGCGCTTCGCGTCGCCCCACGTCGAGCGCCTCAACGAGCGCGTCTTAATCGATGGCGAAGAGGTGCCCGACGAGCAGCTCGCGGCGTGCCTGTCGGCGGCCCTCGATGCGCGTGAGGTTGCGATCAAGGACGCTAGCCCGGCGAAAGACTCGACCTGGTTCGATGCCCTGACCGCCGCAGCGCTGTTGGCCTTCTACGAAGCCGACGTTCGCTTCGCCGTGGTCGAGTGCGGATTGGGCGGGCGCCTGGACTCTACCAACGTGGTGGTGGGGGACGTCTGCGTGGTGACCAACGTGGAGCTCGAGCATACGAACGTCTTGGGCTCGACCCGAGCCGAGATCGCCTTTGAGAAGGTCTCAATCCTTGGGCGCTCTGCGGGATTCGTCACGGGGGTACCGCCCGCCCCCGACAAGGCGGGCGACGTCATCGACAAGCACGTCGCTATGATGGAGACCACCTGCCTGCGCCCGGACTGGGCCCTGGGTGACGCGCCGCTACCGCAGTCGATCGAGCGCCGCAACGGGGACCTAGCCGGCCTGGTTTTGGACGAGCTGGGCCGCCGCAACTGGGGCGAGGGCAAGCCCATCTCGGCCGCGCTCCTTACCGACGAAGTATACCGAGCCGCAAGCCTGCCCGGCCGCATGGAGGTCTTCGAGCACAAGGCCGGCCTAGTGGTGCTAGACGGTGCCCACGTGGCCGAGAGCATGCAGGTCGTTCTAGACGACCTGCAGTCGCGCGCGGGGCTCGAGGGTCCGCCCATCGCGATCCTCGCCCTGGGCGCCGACAAGGATCAGCACTCATTCCTCAAGATCCTCGCCCCCCGGGTCGATAGGGTTCTTTGCTCATCTGTAGGACACCGGCCCGCTGCTCTCCCCGGAGAGCTGGTAGAAAACGCCAGGCGGCTCGAGGCATCGGCCGAAAGGTACGATGCCCCTCAGATGGCATTATCCCGCGCACTCGAGCTGGCCCAAGAGCAAAACGCAACCGGCAGCTCGAGTGCTGCGTGGATCCTTATTACAGGTTCTCTGCATCTGATCGGCGCCTTGCGACCTACCCTTAGGGAGACCGCACGCTCGATCCCCTTGCCGCCAACGCAATGCTGACACTCGTCTCCGACGTCTTCCTGACCGACCACTTCCTCATCAAGGGGACGGTGGAGAATAAGTACACGCGACTCAGCCAACTCCTGGACGGCCACCGCAAGCGCTTCCTCAAGATCAAGGACGCCACCCTCGTGGACCTCAAGTCCCGGGATCGGATCCAGACGCCCCTGCTGCATATCAACCTAGACGAGGTCCTGCTCGCCCACGAGTTCCTGGACCACTCGAACGACACGACCATGGCGCAGATCTCTAGGACTGCCGAGTGGGATCATCGCGTCCGTGTCTTCTACACCGGTGCTCTGAATCTCGAGGTCGCCGGCGAAATTCGCCCCGACAGCTATGAGGTCACGGATCACCGTCGCGGCCGCTTCTTCGTTATGCGCAACCCGTCGGTGCGCGGCCTTGAGTGGGACGGCGACGATGACCTCAAGCTGTTGGACAACCTCGAGTACGCGATCATGAACCGCGAGCGCCTCGCCTACATCTACGACTTCAACAACTAGGTGCCCTTTTAGACGCGCATCCGTTTGCCCCTACTCTCCGTAGTCACGAAGAGGGGGGCTTTCTGTTCCTTACGCGGCACACGGGGCCTAATGCGACCGCGACTTGGGCTCGGCCGTTCGGAGAGACGTGGTGCACTCCCCATGCGAAGATCAGGTGAGAGGGCTCCTCGAGAACACTCAAGCTCCCGTCGACCTACTCGTCGTCGTCCGCGTGGCCCTGGTGCCCGCCGATCTCGTCCAGCATCTCAAAGTAGCTTCCGTAGCGGGTAGGCGCGATGGCGCCCGTCTCCACCGCGTCGTAGACCGCGCAGTCGGGCTCGTGGTCGTGGGTGCAGTTGGGAAAGTGGCACTGCTTCTGGAATGGCAGGAAGTCCGGGAACAGGTCGCGTAGGTCCTCGCGCTGCAGTCCAAAGGGCCGGAACACGCGGATGCCGGGCGTGTCGATAACCCAGGAGTTCTCGCCGATTGGCAGGCGATGCATCTGGCTGTGGGTCGTCGTGTGCTTGCCAGCCGTCCAATACTTGCTGATCTTGCCGACCTTGATCTTCAGCTCGGGATCGATCGCATTCAACAGGGTCGACTTGCCCACACCGGAGGCCCCGTAGAAGCCCGAGGTCTTGTTCGCCAGGGCCTCGCGCAGGCGCTCCATCCCAGGCCCGTCCTCGCCCTCGGTGGCACAGGTCTCGAGCATCGAGACGCCAGCCTTGGCGTAGGTCTCTCGCAGCTCTCCCAGAACGCCCTTCTTATCGATGTCGATCTTGTTGAAGATCAACGTGGCGGGGATCGAGCGCTGCATGCAGGCCGCTAGGATGCGGTCCGTACGGTTGCTCGAGAAGCCCGGCTTCGCCACGGACGCCACCACGTACATGTGGTCGACGTTCGCCATCAGCACCTGCTCCCGGGGGTCGTGGGACGAGGCGATGCGCGACAGGTAGTTCTTGCGCGGCTGCACGGCTTCGATGCTCTGGGGGTCTCCCGTCGGATCCACGGTCACGAAGTCGCCTACGGCAACCGGGCCCTTGCGATCCCCAAGGTTCTCGAAGAGCTTCCCGCGGGTCGCGCAGAGGCGCACCACGCCACCCGCCTCGACGTGGACCACCTTGGCATCAAGGCGCATCACGCGCCCGGTAATCATGCGCGTACTGCTCTGGGCTTTAGACTCATCCGACATGGGGGGATTGTACGCTCGTTTAAGGTCGTACAATCAGGCCATGTGCCCACCACTTCCCCTCCCGATCACTTCCGCGAGCAATTCCATCGTGAAGCATGTGCGTGGAGTCGCCGCCGGCAAGCAGGACGGAGCCGTTCTGCTCGAGGGCGAGCGCCTTGTGCGCGACGCTATCGGCTCGGGCCTGGAGCTGGACGTGCTGTTGGTCTCTGACGCCCGCGAGCCTCTTGCGGAAGAGTTCGAGGCGGCTGGGCTGGCTCCTCTATTGATGGAGGACTCCCTCTTGGCCCGCATCGGCAAGCTGAAGAGCGCCGATGGCGTCCTGGCGATTGGGCTCGCCCCGGGGATGGAAGAGGCGGCCACCGGGCTTCCCCTGATTTTCCAGGCGAAACCCGACGCGCTCGTACTCGTGGCCGCCGGCATCGCCGAGCCGGGGAACCTGGGCGCCCTTGCCCGCAGCGCCGAGGCCGCCGGCGCATCCGCGATGATCCACGTCAGCGGCAACGTCAGTCCCTGGAACCCGCGCGCCCTGCGCGGCGCCATGGGCAGCCTGTTTCGCCTGCCGGTCCTGTCGGCGAGCTCGGCCGCAGATGCCGCCGCCGCCTTGGCCGCAAACGGCGTGCGTGTCGTGCGCGGCGCAACCCGCGGCGGTGCAGCGCCGGCCGCCTTCGACTGGTCCGGACCTGTGGCTTTGTGGGTCGGCGGCGAGACCGGGGACACCGGTGAAGTCGAGCAGCAGTTCGAAGGCGTCACGATCCCCATGGCCGGCGCAGCCGAGTCCCTTAACGTCACCGTGGCGAGCTCGCTGTTGCTCTTCGCCGCCGGCCGCGCGGAGCCCCGCGGTGAGTGACTCGCTCTTCGGACCCGCCCACGCGGAGATCAGCACCGCCTGGTTCGACGAGGCCGTGCCCAAGGACGCGCCCCTCGCCGAGCGCATGCGTCCACGCAGCTTGGAGGAGTACTGCGGTCAAGATCACCTGGTTGGCGAGGGCAAGATTTTGCGCTCGATCCTCGAGACTGGCGCAACCCAGAGCCTGATCTTCTGGGGTCCTCCGGGCACGGGCAAGACCACCGTGGCGCGGCTTGTGGCACGCGCCAGCGAGATGCGCTTCGTGCCCTTCTCGGCCGTGCTGTCCGGCATCAAGGAGATCCGTAAGGTGATGGCGGAGAGCGAGCAAGAGCGCCGCCACTCGGGCCGCCGCACCCTTGTCTTCATCGACGAGATCCACCGCTTCAACAAGGCACAACAGGATGCGTTCCTGCCCTATGTCGAGCGCGGAGATATCCTGTTGATCGGCGCGACCACCGAGAATCCCAGCTTCGAGGTCATCTCGGCGCTGCTCTCGCGCTCGCGCGTCTTGATTTTGCAGCCCCTGGCCATTGAAGATGTGACGAGCATCCTGCGCCGGGCCTTGGATGACGAAGAGCGCGGCCTCGACGGCTCTATTGAGGCCACGGATCGCGCCCTTGAGGCGATCGCCCGCGCCGCCGATGGAGACGCACGTCGAGCGCTGACCTTGTTGGAGACAGCGGCTGGCCTGGTGGAGGCGGAGAGCGAAGCCTCTGCCGAAGGAGCGAAGCCCGAGCTGACCCCGGCGCTCCTGATGGAGGCCGTACAGACACGGCAGCTACACTACGACAAGGGCGGGGAAGAGCACTTCAACTTGATCTCAGCCCTGCACAAGAGCGTGCGCAACTCCAACGCTACGGCTTCGATTTACTGGCTCACGCGCATGCTCGAGTCTGGCGAGGACCGGCGCTACCTCGCGCGGCGCCTAATTCGTATCGCGGTCGAGGACATCGGCCTGGCCGACCCCGGGGCCCTGCGGGTTTGCTTGGATGCCGACGAAACCTACCACCGGCTCGGCAGCCCCGAAGGCGAGCTCGCTCTAATCCAAGCTGTGACCTACATGGCTCGCGCCAAGAAAGACAACAGCGCCTACAAGGCCTACGACTTGGCCCGCGCCGACATCAAAGAGTCCGGCGCCGCGCCCGTGCCCTTGCACCTGCGCAACGCCTCGACCAACTTGATGAAGGAGGCCGGCTACGGTAAGGGTTATCGCTATGCCCACGATGACCCGAACGCAGCAGATGAAATGGAGTGCATGCCGGACGTGTTGGCTGGAAAAGACTACTTCGAAGACGTCTAACCCGGCGTTCTGGTTTCCGCGGTCTTAGGTGGAATCCAAGGCGGGCGGGGCGCGGCAAACAGCTGCCCCCTCGCGGGAATAGGCCGAATGCCCTAGGCTCGGGGGTCTATGGCAGTTGATGACGTCGTCTTCATTACCGGAGCAAGCACGGGCTTGGGACTAGCCCTTGCCCAGCTACTCTTGCGGAAGACGGAGCATCGATTGGTTCTAACAGCGCGCGAGACTTCCCTGCCACGCTTTGCCGAGGCGGGCATCGACGCCTCTGATCGCGTGATGCTGTTGGCCCTAGATGTGCGCGGCATGAAAGCGCGCGAGGAGGCTGTGGCTGCCGTGGCCAAGCGTTGGGGAGGCGTGGATGTGTTGGTCAACAATGCGGGCATCGCCTACCGGTCCGTGGTCGAGCACGCCCACGAAGAGGACCGACTCGAGCAGCTCGATATCAACTTCCGCTCACCCATGGAGCTGGTGCGCTTGGTCCTACCCTACATGCGCCACCAGCGCTATGGCCGCATCATTACCGTGTCTAGCGTTGGCGGTATGATGGCCATGCCGACCATGGCGATCTACAGCGCCTCGAAGTTTGCCGTCGAGGCCGCTACCGAGAGCCTCTGGTACGAGGTGCGCCCGTGGAAGATTCGCGTTTCGCTGATCGAGCCCGGCTTTATCCACTCGGGCTCATTCCGCAACACGCGCTGGACCCCAAAAAGCAACGCCTCCATCGTCGAGGAGGAGGAGGCCTATCACGAGCACTACGCGAGCATGGGACCGTTCATCGCGCGCATGATGGGGCTGTCCTTCGCAACTCACGAGCGCGTCGCGAAGAAGATCTTGCGAACCATGCGCCGCAACGATCCACCCCTGCGCGTGCAGGCTACGATCGACGCCCACGCCTTCACAATCATGCGCCGGATCTTGCCCCGCTGGCTCTATCACCGCCTGCTGTACTCTTCTCTGCCGCAAATCCGCAAATGGGGGCCTAGCCGACCCGGCCGGAAGAAGAGGACCCGCAAAAAAGGCGACTCTTAGCCGTGGGGGCAGGTGGCCTCTACTTCCTTGAGGTCACTGAAGTCGAGACGGCCACTGCCAGTGCAAGCACTTCGGACATCGTCTTTGTGGTCATGGATACTTTGCGGCCTGATCACACCTCGACTTGCGCTCACGAGCTGTCGACGACTCCGCACCTAGATGCGCTTGCGGCAGAGGTGGTGCGTTACGCGCGGGCTCGCGCGACATCAAGCTGGACTTGGCCCTCGAACGCTTTCTGATGGGGAGCGCAGCCTCGGTTCATGGAATCGAGCGTACGAAAGACTCCTGGCTGGGGGACCACAGCGGGTCCTGGGGTGCGAGGTTTAGGGGCAAGGTGAACTCCTGCTGTAGCCCCCAACGAAACGTCGCGGTTCACCATTTTGCTACAAGCGCCCGGGGCCTACCCAAGTGCAGCCTGCAGCCGGTCCGCCAATGCGCTCTCGCGGTTGGACTGGCTAGTGTTGTTGATCGCCATTTCTAGGGCGCGCTCGGAGCCGACCAAGACAACTAGAGTCTTGGCGCGGGTGATGGCCGTGTAGAACAGGTGGCGCTGCAGCATGAGGTAGTGGCGCATAACCAGCGGCACGACCACGCACGGGTATTCCGAGCCTTGGCTGCGGTGTACGGTGATGGCGAAGGCAGGACGCAGGTCCGTGAGCTGATCGGGCTCGTAAAACAGGTCCTGCTCGGGGTAGTCGACGACCAGGCCCGATCCGTCGCTGTACACGGTCTTCACGAAGCCCATGTCGCCGTTGAAGACCTCGCGCTCGTAGTCGTTCTTGGTGTGGATGACGCGATCGCCCTCGCGCCAGGTGCGCTCGCGGTAGGTGAGCTCGGGACCCTTCTGGGGCAGGCGCTCGCGCAGCAGCTCGTTGATGTTGTCGACGCCGCACTCGCCCTTGTACATCGGGGCCAGCACCTGCACATCTCGTGTCCAGTCCAGGCCGAAGGTCTTTGGAATGCGCTCGGTGACCACGTCGACTAAGCGCTGGGCAGACTCGGCTTCGCCCTCGACTGGAAAGAAGTAGAAGTCGGTCTTCGGCTCGCCGGCCCGAGGCAGCTGGGGGAACTCGCCGGCTAGGATGCGGTGCGCGTTAGAGACGATGCGACTGGTCTCGCTCTGGCGGAAAATCTGAGTCAGGCGCCAAGTGGGGATGCACTCGCTGCTGAGCATGTCTGCGAGCACGTTGCCGGCGGCTACAGATGGCAGCTGGTTCGGGTCGCCGACGAACAGAAGCCGTGTCGAACGGTCGACGGCCTTGACAAGAGCATGGGCGATCATGAGGTCGAGCATCGAGACTTCGTCGACAATGATGAGCCCGGCTTCGATGGGCTTGTCCTCGTTGTGGGCGAAGGCCTGCTCCATGGGATCGTAGCCCAGGGTGCGGTGCACGGTGGCTGCTTCGTAGCCGGTGGCCTCGGACATGCGCTTGGCGGCGCGGCCCGTGGGCGAGCAAAGCACGACCTTCTGGCCGGCCTGCTTCGCGAGCTCGACCACGAGCTTTAGCACGGTAGTCTTGCCCACGCCGGGTCCGCCGGTAAGGATGCCCATGGGTACCGACAGCATGCCCAGGATCGCCGAGCGCTGGTCTGGGTGCAGCACCAGCTCGGCATTGGCTTCGACGGCGGCAAGGTCAGCGTCGGTCGCCAGAGCCACAGTGCCCGCCGTCGACAGGCTCGCCAGGTTCGCACTGAGCAACCTCTCGCAGGTCGCGTACATCGGCAGGTAGACCAGCTCGACACCAGGGCGCAGCTCCTCGTCGACCTCGACCTGGCGCCGGGTAACCAGCAGAGCCATCGCATCCGACAGGTGCCCGTTGGTTGCAACCTCGCCCAAGAGCTCGCGCGCGTGCTCGAACAGGCGCGCTTCGGGCAGCATCGTGTGTCCGTTGCCCGCGGCCTTGCCCAGCAGGTAGACCAGCGCCGCCTCGATGCGCGCGGGCGCATCTGACGCAAGCCCTAGGCTGCGTGCGGCGCGGTCCGCGGTGCGGAACGCAATGCCCGTAATGCCCGTGGACAGCAGGTAGGGATTCTCGCGCAGTTGATCCTCGCAATCGGGACCGTACTTCTTCGCCACGGCTTCGATTTGCCACAGGTTCAGCTCAAGACTCGTCAGGAACGCCCGCAGTTTGTGGGTCAAGTACGCGGTCTGCACGGTTTGCACCAGGTCCTCGCGCACCGCACCATTGAGTCCCTTAATCCCGCTCAGCTTCTCCGGCGTGTCGCGGATAATATCCAAGGCGGTCAGCCCCAGCTTGTCCACGATGCGCTCGGCCAGCTTCTCCCCGACCCCTTTAAAAGACTTGGAGGACAGGTACTTGACCAGTCCGCGCTTGTCCGCAGGCACCAGAACCTCGGTGCGGGTGAACTTAAACTGGCGTCCGTGCATGCGGTGAGACGTCCACTCGCCGAAGAGCCGCAGGCGCATACCCTCGGCGGGGTCCGTCATGCCACCCACGGCGCTGCTGCGGCCCCGGATCAGGTCCTCGGGATCGCCGTAACCCTCTTCAGGCATGACCTTTAGGACGGTGTAGCCCGAGTCCTCGGCGTGGTAGGTCACGACCTCGATGTCACCCTGCAGGACCTCCTCCCCCGGCTTGGGCTCGGAGGGCTCGTGGCCCTTCGAGGCGGCCTTGGGCGCGCTTTTCGAGCCCTTGGATGAAGCTGCAGGTGGGGGAGGCATGCCCCTAGGATCGCAAGACGGCCCCTAGAAATCCAGTTGCCCCTTCACGACTTGGGCAACTGGCGCTAAACTTGTCGGCCCATTTTGGCACCGTCGGCTAAAAGGTGGCCCCACTCGGACTTGAATCACCCAAGTGACGCCAACCGCGAGACACGCCAGAACATTCCAGTCCATCAGTATCCATATGTCGATCAAGATCCAGGTCCGTAGCAACGAGTCTCTCGAGGCTGCCCTTCGTCGTTTCAAGCGTTCATGCAACACCAGCGGCGTCTTCCGCCTTGCCAAGGAGAACACTTGGCACGAGAAGCGCTCTGACTACCGCCGCCGCGAGCGCCGCGAACGCATCCGCACCATCATCCGCTCCCAGCGCAAGCACCAAGCTCGCGTCCGCCGCGGTTAGAGAGCGCACCGGTTCACGCCGCGGCAACGCGCCCGAACCACCGGGTCTCTCCGCTATCTAGCTGGAGAACCCCAAGGACCCCGGCCCGCTATGCTCAGCGGGCCGGGGTTTCTTCATGTCCCTCTTCCCTAAAGACCGCGATCTCAGCGAGGCCCCCGACCGGCTCGTGATCGACGTAAGCGCCAGCGACTTCCAGTTGCGCGGCGAGGACATGGTCATGCGCCTGGACAACTTCTTGGCCCATCACTTGACCTGGCGCTCACGCTCGTCGGTCAAGCGCCTGATCAAGGACGGCCACGTTCTGGTCGCAGCCTCCCGCCCCGAGGATGCCCCGGCCGGCCACCGCGCGCGGCTCACCAGCCGCCCTCCGCCGCTGCTCGCGCCGAAGGAAGAGCCCGTGGTCGAGAAGCGCCCCGGCCGCAAGCTGCTGGACAAGTCCATCGTCGTGGTGATGATCCCCGAGGAGTTCCGCCTGGACATGGACATCTCAAACACCGGGCCCCTGGATGTGGTCTACGAGGACGACCACGTGCTGATCGTCAACAAGCCCGCGGGCCTGGTGGTGCACCCGAGTGGGCGGCACCTAACGGACACGCTGATCCAGCGCATGCACAAGCACTTCCGCAGCAAGGACGAGGGCAAAGACGTGCCCGTGAAGCTTTGCCATAGGCTCGATCGCGAGACCAGCGGTCTGGTACTGGCAGCCAAGGATCCAATAACCCACGCTGCTCTGGTCAAGGCCTTCGAAGACCGAGAGATCGACAAGCGCTACCTCGCCGTGGTTCACCACCACCCGGATCCGCATTCGGGCGTCATCGACATGGAGCTGGGCCCGTCGAACGTCAGCGAGGTGCGCCTCAAGATCTCCGTCCAAGCCGGCGGTTGGGAGTCCGTGACCGAGTACGAGACCCTAGAGACCACCACCGGCAAGCACGGCCCCCTGTCCCTCGTCGCCTGTACCCCGAAGACCGGCCGCCAACACCAAATCCGAGTCCACTTAGCCGCCATCGGCCACCCCATCGTCGGCGACAAACTTTACGGTCCCTCGGAAGAGATCTTCATTCGCAACGCCGCGGACGAACTCACCCCTAAAGACGAAGCCGCCCTGATCCTACCCCGCCACGCCCTGCACAACGAGCTGCTAGGCTTCCTGCACCCGGCAACGGGCAAGAGGGTAAGCGTGACCTGCGACCTACCGGTTGACATGGCGGGTTTGCTCTCAGATTAGTCGACCTTCGCAGGCCGTGGCGGCTCCTTGTGAACCGGACCTGGGCCTAGACAAACAGGATCATTTGCAGCTGATAGCGGAAGTCGTTCGCGACCTCGTCTTCTGGGCCGAGCGCCTCGAAGGTCTCAAGCATCAGCTTGCGGGCGGCGTCGTCTTCGAAGGCGCGGTCGACCATGACAATGTCCAGAAGGTGCTCGAGGCCGGTCTGGTGGTCGCCCTTGGCCAGTTGCGCTTTGGCGAGCTCGAAACGAGCGGCGGTGCTGTCCGGGTTCGCGTCGTAGGCGGCTTGGAGTTCATTGATGTCGCCCGCGCCCTCTTGTAGCTCTAGGTGCGCGCGGATGGCGCGGCCCTCGTCGGACTCTTGGAACTCGTCTTCCAGGGCCTCGTACCACTCGCGGGCCTCTTCGATGCGGCCGAGGTCAAGCAAGAGCCGCGTCTGCAATACGCGCGCATCGCCATCTTCCGGATACTCCTCCAGGTGCGCTTCGATGGCGGCCAAGGCCTTGTCGAATTCGCCGATGGCTTGGAGCTCCTTCATGGCATCGAGGCTGGGCGCCGCCACGGACTTGACGAACTTGTCGAGGAAGGTGGCCAACTCCTTCTCATCCATACCGCCTTCGAAGGCGTCTGATGGGCGGCCCTTCTCCAGGATGACGGTGGTGGGGACGGCGCGAATCTGGAAGGCCTGGGCGAGCTCTGGCTTGAGGTCCGTGTTGACCTTGCCCAGCAGGAACGCGCCTCGGCGCTCGATGGCTTCCGTTTCAAGCAGGGGGCCCATAACCGTGCAGGGCTCGGCGCGATCCGAGTGGAAGTAAAGCACCACCGGCATATTCATCGAGCGATTGACGACCTCGACCTCGAAGTTGTTCTCGTCGATGTCCAGGATCCAGCTGTCGCTGGGCTGGTCGTTGCTGGGGTCACTGGCGAGGTTTAGGGGAGGGTTCGTCATGGCGGTCACGGGCGGTGAAGGGGAGGCGGGGATGCAGTGCGCTCGGGTGGAGTGAGCGACTTGGGCAGGAGATTAGCGTGTCCAGCGAGGCGGTGCTCGGTATTTGCATACTAAGCCGCGTGGGCACACCGTATTTCGAGCTTAGAGGCCTTCGATGGTGCACGGGGATACCAGCTAGGGCGGGACTTTTGACGCCGGCTCGCATAGATTACCGCCATGGCACTCCAACACCCCAAGCCCGTCGTCTTCGACGGCCCCGCCGGCAAGCTCGAAGGCCTGCTGGGACCACCTGAGCACGGCGAACTCGCGCCACGCGCCATCGCCGTCGTCTGCCACCCGCACCCCGCCGGCGGCGGCACCATGCACAACACCGTCGTCTACCGCGTGGCCAAGGGCCTGCGCCGCGCGGGGCTGGCGGTGCTACGCTTTAACTTCCGCAGCGTGGAGGGCTCCGAGGGCGAGCACCACGGCGAGGGCTTGGAAGAGGGCGATGCAGAGGCAGCGGTCGACTACCTGATGAGCCTCTATCCGCGCGTACCCCTTTGGGCCGGCGGCTTCTCCTTTGGCTCGCGAACCATCGCAGGGCTCGCGCCCCGGGAGTCGCGCATCGAGCGCACCTTCTTTATCGCGCTGCCGGTCAAGGTCTACGAGTGTGCCCCCATCGCCGATGTGCAGCAGCCTGGCTACATGCTGTTTGCCGGGGACGACGACTTTGGGACCGCGACCGTGCTTCGAGAGAAGTTCCCGTTCCTAGGGCCGAACCTGGAGATCGAAGAAATCCCGGGCACCAATCACTTCTTTCGCGGCAAGACTCCCGAGTTGGAAGAGCGCATCTACGCATGGGCCGTGCGCAGCTTGGAGTCCACGGATTAGTTTGCGGCCAATCGATCAGCGCCTGCAAGAGGCACGCAAGGCCGAGCGCTGGACCCAGGTGTACCGCGATGCGCCCGAGACCTTCCGCGCTTTCGAAGCGGCGGAGGATCCGGGCGGACTGGCGGCCAGGCGGATGGTGCAGCTCGCCAAGTTGCAAGGCAAGCGCGTACTTGAGATCGGCTCAGGTACGGGCTGGTTGACGCGCTACGTCGACGAAGTAGCCGCGCGTCACGTAGCTGTCGAACCGGAAGCGGCGATGATCGCCAGCGCCATGGACTTGGGCGACGCCAAGGTCCTGCGGGCGCGTGGCGAGAGCTTACCCTTCGCGCCCGGCAGCTTCGACGCCGCGGTCATGAGCTGGGTGCTGCTGGACCTGCGGCCCGAACTGCGCACCAAGGTGTTGCGGCAGTGCGATCGGGTTTTGGGCTCGGGCTTGCTCTCGTCCCCGTCCACAGAACAGCTTGGAACCTGGGTTATCGAGAACGCCGGTACCGGCGAGTTCCAAGAGCTGCGCGGTATCGAAGATCCCGGCGGCCTGGGCGAGGTCGCGCCCCTTGTTCACGACTGTGGCTTCGAGCTCGTGGAGGTCGTTGAGACCGAGATGCGCTTCCCGAATGCCGCTACCGCTGAAGCAACCCTAGGCGCGATCCTTGGCGATCAAGTTCGCCGCAAGCTGCAAGCCCAGCCGCGCTCTAGCTTGTCCCTAGACCTTGCGATCCTCTTTCGTCCCATGGGGCAAGGCTAGAGGAGCGTGCGCAATAGGCAGGGCCGAAGGGAGAGACGAGGCCTAGAGGGCCGCCGCGCCCCAGACCTGGCCGCCCACGTGCAGCTTGCCGCCGTCGAACCAGAAGAACTCGACCGTGCTCGAGTTCAGCATGTCGTCGCGCCTCCAGATCGAGATCGGCAACTCCGAGCCCTTGGCTTCCACGCAGGCCTGGCGGAATTGCTCGTCTGTCAGGGCAAGCTGCTCTTCCGAGTCCACGCCGCCGCGACCGACCGCTTGGAATCGGTATAGGTGCCAGGCGTGGATGTTCGCGCCCTCGTCGAGCTGCCGGCGCATCCACTGCACTAGGGCCGGAATGTCGTCGCGGTTGTTGCGGTTTAGAACGGTGCCGATCGAGATCTGCTTGCCCGCCTCCGTGCACTGGCGAACACGCTCTTGTACTAGGTCGAAGTGTCCGGTGGGCTTGGACCCCAGGACGATGCGCAGGGAGTCGTGCATCGTGGACGTCGCGCCGTCCATGGGAAAGATGAACCGGTCAACGTCGGGAATGTTCGCAAAGCCTTCGGCCAGGCGAATCCCGTTCGTATTGACTTGGACCGTCAGGCCCAGGCTCTTGGCGTGGGCGGCAAGGTCTGCAAGGCTGCGCTTGCCATCACGCCAGAGCGCGGGCTCGCCGCCACCAAGCACGATGTTCTCGTAACCAGCCCCGTGTAGGGAGCTGATCAACGCGCACGCCTGCTCGTAGGACATGCGATCGAAGCCCAGATCGCTCGCACAGAAGGTGCAACCCATGTCGCACTTCGGCAGCAGGAACAGAGCCGCAATCGTCTTCCAGGGCTCCACAGGAATTTGCCAATCAACTTTCACGGGACCTATTGTAGGGACTGCTGTTGTAAGGTGTTCGCTATCCCGAATTCGCCTCTTCACCGTGGACTTACCATGCGCTGTTTTTACCAATTCAAGACCACCCTGTCGCTAGTTGTACTCGCCGTTTTCGTGGCTCTCTCTTCCTTAGACGTCCCCGGATTTCCTGCCACGGCCGAGCGACTTGCGGCGGCAAGCGCGCCCCTTCAAGGTGGTCCCGCGAGCCGGCCCAGCGCGGCCCAGGAGTACGACCCGCTCGCCCCAATCACAGCACTCGAAATTGGGCGCATTTCCCTAACAGCACTGCGGGGTGAGCGCGAAGTACCGATCCTGGTCTTCCTACCCAAGAGGGGCGATGCAGCAAAGCTTCTGGACCCGTTGCCGATCGTTCTCTTCAGCCACGGTCTCGGGGGCAGCAACACGGGCAGCACGTTCTATGGGCAGCACCTAGCCAGCCGGGGGTACGCTGTTGCCTTCCTGCAACACGCGGGAAGCGACGAACAGGTCTGGAAAGACTTACCTGCAGGGAAACGCCTCAGCGCTTTAGAGCAAGCCGCCACCAGGGAGAATTTGGTGCTGCGCACCCAGGACGTGACCACGGCCATCGACGCTCTCACCACCTGGAACCAGACAAAGGGCCACCCACTTGAGGGCCGAGTAGATCCCGAGCGCATCGGCATGTCCGGCCACTCTTTCGGCGCCGTGACCACCCAGATGGTCAGCGGACAGCGCAGTGAGATCTTTCAGGCCAAGTTGATCGAGCCTCGGATTGATGCAGCCATCGCATTCAGCCCGAGCCCTCCCAGGCTGGGCACGCCCAAGAAGGTCTTCGACAAGGTCTTCCTGCCGCTAATGTTGATGACGGGAACCAAGGACGACTCGTCGATTGGCAACACGGATGCGAAGGCGCGCCAGCTTGTCTATCCGGCCCTACCAACGACTAACGATCGCTACGAGCTAGTCCTCGACGGAGCCAGGCACTCCATCTTTACGGACACCGCCGGAATCCGAAGGGCAAGCGCTCGGAATCGAAACCACCATCGCGTCATCCTGGCCCTAGCGACGGCTTTTTGGGATGCCTACCTTAAGCAGGACCGGCAAGCCGCCGCTTGGCTTGTGGGGGACGGCCCCAAGGGTGTGATGGAAGAGGCCGACAGGTACCAGCACGCTGCGGGCGAATAGAGAGCGAGCGGTAGCGCTGTTGCGTTGACTCTACCCTTTTGGGCAGGTCGAAAATGAATCGGGATTAGTCTACCGACGGGTACAAGCCGCGCCAGGTGCCGCCGTAGTCCTCGTCCTCGGCGCCGACGCTCAGGTAGGCGTGGGGCACGCTGTTCGGTGCCGCGGAGATGCCTTCAATCTTGTGGCCGTCGATGGTGTAGGCTGCAGTTGGATTCTCGGTGGGAATGAGGGAGCGCAGGCCGGTCTCTTGGTTGAGCTCGCCAACCGTGCAAGCCTGCCAGAGAACGGAGCGGAAGGGCCCCTGGTCGCCCGGGTCCTCCGTGGCTGCGGTCCAGATCGACTGGTCGCGCTCGTCATACCAGAGGTCGCCGATGTCGCGCGGACCCTTGGGGTTGATCCACCGGCCCGGCGAGCTCAGCTCCAAATCCGTCGAGGCCGGCTGCCAGGCCAAGGTGCCTTCGCCCAAGTCCAAGATGCCCGTGATCAGAGCTCCTCGGGCATGGGCCTTGGACCTTCCGCGCTCGCCAAGCACAAGCTGATAACGCTCGCCATCCAGGGGGATGCAGACCAGGCCCTCGTAGTTGTCGCCCTTGCCCAGGCCCCACTCCATGGGCTTCTCGATCCGGGTCGCGACGGGCCAATCGCCAATCACCGAGAGCTTGCTGTCGTCCTCGTCATAGGCAAGGTGGAAGATGCGGCCGGGGCCCAGGTCGCGGCGTCCACTCTCGGCGGCCAGGAAGTGGCCGGGCTTTCCCGGGATAATGTGCAGGGCTTCTAAGTCGCTGGCGCGGTCATCGCCCTTGTCGAGCACGTCGACGTCCAGGGCCTTGTACGAGTTGGGGCCGTCGTCGAGGATCGTGAGGATGCCAGTCCGGTGGCCCTTCTTGTGGGCCTTGGTGTCTTGCACCATGAGGTAGCTATTCCCGGTGAGCGGGGCCATACCGCTTATGCCGGGGATCTCGTTGGTGTCCGCGTTGGTCGCCGGCGTGGGAGCCAAGCTGCAGGCTAGGACAGTCGTAACGGCGAGGTAGAGCGGGCTCCACTTGCCCAGGATTGAGATGTTCATGGGTGGAGTTTACGAGGCTGGCCAGGTTGGTGGTGGAGTTGGATTTCGATTGTTGTGGGAAGGGGACCGAGCACAGAAAGCGGACAGCGTGTACCTAAGCGGGGGCGAGCACGGTCTCCCCTGCTCGCCCCCGCTGCGTGGCCCTGGTTAGGCCGTTTCCTAGGAGCCTATTTAGCTTGGATCTTGTGCAGGCGCTCTCGGTAGCGATCGTAGAGGTCCGACTGGCGATTGCCTAGGTCCACGTCTTGGCCGTCGATCCAGATCTGGAGGATCTGGGTAGTTGCCTCGAAGAGGTCGCCATCGGTCAGGACGATGTCGGCTTGCTTGCCGGGGGTCAGGCTGCCCAGGGTGCGCTCCATACCGATGACCTTGGCCGCGTTAAGAGTGACGGTCCGCAGGGCCTCGCCCTTGGAGAGGCCCCAGTTGGCGGCAAAGCCAGCGGCGAAGGGCAGGTTGCGCGGGTTCTCGTCGTCCCCGGATTGGATCGCGACGCGGATGCCGGCGCGTGTGAGAACGGCGGCGTTGGCGTAGCGCGCGTCGTAGGGCGCGAACTCGGACCGAGGGATCGAAAGCACGGGCCCGACGACGACCGGGAATCCGGACTTGGCGATACGGTCGGCAACCTTCCAGCCGTCGGTGACACCGTAGAGCACGACGTCGAGCTCCTCTTCCTGGGCAAAGCGGATTGCGCCGAGGATCGTCTGGGCGCCCGCCGCATGCAGGGCGATTCGCTTCTCGCCAAGGGCATAGGGCGCAAGGGCCTCGAGCCTTCGGTCGCGGGTCGGCACAAGGCCGTTGGCCTCGGCTTCGTCCGTCAGGCGGCGCCAGTCGCGGGCCTCCTGTAGGAGCTCGCGTAGCTGCTCGGCCGACTTCGGCTCGTCGTCGTTCTTGGCGTCGTTGCGCATGCGCGGGAAGTTCACGTGCAGCATGTCGCGGTCTTTACAGACCAGCTCCTCCCAGGTCATGCCGTCTAGGTCGATGACCGACGACTGGCCCATGATCGGGCCGCCGCTCTGGGGCGCCGTCTGGCTGCGCGTGATCCCGGCGAGGCGCGTCACGCCGATGTGAGCCGAGTCCGGGTTGATCGAGGAAGAGACCGAGAGGTCGGGCTGGTTGCCGCCCAGTTCGCCGGTGTCATCGGTACCGGCTACAGAGCCGATCTCGAAGATGCCGACCGGCGTGTCCAAGGCGATCATGCCGGGCCAGACGTGCTTGCCGGTGGCGTCGATGACCTCGCAGTCCGCGGGTAGCTCGACGCCTGCGCCGACGGCCAGGATACGCTCGCCGGAGATGACCACGGTGCCGTTCTTGATGGCGGGGCCATCGGCGGGGTGCACCGTGCCGCCGACGATGGCGACCAGACCTTCGCCGTCCACGGCAAAGGAGTCCGTAGTCGCTTCCGCGAAGCCGTCCAGAGCCGCGTTGGACGTCACATCCGCGCGGTAGGTGCCAAAGGCGTCGATGCGCTCGAACTCGATCAGCCCGTCCACCATGGTCCACTGGACCTGGGCGTAGACCGACAGCGGCTCGGCATCCAGCAGCACCAGGTCGGCGTCCTTGCCGGCTTCGATCGAGCCAGTGCGCTCGCCAAGTCCAAGCTGCAGCGCGCCATTGAAGGTCGCTAACCGCAGGGCCGCCACGGGATCCATACCTGCGTAGCGCACGGACTTCGCGGCCTCGTGGTACAGGTGCCGCATCAGCTCGTCGCTGTCCGAGTTGATCGTGGACAGCACGCCCGCTTCGTCGAGTAGAGCCGCGTTCTGGGGGATCGCGTCGTAGGCCTCGATCTTGTAAGCCCACCAGTCGCTGAAGGTCGAGGTGCCTGCACCGTGATCGGCAATCTCGGCGGCGATCTTATAGCCCTCGAGTACGTGCTGCAGCGTCTGGATTTGGAAGCCGAAGTCCTCGGCCTTACGCAGCAGCATCAGGATCTCGTCGGCACGATAGCTGTGGCTGTGCACCATGACCGAGGCCTCAAGAATGCCCTGCAGAGTCTCGAGTCGAACGTCGCGGCGGGGGGGAGTCGGGTCCTCGCCCTTGGCGACGGCCGCGTCGTAGGCGGCCCACTCTTCGCCGTAGGCAAAGGCCCGGGTGAAGGCGCGATCGTAGACCGCCTCGACCCCCATGCGCGTCGCCGGGAAGCGGTCGTAGTTGCCGCCCCAGTTTGAGCCCTTGGGGTTCTCGCCAAGGGCGAACTTGATTCCCTGGGGCGCGTCCGGGAAGATCAGATCGGCTGCGGTTGCGCCCCACTTCAGCTTCAGCACTTCACTACGCCCGCCGATGGCATTGGCGGATCCGTGCAGGCACTGGATCGTGGTCACGCCGCCCGCAAGTGCGCGGTAGATTCCGATGTCCGTGGGGTCGATCGTGTCGCTGATGTCGCAGTCGGCAGTGATCGAGAGGGTGCCCTCGTTTACGCCGCCGGAGATGGCGGTGTGCGAGTGTGTGTCCACGACGCCTGGCGCAAGGTGCATGTCCGTGCCGTCGATGACCTGGAGTCCCATGTGGGCATCCGACAGCTTGCCAGAGCCCTCCGACACGGAGAATATCTTGCCGTCCTTTACGACCACGGTGCCCAAGAATCCAGGTCTCGTCGCGGTGTGAATCATGACGTTCTGGATCACGGCACCGCTCGATGTGTCGAGGCGGGGCGCACGGGTCGCGTCCGTTTCGAATGGGTGGGAATCGGGCCCGTGGTTGTCCAGCGCGTGGGCCGAGAGCCCAAGGCCGCAACTAAGTGCACCGCCCAAAAATAGGCGCCAGGTAGAGGAGTTCTTCATTTGGTTTTTCATCGGTTTCGTCCTCTTGATTAGTGGCACGAGTAGCGTTCGTGGTCATGGTTTTCGTAGCCCCAGTTCAGGACCGAGTGGCCGTGATCCGGAGTGTGAGTCGCGCTGATATCCATGGTCTCCTCGCCCCAAGGAGTGACCATGCTGTTGGTGCCCTTGTAGCTTCCACCCGCGATCTCGCCGTCGACTTCAAAGTCCACCGACATGCCGCCGAACTCCAAGGCGCCTTCCAAGCTCAGGTTCGTGCCACTGAGCTTTCCAGTCACGTCGCAGGAGGCCGTTCCCTCGCCCATCGGGCTGTCCATAAAGTAGGTACCGGCAACCTTGCCGTCCTCATCCATGGTGAGTACGTAGTAGGCCCCCGTCGGACTCTGCTCGTCCAGGACCTCTAAGTCCCAGCGGCCTGAGACGTCGACCCCGTCGGCCGGCCCCGTGCCGGCATCGGCTTTGTCCTTGACTTCAAATTCAGAGGCGACGCCGTCCACGCAGATCAGCGCGAGCTGCGCGTCCTTGGTCATCGGATCCGCCGTCCACAGGCAGAAGGTCGCGGCCGAACCTGTGGCCACCTGCCCAAGCTGCTTAGACACGCCTAGTAGACGCGCGGCATCCTTCGTTAGAGCGTCGGTCGCAACCTGCGAAGGCAATCCGGCCTCGACTAGCTGGCGCAGCTTGTCGACCAGTTCTTTGGGGTTGCCGCTACCCGTTCCAAAGTAGACCTGCACGCCGGCCTCTTGCAGCCGAATGGCGTTGTCGCGGCGCTCTTCCCAAAGGCGCCGGCGCTCAAGGCGCAGGGCCATGGGCTCGGTGTACTTCCAGGAGGGCTTCTCCTCTTCCGCCGTAGCTTCGTCTTTGGCGCTCGAGGTGTCCTCTTCGTCAGCGTTGCCGTCGGCCATTAGAGCGAGCTCGCCGGTGCTGGCCTTTGTTTTTTCCTCGGCTTCCATCTCGGGGCTCATCTTCTCGTCGGATTCGTCCCCGTGCTTCTCCTGGCTCTCCTCGTCTTCCTTCGGGTCCAGGAACTCCTTGCCCCAGTCCAGCTGCAAGAAGACTGGGATCTTACGCTCGGCCAACACCGCCGCGTGCCGCCAAGCGTCGCGGCCACCTGCGATCGCGATGCGCAGCCCAAATTCATCCGCCAGGCGAATCCAGCGCTCGACATCCGTCGCCGAGCGGGTGCGCACGACGTACAGCTCGCGCCCACCGACTAACTTCAAGGCGGCCTCAAGCTCGGGGTCCCATGCAGATCGCGGATCGTCCATGCCTGCCTTGCGTCGCTGCTCTAGGACCTCGTGGCGCTGCACGTCGTAGAAGAACTGCCGCAGCTGGGCAAAGTAGCCCATCAGGGTCGAGGGGTACCCGCGACCCGAGGCCGAGAAGGCGCCGTTTTGGAAGATCTCGGGGGTGATCACGAGGTTCCGGACGTGCTCGTTCCCTGTGGTGACCAGGGCGCCGCGTCCAGCGATCAGCTGACCGCTGGGAACCGAAAGAAGCGTGCCGAAGCCCGCCTTGCGGTGAGCCTCGGCCCCAGTCTCGCCAAAGTTTAAGACGTCGACTGCCCGGAAGCTTGGCTGGATACCCTTGCGGTTGGCCACGCGCATGGCGGCTCGGACATCGTCAAGTACCGCAACGGGTCGGTCCTGGGTCGCCTCGGGCGCGGGCGTCTCGCAGCCCGCGAAGGTCCAGGAGTCGATGAACGCGGGCAACGCTAGACGTCCGCCGCCTTCAATAACCTGTGCGCCGGGAAGGGTCTCTTCCTTCGTCGGCGTCACGCTCGTGATCAGCCCTCCCTCAATGCGGATGTCGACGTGGGCCGCATCTTCGGCCGAGTCCAAAGTCACGTCGTGGACGACCAAGACCGCGGGGGCCGTGGTGATGTCGCTCTCATTGGAGAGGGCGGCAAGTGGGAGGAGCAGCGCCGCAAGCGCGGGCACAATAAGGTTGCGCATCGGATTCGAGTGCAGGGGGTGAAGTTAGTTAGGCGGCCAGTTTGACCTGCCCACGCCGTAAGGCCAAGCGTCATGGGTGCAGACTTACATGCGAATCACGCCCCAAGGGATTCCTAGGTCGCGAGGAGGGCTGCAGGCCCTAGACCCAGGGGTGGATCGTCGCCGCGAGAAGCCCCAAAGGGATGCTCAGGAGAAGGCCGCGCATCAAGTTGGCACTGGTGACAAAGACAGAGCGCAGGGGCAGTGCGCCCGGGATCTGCAGTCACCGTGGGCCGTGGTTCTTTGTAGTTCACGGCGCTCGCAACGAGCGAACGGCCCCAAGTACCAACGCGTTGGGCCCTATAGCTCCCTACAGATGCCGACTCAATCCAGAGCCGTTCCCTGGCTCGTTCGCAGCTTCATCCACAGAGAAAGTGTAGCGGACCCGCCAAGCTTGCCCAATCCCAAGGCATCATCTGCCTATGCCGACCACGCCAGTCCCGACCGAAGCCGTCCAACAAGCCGCCCAGCACGTTGAGGATATCCTCACCCACGCCTTCGAGCACGAGCCCACCGCCAAGACCCTGATCGTCTTCGATCGCGACAGCCCCCTCGCCATCGGGCTTACCGCCGGCTACCGCAAGGCGCGCCCAAGCTCCCAGTTCGTGGAGTTCGACAGCGAAGATCCATCCCATGTGCTCGCTGCCATCGACACCCTGGCCCCCAAAGACTTGGTCGTTCTGATCCAGTCTACTAGCTTCCGCCTGGATGCGTTCCGCATCCGCATCGAGCTCTTCAAGCGTGGCCTTAAGGTCATCGAGCATCCACACCTTGTCCGCATGCCCGGCCGCCAGGCCGAGCTCTACCTCGACGCCCTTGCCTACGACCCGGCCTACTACCGCGGCGTCGGTAACGCCCTCAAGCAGCGCATCGACATCGCAACTGAGTGCGTGCTGCACAGCCGCGGCGACAAGCTGATCTTCCCGGCTGGCTTCGAGATCGCCAAGCAGAACATCGGCGACTACCGAAAGCTGCCTAACTCCGGCGGCCAGTTTCCGATCGGCGAGGTCTTTACCGAATCCAAGGATCTGGAAGCCGTGAGTGGTCGCGTGCAGATCTCCAACTTTGGCGACACCGCCTTCACCGTGAACACCCCCGAACAGCCAATCACCTTGATTGTTAAAGCGGGTCGTGTGGTTGCCACGGAGAACTCGACCCCCGAGTTCGAACGGGTGCTCGAAGCCATCCGCACCCGCGAAGAGCAGGTCTGGCTCCGGGAGCTAGGATTGGGCCTAAACCGTTCATTCACGCCAGAGCGGATGGTTTCCGATATCGGCAGCTACGAGCGCATGTGCGGCGTCCACCTCTCCCTCGGCGCCAAGCACCCCTCCTACAACAAACCCCAAATCCGCAAGCGCGCCGCCCGCTTCCATGTGGATGTCTTCGCCATTACCGAGTCCGTCACTATCGACGGTGAAGAAGTCTACCGCGACGGCGCCTGGTGCGTGGACCGGGTACCGGTGGCCTGAAGCCGCGTCGGCCACCCTTCTTTGCTCCAAGGCAGCGGCGCTAAGCTTTGCTTGTCGATGGGGCTCTACCCGCGGGGCAGTGTTGTCCGTAGTGCGTGTCGAGTACTACCGCATTAGGGGTCTTGGTGGACCTTGTTGCCCTTGGGCGATAGGCACTCTACGCAAGAGGCCCGTCCCCGCAGCATGCGGAGACGGGCCTCTTATTCGCCGCTGCTAAGCCTAACGTCCGGCCTTCGCACAGGCATCAATGATGCGGCTGGTCGCGTCGCCGCTGGCGATGACTTCCTTGGTGCCGTACTCGTCTGTGCGGGGGCTCCATTCGACTTGGTCGTCGGCGGCGTCGCGGCCGACCACAATGCGCATGGGGATGCCGATGAGGTCGGCGTCCTTAAACTTGGCGCCGGGGCGGACCTTCTTGCGCTCGTCCCACAGGACGTCGATGCCGGCAGCCTCGAGGTCGTCGTTCAGCTTTTGGCACAACGCGTCTTGGGCCTCGTCGCCGACCTTCATCTGCACGATCAACGCCGCGTACGGCGCGATCTCCAGCGGCCAGATCATGCCCGCATCGTCGTGGTTCTGCTCGATGGCGCTGGCGGCGACGCGGCTGACGCCGATGCCGTAGCAGCCCATCCAGATCGGCTTCTGCTTTTGGTCCACGTCTAGGAACTTGGCGTCCATCGCCTCGGAGTACTTGGTGCCGAGCTGGAAGATGTGGCCGACTTCGATGCCGCGCGTGATCTCGATCGTGGCGTCGGCTGGGATATCGCCGGTGCCGGCGCCCAGCATCAGGTCGCCCTCTTGCACGGTGCCGAAGTCCACGGTCTCGGGCTGGTCGATGTCGCGCCCGAAGTGCACATCAAGGTAGTGGGTGCCTGACTCATTGCCGCCGCAGAGGAAGCCCTCGACGTCGTTCACGGACTCGTCGGCTAGCAGGCGCACGTGGTCCGCCAACCCGATCGGCCCGGCGTAGCCAACGTCCGCGCCCGTGGCCGTCTTGACCTCGTCCTCTGAGGCCAGCTCCAGCTTAAGGGCGTTCAGGTGGTTGGACAGCTTGATCTCGTTGAGCTCGCGGTCGCCGCGGCACATGACTGCGACCACACCCTCGGACGCAACCTCACCCACGTCGGTGCCCGTCGCCGCGGCAATCGCCTCGGTGTCGTAGACCACGTGATAAAGGATCGTCTTAAGCAAGCGCGACATCGGCAGCTCGGGGAACAGCTCGAGCAGTGCGTCACAGGTCGTCGCGCCCGGGGTCTGCTCCTTGTGCATCTCGACCTTGCTGTCGCAGGCGGCCGGCGTCGGGATCTGGCTGACGGCCTTCTCCAGGTTCGCGGCGTAGTCCGTGGCGCGGCAGACGGCGATACCGTCCTCGCCCGTGTCGGCGTCGACCATAAACTCTTCCGAGCCCGATCCACCGATGGCGCCCGAGTCGGCCTCGACTGGGGTGAAGCCCAGGCCACAGCGCGTAAAGATGTTGCGGTAGACCTGGCGCATGGTCTTGTACGACTCGACCATGGCCTCTTCCGACGTGTCAAAGGAGTAGGCGTCCTTCATAATGAACTCACGCCCGCGCATCAGGCCAAAGCGCGGCCGGATCTCGTCGCGGAACTTGGTCTGGATCTGGTACAGGGTGACGGGCAGCTGCTTGTAGCTCTGCACGAGGCTCTTCACGTAGGTCGTGATGACCTCTTCATGGGTCGGGCCCAGGCAAACCTCGGCGCCCTTGCGATCCTTGAAATTAAAAAGGATGCCGTCGTTCACATAGCGCTCCCATCGCCCGGACTCGTCCCACAGGCTGCGCGGCTGCAGGGCCGGCATCAGCATCTCCGAGCAGTCGGCCTTGTCGTGCTCATCCCGCACGATGTCCTCGATGCGGCGCAAGACGCGGTACAGCATCGGACCGTAGACGTAGATCCCGGCGCCGAGGGACTGGACGAAGCCAGCGCGCAGCATAAGGGTGTGGGAGGCGACCTCGGCGTCGGACGGAGCCTCGCGGAGGGTGACGAACAGTTGTTTGGAGAGCTTCATAGCGCCGAGGATTATAGGGGCCGGAGGTTTCTTTGCCGCGGACCTTGGAAGGGTTTGGAGGTGAAGTCCTGCGGGTTTATCCTGCGGACCGTGACATGGACACCAAAAGACGGCCCAAAGCCGCTCCGCTCGGAGCGCCGGAGCGGCAACCGGGACGACCCCGACCGCGAGCCCGAACGCCGCGGAATGGGCCCTCGTACGGACGATCCGGATTTCGCCTGGACTCGGCAGATCTACCAGGTACCCGACGCGCGTTGGGGCTTTGCCAGCTTCGGTCGCGAGCAGCATCCCGGCGTCTGCATGGGCGTGACCACGGCCGGTCGAGACGGCGTGTTCCTGAAGGGCCGCGGGGCTGAGGATCGCCACAAGCACAGCGACGAGGCCCTGGTGGCACCCTCCGAGGCCAACGGCATGGGCAAGGACACCTACTTTAACCTGCGCCCCCGGGCAATCCCCATGGCCCAGGTCCGCATGTACCACAACAACCGCTGGCTCGGCACCCTCGAGCCCGAGGTTACGGACCGTCTGCGGGAACGGCTCTTCCATCTGTTTGATATCGAAGAGGGCCACTGATGGGCGCGCGGAGTTTTTTCGAGGACCTGTTCGAGGCGGGCGCCTGCCTGATCGGCCAGGGTCTGCGCGACGCCGAGCTGCGGGCCGCGTTCTTACGGCAGATCGAGCACCGCGCCCTTGAGCTGACTGAGGCCGTGGCTCACCTGGCGTCGGATGGGATCCGCCGCTTGGGATTGAGCGAGTGGCCCGGCGCGCGGCTCGGCCCAGCCTTTGCCGAGTTCGGCCGCCTGGGCGAATCCGATGCCGCCGAATCCGTAGCCGCGTACCTGACCTTCGCGGACCCGACCAAGGGCGATTGGCTGGGAGGCAGGCTGTTCGGTGGCCGGCGCTTGGACGGATACCTCAAGGGTGCGGAGTCGGATCCCGCCTATGGGGTGAACGTGCTCATTCGCAATCTGCGCAGCGAATTGCAGCGTTTACGCCGCAGCGCCGATCCCGTGGGCACTGCCCTGTACGACAACATTCGCGCCGGCGGCGAGCTGCTGGTGGACCGCGGCGTGGCCGAGGCGGGCAGGGGCGATCACCTGCTGTTTCCCGGCGAGGGTAAGCTCGAGCTTACGGAGCAGTCCACGGTTGTCTTTGAGGACGTCGGCGCCTTCGCGGGCTTCGATGCGGCGGTTGCCCGAGATCAGGACACCGCCGATGTGGTGAACGAAGATGGCACCGCCACGCGCCACTCGCCCCTGCGCGGGGCCGAGATCCAGGACGAGATGAGCGGCGGCATCCAGGCCGTGGCAACCGATGCGTCGCCCGCTGCCGAAGCGGCGGGCGACCTGCACCTAGGCCACCTAGCCAACCACCTGCGCGATCGCTACCCGCTGCCCGCGTCCTTCGGCGTTGGCTCTTTGCCCGTAGACGAAGACGGCGCAGGGCTGGATCTGGAAGATACCGGCGCTCACAATCCAGCCGCATTCCTAGCGGCGGGGCCAGCGCTTCTCACCGAGGTCTTCGAGCGCGCGCGCTTGGCCTTGGATGACACACCACGGCTCAGCGCCAAGCGCCGCGGGAAGCTGACCGAGATCTTGGACCGCATGGAGGTCATGGCTGCCGACAGCGCGGGCGACCTACCGCCGAACGGCCGCGCCACGATCCGCGAGGCCATGGGGATCAAGCCCCAGACCTGGTCCGACGACATGAAGACGGTCGAGGCCCTGTTCGCAGGCGCCCGAACCGGCGCGGGGGAGGCCTAGTGGATCTCTTTATGGGGTGCGCCGCTGATTTCGCGCTTCTTCGCCCTTGGTTCGGTGCCAGGATGCGGACATGCCGGGACCAAGCTGCTTGGGTAGAGGCGCCCTCAGTGGCGGGATGCTCAAGCCAAGCTGCCTATTTCAAGGAATTCGCCATCTGCAGCGCCCCCATCCGCGAAGCCACCAGCCTCGGGCCAGCCTAACCTTGCGATGAAAGAAACCCTTCCCGACGATCCGAAGTCCACAGCGCCAAAGCACCAACCCGTACCGGGCGACCTGTGGGAATTCCCCCTGGGGCCGCCCGAACTGACTGGCTGGGCCGTGATCAAGCGCCACCCCGACGACCAGGACTTGCTGCTGGTGGCGCCCTGCGACAGCCAAGAGGCAGTGGGCGCACGGGACCTGGCCGTGCCGTCTGCGTCCAAAGACGAGGCTACCGGACGCTTGGTTCTGCGCGGCGACTGGACCCGCTGGGCGCGCCGGTCTGACTTTTGGTTCCGCGCGGGCCAGGACATCGTGCCTCGGGAGTGGCGCCGGGAATTCCTGGCGCGCATCCAGGACGGCTTCGGCCAGCCGCGCCATAGGGGCGCGAGCCTGATTCGCGAGGAATCCACGGAGTGGGCCGGCAGCAGCGCTTGGAACCGGGACGTGCTGATTGTGGCCGATGGGGACCTCGACCGTTGGGAGAGTCGCGAGACCGCGCGCGAAGAGCTCAAGGCGTCGGACCCAGTCACGAAGACCGACGACGTTCGCATGGAGCTTGCCGCCGCGGGCCAAAGCACGCTGGATGAGATTCTGGGTGAGGACAAGGGCGAGGACTGGATCGGCGACGAGCTGGACGACGAGCAGGTCCAAGAGCTCTTCCATCTGTTCGTGACCAAGGGTCACGCCGGCCGCGAGACGCGCACCTACTTGCACCTGACCGGAAGCGCGGCCTACTTCGAACTCGACGCCGAGCTCGCTCCGCGCGAGGCCTTCGTCCTGGGGGCCAGCGGTGGGCGAACGTTCCTGCGCTGGACCCGCACCCTGAGCCGGCGCTGGCGCAGCCAAGTCGTGGACCTAGTCAGCGGCGGACTGCGCGTCGTGGTGGCGGGCGATCCCGTGGTCGATGTGGAGATCGGCTCCTAGGCGTGACCACGGATTCGAAGGGTGCGGCCGTAGGGTTAGAGCGCAGCAATCCGGTGGCCTGTCTACAGGCGCGGGGTGAGAGCCGCGCTCGGGAGAGGTCCCGGGCGGAGAAGCTGCTGGCCTTAGATTGGGAGCTGCCCCCGGGCTACGTAGCCGGGCTCGGCCTGCCGAAGTCGCGCAGGGCTCCTAGGCGCAACGGCGTCGTCGGGTTGGTGGTCGACAAGCGCAAGCGAGTGGGGTTTGTGGACCGCTTGACGGCCAAGCGACTTCCGTCGGGGTCGGCTTGGAAGGCGCGCGAAGGCATGCCGTTCCAAGGGCTCGAGATCCTGGGCGTGCTGCTGCAACTGTTTGAGGCGCGTGGGCCCGAGCAGCTGATCAACCTGCTGCCCGAGGCGAAGAGTTACCAGCTCATCGACGAGCTAGCCGAGGACATCGCCGGGCCTTCGATGACTATTGCGGCCATGCTGGCCGTTCTGGACGCCGAGACCGGCAGTGCGCACAAGCTATTGGAATGTGCGGTTTCCCTAGTGCAGCGGAGCACCGAAGACTCGGGCAAGCTGCAGACTGTGGAGGGCTTGGAGTGGAAGCTCGCGGCGTTCCAGCGGGAGTGCGAGTCCGGCAGCCTGTGCCTGGTTGCGCCGGGTTTGGAGCCGGAGCTGCGGGCCTCCCTCGATGCGACCTTTGACCAGGTGTGGGAGGTCGGGGACCTAGGCAGTCTCGGGCGACTGCTGGATGCCGAGGGACTGTTGGACGAATTCGGCAGGCCCGAGACCCTGGGCCGGAAGGCCCTGGACCTGGTGGAGGAGGTCATCGCCAAGCTGGGGCGCGAGGACTGGCAGGTAGACCGCGAGCTGGACCTGGCCCAGCGCTTGGCCCACGCTGCAACGGTAAGCAACTTCGCTAAGGACGTGCCCTTCGCACGGCGCCGCTCGGCCCAGGGCCGCAGCTTTCGGGCCCTACGCTATGGAGCGCACCTGGGCCTGGCCACCGCTGCCGCGCGGCGCGCGATTGCGCGGATCGAGGAGGCCGGGGATGCGGCGTCCTACGACGAGCTCGCGACCGCAGATGTGGACCTGGCGGCATCTTTGTATGTGGACTACGAGTTCGAGCAGATGGCCCAGGTCATGGGGCGCTGGCACCGGCGTATGGCAGAGGATCCCAAGCTTCTTGCCCCGGGTCTGCGGATCAAGATCCTGGGCAACCTGGCCCGTGCCCTGGCGGTTTACCCCGGCCGCGCCGATGGGCCGGATGGCTGGCGCGCGATTACTGAACAGGCGCTCGCTCTGCACATGGACGCCCTGCCGGGGTCTATCGGCTTGACCCGGGGTTTCTTTCTGGGGGCGCTGTTAGCCCACGGTGATTTGGATCGCGCCGAGGCTCAAATCGACCTGGCGGAGGCAGAGCTGGGGGGCGCCCAATATGGGGACAACACCTCGCGCTGGTTCTTGCAATTCAACCGTGCGGACCTTGCGCGTCGGCGCGGGACAATCTGGGACGACCCCAAGATGGAGCAAGAGGGCTTGGTCAAGCAGGGCCAGTTTGGCCGGCCCCTCGGCTACTACTTCCAGGCCACGGCGCGCCAGGCAGGGCGCCAGGCCCCAGACGCGGCCAGGCGCTTTTTGCGGGCGGCCAGCTACTTTGCCGCGGGCTCGCCGGCCCCGGATTCGGGCCAGTGGCACTTCGTGCACCTGTTGCGTCTTGGTGCCGCCGAGCGCGCCGGAGATTCGACGCTTTGGAGCGCGGCCCGGGACGGGCTGCTCGGGTTCCACGAGCGACCAGCAGCCGCGCCCTTGAGGCGCTGGTTTCGAGGGTTGCCCCAGGCCCTGCCGCGTGAGTTGCCCGGCAGCTCGGGGCTGGAACTCCACCGCCAAGTGGAGCAAGTCCTGGCCCTCGACCCCTACTTCCTCGGCATCGCACCGCAAAGTTAGGGTTTGTGCGGCGCCTGTGACCAATCGCCGTAGAACGACATAGGCAACCGAGAAAGCCCAGCTCGAAACCGTAGCCCAGCTTGATCTATGCCGAGCCAATTGAGGGATCTCAGAGTCATGGACTCGGGGCTCGTCGCTTTGCCTTGCTCAATGACGATTCCCGGGGCGATAGGGAGCATATAAAAGGATTTCCTTGCCGAACCGTCACAGCACTTCTAATTTTGGGGGTCGAGGTCGGCCCCCCATCGTGCGATTTCGACACAGCCAACCTGCCCGTGGCGATCCTGTCTAGGGCGAGATTTAGTCTGAGGAGACCAAACATGAAGTTCAAAAACATCGCCCTTGCCACCGCCGCCGCCAGCCTTCTGGTCGTCGCACCCAACGCCGCCGCCCAAGAGCGCGGCACCGAAAACGCTCCTAAGGCCGAGCGCGGCCAAGAGGCCGACACCAAACGCCGCGGTGCCCAAGACGCCCGTCCGGCAGCAAGTGAGACAAAGCAGGACGCATCGCGGGAGCGCGCAGCTGCCATGGCCGCTGCCAAGAAGGAAGAGAAGAGGCACCGTGAGAACCTGGCAAAGATCTCCCGCTTGCGCGAAATCTTCACCAAGCGTGGAGCCACCGCCCAACTTGCCAAGCTCGAAAACGCCGAGAAGCGTGAAGGTGCTCGCTACGCCAAGGTCAAAGAGGCCGCTGCGGAACGCATGAGTGTAGACCTCGCTGGTGAAGTCCGCGAAATGCGCGACAAGGGCAAGACCCGTGGTCAGGTCAAGCGCATGGAGAACGCTCGCGAAGGTGCAGCCGACGCAGCGGAGCGGACCCGCGGCGAAGTGAAGCGCGCCGAGAACGCACGCGAAGAGGCGTCTGGCGACGCAGCGGAGCGGACCCGCGGCGAAGTGAAGCGCGCCGAGAACGCACGCGAAGAGGCGTCTG
>JAQXEK010000044.1 GCA_029250885.1 Planctomycetota bacterium
AAGTGCGCCGAGGCCGACTATGACGAGCTCAAGAAGCTCATGTCACGATTCCCTATGCAGATCGACCGCTGCTCCAAGTTCGTCTACGCATCGAGCCCGAACGACGGCGCGATCTCATCCTACATCCCGCTATGAGCTCAAGCTCTCTCTTGCCCAAGCCCTGTGTGTAAATGAAGCTTCCACTTTCCCCCGCACTAAAGTCCGGCAAGTCAACGGGGCTTAAGATTCTTGTGGTTGGCGTGTTGATCGGCTTTCTAGTCAAAGACCTCATTCTAACTGGTCTCGAC
Source organism: Planctomycetota bacterium (assembly GCA_029250885.1). Lineage (GTDB taxonomy): Bacteria > Planctomycetota > UBA1135 > UBA1135 > CALBMX01. Next base: position 288 of record JAQXEK010000044.1, read on the forward strand.
ACAGCTCGACCGACTGCTAGAGATGCGCTAGCCCCGACTCAGCTCGAAGCCTACCTGCAGCCGAATACGAATCAGGACGCGGGCAAGAGTGCATCAGAATCGAACGGCCTGGAGACGCTTAACATACAGGTGGACATCGCCGCCGCGATGACCCTCCAAACCGTAAGGGAAGACGCACTTAACAAAGGCGTCATCATCCAAACGGACGAGGACACCGTAGAGGGAACCGTCGCCTTGGGCAGCGCGAGTAGCAGGGCCGACATTCGCATCAAAGGAGACTGGACAGACCACGTCGACACGATGAAGTGGTCCCTGCGAATCAAGCTCAAGGACTCGAAGCTCAACGGCATGGCTGTGTTCTCGGTGCAGCACCCAAAGACCCGCGGGATGCTCTGGGAATGGCTCGCCCTTGCCGCTGCCCGCCGTGAAGGTCTACTTGCTCCACGGGCGACGTTTGTCAACGTGAACCTCAACGGTAACGCGATGGGGATCTACTACATGGAGGAGCACTTCAGTAAAGAGTTACTGGAGTCTCAGGGAAGACGAGAGGGTCCCATCCTCCTTTGGGACGAGAGCACGCGATGGTCGTCGTTGCTTCAAGCCCACAATGTTGGCACCAAGGGAATTACACTCCCCGTTCCCCGCAGCGCCGGTCGAGTGTGGGGTTCATCACCCGCCGAAGTCCGCGCCTATGGAGAGGGTCGCCTGAGCTCAATTGAGTCCCTAAGCCGCTCCCTCTATAGCGGTGTGGAACAGATGCTTGCGATCCAGTCCCTTGTCATTGCGGACTCGGATCATGAGCAACAGCTCAAGCGCCTGGAGGCGATCGACCGCATCCAAGGTCAGACGATCGATACACTGCTCGACACTGACAAGTTGGCGCGGATGCACGGCCTGATCTCGCTGTTTCAGATCGAGCACGCGCTGATCTGGCACAACATGCGCTTCTACCATGATCCGGTACTCGACCGGCTTGAGCCCATCTTGTTCGACTGCAATGCCCACGAGCCCTCCGCTCGAGACATCGTGATCTTCCGCGCGACACCGACAACCAACCAGTTCGCAAAGAGCGACGCTTATTACAACGGTGTCTTTGGCGCGCTGGGCAAGTTCAGTGACCCGGAGTATCTCGACGACCTGCTTGAAGATCTAGGCCCTGACTTGGCGGTCTACGAGAAGGCGCTCAACGATGAATTCAAGCTACCCTCAAGCTTCACGGTCGCGGGCATGCTGCAACGCCTTCGAACGGAGCAGACCTATCTTCGAACTGAGGTTTACCCGGTAGACCCGATCAACTTCCACGCTTCGTTCCACGTTACAAAGGACGAGACATTGGGAGGCATCTCTGCTGACCTACAAGTGGATGCATGGGCAACGACCAGGACACCCGTGGTCGTAGATGCGTTTGAGTTCAGCAACGGAGTTCGGATCTCGGCACGGGGGCTCGTGCCCGACGATACGGGCTCTCTAAGCAGCACGAGCAGCGGCGGCGTTGTCCTTCCCAATGATGGCCGACGGGTCACCTTTAAGTTCCCCATGAACAGCCGCTTGGCCAACCTGGCAAACGTCAAAGAAATCTTGGCGGCAATGCGTCTAGATGGAGATGCAGAACAGCTGGACCTCGACATCTCCGCAGTCTTCCGGCCCTTCGCGGCAGAGGCCACCGAAAAGGAACTTCTGACTTTCCGTTCCACCCAACCCGATTGGCGGGAATCGGAGGGCCGCCCCAAGCCCCCGACTCTTCTAGAGGCCCTCGAGAAGCACTCATTCCTTAGGTATGACTCAGAGGCTGATGAGCTTCGTATTGTGAGTGGAGTTCACCATGTGGATGGGGATCTCGTGGCCCCTAGTGGTTACACACTGCACGGTACTAACTCGACCCTAAAGTTCTCGGCCGACTCGGTCCTTCTGACGAACTCAGCCCTCGATTTCGAGAACGTGACGCTGCAGCCCCACGACGGTGCTGACCGGTGGCGCGGCGTGATCGTTCTTCAGGCCAAGGAGCGCTCCAGCTGGAAGAACGTCACTGTCGTTGCAACGGATTCTCTGTCGCGGGCCGGCTGGACCGTCACGGGTGGCATCACGTTTTATAGGTCGCCCGTAACGATGCTGGATTGCCACATTGACGGCACGTGGGCCGAAGACGGAACGAACATCTTCGGGGCCGACTTTCTGATGGAGCGCACTCGCTTCACGGCTTGCGTCTCGGATTCATTCGACGGCGACTTCGTCACGGGAATCCTACGCGACTGCGTGTTCGAAGATGGCCTCGCGGATGGCGTAGACGTTAGCGGCAGCCAAATCACCGTCTTAGACTGCCAATTCCTTAACATGGGTGACAAGGGGATTTCGGCGGGCGAAAACAGCAAGGTCGAAGTCCAAGGCGGACTCTGCGACGGAGTCTCCCTAGGCATTGCCGCAAAAGATCGCTCGGAAGTCATCGCTGATGGCATGACGATCCGGGACGCGCGCAACTACGCGTTGACCGTGTTCGTCAAGAAGGCCGAGTTCGGGGCCGCTCACATGACGGCGACCAACATGGTCATGGAAAACTCCGGTCTGGGAGATCACCTTGTCCAGACAGATTGCAGCCTCTTGCTTGAAGGTGAAACAATGCCCACCCAAGATCTAGATGTGAAGCAACTCTACAAGGACAAGATCCTCGGTCAGTGATGCGCACAATCATCCAAAGACAACCCCCTCAAAAAAGGAGGGCATGACATGCAGGGCGTTTTACGGTTAGCTGTAGGCCTGCTCTTCGTGTTAGGCATTCTGTCTTTTGCGGTCAGCGTGTCGACACGTGGCCCCGCGAGTCTCCCCAGTGAGAAGCTGACGATTCTCATCGGTAGCCGTGGCCACATGCTGCCGAGTGCGACAATGGATGGAGGCAGCGAGTCCTTCTCCGACGCGATGGCCATTGGTGACTTGCTACTTACGCCTAGTGCCTCTTCTCCAGGCTTACGTGTTGCGGTTTTGCACCCGGATTTGAGCCTGCGCAACTACCAGAGCTATGACACCGCGAGCTCGCCGAGCGCAGGCGTTAACATAAAGCGGATGCTGAACAAGCTGCCACCCGGCACCATCCTTCTCGCATCTACACAAGGGAATGTACGCCCACCTGCTGACCGTCGCGATGACCTTTCCGACATCGCAAAAAGCCTTGGGGCCGAGATATCCCCCTTTGTGGCTCCCGCTGCGAGTTGGGCGATCGTCACCTGCAAGCTGGATTCCGGCTGGCACACACTCGCTGAGTCCTATTCAGAACAGCGTGAGGTTCACCTTAGCCTCTCCCTCTCCCTGCCGGTGTCGGACTACGCCGACACAGCAAGCAACGTCTTTTTTGTCGAGGCCAATGGGCTTCAAGAACTCGAACTCTTTTCAGTCTACGACTCCTCTAGCTCGCGGACAGACAACATCCGGGCCTACAAGTGGAAGAGCCTTGGCGGTGAGATCCAAAGGACGATTGCTTTCTGGCCCACGCCGAGTGGGCCGGGAAAAATTGCGTGGGAGAACATCACCCTTGGAAACAAGCCTACATTCTCCGCCGGCTGTGGCGTTGAGGGTGCCTATCGACCCGGTGTGACCGGAGCCGTGGCGCGACTTCGGATCCAAGGCGAAGAGGTCGCCCAATACGCCTTCAAAGTTGGCGACCAAGGGCGCTGGCAACCGTGGTCCGTCGACCTCTCAGCCTGGGAAGGGGAGACCGTATCCGTGGAGTTCGAAGTGACGGCCAACGCCCCCAAGGGTTCCGTGGGCTTACTCTTAGGGCTTCCCACACTTGCCTGGGGAAGTGCTCCGTGAAGCTCGCCACCCTGTTGTTGGTCGCCGCTATTTGTGGAACTGGCGCGCAAAGCAAAAGTGCGATCGTGCAATCGCCCCAAGCCCACTACAAACCAACGGTTCTAAACGGCCGAGATCTCAACGCCTCTTTGCAAGCTGGAGCCTACTCCTATTGGGTGGGAGGCCACCTCTATGGAGCACCGCAAAACACGCGCTCCATTTTCCCAGCGGCCTCTCTTCTCGGCAACTTGCAGCAGATCAACGCCGGCGGTGCGAGCTTCTTCATGAGCTTGGGGGACGCGATTCGCTTCTGCACGCCACCACACTACGCGATGTTCAAGAAGAGCTTCGCCAACCGCCTCGAGATGCCCCTCTTGAATGCCGTGGGCAACCATGACGTCGCGGTACGAGCTCGCTACCTCGAACAATTCCCAGGCGAGACCTCCCACGTCTTCGCTCATGGCAAGACCCTTCACCTCACACTGGACGCCGAGGAAGATCCTGGGCGAATCTCTGGACTCCAACTCCGCAGCTTCTTGGCTGCCTTGAGAATCGCGCAGAGCGATCCCGCCTTTGCGTCCGTCGCCATCTACTCCCACAAGTTACTTTGGGCGGGCGGGAGGCCTAAATTTAAGGTCGTCTTCGATCATATGAATAGCAAGGACGGCTACAGGGACGACGACCTCTTCACGACCGAAGTTCTTCCCGCACTTCGGGAGCTTGGCGCGAAGAAACAGGTGATCTGGTTCTCGGGCGATATAGGTTGTAGCCACACCCTGCCCTTGTTCTATGCGGAGGAGCCCGACGTCGACTTGACGTGGATCGCCACGGGTATCGGAGACACTGAAGTCGACTCTATTCTGAAGGTAGAGGTCGACGGAGCCGGACGCATGACCCCAAGTGTTCTTCGCCTGGACGGCAAGGAGTCCAAACCACTCAGCCACTTCAGCTTCGACTATTGGGAGCAGCACTTCTCCAAGAAGTAGATATACTTCGCGGTTCCACCCCCCTATTTCCGCGCCAAAATCCGCCCTATGGTTTCCATGCCCACGCTGCTGGCTATCGACATCCTGGACATCTCGGACATCGGGAGCAATCCACTTGTTGAGACCCTCTTGAACCTT
>JAQXEK010000050.1 GCA_029250885.1 Planctomycetota bacterium
TCACTACAAGCGTGCACACAGTTACCTTCCAGTAGAAGAGAGCGTAGGTACTCCACGCTCCGGGTACCCTTCGCGATTTGCTGCGAAGGGTACTCGCTCAACTTTGCTTGCGAAGCGTAGTGCTTGCAACAAGCGCCGCCCTTGGTCGGATTAGTTCAGTCTTCTCTGCCCTTTGTTTTGCTTGCCCGACTTGTCGCTGCGGTCGCGCCGGCCCCTCTTCTTCGTGCCGAGTACCTCGGCTGCGCGCTTGGGGTCGACGTCCCGGTTAGCCACTGGCATGCGGGCGCCGATTTTCTCAAGGTAGTCGTCGAGTTCACTAGAAAGACGCGCGCCCCGCTCTGGAAGCTAAGCGGCGACCCCAGGGCCGTGGACGATCATCTGTACCCGGACCCCGCCCTGACCAGGTCCGCCCTTTTCAACCTAACCTTCTTCTCAGAAGCGAGTTACATGGAGCGGGCGGAGGGGCTCGAGCCCTCGACATTCAGCTTGGGAGAACCCATGGCCTGAAGGCTCTGGGACTCCGGAACACCCGAACTTGGAGCCTCTACTCCCAGTCGGTCGAGTCGGTCGGTGGGCCTGACCGGTGTGATGGCGACAGTGTGCGACGCCCTTGGAGTCGAACTGGAGCCTGCCTCAGCAGAGGGCAGCCGCAGCTTGATCAGGAGAATCAAGGGATCAGCGAAGAAGCCCTAGACGGTGGATTAGTGCAACAAAGAAGTGCAGGAGAGTACGCTATTCGCCAAAGACCCCGGAAGCTCTGTTTCTGTCCAGGCTCTGGGGAAAGTGCCGAGCCATCCTTGTGCGTGCCCCTCTAGAAGGGCTACCATCTTATTCATGTTGTCAGGAAAAACGGTGCTTATTACGGGCGGGACAGGCTCCTTCGGTCATGCTTTTATACGGCTTACCCTTGAACGGTTTAACCCACGCAAGTTGATCGTCTATTCACGAGACGAGATGAAGCAGTGGGAGATGGCGAAGAAGTTTCCAAATGAGCCACGGCTACGCTTCTTCATTGGCGACGTGCGCGACCGAGAGCGCATGTACAGGGCCCTCGACGGGGTCGATTATGTCGTGCATGCTGCGGCGACCAAAATTGTGCCGACGGCGGAGTACAACCCGTTCGAGTGCGTGAAGACAAATATCGTCGGTGCGATGAACCTTATCGATGCTTGCATCGACAAGGGGGTGCAGCGTGTTGTGGCCCTGTCCACCGATAAGGCGAGCAGTCCGGTCAATCTCTATGGAGCGACAAAGCTCGCTTCAGATAAGCTCTTCATCGCTGGCAACGCCTACGCTGGGGCGCACGAAACGCGCTTCGCGGTGGTGCGCTATGGCAACGTGATGGGCTCGCGAGGCTCGGTGATTCCGTTTTTCTTGTCGGTGCGGGACTCGGGCGTGGTCCCCATCACGGATGAGCGCATGACGCGGTTTCTGATCTCACTGGAGCAGGGGGTAGAACTGGTCTGGAAAGCGTTCGAGGATATGGTGGGGGGCGAGATCTACGTCAAGAAGATCCCCTCCATAAAGGTAACTGACTTGGCGCGGGTCGTTGCGCCCGCGGCACAGCAGGAGATCATCGGGATCCGACCTGGAGAGAAGTTGCACGAGCAGATGATCGGCTTCGAGGACTCTCTGAGCACATACGAGTATTCGGACCACTATAAAATCCTCCCGGTCATCAACGGCTGGGGCGATGACCCTAAGCGCGTCAAGGGAGGGAAGAGGGTGGCAGAGGGCTTTGTCTACTCGAGTGAGACGAACTCGGAGTGGATGAACGACGAGGATCTTCAGGCTTGGCTCGACGCAAATCAGGACAGGATTGGAGCGATCTGAGCTTGTGGTGATCCCCTATGGCAGGCAGGACATTCGACAAGAGGACGTCGAAGCCGTCGTCGAGATCCTGCGCTCGGACTTTTTGACCCAGGGGCCGACCGTGCCCGCCTTTGAAGAGGCGTTCGTTGAGCGTGTCGGTGCCAGTCATGGGGTCGCGACGAACAGCGCCACGTCGTCGCTCCACCTCGCCTGCTTGGCGTTAGGGGCGGGGCCGGGCGATGTGGTCTGGACCACCCCGACGACCTTCGTTGCCTCAGCGAATTGCGCCCGCTATTGCGGGGCTGAGGTCGACTTCGTCGACATCGACCTGCAGACCTGGAACATGAGCGTCGCGGCCTTGCGCGAGAAGCTTGAGCAGGCAGAGCGGGACGGGAGGCTCCCGAAGATCGTCATCCCGGTGCATCTTTGCGGACAGCCGTGCGAGATGGAGTCGATCGGCGAGCTTGCGCAGCAATACGGGTTCAAGGTCATCGAGGATGCATCGCATGCCATTGGCGCGCGCTATCAAGGCGAGCCCGTGGGAAATTGCCGCTACAGCGACATCGCTGTGTTCAGCTTTCACCCGGTCAAGATCATCACGACCGGCGAGGGAGGGTTGGCGACGACACGTGACCCAGAGGCAGCTAAACGCATGCGCCTCTTGCGCTCCCACGGTGTGACCCGTGACCCCGAGCAGATGGTCGGCGAGTCACTCGGCCCCTGGTACTACGAGCAGGTCGCGCTCGGCTTCAACTATCGTATGACCGACATGCAAGCAGCGCTGGGTCTGAGTCAGCTTCAGCGGCTCGATGAAGTCGTGACGCGGCGCCACGAGTTGGCACGGGCCTATGACGAGGCTTTGGCAGGTCTGCCCTTGCAGCTCCCTTTCAATCATCCCGACACCTACTCTGCGCTGCACCTATATCCGGTGCGCCTCCGTTTGGATCGTATTCGCCGTACTCATAGAGAGGTCTTTGAAGAGCTCCGGAGCGGAGGGGTCGGTGTCAACCTGCACTACATTCCCGTCCACACCCAACCCTACTATCGAGACCTCGGGTTCTCCGTGGGGCAGTTTCCCGAGGCGGAGCGCTACCACGCTGAGGCAATTAGCTTGCCTATGTTCCCCACGCTTTCAAATGAGCAGCAGCAGGAGGTTGTTCGGGTGCTGCGCGAGGCGCTAGAGGCGTGAACCTCGCGGTCATCCCGGCCCGCGGGGGTAGTAAGCGCATCCCCCGTAAAAACATCCGTCCCTTCTGCGGAAAACCGATGATCGTCTGGTCGATCGAGGCAGCACTCGCAAGCGGCTGTTTCGATCGAGTTGTAGTGTCAACCGATGATGAAGAGATCGCGAAGGTCGCGCTTGAGCACGGTGCGGAGGTCCCCTTTATGCGGCCCGCAGAGCTCTCTGATGACCACACTGGCACGACTCCCGTGGTGGCGCACGCCGCACACTCCTGCGGCGCCGAAGGGGACGATGCCGTTTGCTGCATCTACGCCACGGCGCCCTTTCTCCGAGCGAAGGATCTCGTTCGCGGAAGCGAAGTACTTGAGACGAGCGGGGCCGCGTTCGCCTTCTCCGTGACTAGCTATGCCTTTCCGATCCAGCGGGCGATCCGTCTAACTCCGGAGGGGCGCGTGGAAATGCTCGACCCGTCGGTCTTTGAGACACGCTCGCAGGACCTCGAGGAGGCGTGGCACGACGCAGGCCAATTTTATTGGGGTCGTGCGCGAGCATGGCAGGCTGGCACGCCTCTGTTCTCGCAGGAGGCTGCACCCGTCCCTCTCTCTAGGTCTCGCGTGCAGGACATCGATACAGAGGAGGATTGGACGCGGGCTGAGTGGCTCTTCCGTGCCCTTGAGATTGGTAAAGGTGAGGGGCAATGATCTTCGCCCTTAGAGCAGATGCATCACTGCTAATTGGTTCGGGACACGTCATGCGCTGCCTCACATTGGCGGATGCCTTGGTTGAGCGTGGACACTCGTGTGTGTTCCTCTCGCGTGAGCTCGAGGGGTCGCGACACGATGCGGTGCGTTTGCGGGGGCACGGGCTCGAGATCTTAGAAGGGGGTGAGGGAACCTTTATCCCAAACGAATCAGCTATAGCCCACGCTGCTTGGCTTGAATGCGACTGGCGAGAGGATGCGCGCGCGACCCGCGAGGCGCTTGACCGTTGTGGGGCGAGCGTGCTGGTCGTGGATAACTACGCCCTCGACAGCGAGTGGGAGGATGCCGTGAAGGCGCCGGAGTTGCAGCTCGTGGCGATCGACGATTTGGCCGACAGGCTCCACTCGGTCTCCATGCTGCTTGATCAGAACCTCGGGCGGCGGGCGCAAGACTACGAGGACCTCGTTCCAGGGGGCTGCCATCTTCTCGTGGGCCCGAAGTTTGCACTCGTGAGCCCTATGTTCACTAGCCTCCGCGATGAGAGTCTTCGCCGTCGGGCAGGGGCAGAGATGGAGCATGTCATGATCTCTATGGGAGGAGTCGACGCGCAGGACGCGACGAGTGCTGTGCTTAGGTGCTTAGGGGTGAGCCGCCCGGCCTCGCTCCGAGAGGTGTCGGTGATCATGGGGCGTCACGCTCCTCACCTCGCTAGCGTTCGCACCGTGGCAGCTAGTCTCCCTCTTCCAGTAGAGATCGCTGTGGACGTAACAGACATGGCGAAGCGGATGGCCCGTGCCGATCTTGCAGTCGGCGGCGCTGGGGTTACAGCATGGGAGCGCTGCTCACTTGGCTTGCCATCGATCACAGTTGTGCTGGCAGAGAATCAAAGAAATGGTGCGAGGGCGTTGGGCGAGGCCGGCGCTGCGCTGGTCGTTGAAGGGGTCTCTGAGCTGACTGCCCAGTTGGCCGAACACTTCGCTGCGATGGAGGCAGAGGAGCTTCGCGGAAGGATCTCTCGAGCTAGCGCTAACCTAGTCGACGCGCAGGGACTACAGCGCGTTTGCGACGAGTTGGAGAAGTTGTCATGAATGCTCGGGGTCAGGTGCGTCCTATGGAAGAGGCGGATCTCGAGCGCGTGCTGTCGTGGCGTAACCACCCAGACGTACGGCGCTGGATGTACACCACACATGAAATTGATATGGATGAGCACCGACGTTGGTTCGAAGGGGCCTGTAAGGATCCGCAGCGGCACCTCCTGGTATTCGAGAGCGACGAGACCCCGCTGGGGTTCTTGAATCTGCAGCAACTTGATGACGAGGAAGTGGGCGAATGGGGTTTCTACCTCGCACCTGGTGCTCCGAGGGGCTCTGGGCGTTGCCTCGGCGTGGCCGCCTTAGACCACGCCTTTGATGTGCTCGGGCTTCACAAAATCAGTGGCCACGCGCTGGAAGCGAACGAGCGTTCGGTCCGTTTTCACCTGCGGCTAGGATTTAGGAATGAAGGGCTGCGCCATGATCCACACCTCGCCGAAGACGGAGTACAGCACTCCGTGATCTGCTTCGGCCTCTTACGGGATGAGTGGCCGGCTGCGCGCGAGGCCAGCCTAGAAGGTGGAGGAGCTAGTCTATGAGCGAGACTTATATTCAAATTGACGGTCGACGAATTGGAGTAGGTGCGGCGCCGTACGTTATCGCCGAGATGTCGGCGAACCACAACGGGAGCCTTGAAACGGCGAAGCAGATCATCACTGAGGCGCGTGCGCGTGGAGCAGATGCCGTCAAGCTGCAGACCTATCGCCCCGATACGATCACCCTCGATAGTGACTCCGAAGAGTTCTGCATCCGCGGCGGGCTCTGGGATGGTAAGACCCTTCACGATCTCTACGAGGAGGCACACATGCCCTGGGGGTGGCACGCGCCGCTCTTTGAGCACGCGCGGGAGGAAGGCATCACGATCTTCTCGAGCCCATTCGACGATACTGCATTGGAGCTACTCGAGAGCCTGAATGCTCCGGCGTATAAGATCGCGTCCTTCGAGGCCGTAGATCTCTCGCTTATCCGGCGCGTGGCGGCAACTGGTAAGCCGCTGATCATCTCGACAGGTATGGCTGATGCAGAGGAGATCGAAGAGGCTGTGGAGGCGGCGCGCTCTGCCGGCTGCAAAGAGTTGGCCCTCTTGCACTGCGTGAGCGGCTATCCGGCACCGGCTGCCGACTACAACCTACGGACCCTCGTTGACATGGCCAAGCGCTTCGGCTGCGTCGTCGGGCTCTCGGACCACACCTTGGACAATACGACAGCGGTGGCCTCGGTCTCGGTGGGAGCGGCGCTCGTGGAGAAGCACTTCACGCTCGACCGCAGTGCTGGTGGCCCCGACGATTCCTTTTCACTCGAGCCCGCAGGCCTCGAGGAGCTGTGCCGCAACGTGCGCACAGCTTGGGATGCCTTGGGAAAGGTGGATTACGGGCGCAAGTCAAGCGAGCAAGGGAACGTACAGTTTCGACGTTCGCTGTACTGGATCCGCGACTTAGAGGCCGGTGAGGTGGTCGATGCGACAGCGCTGCGCAGCGTTCGCCCGGGGTACGGGCTCGCCCCCAAGTACTTGGATGAAGTTTTAGGTCTCCATGTAGCCCGACCGGTGAGCGCCAAGACTCCCGTCCGCCGCGAGGACTTCGACGGTTGAAGATCGGCTCCAACGACGATTTTCAGGAGATCGAGAATCTCGCCGTCCAGCAGCCCTCGTCCTTTCATGGGATACAGGAGTGGCTTGTCCGGCAGGGGGTGAACGGGATCCTCCCGCTAAGGCGGCTTTGGCCTGCGCTAGATGTGGAGCCTCGGCCTCGGAACGGCCGCCTCGCCATCGAGGTGGTCAGTCACTGTTGGAACTATTCCCACCTCCTCGAATACCAGCTCGGGGCGCTAGCTGCCCACCCGCCGAAAGAGGTAGACCTAACCATGACGGTCTACTTCAGTCGAGAGGACGAGCGGACAGCGCGCCTGTTGGAGCGCGCCTCAAAGGAGCGAATTGAGGGCGTCCGTTGGAGTTGGCGTGAACTCCGCCCTGAGCACCTCTTTCGGAGATCGATCGGGCGCAACCACGCGGCGCTCTCCACGAAAGCGGATTGGATCTGGTTCACCGACTGCGACCTCCTCTTTGAGGAGGGTTGTCTCGACGCTCTCGGCGGAGTCCTACAGGGGCGCACAGACCCGCTCGTCTACCCCCGCATTGAGCGGCTCACCTCACTTCTCTCCGACGAGGCTGTGGCCTCAGCCGAGGAGCCGCGCCTCCGCCCCTTGGGGACAGATTTCGAATTCGCCGACGTGCCGGTCACTCGCGCCAAGGGCCCGCTTCAAATCACCCACGGGGACGTGGCTAGGACGATGGGTTACTGCCGGGATCTTGCGGTTTACCAGCGTGCCGAAGATAGCTTCGCCAAGTGCCGTGAGGATCGCGCCTTCCGCTGGCTGCTCGGAACCCAGGGCACTCCTCTGGATCTCCCGGGGGTGGCGCGTATCCGGCAC
>JAQXEK010000005.1 GCA_029250885.1 Planctomycetota bacterium
GTTTGGGACATAGCTACATCGCTTTCCGCCACTTTTAAATCCAAATCAATTGGCAGCAACGTTGACGGACTTGACACGAACTACAGGAGTCTGCCCACGTGGATCCTCGACATACGCGTCACCCCATGCGTCCACTTGGTATCGAACTGAGTCCGGCAGGAAACCTTTACTGCACAAGGCGGAGCGGACAGAACCGAAGTTGGCCGGTAGGGGAGCTTCGACCAAGTTTAAGGCGTTGTAACTTTGGAGCGCGGAGTTGATGATGGCCAGATTATCCAGGGTCTTGGACCGAAGAATTAGAGTGGCGTCCATAGATAATACAAGGTCATCTTCGGTGCCATGGATGCCATCGCTCCCCATGGAAGTTATCGTCGTAGGACTTCTGGCTGCGAGCCTCGCGAGAGCCAGCTCACGGAGGTTCGAGTCAAGTGGAGAGTGGATTGCTCGCGCATCCTAATATTCCTCCTGGGGGGGGGTGGGGGGGAGACGGGACTGAGGACAGGCAGCTACTTGTTCGGCGACAAAGCGATTTGACTTGAGCATTAGGCGCGCGAAAGGAGCTTCGCTAAGAAAATCCTCAAGCCGGCCTGCGTGTGGGTCCGAGATGAGTTCTTGCCCGGCAGCGCAACTCATTGCATCTGCCTTAACCCCCAAACAAACTCATGAAGATTCTCCATTCTCCAACCACTCAGAAGGACGCCGGCTTTTCAATGATGGAGTTGATCATCGTTCTGATGATCCTCGTCACCATCGCTGGTATCGCCCTTCCTCGTTTTGGCAGCGCTACAGAGCGCGCCGACGATACCCGCCGCATTGCTGACCTCAACAGCGTCCAAAAGGCCCTTGAGATTTACCACGGTGAACACGGGGCCTACCCGAAAGTCTCAGGTTGGTCGGGTGACGCTACTAAGTACGGCGGGCACGGCTACACCGCGACCGACCCATACATTCCGGGCCTCGTCCCCAAGTACATAGAGATGCTGCCTAGGGATCCGAACAAATCATTCCCCGATGGCCACAGCGGCTACCTGTACAAGTCCGACGGCAAGAACTACAAGTTCATCGCCCACAAAACCCCAAACAACTATCCCGACGACCATCGCTACTTCGACTCGGCACGCAAGACTTGGGCATACCAGGTGAGCTCGCAGGGTGGCGCTGGCTGGTAGAAGTAGGCTTGCAATAACCATCCCCCAAACGGGCGCTGCGCACTCTGCGCAGCGCTCGTTTTTTATTGACGGATGTCAAGAGAGTCAGGTTCGCCGCCAATAAGGCCGGTATGTTTCTGCCGAGATCTCGCCCCGGGCTAAGTACCAGGTATCCGCCGTCGGCGAGTCCCTGGTGCCGATTCTAGACCAAATGCAGGCATGAGGCAGGGGCTACGAGGTCCTGATGGGCGCCGGGGAAGACGCGTCCAGCACGGAAGCGAGCTAGGAGCGTCCCGAAAGCAGTGTTGGTCTCGAAAACGGCCTAGGAACGGTGTTTCTGCTTAGGGGACGTGGACCAAGTAGCCGAAACAAGAGCCGGAAGCCCATCTGTGGACTGCGGTCTATTTCTTAAGCGGCTTCGTGCACCTATCCCAGAGCAGCTGTCCGCGAACCGAGGAGCGTACCCACCATGATCGTAATCGAAGACCTTCTGGCCTTGATGGTCCGAAAAGGAGGCTCAGACCTCCACCTTAGGGCCGGCGGGCCGCCGCGTATCCGGATCGACGGAGTGCTGGAGCCCGTGGACGTCGAGGTCATGGCTGATGAAGACGTGCGCCGCTTGGCCACAAGTTTTCTGACGGCCGATCAGATTGCGCGTTTGGACAAGGAATACGAGTTGGACTGCTCCTTTGGCCTAGAGGGCCAGGGACGCTTCCGTGCGAACATCTTTAACGAGCAGGGCGCTATGGCCTGTGTGCTGCGCCTCGTGCCCCATGAGATTGCGGGCTTCGAAGAGCTGCGTCTGCCGATCAAGTTTTGTAAGTCGATCTGCGGCCTGCGTTCGGGCCTAATTCTTGTGACCGGTGCGACGGGGTCGGGTAAGTCGACGACTCTGGCCGCTATGGTGGACTACGTCAACCGAACGCGCAAAGAGCACATCGTCACGATTGAGGACCCGGTCGAATTTGTCCACCAATCCCGCGAGTGTCTAGTAACCCAGCGAGAGATTGGCACTGATTCGCACTCCTTCCACAACGCACTTCGCAGCGTGCTGCGCCAGGACCCGGACATCGTTCTTATTGGAGAGCTTCGCGATCAGGAGACCGTCGAGGCGGCGCTCACCCTTGCGGAGACCGGGCACCTGACCTTCGGTACCTTGCACACGTCGGATGCTGTGCAGACGATCAACCGCGTTATCGACGTCTTCCCACCGCACCAGCAGGACCAGATCCGTACCCAGCTGAGCTTTAGCCTAGAGGCCGTCTTCTGCCAGCAGCTATTGCCCCTTGCCTCTGGCCGCGGCCGCGCACTTACGGCCGAGCTGATGCGCATGACGCCCGGCATCCGCGCCCTGGTGCGCGATGGCAAGGCCCACCAGATCTACTCCCAGATTCAAACCGGCGCCCGCATGGGGATGCAGACCATGAGCTCTGCCCTTGCGGCTCACGTTCGGGCCGGCCGCGTGGACTCGAAGGACGCTGAACGCGTACTCTCGGATCCGTCCGAGTTCCGCTCGCTTATCCGCGGCGCAGCCTAGCCATGGTGCGCGTCTCCGGAAAGATCCGCCGCATCCTGCTAGACCAGGGGCTCGTGTCCCCCGAGTCCTGGGCTGCGGCCGCAGAGTCTGAAAAGCCCGTTCTCGAAGTCCTTCTCGGTGACGACGGCTTTGGCGGCGCTCAATTCATGAGCGCGGTCGGCACGATCTCGGGCGTTGCTCCTGTGGAGCTAGAGAACTGCACACCCGAAGAGCGCGCGATGGAGGCACTCTCCCGCGACATCTGCACCCAGATGTGCGTCGTGCCCCTCGTCCGCAACGCGAACACGCTGACGGTGGCAGTCTCCGACCCCTTCGACGTGCTGCTGTTTGACGACCTATCCCTACTCTCCGGATGCCGAGTCCGACCGGTGCTCTCCCACCCCGCAGCTATTCGCGCTTGCCTTGAAGCCACATTCGACGATGGCAGTGCAGCCGTGGAAGAGCTTCTTGGCGAGGTTCACGCTGGCGAGATCGAGGTCCGCAGCGAAGAAGAGGAAGAGATCAATGACCTGGACGTGGAAGCCCTTGCCGCAGGCGACGACGTGCCCGCTGTCAAACTGGTCAACCTGATCCTGTTGCGCGCCCTTAAGGATCGTGCGAGTGATGTCCACATCGAACCGGGAGAGGACTCCATGCGCGTCCGCTATCGCGTGGACGGCCGCCTAACCCAAGCGATGACTCCTCCAAAAGGACTGGGCCCATCGCTATTGTCACGCCTTAAAATTCTGGCCGACCTGGACATCGCCGAGCGCTTCAAGCCCCAGGATGGCAAGTTTCAGATCCGCTACGAGGGCCGCAACATCGACCTGCGCCTGTCGACCCTACCGGTGGTCGGCGGCGAGAAGGCCGTGATGCGTATCCTCGACGCAGCCGGCGTCGCCATGAGCCTGGACAGTATGGGGCTCGAGCCACGTTGCCTAGATGACATCAACGAAGCCGCAGCTTCAGCCCACGGTATGTTGCTGGTGACGGGGCCCACGGGTTCGGGTAAGTCCACGACGCTCTATTCGTGCGTCAAGACCGTCGCGGATCCTGAGATCAACATCGTTACGGTCGAGGACCCGGTCGAGTACCGCATGGACGGCATCAATCAGGTACCCGTGAACCCCAAGCGTGGCTTGACCTTCGCCGGCGCACTGCGCTCGATCCTGCGCCAGGACCCCGATGTAGTCCTTGTGGGTGAGATTCGTGATGCCGAGACTGCCGAAATCGCGGTCAAGGCAGCCTTGACTGGTCACATGGTGCTATCGACTCTGCACACCAACGATGCACCCAGCACGATCACGCGCCTGGTCGACATGGGCATTGACCCCTTCCTGGTGTCGAGTTCGGTCAACTGCGTCGCGGCCCAGCGACTTGTACGGCGGCTCTGCAACAGCTGCAAGGTTCCCGTGAAGCTGCCCGAGGAGGAGCTCTACTCCGTGGGGTTCACCCACGAGGAGTCCCAGGGCTTAGAGATCTTCCAGCCTAGGCCCGAGGGGTGCCCTCGCTGTAAGAACGGTTACCGCGGGCGACTCGCCGTCGTGGAGACCCTCTCCCTCAACAAGAAGATCAGGCGCCTTGTGGTCGAGAGCGCAGGTGCGGCCGAGATCAAGGCGGCGGGACTGGAAAACGGCATGTTGACCCTTCGCAGGGTTGGCTTGATGAATGTGATGCGGGGCTTGACCTCGCTCGAAGAAATACTCCGGGTCACTACACCCGATCGATAGGAAGCTAGCGGAGCAAACATCCCATGAGCAACTGGACATACAAGGCAAAGGACAAGCAGGGCAAGACCGTCAAGGGCAAGCTGACTGCTCCCGATCGTAGTGAGGCTGTGGCCGAGCTGCAGAAGAGGGAGCTGATTGTTCTCGAGATTGAGAGTGGTAGCGGAGCTTCCAAGGCCAAGACCAAGGGCGGAGGAGGACTTGGCTCCATCACTCTTGGCAAGGTGAAGCCCAAGGCTACGCGGACCGAGCTGGTGATCTTTACTCGGCAGCTCTCTACGATGGTCGGGGCGGGCATCAGCCTACTTGAGGCTATCGACGTGCTCCGCGACCAGGCCGAGACGCCCGGTATGCGGCTGACCTGCGAGACCGTTGCGGACAATCTCCGCGGCGGCACGGACCTGTCCGCGGCGCTTGCGTCATGTCCCAAAGTGTTCAACACCCTCTATGTGTCCATGGTCGCGGCCGGAGAGGTCTCGGGCCAAATGGACATCGTTCTTGACCGTCTAGCAGACTACCAAGAAGCCTCTGACGAGCTGGTGAAAGAGGTCAAGGCCGCCATGACCTACCCAGTCATCTCGATGTGCCTTGTGCTTGCGATTACGGCGTTCTTAATGCTGTACATCGTGCCGACCTTCGCGGGCATCTTTGAGGAGATGGACGCCGAACTTCCAGCCTTGACGGCCTTTGTTCTTGGGACATCTGATTGGATGCGCGCGAATGTGGTCACCATGGTGCTGATTGCCGGCGTGGCCATAAGTGCGATTGTCGCTTTTAAGAAGACGCCTCGAGGAACAAAGGCCTTTGACATCTTGCAGCTTAGGCTGCCCGTCTTTGGTCCCCTTCTCAAGAAGGTCGCCCTAGCGCGCTTCTCGCGGACCTTCGGAACCCTGATTAAGTCCGGTGTCCCAATCCTAGGAACCCTAGACATCGTCGCGAAGACCGCGGGCAACGAGGTCATCGCCGAGGCCGTGCGCGCTTCGAGTGTGGCCGTCAGCTCGGGTGACCTCCTCTCTGAGCCCCTCTCGGAGAGCAAGGTTTTCCCGCCGATGGTCGTTCGAATGATCGCGATTGGTGAGCGTTCAGGCGCCCTGGAGACCCTTTTAGAGAAGATCGCCGAGTTCTACGATCGAGAGGTGAAAGCCCAGATTAAGTCCCTAACAAGCTTGATTGAGCCGATCCTGATCTCGGTCATGGGCATCATCGTGGGTGGTGTTGTGATGAGTGTCTTCCTGCCGATTATCGACATTGTTGGACAACTCGGCGGAAAGTAAAAACCAGACTCAAGGCGTGGCCCGGCATTTCCCGATAGGTGGGGATGTCGGGCCCGATCTTTTGAAGCGGGCGCGGCGATGGACGGGGGCCAGCCCCACGCTCCTTGTTACACGAACTTCAAAAGGGAACGAAGCGTCGCCTCCCGGCGATCACGAAAAACAAAGGGAAATACACCAGTGCAAATCAGCAACAACAAAAAATCAGGCTTCACGCTCATCGAACTGATGATCGTGGTTGCCATCATCGCCATCATCGCGTCCATCGCTATTCCTAAGCTGATGAGTGCTCGTCTTGCGGCCAACGAATCGGCAGCTATCTCGACCCTGCGTTCGATCGCATCGGCCCAGGCTCAAATCCAGTCTGCCGCAGCGATCGACTCCGACGCCGACGGCGGCGGCGAGTACGCTTACTTCGGCGAGCTCTCTGGCGCTGACCCGCTGCGCATCAGCGTGGCCGGTGTCGAGACCGCTGGTGTGGTCGGCACCGACGAGCTCACGCCCGCCATGCTCTCAAACGCATTCGGAGATGTTGCCAGTAGCACCGTGCAGCGCTCTGGATATGTCTTCCAGATCTTCCTTCCCGCCGCTACGGCCACCGGCGTAACCGGCGCCGTCCCCGAGGATGCAACAGGCGGTATGTACAGCACCACTTTGCCCGACCCCGACAACTGCGAGATCCTCTGGATGGCCTACGCTTGGCCCGCCGACGTCAACAAAACGGGTAACCGCTGCTTCTTCATCAACCAAGAGGGCGACCTCCTACAGATGAACAACCGTATTGCCACGCCCTATGACGGCGCTGCCGGCGGACCCGACTTCGACGCAGCCTTCTCCATCGCCGGTGACATGGCTTCGCCCCTCGGCATCAACGGCGTTGCTGCACAAGACGGTGGCACCTGGACCGCGGTTCAGTAAGCTGAACTCCAAAGCTACGCCGCTTCAAGCGGCCTAGCAGCGAGGCCCGGCGCTCCCTTGAAAGGAGCGCCGGGCCTCTGCATTGGTGCCTGGATCTTCGCGCTCAGTCCGTAAAGCCGAACAGGCGCGCCGCATTGTTTGTGGTGAGCTCTTCGATTTCGCCCGTGGTCATGCCGCGCTGTTGGGCGACGCACTCAATGACGCCGGTGATGAAGCTCGGCTCGTTACGCTTGCCCCGCTTGTGCTGGGGGGCGAGAAACGGGCAGTCGGTTTCGACCAGCAGGCGCTCGGCCCGGGTCGCCTTTGCCGCCTGGCGGTTGGCGTCGTTCTTTTTAAATGTGACTACGCCGGAGAAGGAGATGTAGAGGTCGAGCTTGGCGTAGTCCACAAGCTCTTCGGCGCCCATGGTAAAGCAGTGCATGACCCCGCCGGGCCCCGACGGAGCGAGGTCCTCCGAGAGTACGCGCACCGTTTCTTGGTGGGCATCTCGGGAGTGAATGATGACGGGCTTGCCGGTCGCACTGGAGAGCTCGAGGTGCCAACGAAAGCCCTCGATCTGGCGCTCCTTGGCGACACTGTCCCAATAGAAGTCCAGGCCTGTCTCTCCAATAGCTACGCACTTTGGGTCCCGGGCGAGTTCGGCGATGGCGGCCAGGGTCTCGGGGCTCGGCCCGGGGTCGTCGGGACCACCGAGGTCATTCGGATGGATGCCCACGGAGGCCAAGATGCCGCGCTCCCGATGGGCGAGGGCGAGGGCGGCCCGGGAGGTCTCGAGATCCGTGCCTACCACGATCATGCGGTCGATGCCGGCTGCCCGGGCCCGGGCAAGGACCTCGTCTCGGTCCTCGTCGAAGCTCTTCCAGTACAGGTGCGTGTGGGAGTCCGTGATCACTGGCAGTGCTTCTCGAGGATATTGATGAGGTGCTGTTGGAAGTTCAGGTCCACTTCCTTGGTCATGACCTCATTGATGAGGTCGCAGAGGACCGTATTTGTCTCCGGATCCACCTCCGCAAGCTTGACCAGAGACTTGACCGAGATGCGACGCAGGTAGCCGTTGCCCGTAGACTCCACGAGAACCGTGCGCAGGGTCTCCCGGGTGTGGGAGCCCGGGTAGTCAGCAAGGGCCTTGATGGCCATGACCCTCCCAGTCTGGTCGAGGAACAGGTCGGTGGCATAGGAGGAGAGCACGAGCTGAGCTTCCTTGCCGAGCTCTAGGGCGAGGGCGGCCTTGGCGTAGCACTCCACGAGGCGCTCGGCCTCGGGGTAGGTCTTGCCCGGGCGGCGCTTCTCTATAATCGGTTGGATCAGGCGGATCGCGTCGGCGGGGGAAGTCTCCGAGAGCATCTCGATGGCCGCGGTGCGAAGGCCTAGGTCCTCGCCGTACTGCTCGAAGATGGCCTCGAGTAGGGGGGCCGTTTCGACTGGCAGGTTGTAGCCCGCCGCCCGAAGGAGACCGCGGCGCATGGCCAAGGGCTCGTCATCACTCTCGTGGAACTTATCCAAGGCAGCCTGGCCGACGGCCGGACCGGCGGTCCGGATGCGATCCGAGACCTCGCGAAAGCGGTTGAACCAGTCGTTCTGGACGGCGCTGTTGGCCGAAGCGGGGGCTGGGGCCAGGGCAGCCACCAGGTCGCGGATCTGGCGATCCGCATCGTTGGGTGCGGTTGTCTTCGCCTGCGGTTCGCCGTTGCAGGCCGCGAGCAGGAGAATGAGCAGGATCGAGGGCAGAAGGTAGCGTTGCATCACGTGGGGAGGGTCAACGGTGGTCTCGGGGGAGGGGAGCAGAGTCCTGAGCAAAGGCTGTTCCCAACGGTCCCGCTAAAGGGGCAATACCCCAAGGGCGCAGACTATAACAGCGACTTTAGAGCCCAGCGGTCACGAAGCCGGCGAATGCTGCCCGGTGGGGGCGTTATCGAGGGACCGCGCGAAGGTGAACTCGGCGGCGTTGAGCGGAATCGCTCGCGCGGCATTGCTCTTTTGCCTGCTTATCGCTTAGACGGGCGATTGGGCTCGATTTAGCCGTCCGCCCCGGGGTCTTGGCGCTGTAATTGAAGTAGACAGGAAGTTCGGAAGAATGCCGACCGGATTCCTTGTCAACAAAAGGGGTGCTACGCCCTATAGTTCAACCCTCAAAGTCTGGTCCCCCCCGACTTCGGACTCCCCTGCGCGGCCCCCTGAGCCCTTGGCTTTGGGCCTGATCGGTCTGCTCAGGTGGTTTGTTGATTGTCTCCGCCCCTCGGCAGCTCAGCCGAGAGGCACTTCTCCCAATGGTTTCTAGGATGCTCAAAGGTTCTTGGACGAACGCCGGCCTGGCTCTCATCGCCGGTTTTTCACTACTCACTGCAGGTTGTTCGGGCGGCTCGAGTTTCTCGAGTTCCTCGGGTGAAAGCTCGGGCTCTTTTATTATTCAGTCCTGCTCCCTCGGGTGCAACGGCGGCGAAGCGGGTAGCCAGATCAGCTGTGGCGTGAGCCAGGTTGCGGTCAACGAGGGCATCGCGATTCTGTTTAGCAGCGCAGTCGACCTTTCGACGGTCAACAAGAACACCTTCCAAGTCATCAATCTGTCTACAGGCAAGACGCCCTCCGGCAGCTTCTCTCTGGACCCGACGGATCCGCGGACCCTGATTTTCCGGCCCCAGACCACCTTCGACGCCAGCGGCAATCCCGTCTTCGGCCTCTCGGACAGCTCGACCTACGCGATCTTCATTCCCGGCGAAAACCAGGACCCGGGCAGCCAGGTCATTCGCAGTGTTAGCGGCAAGCCCAATACGGCGCGCATGTCCTGCACGGTCAGCGCCATCGGCATTTTGGATCCGGTCCCCGGACCTCCCAAAGTGACCATCAGCGTCGACGTTGTGACCCAGGAGGAGCCGCTGATTCTTGAAGAGCAGCAAGTCAACGTCGGCGCAGCAGTGACCAATGCCTATAGCCAGTCGACCATCCGGCTCTCCTTTGACGACATCATGAACCCGGCGACCTTGGTAAACCCGGTGACCGGAGTGTCTTCGACCCTGCGTGTGTTTGTGGACCCGGACGGCAATGTCAGCGACCCTTCGGACCAGGTGGAACTCTTTGGATCTTACACGATCGCGATCGACGAGCAGAACTTCCAGACCGAGGTCATCTTCACACCGTCGACGGGCCTGCCCTCTGCCGGTAGTGGTCTGGTCCCTCGCAAGGTGGTCGTGAGCGTTCCAGACCTGGTCACCGACCTTGGTTCGAATGCCATCGTCAACCCGGGTCTGGCGAGCTTCTCTCCCCAGTTCGTTCAGTTCCCACCAGTGATCCTTCCCGGCCCAAGCGGCGAGCAATTTGATTCGCCTCTCTACCTTGACGCTCCGAATACGGGTGCGGCCTGGGGCGGCGGCGCTCTGATCAAGGGCATCCTCGGTGGTTCGGGTAAGCTCGGACCGCTGATCGTTGACCTCGACAATTCACCTTTCGTCTTGAACACCGACAGCCAGGTCTGGTCGAACTTTAATGTCCTGCCCGAAGGTAGCGCGGCATTCCCTCCCAGCGTGACTCCTCCGAGCTACACGATCACGGATGGCCTCTTTGAGTTCTCTCGAATCTCAGTCTCAGCCGGCGCGCAGCTTGTCCTTGAAGGCAGTAATCCCGCGCGGCTCTTTGCCCGCGGCGAGTTGCTTGTCCAGGGTTCCGGCATAATCGACGCCAGTGGTCGTGCGCCTGTGGACAACTCGGCTACTCCTTCCGGCCATGACTCAAGCTTGTTGCTGGGTGGACTGGGTGGAGCAGCGGGTCCCGGTGCTGGCGCAGGTGGTCGTGGTGCGGACCGCAGGGACGATACGGATCTCACCTTGCTGGCCGCTGGCGGGGTTGGGAACGTGGGGGCCGTCATCGATGGTGCCAGTGGCGGTGGCGTCGGCGGCACACCCGGCCTCGCTGGCGGTGCCGGTGGAGTCCATTGGCCGCCAATCTTGCCAGTCAACACGTCGGACCTAGCTAACTTCATCTTTGACATCCAATGCCGCAACGATATGACCGCTGGTCAAGGCGCTGGTGGTGGGTATGCGACGAGCGGAACCGCCGGTAAGGCCTTGGTCGTGTCGGCACCATTCAATCCGTTCCCGCCCCCGGGCATCATCGCTCCAGACACTGTAGGCGGCGACTCGGCTACATTGGGGCTCACCCCTACGGTTCGTGAACTCTCCCCTGACCTCGGTAATTTACGGGGTGGCTCTGGCGGTGGCGGGGGCGGCATGAGCCTTCTGCTCAGCATTACCGATGGGTCCTTCGGCAACTGTGTCGTTGGCAAGAAGCTTCAAGTGTACAACACCCACAGCGGAAGCGGTGGCGGTGGCGGCGGTGGTGCCGTTGAGCTCCAAGGTGGCAGCTTCGTCCGAATCGATGGCGTCGTGGACGTCTCGGGTGGCGCTGGCGGAAAAGGGATTAACCCTCCGTTCTCTTTCCTTGTTCCCGACCAGGCAACGGCTGGCGGCGGCGGCTCCGGTGGAGCAGTCCTGCTCCGCTCAGTCAACGTGCAGGTCGCAAGCATCGACAACCGAATCGACGTCACTGGCGGAATCGGTGGACTTGCGGCCGGCAATGCCCCTGGCTCCAGGGGTGGCAACGGTGGGCTTGGCTTGGTTCGTATCGAGGCTCCCCAAGCCCCCCAAGCTGCCCTTGAAGCACCCAAGATTATGCCCTTCGACTCGACCCCGGGCTCCGAGTCCGGTGGTGCCGAGTCCTCAGCAATTCTGTCGGTTGGACAGTATGTCAACAACCCCAACGGTCCTTCGGGCCGCAACGGCGCTCAGTCCTGTTGGATCATTCCCGGTGGCAACTTCTTCGTCCTAGATTTCACAAGCGACGACTTCACGGACCCACTGAACCCGATCTTGGGTTGGGACCTTGACGTCATCCTGAACTTGCCCGGCTTTGAGCCCTTCTCCTTCCGCGACGCGAACGACCCGAACAACCCCTTCGGCATCGCTCCTGACCTGAGTTTCGGTACAGACCTCGGCGGAGCCACACCGGCTCCGATCGTGGTGCGTTTCCAAGGTGCGCACTTCAAAAAAGAGGTGGAGAACATCTGCGACGTAGATTTTGATGATCCCGAAGGGCCTATCGTTCAGGACTCCCTGACTCCTTGGGTGCGCCACCCGCAGGAGCTCAACAACTATTGGGACCTTGCCCTTCCCGGTGATCCGGAGCTTGCGGTGACCCGTCGCCCAAACATGTTTCGCTACCAGATCATCTTTGACGGAAACTCACCCAACGCCAGCATCGTGGCCGGCGTGACCAACCTTCAGGTCAAAGGCACGCCCGACTGATCTGACTCGAGCCGGAACCCAATCGTCCCTTGAAGACTAGGATCGTAACCGCCCGCGGCATCGTGCCGCGGGCGGACTCGTTTGTAGGCAAGTCTGGCCGGGCCGGGCTCGTGATCCAGGCCGGGCGTGTGGCTGGCCTGCTCGAAGGCACAGGCGCCATCAAGCGCGCCGAAGCTGCCTTTGGTAGCAAGGCCGAGGACCTAGGTGATGTTGTGCTCTTGCCGGGTCTCGTCAACGCCCACGCGCACCTCGAGCTCTCGGGCTTGGCGGGTCGGGTCGAGCCCGGGGACAGTTTTCCCGAGTGGGTGGGGCAGGTCCTCAAGCACCGCTTTGCTCGCTCCCAAGACCAGCTGGTGGAAGACGCACGCGGCGGACTAGCCCGGCTCTCCCAGACCGGGACTGTGCTCGTAGGGGACATCGACTCGACTGGCGCGACGATCCAAGCCCTTGCCACTTTAGAGAGCGCGCCTGCGGTCGTGCTTTACCGAGAGGTGATCGACGCCTGGGATCCCTCGCGCACTGCGGTCGCCATGGACTCTCTTACTGAGCCGATTTCAAAAAAAAGTACCGCCGTGGAGGGTTATTCACCCCATTCGCCCTACACGGTCAGCCGCGATCTGCTTGCTCTTGTCGCCGAGCAGCAGTCTCGGCGGCCGGGCCCGGTCGCAGTTCACTGGTCCGAGATGCAGGAGGAGATCGAGTGGCTTGAGTCTGGAGCGGGCCCTTTGGCGTCCATACTAGGGCAGTCCCCGGGTTGCAGCGGCCTCGACCTGCTCTTCGAGGCCAACCTCGTTGGGCCGACGACGGCGCTGATCCACGGCAACCTTCCGGCAAGGGGAGAACCCGAGAGGATCGCCGCGGCCGGCGCAACGGTGGTGCACTGCCCGGGTACTCATCGCTATTTCGATCGTGGCGATTTCCCCCTAGGGCGCTACATGGAGGCAGGTGTTTCCATCGCCCTTGGCACGGACTCCCTGGCTAGCAACGAGGATCTAGACTTGCTTCGGGAGGTGCGACTGCTGCTTGCACGGCATCCCAAGCTTGCGCCAAGTCGGGTGTTTAAGATGGCTTCGGAAGCTGGTGCCCGGGCCCTTGGATTCGAAGGGAAGGTGGGCTGCCTAGACGTAGGGGCAGCGGCGCGCTGGCTGACAGTTAGGCCAAAGCCGCAGTGGGGATCACAAATCGATCAAGGCGCTGTTTTCGAGGCGCTTTTCACTGCGGAATAGGCCCCTTTCTCGGCACCCCAAACGCCGGCTGGGTCTTTTGGGAATTTGCAATCTAACGGTCGGTAAGCCGCCCAATGGGGGAGATTTGGGGAACTAGCCAGGGCGGCTTTTTCGTCTTAGATCACAGACCCACTGGGCAAAAACACCAAACGCGTGCGTTATCGGCGCATTCTATGTAAGGTCAGTCATCCGAAGTTGTTCCCCTCAACCCACCTTATTGTCGACTCCGTTCCCTAGAGGCACGGTCGCGACATATAGGGCGAATCCCATGCAGGCTTTATCCGCAGGGTATTCACGGCAACGGATGACTTGGGCAAGTCCACTCTCTTCAGGATTACTTCTCTCATGTTTGACGGTCAGCCTTTCCTGCGTGCTCTTCGCATCGCTTCCATTCTGCTCTTGCCTTTTGCACTTTGGGGATGTGGCAACGAAAGCGTGAAGCCTTCGGGCTCCCTGTCCGGAAGTCTTGGCAGCGAAATGACGATCTTGGCCTGCTCCCTAGGCTGTTCGACCAGTACTCAGGGCGTCCCCGTTTCCTGTGGGAAGGCAACGATCAAGGCCAACGAGGAGATCTCGATTGAGTTTACCCAACCAGTGGACCTGAGCACGGTCACCAAGTCGAGCTTCCGGATTAAGGACGCCCAGTCGGGACTGTCTCCCCAGGGCGTCTACATCGTCGACCCCAACAACCCCCGGCGCCTGATCTTTCGTCCCAAGGTGTCTTTTGACCAGAATGGTTCCGCCATCTTTGGTTTCAAGCTTGGGCACTCCTACTCGATCAATCTGAACGGCGAAGACAAGGGCACGGGCCCCTTTGTCGCGAGCACCTCCGGTCGGGCCAACGTCAGCACCCTGAGCTGCATCGTCTCGGTTATCGCTGGCATCGTGGACAGCTCTCCTGGCCCTTCGGACCTGAGCATCCTTGTGGACCAAGTCACAAGCTACGGGCCTAGCGGCGAGGTCTTAGACACGGTTGAGGCGGTGGCTTCGGGCCCGACTCTCTTGACGGACGTCTTTTCCCAGAGTCCGATTCGCTTAGAGTTTACGGACATCATCAGCCCTGTGAGTGTGCTCAACCCTGACGGCGTGACCTCGCCGACGATCCGGATCTCGGTGGATCCCGATGGACAGGTAGGCGGTTCGGATGACTGGATTGACCTGCCTGGAAGTTACCAGTTGGAAGTCGACGAGAGCACCCTGAGTTCCATCCTTACCTTCCGTGCCGACACGGGCTTCCCCTCTGCAGGAACTGGTCTGGTCCTGCGCAAGATTGTCGTGGAGGTCTCGGACGGAATCTTGGACCTGGCGGGCTCTCCGCTGAGCAACCCAGGGGTCTATGCCTTTGCGCCCGAGTCTCTGGCATTTAACGAAGTCTCCCTTCCCGAGGGTGGCGAGCAGTTTACGACACCGACGCACATTGACGCCGCGAACTCTGGAGCCTTGCAGGCTAGCGGCCAACTGACGCCCGGCCTAGGCGGAGGAGCGGGCCGCCACGGCAGTCTGCTTGTGAATCTTGCAAACTCACCCTTCATCCTGAACACGGATAGCTACGAGGTGAAAAACTTCGGGGTCATCCCCGAGGGTAGCCTGTTCTTCCCTCCTTCCGATGAGCCCCCCGCGGACACGATCACCGACGGCGTGTTCGAGTTCTCCTCCCTCGAAATCGAAGGCGATGGGCAGCTGGTGCTCGAGGGCTCTAACCCGGCGCGCATCTTTGTGCGTGGCCAGGCCCTTGTCCAAGGGCAGATCACGGCCCGGGGCGAGGCTCCGCCGGACGATACCGGACCGAACCTCGGACACGTCTCTTCCGATCTCGCTGGAGGTGCCGGTGGCACGGGATCCCTGGCGGCAGGATCGGGCGGCCGCGGCGCGGACCGACCTGACAACACGGGGTCAACCTTGTTGTTTCTCCAAGGACCCGCCAACGGAATACCTAATCCGGGAGCAGTCATCGACGGCGCTGGCGGCGAGGGCCTTAACGGCGCCGCTCCGGGACTGGGGCTGGGCGGCGGCGAGGGTGGCGTGCACTGGCCGGACAACCTGCCCACGGGCTGGGTGGAGTTTGGCGACCTACTGGCCAATGACCTATGCCAGACCGACCAGGTCGCTAACCCCGGCGCCGGTGGTGGATATGCAACAAATGGTGGAGCTTCGGATGCCACCTGGCCCAACCCGGGCTTGAACGATCCCCTTGGTGTCGGGCTCATTCCCGCTGCGGATGCTCTTGGCGGAGACCCTTTGCTGATCGGTATCACCCCCGAGGTCATGGAGCTCTCTCCGGAGCTCGGCAACCTTCGTGGCGGCTCGGGTGGTGGCGGCGGCGGTGCCCACATCTACTTGACCCGTACGACGGGTCCGGCCTTTGGCGACTGCCTGAGCGGCCTAATCAATTATTACGTTTCCCACAGCGCGGCCGGCGGCGGTGGCGGTGGTGGAGCCCTGCAGATCCAGGCGGGTAATTCGGTTCGGATTACCGGGCTGATCACCTTGGCTGGCGGTTCTGGCGGCAGCGCCACCGGTGCCGGTGGAGTGGCCCTTAGCGGCCAGGCTGCCCCCGGTGGAGGCGGGTCCGGCGGAGCCGCTCTGCTCCAGGCTCGTGAGGTGCTCTTGGCTTCCCTAACGACCTCGGTTGACATCGCCGGTGGCGCCGGTGGTCTTGGTGCGGGGCTCTCCAAGGGAGGGGACGGCGGAGCTGGCATCCTTCGTATCGAGACGGATTTCCCTATCGACACCCTTGCTGTTGCACCCAAGATCATGCCCTACAATCCTTCGGTGGGCTCCGAGTTTGGTGGCCCGGACTCCAGCAACATCTTCACGGCGGACACCTGGATAGCGGACACCGCGGGTCCGGGTACCCGTTCTGGAATCCAGTCCTGTTGGCTGCGCCCCGAGGGCTTCTTCTTTCTGATCCAGTACAAGGAAGACGACTTCACAAATCCCTTGGCTCCAAAACTCGGCTGGGACATGCAGATCTTCACGCCCACCGACCCCGGGACCTCCTTCTCCTATCGCGATAAGAACGACCCGAACAACCCCTTCGCGGACTCTCCTGAGACACTTTTCGGCACCGATCTTGGTGGACTCGCCGGCGCTCCAGTGGTGGTTCGGTTCCAGGGTGCCCGCATCGCCGAGGTCCCCGAGGATCTTTGCGAAGCAGATTTTGTAGAGAATGGCGGTTCGATCGCGACGGAATCTTTGACGGCCTGGGTTCGCCACCCCGCAGAGCTAAACACTTACTGGAACACGGTCTTCCCCGGAGATCCCCAGGCAATCAAGGCGCGTCGTCCGAACATCGTCCGCTACACCATCTTGTTTGACACGTCTTCAGCCAACGCCCCCGCTTTTGGCGGCGTGGAGTCCTTCGGGATCTTTGCATTGCCGGATTGATCCCGACGTTCGCCCGGGAAGACTGCCGGTAGTTTGGTGGTTTTCGATAGGCTTTGGGGGAGTCGAGCGGCCGCTCGACTCCCCCAAAGCGATTCTGTTCCCATCAAAGCCATCTCTATCGTGCCTGTTCAAGACTCTCTAATCCCCACTGCGCCCGCTGTTGCGGTGCTCGACGCGATCCGCAGCGCGAGAACCGTGCTATTGACTGGACATGAAAATCCCGACGGTGACTGCATTGGCGCCCAAGCGGCCTTTAGTCGGGTGCTAGAGTCACTTGGCAAGAAGGTGATCATCCTAAACCCGGATCCGCCCGAGTCCGTCTTCGACTACTTGAGCGATCAGGTCTCTTATAAGGCCTTCGACGGCAGCGAGGTCCCCGACCACGACCTCTGTGTTTTGATGGACATCTCCGAGCTCGGTCGCTGTGGAGGCTTGGCTGCGCCACTCGAGGCGCACCATTCGACGAAGCTTGTGGTCGATCACCACGTTCACCACGGGGAAGAGTGGTGGGACATGGCCTTTGTCGATCGCAGTGCCTCTGCAACGGGCGTCTTGGTGTACCGCTTGGCCAGAGCCCTCGAGGTGGAGTTAGATCTGCTGGCTTGCCACGGAGTGTTTACTTCTCTCGTGACGGACACGGGCTGGTTCAAGTACAGCAACACCGACGCCGAGACCCTTCAAATTGCTGCCGAGATGGTTGCCGGCGGCGTCGAACCCGATCGACTCTACGCATCGATTTTCCAGCGTAACGCCGCCGCCCTGCCCGGCGACATCGGTTCCCTACTTGCAAACTTCGAGTACGCCGGCAACGGCACCATCGCCCTGGTCGTTGCAGACCCAGCCCACGGTCCCTTCGAGAGCAACACCGACGTACTGCACGACATCCTGCGCTCGGTAGAGCAGATCGAGATTGTGCTCTTCCTGCGCCAAACTTCCGACGGCCGCATCAAGCTGTCGGCCCGCTCGAAGAACAATTGGAACGTCAACGCCTTAGCCCGTCGTTTTGGCGGAGGCGGCCACGTGAAGGCCTCCGGGGCAACCCTTGAAGGCCCAATAGACGCAGCCAAGAAGGCGCTACTCGAGGCTGCCTTAGATCAGTTCGCACCCGAACTCGCGGGGGGGCAACCCGCCCGGTGAAGATCGCACTGATCTCAGACTTGCATTCCAACCGCCCCGCCCTAGAGGCGGTCTTCGCGGATATTGAATCTCAGGGCGTCACCCGCATCGGCTGTCTTGGCGACATCATCGGATACGGTCCCGAACCCGAGTGGTGTATCGATCAAGTCATGGAGCGCTGCGAGTGGTCCATCATGGGCAACCACGACGAGGCTCTCTTTGCAGGCGCATCGGATTTTAATTCCTACGCCCGCTCGGCGATGACCTATACCCGCAAGCGCTTAAAGCCCAGGTGGTACCGCGGCGCTGCGCCGAAGAAGCGCTGGTCTTGGTTGCGGGGTTTGCCAACAAGCCACCGCGAGGATCGCTTCTTGTTCGTCCACGGATCGCCGAGGAACCCTGTGCGCGAGTACGTGCTTAGTACGGACGGTATCTTGAATCCGACTAAGTTGCGCGGCGTGTTCGAAGCTTATGAAGGAGTGTGCTTGGCGGGGCATACGCACCAGCCTGGAGTGTTCTGGCCGGACTTGCGGTTCCAGGGGCTTGGCGGTGCTGATGAGATGATCTTCGAGCTGCCGAAAGACGAGCAGTTCTTCCTAAATGTGGGCTCGGTTGGTCAGCCGCGGGATGGGGATAACCGGGCTTGTTATGCGATCCTTGAGGGGGAGAGGATTACGTGGCGGCGGGTGGTTTATGACTATCGGGTGACGATGGAGAGGATATTGGGGATATCGGAGTTGCCAGAGGTACTTGCACGTCGTCTGTCGGTGGGGCGTTAGTTCGCAGAGCCAAAGGCTCTCCGAACTAACGCCCCACCGACAGACGACGTGCAAGTACCTGCTCAAGCGAATGAGCGTTTTTCAAAGAAAAATCGCGGCCTTGACGTCCAAGCGAAGACCGAGTGAGAACGATCGCCAAGCTGCCCCAAGTCCCAGCCGGCCTTCGTGACCTAACCCCAAGACGCACGCCTTCGCAATCGCGGGAGCATGTCCAGGCTGCGCTTAGGTGAGAGCGCAAGGTACGGCGCTTGGTCGCAGGCATGGGGACCTGGAGTGCAGTCGGCTGGAGTCTGTGGTTGGGGTGGGGGCGGTTTCGTAATCCTTCGGATTACGGTAGGGCTCGGTTTCGTAATCCTTCGGATTACGGTAGGGCTCTCTGGGCTGCTGTGGGTCGGCGCTTTTGGGGGGGCTAGTAGCTTTGGCCTAGTACAGAACGGCGAGCTTCGCTTGGGCGTCTAGGCTGCGTGTTCCTGTGGAACACGCTCATTCGCTTGTGGGGGACTTTCTTGGGACGCCTCTTCTGGAGGCCGGAAATGGCTTGGAGAAAGTACCCCCGCAACTTTCCGGTGTAGGGACGCTTCTAGCGTCCCAAAGTTACTTCCGGAAAGTTGCCAACATTACCTGCCTCAGCAGCCTCGGATTCTTCCTTAACCTCCGCAAGCTATAAGCCTTCCACTCCGGCCCAAACGGCACATAGACCCTCACCGGACGCCCCGCCGCCATCCACTTCGCCCACAACCCCACCTGCACGCCCATCAACACCTGCATCTCATACCGCTCCTCCTCCACACCAAGCTCCTCGACAACCTCAAACAGCCTCTGAGCCATCACGTCATCGTGGGTTGCCAAGGAAACCGTCGCTCCCCCAGCAAATAACAACCGCGCCTGCTCGACGAAGGCATCGGCAATAGGCGCATAGTCACGGTGTGCAATCTCCCCGGGCTCAAGGTAGATCCCCTTCACCAAGCGGATATTAAGGGTTCGCCCATCGGGCAGGGTCTCCAGCAGATCCCTGATGTCGGCTTCGTTGCGGAAGAGTCTAGCTTGAAGGACAAGGCCCACGTTGGCGTGGATGGCGTGCAGGCGCTTGAAGATGCGCAGGGTCGCGTCGGTGGTGGTGTGGTCCTCCATCTCGACACGCAGGAATTGCCCTAGGCCTTTACAGTGGCTTGCCAGGGCGCTGTAGAGCTCGAAGCAGAGCTCTTCGCTGGTGCGCAGGCCGAAGTGGGTGGGCTTGGCGGAGACGTAGGCGTCGTGTTTACTGGCGGCCAGCTTGGTGCTGCAGGATTGGTATTCGGCTAGGGCTTCCCGGGCTCCGGCTTCGCCTTCTGCGTCCTCTCCAAGGATGTCAATGATGCCCGTATGGCCGGCAGCATTGAGGGCTGCTAGGCAGTCTAGGGCTTGTTCGATGGTCTCGCCTGCGATGTACTTCTTGGAGAAGTGACGCATGATGGGCGTTGGCATCAAGGAGAGGGCGTTGACGGTTAGATCGATAAGGGAGGGCATGGTGGGCCTAGTCTAGCTCTTGGGGCGGTGTTCTAGGGCCGTGTTTTTCGGGGGCGGATTGCTTTTTGGAGCGCTTCGCTTGGGGAAAGATTTGGGTAGGGTTGGGGGATGGAAAATCTAGTTGTGGTTTTGGTTACGGCGCCGGCTGGAGAGCCTGGATTGGAGCTAGCTCGGGGCCTAGTTGCGCTTGGGGTTTGTGCTTGCGTAAACGTTGTTCCGGGAGTGACGAGTGTCTACCGGTGGCAGGGGGAGATCTGCGAAGAGGGGGAGGTGCTCTTGGTGATCAAGACGACAACAGCGGGTGTACAGCGGTTGGAGCAAGCGGTGTTGAAGGCCCATCCTTATGACACGCCGGAGTTTGTGGTCATGGATCCGGTGCATGTAGAAGGCAAGTATGCGGCTTGGGTTTTGGGCGAGGTCGAAGCGTAGGGGGAAGTCCTCTAGTTTGAGATTTCCGTTGTCTACTGGGGAGCCCTTAGGGTTGCTAGTAGGGCGGCGAACTCGGGGGCTTTGGGGTGGTCCTTAGGGTGGGAAAGGAGCCAATTCTCTAGGATGGCTTGGGCGCGGGTTGGGTCTTGGAGGGACTTGGTGGGGGACTCGATAAGGAGTTTGGCTAGCCAGTATTCGGCCTCGGGCTCTTCTTGGGGCAGCCGATAGGCTTGCTCTAGGTAGTCGAGGGCTTGGGCCGGGTCGAGGTATTGGTGAAGGACACCCATCTTGGTGAGGGCGGTCTTGTTGCCGGGGATGATGGCTAGGCTGCGCTCGAGGAAGCTGCGTACCTCGGCGCGGACGGCGGGACCGTCGGTGGCTTCCCGTGCGATGGCGTTGGCCTCGACGGCAAAGGCCATGTCTTGGAATGCGTGGGCCTTAAGGTGGTCGGGGTAGTCACCCTCGGCGGGGACAAAGGACACCGCGGCCAGGACAGTTGCGACAGCGAGAGCCGAGGCACGCGGCCGGTTGAGCTTCGACCGCAGCGCGACCAAGCCTAGGCCGGCAAAGGGGATTAGGGCCGGCAGCAGCGGCAGGCGGAATCGTGAGTAGGTGAAGTACAGGAGGGCGCTCACCAGACCTGCGCCGATCCAGGCCAGCACCAACAGCCAACCCGCGCGGTCCAAGGCCTTGACGCGCAGTACGGTCGCCATGCCGAGTGCGGCCAAGAAGAGCAGCGCTCCAAAAGGCAGACCGGCGATCCACAGGGATGGCGCAACGGCGCGGCTGGCCTCGATGTTGTACTGGATCCCGTACTCGGTGGAAGACAGGCAGTCCGCGAGCTTGAGCAGCACGAGCTTTGCGGCATCGCCCGGCTCCTCGCCCCAGTAGTCCAATCCTTGGCGGAACCAATAGCTGGACGCCTGGCCGTGGGACAGGGCTTCTCCCGTGGCCGCGCTCGCCAGGTCGATGGACGTCAGGCGTTGCTTGCCGATGGAGCCCCATTCGGGACCAGGTGCGTGGAACGTGCCATGGGAGGCCGGGTTGTTGCCAAAGTAGAAGTTGATGCCTCCGTTGGCTGTCAGGGGGATCCACTCGCCCTCGGCTTGGTGGTTTTTCCAGAGTGCTGGCGCAATGGCGACCAGCGCAGCTAGGCAGAATGCGATGGCCGGCGCGAGGCGAGCCTTGAGAGAGATCGTTTGGGTCGCTGGGATGGTAGCGAGCATCAGAATCGCAATGGCTGGAATCGAGAGCAGCGTGTTCGGCCGCACCAGGGCCAGGACGCCCGCAGCCAGACCCGCGGCCACGGCAACCCCCGCGGCTGGGCTGCGCAGGCAGCGCAGCACCAACCCTAAGGTCAGCACCGCCAGCACCAGGGCCAAGCTTACTCCAAGCAGGCGCGTCTCGAAGAACAGCACGGGCCCATAGAGGGTCCACACCAGCCCCGAGGCCAAGGCCGCACGGCGCGCCGTGTCCCCGCCAAGTCCACGCCCCAACAGGTCCTCCCCAAAGCGCACCAGCAGCGCCGTCGTGACCAGGCCCAAGAGCCCCTGGACCAGGACCATAACCGCAATCGATGCGCCCGTGGCCGCGAGTGCCAAGGGGTAGAGGGGCGGCATCCAGTACGGCTTGCCCGGTCCCTCAAAGTCGAAATCAGCCCCGCCCAGCAGGCTGGTCGCCCAATCCAGGTAGTAGCGCGAATCGGACAACAGAGCGCGCGTGGTCGGGTCATGGGCCCACAGGTCCAGGCCGACGACAAGCCGCAGCAATGCGCCAAAGGCAAGCAGCATCCAGAGCCTGCGGTCACGCCATAGGGAGCCGGGATCCGGAGCACTCGCCTCGCTCTTCCAAGTCATCTCTGGGCTGGCCATGGGCCAAGCCTAGCAGCCCATTCCCCGGGAACTCTTGCTCGGGCCCGTGTTTTTCCCGGGGCCAGGGGTAGAATGCTGGGATGCAACTCTGCGCCCCCAAGTGCGGCTCCCCCTGGGCCGCTCTCGCGCTCCTCCTCGGAGCCCTCCTGCTCACTACGGGCTGCGGCGACTCCGCGCGGCCCGGCACTCCGCCCAAGCACCTGATCTTGATCACCGTGGACACCCTGCGGGCGGACCACCTGTCGTCCTGGCTCTACGGCAGGCCGACGAGCTTCGTGCCAGTCACGGACCAAGATCGCGCTTTCGGTCACGCCCTGGCCATCGACGATTTGGCCGAGGGCGGCGTGATGTTCCGCAATGCCTTCTCGCCCAGGGGCCAGACGACGCCGGCGGTGGCGAGCCTAATGACCGGCCGCTCGCCCCTCGAGCACAGTGTGCTGCAGAACGGCAGCGTGCTGCCCGCGGATGCCGCGACCCTGGCGGAGCACTTCCAAGGCGCCGGTTTTTTGACAGCGGGCTTCACCTCGAACGCCCTGCTCGTTCCGCCCTCGGGACTGGCCCAGGGCTTTGACGTCTTCCAGAACTACAAGGGCGACGACCGGGATCTCGAAGTAGTGACGGGCGCCATGCAATGGTTGCGAGACCTGGATCGCGAGGAGGGGCCGCCGATCTTTCTTTGGCTGCACTTCATGGGCCCGCACCTGCCCTATGACCCCTTGCCCATCTCTGGTGCGGGCGTGGACTTCGCAACCATGTTTGTGGATCCTGACTATGCCGGCGAGGCGAACGGCAGTCGTGAGTTCTTGGACGATGCCTACCTGAACCACAAGCCCCTCGATGGGCTGGACGTACACGAGGTCGTCGCCAAGTACGACGGCGAGATCGCGCGGATCAATTACATCGTGCGCAAGTTCCTGCAGCTCTACGCCGGCGTCTACGAGCAGCCGCGGGCCAACCGCATGAGCGAGACCGCTTTGGTCTTCGCGTCCGACCACGGCGAGGAGCTGCACGAACGCTTTGGTTATTGGGCCCACTCCAAGTCGGTCTATTCCTCGGTCCTGCACGTGCCCCTCATCCTGCACCACCCCGGCAGCCTCACCGGGCGTAGGGTGGTGGATGAGCTCGTGACCCTTGAAGACGTTACGCCGACCCTGCTGGACTGGTTCCAGATTCCGCCCAAGAGCAACATGAGCGGCCGCTCACTCCTGCCCTTGGTCGACACCTACGAGGAGTTCGAGTTTGAGTCGCGTCCCGCCTTCGGCGCCTGGCGCGACAGCATCTTCACCGTGCGCGCAGTCGTCGATGGTACGCCCTTTCGGCTGGTCTGGAATCCCGAGAACATCGTGCCCGACGAGAAGCCCGCGGGCGAATATGTGATCCCCGAACTGGCGCTCTATGAGCTGACCTCGGACCCGAACGAGAAGCGCGACGTGGCCGGGGCCTACCCCGCCGTTGTGACCGAGCTCAAGACAGCAATCGCGGAGTGGCTAAGTGAGCAGGATCGCGCCTCTGCAGCAAGCTATAGCCCCCAGCTGGGGGATGCCCTTCGGGAGCTCGGCTACACGGATAGCGGTCCGGCGAACGAGGGCGCAAAATAGGATTTTGAGCGGCTCCCTTGGATCTTGGCGCGCTCTCTTCTGCGCGCTCTTTTTCCTGGCGTTGCTGGCCTGTGCCGCGCACCTCGGTTGGCTGCCAGGCGGGCTGGCAGAAAATGTGCATAAGGCCAGCGCCGTGGTGGTGTTCTTCGGTGCTGCGGCACCGCTGCTGCGCCGCCTCGCACCGTCCGAACCGGCGCTCCTCAAGTTGCTGCTGTTCTCGGTCCTGCTGTCGCCCATGGTAATGGTCGTGCTCTGGCTGTCCTGGCGGGGCTTGCTTGGCGGCGATGTATCTGGCCTCCCCCTGGCTATGACCTTCCTCGCGGCGGCGCTCTTTCAGTTGATTGGTCTTTGTGAGGGAAAAAAAACCGCAGTAGCCCCTCTTGCGGCGGCGCCCATCGGCCGCGCTCCCCTGACCGCCCTCGCGATCGCGGTTGCCTTCGCCTGTGCAGTAGCCGCCATCGTGTTCGGCGAAGCCGCGATTCGAGTCAGCTTCCATGGCCTCCTGCACACCTCGATCCTGGAGGCAACGACCGCCGGCGTCCCTCCGGAGAACCCGTGGTTGGCGGGGGACTCTCTGCAGTATTACTGGGTCTGGCATGCCCTCGGATCGCTAGTGTCTTCCAGCCTGTGGATAGCGCCGACCTTTGCTTTGGCAGCTCTCAATGTGTGGGCGGCCTTCTGCGTCCCCCTGGCCCTGTACTTCCTTGGAGCGCCGCTATGGCGCCGCGCGGCCCCGGACCTGGCCGGTGTGCTGCTTGGGCTGTTCGGGCTGAACCTGCTGGGCGGCTGGCTTTGGCTCCTGGCAGGCGCACCCTTCGAAGGCGCAACCCAACCCCTGGCAATCCTGCAGTC
Organism: Planctomycetota bacterium; assembly: GCA_029250885.1. Lineage (GTDB taxonomy): Bacteria > Planctomycetota > UBA1135 > UBA1135 > CALBMX01. The sequence continues at coordinate 24,639 of JAQXEK010000005.1, forward strand.
GAACTTCGGCGTGCTAGTGGGGGACGGCGATCTGCGCTTAGCCTGGGGACCGGCCAAGTTCGGCAACATGTCAAGCTACCCGGTCGCCCTCGCGCTCTTGGTCGGCGGCTGGCTCGGGGCCGCCCACGCCCTAGCGCCCCGGTCCGAAGTGCACCACGCATCGCTTCGGGTCTGGGCCCTGTTGGCGTGCCTGTGCCTGGGCGCATGCTTCGCGGTCAACCCCCTCGTCGGCGCGGCGGGCTTCGGCGGAACGGTCCTTGCCTTGGTTCTGCTGCGCGACTTATCCAAGCCTAAGCTACAGCTGCTTACCCTGCTCGCCATCGCCGCCCTGCCCGGGTTGATCGAGGTCCTGCTCGCGGGTCGCGGTCGCCAGGAGTCAGCGTTCACCCTAGGCTTTGGTGGAGTCGGGCTTGGCGCGACCTTCATCCCAATCCTGCCGCTGCTGGTCCTTGCCGCGCTACCCTTGTTTCGCCGCCCCTGGGCCGTCGCCGACGCGAATAGCGTCGAAGACCCGGAAACCGGGCCGCGGGCCGCCGTGTTGGTGTTGTTGGCAGCCTCCGCTGCGGTGTCCCTGGCGCTTGCGCTCTTTGTAAAGCTACCCCTGGATAACCAGTACAAGTTCGTGCGCACGGCGCAGGTCGCCCTGGGCATCCTAGCTGCAGGCGGACTTACCCAACTGCTCACTTGGACCGGCGCGGCCCGCAAGCCCGCCCGCGTCGCCGGGTTCTTCGCCCTCGGATTCGTCGCCATCGGCGCCACCAGCTCCGGCGTTCTTGGGGCGCGCAGCTTCCTTGCCCTGTCGGCGTCACCCTTGCCCCTGGACGAGACCCAGGCCGGAGTCAGGCCTTCGGGTACCAGTGACGCCGCCCGAGCCATGGCATGGCTGCGGGCCGCTGCGCCGTCCCTGGCCACGGACGCGGGCCGGGGCGTGCTACTCCTGAACCCGCCCCTGGAGGGCGAGCCCAGCACCAACTTTGGCGGCACCCACTTCGGGACCCCAGCCAACCTCCAGGGCCATGGGGCCGCCGCGTTTAGCGGGCTCTCTCTCTTCGTCGACCGGCGCTTCTACCTTGTGGACTCGGACCCGCGCTGGGCTCCGCGCCTAGGCTTGGTCCAGGCGTTTTTTCGGGGCGACGAACGGGCAGGCCCGGCTATGGCCGCGGCCCTGGATTCACTCGACCGGCCGACCCTGGTTCTGGTGGACGGCCCGCCCCTTACCGCTCTTGCAATCCAAGCCCTGGACCTAGAGGTCCTGGCCCAGTTTGGAGAAATAAAGGTACTTGGTGGCGGTCTAGAGCGGGAACTGCTTGGTTCCAGCGCCGGGACTTTGCAAGACTAAACCCAGCCTGACGGGAACGGGGCCCGAAAGGGCGCGGACAGGAAGCTCGCCCCAAGCCAAGCCATGAAGAACTCACCAGCCCACGAGAACACGCGCATCCCAAAGGAGACGAGGTGAAGAGCCCATCGGTTCCTGGCGTGCGTCGCTTTGCCCGCATTCGGCGCGGCGAGCGACTCCTGGCCCGGGGCGCCCTGTGCCTAGCCCTGGCGTTCTTTGTCGCGATCTTCTCCGCCCTACCTGCTGATCGCGGTACCGAGGCCCAGTTCCAGGCCGTCAGCTCCCTTGGCCGCGGCAACGGCTTTGCCATTGGCGGCACCCCCGAATCCGATGGCCTGCTCTCGAGTCTGCCCGCAACTTCGACGGAGGAAGAGACCCAAGCCTGGGCCGCAACCCTGAACGCGCAAGCGAACACAGGCGAGGCGCTTGCGTCGGTCCCCTTTTACTGGGCGGGCAAGGTCTTCGATGCCCTGGTTCCCGGTGCGGATGACCAGGAGCAGAGATTCGCGTCGCGGACTCTGGGTGGGTCTGCCCGCTCCGAGTATTTTGCCCACGTGATGGTCGGCCTGCGCAATCCGCTGCTGGCGGCGCTTTGCATATGGCTGGTGGTTCTTTGCGCCTCAAGGCTCGGGCTTTCCCGAACAACCGCATTTGCGACGGGCATCGGCTTTGGTTTCTGCACCTTCTTTATGCCCATGGCCCGGCAGCCCTTCGGTGGTATCCAAGCCACCTCTCTGCTACTCGGGGCCTTCTATCTAATTCTGACGGCACGAGAGGCCCTGGAGCGAGGCCGCCGACCCCACCGCCACTTCCTGGTGATCTGCGGGCTCTGCCTTGGGTTCGCGTGGATGAGCCAGGACAATCTGACGTACGCAGTGGGGGTGCTGGTCGCCACGATGATGTTCGTGCTCGTCGGTGGGCACAAGCGGCTGGGCGAGCTGCGCGTAGCTTCTGCCGGCAAGGGCGGCGAGAAGCCAAGGCAGCTGCAGGACCTGCTGCTGTTCCTGGTACCGCTCTTGGCGTTGGCAGGCGTCGGCGTCGGCTTCAATGCGCTGCGGTTTGACTCGCTGCTTGGCCGCGGCGCTGCGAGCTTGGATTTGCTGGGCCAGGGAGACTTGGCTCCAGGCTGGGCTTGGGCTGGTCCCAAGCAGCTTGCTCTGCACTTCGTGTCGCCTGGTGGCTTGTTGGTCTTGGCTCCGCTGTTGGTGCTGGTGCCCTGGGGCTGGGTGCTCTCAGATGGGCGCGCCTGTCGCTTTTCGCGCCTTGTGATCCTGCTGCTGAGTCTGGGGGTCTTCTTTGGCGGGGGGATCGCCTATGCCGGCGTGCAGCCGTGGAGCTTCGGTCCGGGGCAGCTGCTGCCCTGCCTGCCCTTCTTCGTGTTGATTGCGGGGGTTGCCCTCGAGCAGATGCGCACAACGGCCCGTGGGCGTTTTTCGGCCCTTTGCCTGCTGCTGTTCGGGCTGCTCTCGAACGCAGGCGGGGTCGTGGTGAACCACAACTCCTACGAGCAGCTCACCGCCGAGCTGTCCACGGCCACCCAAAGCCAGGTCGCTCTTCCCGCTATGGAACTAGCCTATGCTGCACCGTGGGCACACTGGCGAATCTTCCGCCACAGGTTGGCCGGACTCGGCGAGGATTTTCGCGCCGAGGAGATCTTCTTCATAGACGGAGACCTGGTCCTGGGCACCAGTCCCGAGTCTGCCCCGGGCCTGGAACATCTGACCTGGCTGGACATGCAGCGCAATCTGGGCGCCGAATTCTGGCCCATAGGGGCCGTCTTACTGCTGCTGATCGGCCAGGGCATCCGGTTGCTGCTGCGGTCGAGTGACTATTAGGGATCGGAGCAGAGCCTGGGGGCATTTCCCATAGCTCCGCCAAATCAATCCTAGCCCTCAAGGCAAGTGCCCTTGTGGTCGAAGGGAATCTGGGACACTGGCTCCCGATTTTATGAAGCTCCTCCGCCCACCCCTGCTCTCCTTCTTGGCCGCCGCATTCTTTGGCGTTGTCTCAGGACAGGCCCCAGGACTCTCTCCCAGTCCCATTGCGGCATCCGAAACGGACCTAGCCCCTCAGGTCAAGGTGGCCCCGAGCATCAAGCAGAGCTTCGCGCTGGTGCCCCGTGGCAAAGCTTGGCAATCCAACCGCCCCCAAGTCGGCACTGCTGACCTGCTCGCCACGGGCAGTCCGCGCATGCTCGAGTTCAATCTTGAGTTGAGCGAGTCCAGCACCCATATCCAGCGCACCCATCGCCAGAGTGCGGCGGGCCCCGGCACTCTGGTCTACCGCGAGTGGCGCTTGACCCGAGGTGGCGGCCAAGCCGGTCGAAGCCTTGTACTGGAGAGCCTGCCGCCCGCCGGCACCCCAGGCGAGAGCCTGCTGCGGGAGTGGGCCGGCGGCGCCGTCCGTCACGAAAGCGTAACGACCCCAGCCGACGGGCTCACTTGGCTGGCGTGGATCGAGCAAGAGAGGGAACATCGGTCCAAGCTGCCCATGGCTAGCGATCTGAGCATTTTCTCCGACCAGGAGTGCAAGTGGACCCGCGCCTTGGTGGTCCGGACCTCATTGGGCCCTGCGGGTATCCTGCGCATTGTGGACCTCTTGCCTATGGATGGTAGCCGTAACAGTCGCTTGGTTTTCGCCGGGACTCGACTGCTCGGATTCCTCGAGGGCGACCTGGAAGGGGTCCTGATCTCGGAAGTCACTCGGGCCGCAACCGCTTTGGGCACGGGCTTGTAAGACTGTCGTTTTCCCCGGAAGCGGACAGCTCTCGGGGGTTGGAGGGGAAGGCCGCGGTGTTATGCTGTGTAGTTACAGGCAACATCGCCTGTGCATTTGCTACCCCCCTATGACCTTTTCCAAGTCAAGAATTCCCTTCTCCGAGCCTCGGTTCCAATTGCTTTCCCTCGCATTCGCGGCCGCGATCGGCTCGGGTTGCATGAGTACGGTTGAGCACGAGGCCGAGGCCGACGATGAGGTCTATCAGATCGTCTCCGAACGCCGCGCCGAGCTCGGCGCCGGCTCTGACTTTTCGATCAACCCTTCCCCCGACAGTCTTCGCCAGCGGATCCTGCGCGGAGAGAGCGTCCCAGAGATTGGCGCCTTGACCCTCTTGCAATGCCAGCGCATTGCAGCTGAGAACTCTAGGGATTATCAAGCGCGCCGCGAGAGCCTCTACCTGTCGGCCTTGGACCTGACCCTTGAGCGTTACCAGTTTGGCTATCGCGTCGACCTAAACGGTGGCGCGTCAGTCTCCGGCGGAGACTCGGGTGCCGAGAGCTTTGACGCCGACGCGGGCTTGACCTTTCAACGTGTCATGGGGAATGGAGCAAACGTCGTGCTCAACATAGGCGCGGACATGTTTAAGGGCCTAGCGAGCGGCAACCTGCAATCTCTGTTTGGAACCCTTGGCCTTACGATCACCAAGCCCCTGCTCTCGGGTTCCAGTGAGGAGGCCATCTTCGAGTCGCTCACCCGCGCCGAGCGCCGGGTCGTCGACCAGGCGCGAAACTACGAGCGCTTCCGCCGCACCTTCGCGGTGGAGATGTTTAGCCGCTACTGGCGTGTGCTTGAAGAGGTCGAGGTCGTGAAGAACGAAGAGACCAACTTTGCGAACCTCAAGACGCTTCGTGAGCGCAACGAAGCCCACGGCGAGGCCGGCCGCCTCGCGGACATTGAGGTTGGCCAGGCGCGCCAGAACGAGCTACGCGCCGAGGCCCGCGTGATCACGGCTCGCCAGCGTCTGGACGGCCTGCTTGACGACCTGAAGTTCTTTATGGGGCTACCGGTTGACATTGAGCTGGGCCTGGACAGTGCTGCCTTCCAGACTATGAACAATGAGGGCATCCGCCCGATCGCTGTTCTCGAGTCAGACGCCGTGGCCCTCGCCATGGCCTCGCGTTTCGACATGGCCACCAGCCTGGACAATGTGGCCGACGCCGAGCGTACGCTGCGGATTGTCGAGGAGGACCTGGGCGCGCAGGTAGACTTGATCGTTTCGGGCAATAACTCGAACCAGCTGCACTCGGACGGCTCGACGGACAACAGCACGCTGAGCTGGGACGTGGGCTTGGACGTAAACCTGCCCCTTGATCGCATGGGCGAGCGCAACCAGATGCGAGCCGCGCGCATCTCCCTAGAGTCGGCCAAGCGTGCCGCCTTTGAGAACGCGGACCGGATTCGCCTGGAACTGCGGGATGACCTGCGGCGCTTAAAGGCATCCGAGGACACCTTCCTGATCGCCGAGAGCTCGGTGCCCCTTGCTGAGAAGCGCGTCGAGAGTGCCGCGCTTAAGTTGGAGGCTGGAAGGGCAGAGACCCGCGACCTACTGGAAGCCCAGGAAGACCTGCTGCAGGCGCGCAACTCGCGCATCACTGCGCTGGTGGACTATCAACTTGCGAACCTGGATCTGTTCCTCGATATGGAGCAGCTCGACGTGAACGAGGACGGCGTGCAGACACGTGATCTGGATATCATCGAGTGGCGCACTTCGGACAACGACTTAAACCAGGCAGGCGTCGCTGACGCAACTGCCGAGAACATCGCGGGTGCAGACAGCACCGCAAGTGCCGGTGAACCGGCTAAGGAAGGACGCTAATGGCTGCACGTGGATGGATCGCCGCAATCGCAATTGTCGCACTCGCGGGTGCCGGCTGGAAATACTCTCAAAGTGGCGACGAGGGTAATAAACAAAGCCAGATCGTTGCTGGCGAGGTCGTGCGCGGCGACCTGCCGATCTCCGTGGTGGAGCGTGGTAACCTGAAGGCGGCCAACAGCCTTGAGCTCAAGAGCGAGGTCGAGGGCTCGACTACAATCCTGATGCTGATTGAAGAGGGCGTGTTCGTCGAAGAGGGGACCCTGCTGGCCGAGCTTGACGCCACGGGCATGGTGGAGAAGCGCGTGTCCCAGGAGATTACGATGCAGAATGCCGAGGCTTCGTGGATCAAGTCGACCCAGAACCTCGAGATCCAGAAAAGCCAGAACCTCAGCGACCAGGCCTCGGCCAAGCGCAACCTAGCCTTCGCAGAGATTGACAAGAAGAAGTACACCGAAGGCGAGTGGCTAAACCAAGAGCAGAAGGCAAAGGACGACATCCTGCTGGCCGAAGAGGACCTGACCCGCGCCGTGGACACCCTGGCCCACTCTGCAAAGCTTTTTGATCGGGGTTTCATCACGCGCAACGAATACGACGCCGATGTACTAGCCAAGCAGCGCAAGGAGATCTCCCTGGAGCAGGTCAAGCGCACCATGGAGGTGTTGACGACCTACACGAACCCCCGCGAGATTCAGTCCTTAGACGCGGATGTGATCGAGGCAAATCGCGAGATCGAGCGCGTGGACCTGCAAGCCAAAGCGCGCCTGGTGGACTACGAGGCGGAGGTGCGCTCGGCCCTAGCTCGCTTTGAGCTCGAGACCGAGAAGTACGAGCGACTCGAAGACCAGATCGGCAAGGCCAAGCTCTATGCGCCGGCGTCGGGCATGGTGGTCTATGCCCAACCCGAAGGCGGCCGGAATAGCTCTGGCGAGCCCCTCCGCGAGGGCTCGACCGTTCGCGAGCGCCAGAAGATCGTCACGATTCCCTCCAGTGAGGGCATGGTCGCCGAGGTGAGCCTCCACGAATCCGTACTTGAAAAGGTGCAGACCGGAATGGCCTGTACGGTCAAGGTGGATGCGCTGGGAGACCTTGAGCTGCCCGGTGTGGTCAAGTTCAAGGCGGTGCTTCCGGATCGCAACAGCTGGATGGCGAATCCCAACCAGCGCCTCTACCGCACCGAGATCTCGATCACGGAATCTGATCCGCGTATGCGTCCCGGCATGTCGTGCAGTATCGAGATCCACGTGGAGGTCGCCAAGGACACTCTCTATGTGCCCGTGCAGACCATCTTCCGGGATGCTGGCGAGTCGATCGTTTTCGTCTACACAGACTCGGGTACGGTGGAGAAGCAAAGGGTCGAAGTGGGGAGCTTCAGCCACCTGTATGCCCAGATTTTGACCGGCGTCCAAGAGGGTCAGCGGATCGCTCTCAGCGTCCCCATTGGTCAGAGTCTGGCACCAGCGCCCACGATGCAAGGCAGGTCTGAGGACTCCGATGACGACACCGAGGCATCGGAAGGTTCTAAAGGCACCCCGGCCCCCAAAGGCATGCCTAGTATGGGCGGCGAAGGCGGCCCCGGCACGTGGGACGGCAAGAAGAAGGGTGGGCGCCCCAGTGGCCTTGAAGGCCCCCCTAAGAAGTCCGCTTCTGCGGAAAAGGAGAGCTCGACGGCAGCTCCCGTAACTGCAGAGCTTGCCGACGCCGACAGCGAGATCTTGGCTGCGAGTCCTGGAACTGAAGAGTGATGAGCGACAACGGAGTTCCAAGGGAGTCGCCGGTCGCAGTCGCGGCGGATAGCGGAGGTACGTCGGCACCGGTCGCCCAGTTCCAGTCGGTCCAGCGCATCTATCGCATGGGCGACCAGGAGGTACGTGCCCTCGACGGCGTGGATCTGACCTTCCGCGCGGGCGAGTATTGGTCCATCGTGGGTCCCTCTGGCAGTGGTAAGTCTACGTTGCTCAACGTGCTCGGCTGTCTCGATCGGCCCTCGGAGGGTACCTATTTTCTCGGTGGGGAAGACACAGGCGAGCTTAACGACGACGCCCTCTCCGAGCTGCGCAGTCGGCGCCTTGGCTTTATCTTCCAGTCCTATAACTTGATTCCACAGCTGAACGTGCTCGACAACATCATGGTACCGCTTCTGTACCAGTCCCATCCCCCCGCGGATGGGGAAGAGCGGGCGCGCGAACTTGCCAGTCGCGTGGGCCTTGGGGACCGGCTTGATCACCGGCCCCGGGAGCTCTCGGGTGGACAGATGCAGCGCGTGGCCATCGCACGCTCTCTAGTGAATGACCCCGACTTGGTCCTTGCGGACGAGGCCACAGGAAACCTAGACAGCCAGACCTCGATGGAGATCCTAGACCTGTTCGATGAGCTCCATAGCGAGGGCAAGACAATCGTCTTTGTGACCCATGAGGCAAGTGTCTCCGAGCGCGCCCAGCGCGTGCTCGTGATGGGAGATGGCCGGGTCTGTGAGGTGCGCGAGACAGCCCGCCTAGCCCAGGAGCTCGCCACATGAGGGGCTCTGGAATCATCGCCTCGGTTCGCCTAGGTATTAGCAGCCTTATGCTGCACAAGCTTCGCAGCGGACTGACTACCCTGGGTGTGCTGTTTGGAACCAGCAGCGTGATTGCCATGCTGGCTATTGGCGAGGGTGCCAGTGCCGAGGCCCAAGAGCAGATTAAGCGCCTCGGCAGCCAAAACGTCATCCTGCGCAGCGTGAAGCCTGCCGAGGACCAGAACCAAGGTAGCCAGACCACACGGATCCTGTCCTATGGTCTGACCAATGACGATTACGAGCGGGTCGCCACGAGCTTCCCTTCGGTCGGCCGCGTCGTGCCGTCGCGCCTCGTAGCCCAGGAGGCGCGATTCGAGGACCGCATGGTCCCACAGCCGCGTATTGTCGCTACGACCCCCGAATGGCTCGAGGTCTCCGGTCGCTTGGTGGAGAATGGCCGGTTCCTGACCAAGAGCGACTCGGTTGGCGCCAAGAACGTCTGCGTCCTGGGTACCGAGCTGGCGCGGGACCTCTTTTTGTTCAAGGATCCGATCGGGCAGCGCGTAAAGCTTGGGGCCGACTACTTTGATGTCGTCGGAACGATCACACCCCGCGTTCGCTTCGACAGCGATGCACCGGGCGCCGGAGAGGAGACCACCCAAGAGCTCTTCATCCCCCTGTCGACCGCGGACAACTGGTTTGGCGACATGAACGTCAGCCGCCGTGCGGGCAGCTTCAATGCCGAGGAAGTCGAGCTGCACGAGCTCCTGATTGGCGTGGATAACAAGGACAATGTCATCGGCATCGCTAACGCTGCCCGGGAGATGCTCGAGCGCTTCCACGACGAGAAGGACTACGAGGTCGTCGTACCCTTGGAGCTATTGGCCCAGGCGGAAGAGACCAAGCGAATCTTTAACATCGTACTGGGTTCAATCGCCGGGATTAGCCTGTTGGTCGGTGGCATCGGCATCATGAACGTGATGCTCGCTACGGTGACCGAGCGCACTCGAGAGATCGGTATCCGCCGTGCCTTGGGAGCCAAGCGCCAGGACATCGTCGCTCAGTTCCTGGTCGAGACCGTGGTCCTTAGCGTCGGTGGTGGACTCTTTGGAGTTGCTCTCGGCCTTGCGATTCCGCAGATCGTCCAGTGGTACACCGACATGCCAACCCTGGTGACCTTACAAGCACCGATCCTCGCCTTCACGATCTCCGCAGGTATCGGCGTGCTGTTCGGCATCTACCCCGCTTGGCGAGCCAGTCACATGGATCCCGTGGACGCACTGCGCCACGAGTAGACCTAGGGGCAGGCTCATAGGCTCGCCCGCAGGGCAAGGGCCTCCGCGAGCTGCGCTCGGCCGGGGAGGTCCTGCTCGGCGAGGTCGGCCAGGGTCCGCGCTACCCGGCGCAGGCTCTGGATAGCCCGGGCCGAGAGGCCCTGGCGCTCGGCTGCTCGAACCAAGAGCTCGCGCATGTCCGCGTTTAGGGGAGCGTGGCGGTCGAGGTCTTCGGTCCCCATGCGTGAGTTGAGCCGGTCCTGTCGTTCGAGGCTACGCTCCCGGGCCGCTTGGGCGCGACGGGCCAGCACGAGCCCGGGGCTCGCCAAGGTGTCTTGGATCTGGGCTTCGGTGCCGGCCTCGCCCAAGAGGTCGCCCAGGCTGGGAGGGCTGAGCTCGAGGCGCAGGTCAATACGGTCCATCAAGGGGCCGGAGATGCGGCCGCGGTAGCGAGCCACTGCAAAGGGCGAGCAGCGGCAGGGAATCTTGGGGTGCCCGAGGTAGCCACATGGGCACGGATTCATAGCGCAGACCAGGTGGAAGTCGGCGGGTAGTAGGGTCTGCTGGCCCGCCCTGGCGATCAGGATCTCACCGCCCTCGATGGGCTGACGCAGGGCCTCGAGCACATCGCGCCTAAACTCGGGTAGCTCATCCAGGAAGAGCACCCCGTGGTGGGCCAGGGTGATCTCCCCGGCCATGGGGGGCGAGCCCCCGCCCACGAGTCCCGCATGGCTGGTGGTGTGGTGGGGCGCGCGGAAGGAGCGCTCGCAGGCTAGGCCGCCGGGCCAGCGGCCCGCGGCCGAGAGCACCCGGGTCATGTCTACGCGCTCGGCGGTAGTCGGCGCGGGCATCAGCTCGGAGAGGGCCCGGGCCAGCAGGCTCTTGCCCGCACCTGGTGGACCGAAGAAGAGCACTCCGTGCCCCCCCGCCGCCGCGACCTCTAGGGCGCGCTTACCTGCCGCCTGCCCGCGGATCGCATCCAGGCGAGGCGTTGTGTGGACCTTGGCCCCGTCACCTTCCCGAGGGGCAGACAAGGGCGTCACCGGTGCACCGGACAGGATCGCGACGACCTCGCCAAGGCTCGAGGCCTCGAACGCCCTAATCCCAGGTAGGGCCGCAGCCTCCCGGGCCGTCTCTAGGGGTGCGATCAAGGTCCGGATCCCAGCGCTAAGGGCCACGTCGGCGGTTGCGAGGCCACCAGGGACCGCGCGCAGCCGCCCGTCGAGGTGGAGCTCGCCCAGGAACACGATTCCGGCCAGTGCGTCCTGTGGAATGTGTCCTGCGGCCGAGGCCGTTCCCAAGGCCAAGGGCAGGTCCAGGAGCTCGCCGGACTTCTTCAGGCCGGCGGGGCCAAGGTGCAGCAGCAGCTTTCCAGGGGGCAGCGCCAGCTGGCTCTCCCGGAGAGCCGCCAGCATGCGGCCGCGACTCTCGCGGATGACGGGGTCGGGTAGGCCCGAGAGGACTATCTCAGTGCTGCCCTTTTCAATCTGGCCAGCCGGGTCAAAGCGCGCCTCGACCGTAACCAAGGTTGCGCCAGCGGCGTGAAGGGTCGCGCCCATGACACGCACATGGCGCATGGAAGAGGTCCGGCTTGGTGGGGGAGATAGGTTCATGAAAAGGAGACTGTCCCCAGGGCGGATGGTTGCTCCTGGCGTGCTAAAAACCTGCTCCCGGGGCAATCTTGCGCAAGCTCCCCGCAAATCGTCGGCTCAGGCGTCCCACTTGGAACAACGAAACGTTCTGCTATGGTTTAGGGCCGATTCCACTTATCGAAGGCACTTACTTTTCAGGGCTACGAACCCAATCCATGACTTCCTACTACGACCCCAAGCACCTTGAGCACTTCGGCGAAATTGGCGAACACGCCTCGGAGCTCTCCGCCAAGTTCTTTGACTACTACGGCGCCGTCTTCCAGGACGGGGCTCTAACCGCACGGGAGAAAGCGCTCATTGCCCTAGGTGTGGCCCATGCGGTGCAGTGCCCCTATTGCATCGACGCCTACACGAAGTCGACCCTAGAGAAGGGCTGCGACCCCGAGCAGTTGACCGAGGCCGTTCACGTGGCAACGGCGATTCGCGGCGGCGCCTCTCTGGTGCATGGCATGCAAATGAAGAAGGTCGCGGGTGACCTGGGGATGTAGCCATGGCGACTCCTCCCAAGGCCGCCGCTCCGAAGACCAGCCTGCTCTTTCGCAAGCAGCCCCTGTCCTCGGTCCAAGCACAGCTCGACCTTCTCGGCAGTATAGACCTCGGTGACGATTCCGAGCTCTTTACAGGCCGGGCCAGCGCGCCTAGCAACACGTTTGACTTGGCCCTGCAAGGGTCCGGCAGCTTCCCGTTGCAGGCCACTGGCGTGGAGACCTTCCAGCTAAATCTCGGCCGCGTCTGCAACCAGACCTGCATGCACTGCCATGTGGATGCGGGGCCTGATCGCCGGGAGAACATGGACCACGCAACGGCCGAGCTCGCCATACAGGTGCTCGCCCAGACAAACATTCCCACGGTGGACATCACCGGTGGTGCCCCCGAGATGTGCCCCGAGTTCAAGTTCCTTGTCCGGGAATCCCGCGCCCTCGGACGCCGAGTTCTCGACCGATGCAACCTGACGATCCTCTCGGCCCAGGGCTACCAGGACCTCCCCGAGTTCCTCGCCGAGCACCAGGTCGAGATCGTCTGCTCGCTGCCGCATTACCGGGCACTTAGCACGGACAAGCAGCGCGGGGACGGCACCTTCGAGAAGTCGATCGCAGCCCTGCAACTGCTAAATTCGCTGGGGTATGGCAAGCCGGATACGGGGCTGCGGATCACCCTAGTTACTAATCCCGTCGGCGCCTTCATGCCGGCTGGCCAAGCCTCGTTGGAGGCCGAGTGGAAGCAGCAGCTCATGGCGAACTATGGCATCGTGTTCAACGACCTCTTCTCGATCACCAACATGCCGATCAGCCGCTATCTCGAGTGGCTTGAAAGTACAAACAACCTTGAGGGTTACCTGCAGAAGCTGAAAGCTGCCTATAACCCGGCTGCGGCTGCAGAAGTGATGTGTAAGACCACCATCAGCGTGGACTGGAAGGGCTACCTCTACGACTGCGACTTTAACCAGATGCTGGAGATGAAGACGGGATATGGAGCGCCCACCCACCTGTCAGAGTTCGACGTGCGGAGTCTTTCCAAGCGACGCATCGCGACCAATCGCCACTGCTTTGGTTGTACGGCAGGTACGGGGTCGTCTTGCGGTGGGAGCTTGACCGAATGAAGGACATTATCATGGGACGCCTTCGCGAAAGTCACCTCGGAGCTGCCCTCGTGGTTCTCTGCCTAGCCTGCGTCGCCCCGAAGCCTAGCCCGGTCTCTTCCGTGACCGAAACCACTACCGAAGTCGCCTCGCGGGGCCCGAATGCGGTGCTGCAGAGCACCATGGGAAACTGGACGGGTACCGAGATCGTTATCGCTGGCAAGCGCGTCGACATCGGCGCCCCCGTAGTGCTGTGGATGGACCAGGGCGGCTACGATGCCTACTCGGCCACCCCACGCTTCTCAGACGAAGGTGAGTTTGGCCTGCGCTATTCGCCGGGGCGAATCGCGAGACCCAACCAGGTCTCGGACGAGGTCGCCGCAAGGCTAGAGCGCGGCCAAGCCAGCGTCCGCGAGCTAGGCGAGGTGATCGACCAATTCGTGATTCACTACGACGTCTGCGGCACCAGCCGCGTGTGCTTCAAGGTGCTGCAGGACATGCGCATGCTGTCCGTGCACTTCATGCTAGACCTGGACGGTACCCTCTACCAGACCCTGGACCTTAAGGAGAAGGCATGGCATGCCGCGAAGGCCAACGGCCGGTCGGTAGGCGTCGAGATCGCCCAGATCGGCGCGTACCCCAAGGCCAAGGCCGACGATGCGAACGGTCCCCTAGCCGAGTGGTACGAGGACCTGCCCAGCGGCGAGACGCGCATTACCCTGCCCGACCGCTTTGAAGGCGGTCACTTCCGTAGAACGGCCCCCGTGATGGCCACGGCCACCGGCGGCCGTAAACAGGGTCCAGTCCAAGGCGAGCAGCTCTACCAATACGACTTCACCGCCGCCCAATACGAAACACTCGCCCACCTAGCCGCGGCCCTCAACCGCGAGCTGCCCTTGATCGAACTCGAGGTCCCGCGCACAGCCACCGGGGACGTGCTACCCAAGGCCCTGACCGAAGACGAATGGGTGGACTTTCAGGGTCTCTTAGGCCACTACCATGTGACCACCCGCAAGACGGATCCCGGCCCGGCGTTTAACTGGGACGGAGTGCTTGGGCGCGCCCGCGAGCTGCGCGCTGCGATGGGGGAGTAGCGTGCTGTGCTAGCGAACGCGCTCGCCAGGCTCCCACATGCCTCGGCCTAGGCTGGCGCCGCCGTCCATGGTGAAGCACTCGCCCGTGACGTAATCCGATGCTCCGGAAAGTAGCCAGACCGCGTGGTCGGCGACTTCGGATGCGGTGGCGAAGCGGCCGGCAGGGATGCCCGCCATGAGCCGGGCCTTGACGTCTCCGTCGGGCCAAAGGTTGCCGCTAGCGCCCTCGGACTCGAAGGGGCCAGGCGCGATGGCGTTGACGCGAATCTTGTGGCGCGCCCACTCGACCGCTAGGGTGCGCGTCATGGCGAGCACGCCCGCCTTGGCGCTAGCCGAGTGGACGACGCCGGGCATGCCGGTCCATGCATAGGTTGCGACCACGTTCAGCATGACGCCGCCGCCGTTCGCGATCATGGACTTGCCGAACTCGCGGGTGCAGTAGAACGTTCCGTCGAGCACGATACCCAGCACTGCGCGCCAGGCGCCCTCGGAAAGGCGCTCGGCGGGACACACAAAGTTACCCGCGGCGTTGTTCACTAGCATGTCGACGGGGCCATCGGCGGTGAGCTCCCGCACCAGGTCCGCGATGTCCCCGAGCTTGCGTACGTCTAGCACGTGGGCCGATGCGCTCCAGCCCTCGGCCTTGGCCTCGGCCAAGAAGCTTTCGTGGTGGTCCTTATTGCGCGAGCCGATCATGACGTGGGCACCAAGCGAAGCCAGGCGCCGGGAGATCTCAAGGCCCAGCCCAGTCCCGCCGCCGGTGATAAAGACGCGCTTGCCCTGGAAGAGCTGCGGGGCAAAGGGCGACGGGGGCAGGGGCGCGGGGGCCGAATCCCCGGAGGTGGCGCTGTCGTTGGAGGTCATGGCCCTAGGTTGCCATGGACTGGGACGGCGCTCAAGGCTAGGCGCAGGTCTGTCGGGCCGAGGTCGCCGTTCCAATCGGCCCGCAATCGGTTAGACTGCTCGCCTAAATCGGTCGGCCACTGCGGCGTCTGGCCTTGAATCACCTCGAAACAGCTCCTCCTATGATCACCCTGCAAAGCTACCTCTCCGGCTCCTGGCAGACCGGCACCGGCACCCCCGCCCAGCTCTTCAACCCGACCACCGAAGAGGCGATCGCCGAGTGCAGTTCAGAGGGCTTGGATATGGCTGCGGCCGTCACCTACGGCCGCGAGGTCGGGGGGGCCGCCCTGCGCGCGATGACCTTCTCCGAGCGCGGCCAGCTCTTGAAGGCCCTGGCAGCCGCAATTCATGAATACCGCGAAGAGCTGATCGCCCTCGCAATCCAGAACGGCGGCAACACCCGTGGTGACGCCAAGTTCGACATCGACGGTGCCACGGGGACCCTTGCCGCCTACGCGCACTTCTCCAAGGAGTTGCCCGACGCGAAATTCCTGACCGACGGTGACAGCATCCAACTCGGCCGCACCAAGCGTTGGCTAGGCCAGCACATCCTCGTACCCCGCGAGGGTGTCGCGGTGCACATCAATGCTTTCAACTTCCCCGGCTGGGGCATGTTCGAGAAGGTCGCCTGCGCGATCCTCGCCGGCGTGCCCGTGATCGAGAAGCCCGGCACGCCCACGGCGCTGGTCGCCTACCGCATGGCGCAGATTGCGGTCGAGTCCGGCATCCTGCCCGAAGGTAGTTTTCAGTTTATCGCGGGCAGTGCCGGTGACCTGCTAGATCACCTTGGTCCCCAGGACCAGCTGGCCTTCACGGGCTCCGCATGGACCGGCGCGAAGCTCAAGGGTCACCCGAACCTGGTCAAGAACAACACCCACGTAAACATCGAGGCCGACAGCCTTAATGCCGTCGTGTTTGCTCCGAGCCTAGAGACATCATCCGACACCTTTGGCGAGTTCGTCGCTAACACCGTGCGTGAGATGACCCAGAAGACGGGCCAGAAGTGCACGGCTGCACGCCGCGTCTTCGTACCAAAGGATCGGGTGGACGAGGTGGCGGAAGAGTTTAAGGCCGCACTCGGTCGCATCACCATCGGCGATCCCGCCGACAAGGGCACGGGTATGGGCCCGGTCACAAGCCAGTCCCAGTTCAACGAGCTACGCGAGGGCATCGACGCCTTCTCAGCCGCTGGCACGATCATCTGCGGCGGCTCCGAGCCAGCGATGGAGAAGGGCTGGTTCCTTGCGCCGACCGTGGTCGTGGCCAAGGACGCTGACGAGGCCGTCTTCCACGAGCGCGAGCTCTTCGGTCCGATCACTACGATCCTGCCCTACGACGGCGAACGCGAGGACTCCGCACTCGAGGCCGCACGCCTAGCCAACAAGGGCGGCGGCAGCCTGCTAGGCGCCGTGTACTGCGACGACCCGGAGTGGGCGCGCGACTGCATCCTCGCTATGGCACCCTGGCACGGCCGCATCTGGACCGTATCCGAGCGCGTGGCGGGCCAGGCGACCTTCCCGGGTATGGTGCTACCTAGCATGATCCACGGCGGCCCCGGTCGGGCCGGCGGTGGCGAGGAGCTCGGCGGCCTGCGCGGCCTCAGCGAGTACCTCCAGCGCGTTGGCATCCAAGCCTTCGGCGGACTGATCAAGGCTGAGTTCGGCGGGTAGAGCGCGGGGAAAGTGCCCGGGCCTTGAGCAGCCCCGTCCGTCGCGCCATGGGGCCTGCTGGGGGGGGCTTAATATTCGCTGGGCAGTACGGGGCAATCGAAGGTGGCCGTGTTACATGAAGACAGTGCCTGGATTTGGGCACGCCTCCATCCCCTTGCTCGAGACGTCGCGCCTATGACCACTTCCTTTCGCAAGAGCCCTCTTCGCATTCCCTCGCTGTTGGGCCTGCTCTCGTTGACTTTAGGTAGTTTGGGCTGCAGTGCCGAAGAGGCCCCGGAGGCAGCCTCTCCGAGACCTGACGTAGTGATGATTGTCGTGGATACTCTGCGCGCGGATCGCCTGGCCTTCTATGGCTGCGATCGCGAGAATGCTCCCTTCCTGAGCAGCCTTGCCGCCAAGGGACTTGTCTATGAGCAGGGGCAGGCGCCCGGCCCGTGGACCGTGCCGTCTACGGCGTCCCTGATGACGTCGACCTACCCCTTCCAACACGGTGTCGTCGATGGCTTTAACTGGGAGGCGAGCGACGAGGAGAACGCCGACGAGACGGTTAACAGGATCCCAAGCGCCGTGGAGACTTTGCCGGAGATGATGCGGGACTTTGGCTACAAGACCTACGGCGTCTCGGCCAATGTCCTAGTAGGTGTGGAGATGGGTTTTGATCGCGGTTTTGATCGCTTTTCCGCACTCGACGACGAGATCGCCGAAACCGTCAATGCAACGATCTTTGAGTGGAAGGAGGAGCTGCTTGGCAACGAGCAGCCCAACTTCCTGTACCTGCACTACTTCGATCCCCACGATCCGTACTACGTGCGCGAGCCTTGGTTCGACCTAGACGCATTGGAAGCGCCCGATGCCACTAGTGCCTCGGCCTTCGCAAGGTTGCGCGCGGGTGCCTGGGATGAGCTGGACGATGAGATGCGCGAGGACCTACTCGACTACCTACCGCGTATGCTCGGATTCGAGGACGAGTCGGAGGTTCCTGAGGAGGCGCTTGCGAATCCCCTCGACTATGTGCTCGCCTGCTACGACAGCGAGATCCGCTACCTAGACGAGCACATAGAAAAGCTCTTCGAGGAGCTTCAGCTGGACGACGAGACGATGGTCATCTTGACCGCGGACCACGGCGAGGAGTTTCTCGACCACGGGCAGTGGGAGCACGGCCAGAGCCTCTTCAGCGAGCTTGTTCACGTGCCACTCATGATCAAGTTTCCCGGGACTGATGCGCCCCGTGGTCGCGTAAAAGAGCCCGTGAGCACGATGGATGTGATGCCGACCCTCAGGCACTACCTCGGCGGCGAAGCCTCGCCCCAGGAGCGTGGGCTCCGGCTGCATGAACAAGGGGATCCGTCGCGCGTGGTGTTGACCACTAGTGTGGACCTGCCCAATCCCGACGATGACCGCCAGGAAGAGGGCTCACTCGTAGTAGGCGTTCTGCGCGGCGATTGGAAGGCGATCGTGGGGACCGAACGGGATCGTCGCGAATCCGAGGAGGTTGAGCAGCTCTTCCACCTGACCGAGGATCCCAGTGAGCACAACGAGCGCGCCGCCTCGGATCCAGGCGTGCTCGACGCCCTGCGCGCAGAGTGGGAGCGAATCCACAGCGCAACCATGATCTACGAGCGCGAGTTCGGACCCGTGGTCATCGACGAGGCCATGCGCAACCACATGGAAGGTCTCGGCTACACGGACTAAGGCATGCAGAGCCAGGGCACAACGGCGTCGAGCATTTGGGCCAAACCCGCCCCGGTGAAGGAGTGATCGGTGCCGTCGAGCTCAATAAGCTCGACGTGCTCCTGTGCGGCGGCATAGGCATCCCGGGCGTGGGCGATCGGCACCACGTTATCTTGTGTACCGTGGACGATGAGCCAGGGCACGGCGATCTTAGGGGCATCGCCGACAACGCTCTCGATTTCATGAAGGTCATCCACGAGCTTCGCGCTCAGTGGGCAGTGGGGTTTGTCCAGCATGGATTGACCGACCTTGAGGTGTCCGAAGTAGCTGTCCATGAACTGCCTCGTGTGTACCATGCCCGCCAGGCTGACCAGTCGGCGGATCCGGGGGTCCGCGGCCGCGCGGCGCATGCCGACCGCCGCGCCCATGCTGTGGCCAACGAAGCTCACGCTCCACGTCTCGCCCAGGGCGTCCAAGACTGCGCCGAGGTCGTGGACTTCTTTTGTAATGGTGGAGTCTTCAAACGAACCCTCGGACTCGCCGTTGCCCGACCAGGCGATGCGGATCGAGGCCACTCCGCCCTGGGCCAGTCGCTTGGAGAGATGCTCGGACCAGGGCCGCTCCTTGTCGGAGGTGACCCCGTGGCCGATCACCACCACGTCCCGGCCGCCGGGTGTGCCGGGCACCCACGTGTTGGCGATGCGCTCGCCCTCTTGGTTTCGGATCCACATGGCGTCAAGTTACGGGATCTCGTGGCGCGAAGCCAAGGGATGAGCGCGGATGCTTGGAGTGGGCAGCCCCAGGAGTTTTCGGGGGTCTGATTTCGGCGCGAGTTTGTTCCCAAGGCTGTGCCGAAACTTGGCTCGGGAACGAAGCCATAGGGGCAAACGGGCCCTCAGCCACAGAGGAGAACGATCGAGGGGGGCCAAGATGGTTCCGTCAAAGTTGTGGGTGAATCGCGAGCGGCTGCTTCAGACTAAGGTCTGGTGCTAAATCCCCCCTAAGGCGGCAGGTTTGGGGTAGTTTATGGGGTAGCGGAGCCCTCCCTCCGCCCCTCTCTCAGCCCTCTATTCCTACCTCCATGCTGCACCTCCAACAGCTGCGCAAGGGACCTGCCCCCCTTGTCTTCTTCGCACTGCTCGCCTCTCTCCCGGCATCGGCCCAAGCGCCGGGGGGATACTATACGAGCGTCGACACGTCGACCCCGACGACCCTGCGCAACTCTCTGCACCAGGTCATCGACGACCACCAGAGGTTTAACTACTCGGGCAGCGGCACGGACACCTTGGATATCCTGAAGAAGGCCGACCAGGATCCGGCGAACTCCAGCCACATCCTCGATGTCTACCGCAACAAGAGCTACTCCAAGAGCGGCGGCGGCTTCAACCGCGAGCACACCTGGCCGAAGTCCCATGGCTTCCCCAACGACGGCGGCACGAACTATCCCTATGTGGATTGCCACCAGCTGTTTCTAAGCGACACCTCCTACAATTCATCCCGCGGCAACTACCCCTTCGGTAACGGTAACGGCGGCTGGTCGGAGCTGACCACGAATGTGAACGACGGGCAGGGAGGTGGAAGCGGCACACACCCCGGCAACTCCAACTGGGTTAATCACAGCGCCCAACTATTCGAAGTTTGGAGCGGGCGCAAGGGCGACATCGCCCGTGCCATGTTCTACATGGACATCCGCTACGAGGGCGGCAACCACGGCGTGACTGGCTTCTCCGAGCCGGACCTGCGCCTCACCGATAGCGCTGGGCTGATCAACAGCACGACCACCGGCAGCAACGAATCCGTAGCCTACATGGGGATGCTCAGCGTGCTGCTCCAGTGGCACTACGCAGATCCCGTGGACGCCAAGGAGATCGCGCGCAACAACCAGGTCTTCGCGTATCAGGGCAACCGCAATCCCTTTGCGGACCACCCCGAGTGGGTCGATTGCCTGTACGGAAGCAACTGTGTCGCGGACACGGTGCCCCCGGCAACGCCAACCGGTCTTAGCGCAACGGCGGGTGACTCCGTAGTGAACCTCAACTGGTCGGACAACACCGAGCCGGACAACGCGGGCTACCGCGTCTACCGCGGAACATCTTCGGGTGGCCCCTACTTTCCGGTTGGAGGCATGGTGACCCAGTCGGCCTACAGCGATAGCGGCGTGACCAACGGCATTCCTCTCTACTACATCGTGTCCGCTGAAGACTTCAGCGGTAACGAGTCTGGCACGACCGGCGAGGTCTCGGGCACGCCCATGGCCGGCTCTACTGGTGGTGGAACGGGATCGCCCTGGATCAACGAGCTGCACTACGACAACAGTGGTACGGACGTCAACGAGTTTGTCGAGATCGCGGGTCCTGCGGGCTTGGACTTGGCGGGCTTCCAACTAGTGGCATACAACGGCAACGGCGGCGTGACCTATGAGACGATTAACCTGAGTGGCTTCATCCCCGATCAAGGTGCCTGTGTCGGGTCCTTGGCGTTCTCGGTGAATGGCCTGCAGAACGGCGGTCCCGACGGGGTCGCCCTGGTGGACCTGTCCACAGGCGTCCTAGAGCTCTTGAGCTACGAGGGCACCTTTACGGCGACCAACGGGCCGGCATCGGGCATGACCTCGACCAGTATTGGCGTGTCCGAGAGCAGCTCGACCAGTGCGGGCACATCTCTGCAGCTCGGCGGTACGGGCGCGGGCCCGGATGACTTCACCTGGCAGGCATCCCTTGGGGAGACCCCGGGGCAAGTCAACCAGAACCAGGCTTTCAGCGGCGGCTGCTCGGAACCCTGTGGCTTCACGGCCTACGGCCTGGCTGCATCCCCGGCAAACACGATCGGCATGATTGGTGTCGGGGCCGCAGGACTTGGCACAAGCATCGACATCGTGTCCACCAACGTCCCGGGCTTTGGCTCTTTCAACGCCGTCTCCCTTGGACAGATCAACGCGCCTCTCTTCGGCGGCATCGTCCTGGTCAATCCCGGATCATTGGTCATCCCCCTGACCTTCGTGGTCGGCCTGACTGGCACGACGACCTGGACCCTTCCGATCCCCGTGGACCCGGCCTTCGCAGGGCTGCCGGTCTACTTCCAGTGCTTCGCCACGGACAGTTCCCAGCCTGGCGGCTTTGCCCTGTCCAACGGGCTCGAGCTAGTGATCTGCCCCTAAACTAGAACCCGGGAGCCGATGCAGCTAGGATCCTAGCCCGATCGGCCCTTCGTTCACCAAGTGTGCCGCCCGGACCCGAGCCCAAGTGGTCTCGGTTCCGGGCGGCTTCATTTGGAGATGGCACCCTCTCCCAAATTCGCACACTTTCCCATGCAGCGCCTACTTCCGACCCTGATCGCGAGCCTCGCGTTCCTGACCCAGGCCGACGCGAGTCAAGAGCCCCGCGATGCGTCCGCGGCCCCGGTAGTCCTCCAACCGGTCGAGTGGCTTGTAATCCCCGCGACAGATGCTACTGGGCGGCGGCCTTTTCGCCCGGACCAGGTCTTTCGGCGCTACCTGCTAGATCGCTCGAGCCCAAGCCCCCAGGCAGGCCAGCAGCTGACCGGCGAGACCGGCCAGGGCGTGTGGACGGCCTACGAGTCAACGAAGCCCGGCGAGGTGGCACCGGGATTCCGCACGGGCTGGGCCTTCACCAGCGTGGACGTGGACGAGCCGGGCGTCTACATGGCCAAGGCCACCGGCGCATCGCGTCTGTTCGTAGGTGGTGCGGGCTTCGCGGGGGATGTCTACGGTTACGGCTTCGGAGGCGTGCCCGTGGCCCTCGAGGTGGGCCCGAACTCGATCTTCTTGAACGGCATCCGGGGCAACCCGCGCCTGACCTTGACGCGGGTCGACGGCGATGCCCTGGTGCCTGCGACTTGGGACGCCTTGATCCCAGATCTAGTGCGCGGCGAGGCAGCGCAGACCAGGCTCGAGTTGCCCGTGTTCAACGCCAGCGCCAGCCCCTTGGTCGGTGGCAGTTGGAGCGCGCGCGAGGTCAAGTCTCCGGAGGGAGGAGCGACGGTACTGGAGAGCGTGGCGGGTGACCTTGTCTCGGCTCTGCCCCTCGCGCCCTTTGCTCTACGTGTCCCCGTGTGGTCCGAGCGCAAGCTCACGAAGTTGTCCGCACCGAACCTACATCTGCGTCTAAACGGCGATTGGAGCCCGGAGGGTGAAGGCGGCCAGCGGGCCACCCTGACCGAACCTTCGGCCATCTTCCAGATCCCTGCCCGGGAGTCAGGCGAGACCCACAGGGTCGTCTTCGAGAGTGCTATCGACGGCAGCCTACAAGAGTACGGCCTAGTCGAGCGCGACCCCAAGCTTGCCACCGACGGCGTCGAACCCAGCCTAGTGCTCAGCCTGCACGGCGCGAGTGTGCCGGCCATGAACCAGGCCCGGGCCTATGGGCGCAAGGGCGACTTCTCCATCGCCGCAGCGCTAAACCGGCGGCCCTTCGGATTCGACTGGCAGGACTGGGGGCGGCAGGATGCCTATGAGGCCCTAGACCATGCGCTTTTGACCACAAGCGTCGACGACGAGCGCGTCTTCCTGACGGGCCACTCCATGGGCGGCCACGGCACGTGGCACCTAGGCGCCAATGATCCGGACCGCTTCCAGGCCATCGCGCCTTCGGCGGGTTGGTCTAGCTTCGACTCCTACGGCGGTCGGCCTGCCGGCGAGCTCGCGGAGCTGTGGCAGCGTGCGGACGGGGCCTCGCTCACCCTTAAGCAGATGGGCAACCTGGTGCAGGTGCCGACCTTTGTGCTGCACGGGACGGCCGACGACAACGTGCCGGCTGCAGAGGCCGAGTTGATGATCGCCGCGCGGGCGGATTGGGACTTTGAGCCCAAGGCCGAGCTGCGCAGCCACTTCGAAGAGGGCGCTGGGCACTGGTGGGGCAACCAGTGCGTAGATTGGCCGGGTATCTTCGACATGTTTACGGAGATCGCCGCCGACCTGCCCCGGGATACTTGGCGCACCCAGCCGGACTCGCTCTACTTCCGCACGGTGGACCCGGCGGTAGACTCGAAGCATTTTTGGGTCGAGGTCCTGCAGCCGCGGTTTTACGGCGAGCCCGTGGTGGTTAGGGGCGAATGGAATCCCGAGTCGCGCGTGCTGCGGGTCAGCTCGCCGAGCGCCGGTGCGCTGATCTTGCACGGGCCAAACCGTGGGCGGCCGATCGAGTGGATTGTGGGGGACACGACCTTCGCTGGTGCTGCGACCCAGCGGACCCTGCACGTGGTCCGAGACAAGGATGGCGCTTGGGTGCGGGGCCGCCCCGGCCCGGGGGAGAAGAACCCCCAGCATGCGGGTCCATTCAAGCGTGCCTTTGACCATGGCTTCGTCCTAGTCTACGGGACCTCGGGCAAGGCTGACGAGGACCGCGAGTTGATGGAGCGGGCGCGCTATGATCTAGAGCGCTGGAGCTACCGGGCGGCGGGGGAGGTCGCGGTACTAAGCGACGAGCAATTTACTGCGCGCTTGGATGCGGCAGACGAGAAGCTCTCTAGCTGCAACGTGATCCTCTACGGGAATGCAGACTCGAATTCGGCCTGGTATCGCGTGCTTGGCGATCCTGATGAGACAGGCGGCATCGAGGTCCGGGCTGGTAAGGTCCGCATTACAGACCGCATTTTTGAAGGCGACGATCTGCTGCTGCTCGCCGTGGGACCGCGACACGATGCAGGACCGGGCGCAGCGCTCGTCGGGATTTTCGGCAGCACAGGCGTACGTGGCTCAAGGCTGGGCTACCAGGTCCCCGTGTTTGTCTCCGGCGTCGGCCTGCCGGACTGGACTTTGGTGGACAGCAGCATCCTGGATCAGGGCGACACGGGCGTCCTTGGAGCGGGCTGGAAGGACAAGAAGTGGGGGATGCAAGCCCCCGAGTTGCTGGAGTCGGTCGCGGAGACCCCACTAGATGGCTCCACAGAGGACTCCACGAAAGATTGATATGAGGTCAACTACCCGGGTCCGCCGAGCCCAAAATATGGTCCATGGCTCAGGCTATGGCCCTTTGGTCACAATCGTGCGAACTGGTGGGCGATTCTAGCTCTGCAAGCACAGTTTTTGCGGTCCTTCGAGTGTGTAAATGATCGCTTTTTGAGGGGTTACTTTAGGCGGAATGGCGGCTAGATGGCTTGTCAGGTACCCGGGTCCCCGGCACAATGTCTCTTACCGTGTCCCCGACGATAACAGACTCAAGCGGACCGAATCCCCTCCCCGAGAGTTCCTGCTAAACGAAAACTCGTCCTCCCCCCCGGACACCTCTACTCTTCAACATGCTGGACAAAATCCTGCTGGCGGCATTGCTCGTAATTACGGGCCCTGTGAACGCCGAAGCCGCCTCTGAGACCGTCAGTCTTACCCCCGCCGTACGCGGGAAAGACGTGGTTATCGAGACCGTTGACATCAACGTCTCCTCCGATCTTTCCTTAAAGGCCAGCTTCTACGTGCCCAAGGGTGATGAGCGTGCTCCTGCAGCTCTGCTGATCCACGATGCTGGCTCCAACCGCGCGAGCCTTGCCGACCTTGCCGAGAGCATGTGGAAAGAGGGCTATGCCGTTCTGACTTTGGACCTGCGGGGCCACGGCGACAGTACTAACGACGATGTGGGCGACTACAAGCTGTTGGAGACCGACAAGGAGCGCGAGTCTCTCTGGGCCTTTGCGACTAGGGATGTCGAGAAGGCGGCACGCTGGCTGCGCTCGGACAAGCGCGTGCACTCGTCAAACCTCAGCGTGGTCGGCGTCGGCGCTGGAACGGCCCTGGCCGTGCGGCAGGCTTCCCGCGACGAGAACGTGCGCACGGTGACCCTGCTCAACCCCAAGGCCACGGTACTGGGTTTTGACCTGGTTTCGGATATGCATGAGATCGAGGGACTGCCCACGTTCTTTTTTGCAACGAAAGAGAGCAAGACCGAGGTCGAAGCCCTGGCGAAGTCCATCCAGGACGAGCTCGGCTGCGAGGAGTTTATCTCCTGCTCATCGCTCAAAGCGAAGAAGGACGCAGAGATCCTTGAGGACAAGCGACTGGCGCGCACCTTGACGCGCGGCCTGAGCGACCTGACCTTCCCCCAGAAAAAAGGACGCAGGGGCTAAGAAGTACCGGTGGCCAAGCAAAGACCCCCGACAGGCTGCGAACGCTGCCTGTCGGGGGTCTTTGTCATGGTGGGCAGCCTCTTCGGCGCCGGCTACCCTAGCTCCAGTTGACGGGTGGCATCGACCTCGTCGCGGTTGAGCAGCTCGACCGCATCGCCAAGCGAGTCGTACATTGCCCAGTCCTTAGGCACCGCTCGCTTGGCGTTACGCAAGAGCTGTACGGTCATGCGTAGGCACCGGACGAAGTCGCCGCCGCCCGTGTCCATGCGCTCCTCGATCTCCTCGAGGGTGCCTCCGCGGATCCAGTCGAACAGGGGCCGGGTCAGCCCCCAATCGCAGGTGCGCATTGGGCTGTCGATGCCGAAGCGCGCCTCGACTCGCTGCATGTCGCCGATGGTGCGGTCGATCTTCTTGCGCAGGTCGCCGTAAAGGCGAGCGGGCAGGCGCGGGGCACCCTCCCGCCGCCGCTCTTCGTAGACCAGGGCCGTGAAGACCATGCACAGAGCCTTGGGCGCGAGGTCCTCGAGGATGCCCTGGTAGAGGAGCTCCGTGACCTGGACCTCGTAGCCATAGATATGGCTGGAGAGCTTGCCGCGGCCGGTCAACGCGCCACGCCCGACCTCGGGACCCTCGGGCTCGAAGTATCCGAGCTCCTCGAGGAAGTCCAGGTGATTGTCCAGCAGCTCGTGCTGCTTAAGACGGTTGTGCTCGCGGGCCTTTTTGCTGCCCTCGCGGTGCTGGTAGCGGTTAAAGGACTTGTCCCAGGCCTCGTGGATGTGGCTGCGCCCCATGTGAGAGATCAGGTGCAGTAGGGTCGAATACGACAGCTTAAAGCGGCTCTGGACAGGCTCGGGGTTGCCTGAGAGGATGCGCTTTAGGGGCGCCTCTTCCAGGTCCTTCATGCCGAGCATCGAGATGACGAGCCCCTCCTTGTCGATGCCCTGGCGTCCAGCGCGACCGGCCATCTGGAGGTAGTCTCGGGTGCGCAGGTAGTCCATGCTGATGCCGTCGTACTTCTTCAGGCTCGCAAAGACGACCGTGCGCGCGGGCATGTTGATCCCGATGGCGAAGGTCTCCGTGGTGAAGATCATCTTCAAGAGCCCGGTGCAGAACATCCGCTCGACCATCTCCTTGTGAATCGGCAGCATACCGGCATGGTGGTAGCCAATGCCGTGGCGCGCCAGGCGGTACACATCGCCGATCAGCTCGGCCTCATCGAGGTCGTAGCTGGTTACGAGTTCAAGCTGCAGAGCCTTCATGCGCTCGAACTCCTCGTCGTCCAAAAGCTCGCGGTGCTGGTTCGCGTAGGCCAGGCGCTCTACGTCCTTGCGGCTGAACGAGAAGACCAGGACCGGCATCGCGTTGTTCTCTTGGACCTCGTCCAGCAGGCGATCGAGCTTTGGAGCCTGGCGGAAGGGGCGTCCACGCCCACGGCCGCGGCCTTTCTTGTTGCGCTTGTCCCGGTCGTTCTGGAGTTCGTGCTTGGCGACGGCCGGCAGGCGCCCGAGGTCGAACAGCCCGCTCTTCTCCGTGAACAGTCTGTGCTTCAGGGGGACGGGCCGCTTGTCCGAGCGGACCACGGTAAGGTCCTCTTCGCGAATCTCGCGGATCCAAGAGCCAAGCTGGTCTAGGTTCTGGATGGTGGCGGATAGGGACACGAAACGAATGCCCCGGGGCGCAAAGATGAATGTCTCTTCCCAGACTGTTCCGCGCTCGCGGTCGTCCATGAAGTGCACCTCGTCGAAGATGACGTAGTCCACATCATTCAGCATGGCCGGGCTTTCGAAGATCTGATTGCGCAGGATCTCGGTGGTCATAATCAGCACCTGGGCCTCGGGGCGAATCGTGACGTCCCCGGTCATCAGGCCCACGTCCACGTCCGGATCATCACGGAAGTCCCGGTACTTTTGATTCGACAGGGCCTTGATGGGTGCGGTGTAGACCACGCGCTTGCCGCGCTGGATCGCATCGTAGATCGCGTACTCCGCAACTAGGGTTTTGCCGGCGCCGGTGGGGGCACTGACCAGCAGGTTCTCCCCGCGCCGGATCGCCTCCACGGATTGGATCTGGAAGGCGCTCAGGGTAAAGCCCTTAAAAGTGGTCACCCGGGACTCGCCCCCCCCTTGGGAATTGCGGTTCCCAGAGCCAGGGCGACTGGAGCCCTTGGCGGAGCCGGACTTAGAACTTTTCTGGCGATCGGGAGCAGGATTCATAGAGGCGTTTGTTGAGGTCGCGCTGTCAGCCTGCCAAGATAGCGAGACTCAGCACTAGGATGCACGGTTTGACTGCATCTTGCGCGACGATAATGAATAACGGTCCTGATTCAGGTCCGCACCGGGACTTCCGGGAACCCACGCCTCTCCCAACAACGACTCTTATGGATAAGACTTCGAAAGCCGCTGCCGCAGATCGCCTCAACCGCGAGCTCTCCCACCTCAAGATCATCTCGCGCCTGCTCGGCCACGAGATGCACAGCCAGAATGGCGCCCGCGTTGTTCTCTCCCGGGACGCGGTCCAAGAGCTGCAGACCAGCCTGGACCTGTTCATCGAGTC
The DNA here is from genome assembly GCA_029250885.1 of Planctomycetota bacterium. Lineage (GTDB taxonomy): Bacteria > Planctomycetota > UBA1135 > UBA1135 > CALBMX01. The sequence goes on from JAQXEK010000005.1 coordinate 52,533, forward strand.
CGTGGCCGGTGCCCGCAAGTCGGCGCCCAGCGTAGCCACCGTGGAGACCACCCCCGTGGTCTCACGGGTCAACTAAGAGCCGAAAACGGCGATTCGCACCGACTGCACAGGCCGGGCCGCAACCATGGAAGCACTCCCCACGAGTCCGTCCAGGGTCGCGGCTCGGCCCGTTGGCATTCTGGCTTCGCGCTTTGTCCCAAGGACTCGGCGGACCGGACTCGTCGCCAGCCAGGCCCTCCGCCCGCTGCTCTTTCTGGGTTTGATCGCCCTGGCCGTGATCCTAGGCGGCAGGCTGGACAAGGGGGCGGAGATCAGCGGCTTTACCCGGGTCGAGACCAACCGCTTTCTGCTTGAGTACGGTGAGGTCCTGCAGACGGAACAAGGCGCGGTCGTCACCGAGTGGCTCGATCCGCGCTGGGAAGAGATGCTCAGTATGCGCATGGCCGCGATCGACGACTTCGAGGCCGATGACCCCGCCGGCGTCGCGGCAGTGATGGCCGGTCTACGGGAGCTCTCTTTCCTCGAAGAGCTGGGCGAGCCACGCATCCTCTGGCCGGACGGCCTGGAGGTGCCCCTGCGCCTGCGCCGGCCCGTGGCGTGCATCGCCTGGCAAGACACCTACTTCTGTGTGGCCGTGGACTGGTCCACGGGAAGACCTCGGGGTGTGATCCTCGAGGGGCCCTGGCCCAGCCCGCCCAGCGTTGGCGCGCGCTACTTGCCCGTGATCGATCGCCTCGAGGACGTGCCAGATAGCGTGTGGCTCGAGGACCAAGTCCAGCTCGACGCCCTCGCCATTGCCGACAGCATGTGGCAGTTCCTCAGCGACGAGGATTACGAGGTTCTGGGGCGTATCGTGATCGACGCGCGCCGTGCGCGCTTGACTTCGCCTAAGGAACCTGGCGCTCGGATTGAACTGGAGAACCACCGCGTCGTTCTTTTTGGTCGGAGCCCGGCCCAGGATGCACCTGGCGAGCTGCCGATTAGCCATAAGTGGGATTCAATTCGAAGTGGCCTGGACGAGCTGCGCGCGGGCAAGGACTGGGAGTCCTTGGACGTGCGTTGGGAGCGTCCCGTAATGGCTCTTCGCAAGGCCCCGGAAGAGGGCTAGCCTTGGTGGGCGCCAGGGCTAAAGTGTCCCATTCGATGTCGAAAGCCGTCTTTTGCGCGGTTCTTGGCGCGTTGCCCTTAGTCCTAGATGGGACCGGTGCCCTGGGCTCGGCTTGGCCCCGGGGAACCCTGCCTGCGGGTATGTCGCGCCTCGCCCTAGCCTTCTTGCCATGGTTTGTTCTGTTTGGTGCGCCCCTCGGCCGAGCGCGCCTCGGGCACGCCCAAGGCGACCAGTCTCCGCTTGCGGGCGGCCTGCTGTTGGGGCTGCCCCTGTTCGCCTTTGCAGGGGCCAGCGATTTGGCCGCGGGTCTCCCCCTTGGCCCGCTGCTCGGAGCGGCCGCCGCTGCCCTCGTCATGCTGCTCTTGCTGTGCAATCCCCGGCCCCCGGTCGCGTCCGAAGCGGACTCCTGCGTTGGTCCTGGCTATCGCGACCTGGCTTGGTTTGGCCTTGTGCTGGTGCCCGTGATGGTTGCCATGTCCATTGGCCTGGCCAAGGGCGGCGCGCCTCTCTCCCCTGGCGACGCCCAGGGCTGGCTCTCTTGGAGTCCCTTAGGTTGGTGCCTGCTTTGGGCGGCCGAGAACCCGGACCTCGAGCCGCGTCTGGCCCTAGCGCCCTTCGGCGCCCTGGCCGCAGCCGTCGCGGTCCGCGCCGCCGCTTTGGCGGGGCAGCGGGCGCCCGGACCGAATCACCCAGCCGCAACCCAGGACCAGCAGGAGGACGAGGCGTGAAGGGCTACCTTTTCAGCAGCTTGCTCATGGCGATCTTGCTGTTCGCGGCGGTGCCCTTGGCCGACGCAGGCGAGAGCCGGCTCAGCTATGGTCGACTCGCCCTGGACGGCGACATCGAGTCCGTGGTGCTGGACTTCGGGCCCCTGGGCACGACGACCATCCATGGCGACAAGCCCGGACAGGACGCCGTCCTGTCCCGCAGCTTCTCCGGGGCAACGATCTCGATCCCCATTCCCGTTGGCCCCGAGCGCGGCTCGGTTCTAGTCCCGACGGTGACCGCCACCGGTGGGGGAGAGGCGCGCTACCTTGGATGGGAGCGTGCCCCCGGGCCGCTTCCCAAGGCACTTGCCCAGCGCTCATTGCCACCCGTCGAGCGCCCCCTGCCGAGCCCGTCCGTCATGGGCCTGCTGCTGCTGGCCCTCTCCTACGTGGGCACCTGGCTTCTATGGAGGAGCCGCCGACCGCGCCTGGCCCTAGCCTTGGCCGCAACCTCCGCCACCTGCCTGGCCGCCCTAGGCGGAGCCCTAGTCTCCCTGGACAAGAGCCAACGCCAGGTGATCGACTTCGCCGCCCAGCAAGACCAGCCCGACTCGTGGCAGGGAATCCAAACCAAGGGCGCCATCGAGTCCATCCCCTTCGGCCCAGCCTGCCTAGCCCTAGAGGTCGTTCCCAGCCACTCCCCCCTAGGGTTTCAAGTCCCCCTAGCCGAGATCATGCCCAGCGCTGGCACCCAGCAAGGGGTCTTTACCTGGCAAGCCCAGGCCCCCCGTGCCGCTCGCTTATGGACCCGAACCCCCTGGAACGGCTCCAAGGGCCCCTGGCTAAGTCAACTCGATGGGGGACAGCTCCAGCAAAGCCTAGGCGACCTCCCTATGGCCTGGCTCCGCACCCAATCCAGCCATATCACCCCCCTAGGCCCCATGCCCGCTGAAAAACCCCCCGAAACAACCGCCCAACCCCCTGCTCCCCCTGCCTGGCTCATCGCCGCCCTCCCCATGGGCCAAGCCACCTTCCTAGCCCGCCTAAACCAACCCAAGACCTACCTCCGAGCCACCTACCCCGCGTACACCCCTCCGAACGATAGATGACTTCGTCCCCTCCCTCCCCAGAGCCGTTGCGCCCCCAGAAGGCGTCTCGGTCAGCAGCAGGGTGGAGGAATCCCTCAGGGACGGCCCCCTAGACGCCCAGAACATCCCAGACCCCACCGGCCGTCCGGAACCCTGCTGCTGACCGAGGTGCCGGACGCCCAACCGCCCCCGCCGCGCGAAGCGCCCCTCACGATTCGATCAGAATCGAAGGAACCCAAGAAAAAGCATTGCCGGGGAAAGACCTCGTCGCTAATCTGTTCGGCCCATCGCGCCCGGGAACCGGGTGTCGTGTGCCAATAGAGGTAGTCCAGAGACTGCCCCCACTGGCCTGCCCACAAGGGTTTGGACCCAAAAGAAACAAGAAGCCGCTGCCTCTGCAGCCCTCTCTACCTTTTCAGATGAAGACCACTAACCTCAAGCCGGAAGAAGTCGAGACACGCTGGTACGTGTACGACGCCTCTGAGCACGCCCTCGGACGCATGGCCTCTAAGATTGCTATGCAGCTTATGGGCAAGGACCGCCCGACCTACACCCCGAACTTCTTGAACGGAGCTCACGTCGTCGTTGTTAACGCAGAGGGCGCGCGCCTCTCCGGCAAGAAGAACGAGCAGAAGGTCTACATGAGCTACTCAGGCTACGCCGGTGGCCTCAAGTCCACCTCTCTCGAATACGTTCGCGAGAACCGCCCGATCGACATCGTTCGCGAGGCCGTTCGACGCATGCTCCCGAAGAACCGTATTGGCCGCGAGATGCTCCGCAACCTTAAGGTCTACGCTGGCAACGAACATCCCCACCAGGCCCAAGCGCCTGACAACAAAGTCGAGGCAACTCTCTAATGGTAGTCAACAACCCATGGACCTGGGGTCTTGGCCGACGCAAGACGGCCGTGGCTCGCGTCCGTCTGAAGCCCGGTACCGGCGTCTTCACCGTAAACAACAAGCCGGTCGACGAGTACTTCGTCACTGACCGCGACCAGACCCAAGCCAAGGCTCCCTTGGTTCTGACTGAGTCCAGCGACTCCTACGACGTGCACGTCAACGTCAAGGGTGGCGGCCAGAACGGTCAAGCCGGTGCGGTGCTGCTGGGCATTGCCCGCGCAATTAAAGAGGTCAACCCCGCTCACTTCGAAGGCCTCCGCGAGGCTGGCCTCTTGACCCGTGACTCGCGTCAGGTCGAACGTAAGAAGCCCGGCCGTCGTGGTGCACGACGCGGCTTCCAGTTCTCGAAGCGCTAAGAGCCCCTGGGCTTTTTTGGAAGGCGGGCTCTGCTGGATTCAGTCCAGCGAGCCCGCTTTCTTTATAATCACCATTTTCGCCCTGTTCGGACCTGGTCCGGACCCTGATCCAGAAACTCTCCATGGCTGGCCACTCACACGCAGCAAACGTCAAGCGTCGCAAGGACTCGGTTAACGCCAAGAAGGCGAAGATCTTCAGCAAGTGCGCGCGGCACATCGTCTCGGCCTGCCGCGTCGGCGGCGCGGACGTCGATCAAAACCCACGGCTCGCCCTAGCCGTCGAGAAGGCTCGCGCGGCGAACATGCCGAAGGATAACATCGAGCGTGCGATCAAGAAGGGCGCTGGCAACAAGGACGGCGAAGAGTTCCAGGAGCTGGTCTACGAGGGATACGCGCCCGGCGGGAGCGCTCTGATGATTGTCTGCTTGACCGACAACCGCAACCGTACCGCACCGGACATCAAGTTCTGCCTGGAGAAGCGTGGTGGGAACCTGGGCGCCCAGGGTTCGGTCTCTTTCCTATTTGATCTGCGCTCGGTCTTCGTGGTCGAGTCCAACGATAAGGAAGAGGACGAGCTGATGGAGATCGCCCTGGAGGCCGGTGCCGAAGACGTGAAAGTAGAGGAGGGCATCGCTACCTTCTACGGAGACGCCACGGAGTTCATCGAGCTCAAGGGCACCCTCGAGGCAGCCGGTTACGAGGAGTTCCTGACCGCGGAAATCAGCTACGTACCCCAGACCGTGACTGAAGTGCCGACGATCGAGGAGGCCAAGAAGCTACTCAAGCTGATCGAAGCCCTCGAAGACAACGAGGACGTGCAAACGGTCTCAGGCAACTTCCGCATCAACCCCGAGTGGGAAGAAGAGCTGAGCTCCTAGCCTGCGATTCATGCCGCGCCAGCCCAAAGCCGCTCGCCTGTGGGCTAACTCCCAAACGATGGCTCCCGGTGCATACCTAGTACGGCCGAAACACCACTTTTGGTCACTATGCGCAGATTACCGGTGCGTCCTGCGTGATTCCTGGGGCCAAAGAGCCTAGCCTGAGACTCTTCTGTCCTTCCTTTTGTTCACTCATCCCCCCTATTCCCATGGGCGACGGCCTTCGTACTATTCGCATTGTCACCTCGGACGAGGTGCTCTTGAACTCCACCAGCGCAGCTGCCCAGAACCTCGAGGGCTGGGAGTTTGGTGGGGCGGCAACTGTAGATGAGCTGCGCGAGGGCGCTGGCGCCCCCGGCGACGTGATCCTGCTGGACGTGACCGCTGGCCCGGAGAACGCCTATGAATCCTGCCGCCGCCTAACGGGTACCTCCCGGGCTCGCATTTTTATCGTGGGCAACGATGACCTTGGGGTCGGTGGGGCGATTGCATCGTTCTGCGGTGCCTCGAAGGTGATTCCCAAGCCGATCTCGGCGAGCGCTCTGCGCGAGGCTTTGGCTGGCGCCGATCCTCGCCCGGCGCTGCAGGTCTCCGAGCGCGGAGCTGGCACCGAGCACGCCCTGCCCGAGTCCCTGTTGGGCGACCTCATGAGCGGCAGCACCCAGCCGATTCTACGGGCCCTGGTGGACCCCGAGACGGGCCTCTTCAACTACGAGTTCCTGACCTTCAAGCTGGACGAGGAGTTCAAGCGCGCGCGCCGCTTCGGCACGCCCCTGTCCTGCGTCATGCTGGGCTTTGAAGGCCAGGCTAGCGAGGACGTCTTGCGTCAGCTCGCGGGCGCCTTCCTCGAGACCTCCCGGGACACGGACGTACTGGGCCGTTTCGACGAGAGCTCGTTCCTCTTCTTCTTGCCGAACACCGGCCCCGACGGTGCCACCGTCATGGCCGAGCGAATCAAGGCTATCGCCAACGAGCGCGGCCTAAAGGACATCATCGGCGACCCCCTTGAGATCTCGGCGGGCATCGCATTCTATCCCCACGTAGATGTTTCCAAACGCGAGGCTCTGTTCAGCCGCGCCCGGGACGCTTTCTTCGAGGCGCGTGAAGCGGGCGCCGGTCTCGTCACCGCCAACTAGTCGCACCCCAAGGAGAGTTTTGGCCGCTTGGAAACCTGACATTGACCTGCTGCAAGCGCGGGATGAATCAGAGTGGTGTCGAGTGGAAGAGCACTACGGCGGCAGGCTCCTTGCCTATGCTGCAAGGCGCACAGCCGGCGATGTTCAGGCCGCAGAGGATGTCTTGCAAGAGACCCTACTGGGTGCCGTTCGAGGCATTGCAAATTTCAATCGCGCCTACACCTTCGAGCAGTACATGTTCGGAATCGTGCGCAACCGTTCCATTGACTTCATGCGTCGCCGCAAGCTGCGCACATTGCTGGGGGACGAGGAGAACGACGACTTCCCGGACCTTGACTCCTTCATCCACGACGACGATACGCCCAGCGCAATCGTCCGTGGTATCGAGCTCTCGGAGCGCGCCCAGGAGCTGCTCGGGGAGAGCCTCAAGGAGTGGGTGACCGAGACTTGGGCCTCCGGCGAATACCAGCGCGTAACCGTGCTTGAGGCTCTCTTTGCCGGGGGCTGGCGCAACCGCGATGTGTGGCGCGAGTTCGGTATGCGGAACGAGACCGCCGTGGCGGGTGTCAAGTTCCGGGCTATCAAACGCCTGCAGCAAATTGCCGCCCAGCGTGAGTCCGGTGGCGACCTGTTGGACTTCCTGGCCAAGGCCGAGGACGGTGGCGGGCGGCTGCTGGATTTGGATGTGTCCGCAATCTGGATCGAGCTCAGTGTGGGCTGCCGCGAGCGCGGCGTGCTCGCCGATCTGCTGTCGGGGAACCTACCTGAGAAGGCCGAGCAGTTTATGGGGTTCCACCTGAACAAGGTCAAGTGCGAGAGCTGTAGGGCCAACCTCGACGACCTCGCAAAAGATCCGGCCCAGGTCGATGCACTGCTCGCGCGCTTGGCAAAATAGGTCCCGGGGGCATCCACGGCACCACTTCGTAAGAGTCCTGTGCCGGGTCGCCCGTCGAAGCGATCATCTCCTTATTCTCTTGAACCCCCTTTCTGCCACCCTTCGTGTGCACCATGTTGATTAAGAACTTAGCTCCCCTGCCCATTGCCCTTGTCGCCAGCCTCGGTGCGGCCACCGTGACCCCTGAGGCCCCTCCGGCGCCAGCAGCGGAGACCGCAGCTCTCAACCGGGCCCTCGACGACATCAGCGCTGATGAGATCAAGGCGGATATCTTTTTCATCGCGTCCGACGCCATGGGCGGGCGGGACACCGTCACGGCCGAGCAGCAGATCGCGGCTCGCTTTATCAAGGCACGCCTCAGCTACCTCGGCTTCCAGCCGGGCAACGGGGACAAATTCCTGTACGAGTATCCCCTCGATCAGAAGGCCCTCGACCGCGACTCCCTCACAGCTCATATCGGCGGCCAAGAGCCCCTGACCTATGGCACGGACTACTGCATGCCCGATTCCTTCGGCGTGGGCGACTTGACCACCGATGCGGGCGTCGTCTACTGCGGCGAAGGCGGCTCCAAGGACTTTCGCTCGGAAGAGCTCGCGGGCAAGTGGGCCCTGGTGGATTGGGACGAGCAGAACATCTACCGCTTGCGCAGTCGGGCGCGCAAGGCGGACGCGGTTGGCGTCTTGATCGCGCCGGCCCCCGAGTTCGAAGGCACCGGCATGATGGAGCGCTTCCGTGGCAGCGACGAGGGCAGCTTTACCGGTCGCGTCAGCTACCCGTCCTCCTCAAATGGCGGAAGGCCGAGTCGACCAGTCTTCCCGATACTCATCCTCACCAAGCAAGCGCGCGCGGACCTCGTCGCCAACTCCGAGCTCACCCAGGGAAAGGCCATCGATGGCACCTTCGCCGAGTCGCGAACGATAAAGGGTGGCGGCCAGGTCATGGCCGAGAACGTCTGCGGCTTCTGGCCCGGGTCAGATCCCGAGCTCAAGAACGAAGTGCTGATCGTGTCCGCCCACTACGACCATGTGGGCACGCGTGATGGTGTGGTCTACAACGGCGCAGACGATAATGGTTCCGGTACGACGGGCCTCATGGCCGTGGCTTCGGCCTTGAAGGAGTACGGTCCGATGCGCCGCTCAGTCATGCTGATCTGGGTCTCCGGGGAAGAGAAGGGCCTGTGGGGCTCCAAGGCTTGGGCGACAAACCCTAGCCTTCCCGAAGGTGCCCGCGCCGTGGCCAACATCAACATCGACATGATCGGACGCAACGCATCGAACGAGCTGTACCTCACCCCTAGCCCGGACCACAAGGACTTCGGCGGCCTGACCCGGCTGGGCGAAAAGTTCGGGCTCGAAGAGGGCTTTGGCGACTTCCCTGCGGCCCACAAGCAGGGTCTCCAGGGCCTAGGCAGCGCCGACCCCTACTACCAGCGTTCGGACCACGCCGAGTTCGCCAAGATGGGCATCCCCGTGTGCTTCTTCTTTGCCGGCGAGCACGAAGACTACCACCAGCCCGGGGACACCCCGGACAAGATTGACTACGACAAGATTCACCGCGTGTCCCGCACCGTGGTGAAGATGCTCGACGCCCTACAGACCGACACCCTCGACCTGTAGAGTTCCTAAGCTTTGCCAGCTTCCCGGGCCACGCCTTCGACGGTAGGTTTGGGGGCTTGTTATTCTAGGCCGATGGAACCTGTCCTTCGCCAAGCACCAAGACGCCACAGCAAGCTGCGGCTCTTTGTGTTTAAGGCCGCCGAGCTTGCCATGCGCACCCTCGGCGGTCGGCGCTTGTACCGCAGCCTAAATCTGGCTCCGGGGCGCTTTGACCTGCGGTTAGAGAAGGTCAACTTGCCAGCCGAAGCCAGCGATCTGGACGGGTTGGTGATCGTTCAGCTCTCGGACATCCACGCGGGTCCGTTCCTTGCCGCCGGTGACCTCGGGCACGTAGTCGATGCAGTAAACGCACTGGAGCCAGACCTAGTCGTGTTTACTGGCGATCTGATCTCGAGGGTGGCCGATGAGGCTTGGCTAGTATTGGACGACCTAGCCCAGATTCGGGCGCGCTACGGCTTCTTCGCCGTCTTTGGCAACCACGACTACCGGCACCGCCGCGAGGCAGAGATCGCAGATGCGTTCGGCGCCCGGGGCATCCGCTTCTTGCGCAACGAGAGCGTGCGCCCCCTAGGCCCGGACTCAGCCCTAGTCCTGTTGGGCGTCGAGGACCTGGAAGAGGCCAAGCACTTGGATGTGACGGAGCCGCGCAAGCGACTTCGGCCCGGCGACTTTGAGGTCGTGCTCTCCCACAATCCGGGTGGAGCCAGAGCTCTGTTGAGTCCCGCCACGGGGCTCGTGCTGAGCGGGCATACCCATGCGCGCCAGGTGGACTTGCCGGTGCTGCGTGGGCTTGGGCCGCACCACCCTGGGGATCGGATTGACGTGGACGGTGTACCGGCGATCACCACCCACGGCCTGGGTGTGATCGGCATCCCTTTTCGGGTCGGCGCCACCGCGGAGGTCGTCGTGATTCGGCTGGTCGCAGGAGAGCAGGTCAGTTGAATACGGGCGGGCTCTATCTGCACGAGGGTGTGCTCTTTGTGGCCGGCTACGACAAGCCAGGCAGCATCCGCGCCTTTGACTTGGACGGCCGCCGGCTAGACCCGGGAGCGGTGCTAGAGCGTACCGGCAGCGGGTCGGCACCGGCGATCTCGGGCTTGGCCGTGGACGCTGACCGCAAGCTATGGGTCGCGGACTCGGGCAGCGGTCTGGTCCGATGTCTCAGCCTCTTTGGTAAAGAAGCGGGCAGCTTCGCGCCCCAGGGCAAGCCCCTAGAGCAGCCACTCGGGGGACAACTCGGGGGACAACTCGGGGGGCAACTTGGAGTCAACGCCCCTATCGACGTGGCCCTTGCCCAGTCGTCCAAGTACACCGGCGTCTTTGCGGCCATCCCCGGTCGCCGGGTTGGGGCGGTCGCGCTCTACCTGCCCGATGGCAGCCTACTTCAGACCCTGCGCAGCGAGGGAGATCCCCAGGCGCCCTTTCGCCGGGTCGTGCGCATCGCCACCCACGGCGAGCTCTTGTTCGTGGTCGAGGCTGGCGCGCGGCGGGTGCAGGTCTTTCGCGCGGGGGAGTTTCACTACTCGTTCCCCGCGGGCCGGCTCGGGGAGAGCAGCGTTGCGTCGGAGGGCCGACCCCGGGCCTTGGCTTCCGTTGGTGACGGCCGCCTTGTGATGGCCGTGGAGCCCGTGGGCGAAGGTGACAATGAGTGTGAAGTGGGTGCGGACCGCAACAGTGGGCTGTTTGTCTTGAGCGAGCGCGGCGGTGCGGAGGCACGGCTTGCGGGGCCGGGGTGTGGCGAGGGGGAGATCGACCATCCAGTGGACGTTGTAGTGGAGTCGGTGTTGGCTTGGGAGCATGAGTCCCAAGGTGATTTGGATCGGCGCAGGCGAGTGGTGGTGCTGGACCAGGATGGGGGGCGGATTCAGGTGTTCAGTTTGGCGGGGCGTTGTTTTGGGAGCTTCTATTTAGAGGATGGCGGCAGCGGTTGAAGCGTGAAGGCGCACTGCGCGCAGTAGGTGGATGCTGGTGGCCGGCGCCCCTTCCAATCGGGGGGTGTTGGTTGGCTGTTTTGGGATTCACGTCGGTGGGGTTCGGGGGTAAGGTGGCCGTCTATGGTGCGTAGCTCTTCTTGGATACTTGTGGTGCTGGCGGCGATCCTGGTTGGGGTCGTTGGGTGGACGCTTATGCTTCGGGGAGGTCCCGGGTCTGAGGAGCAGAGTGTTGCTCGGGCTTCGGGAGCTGGGCTGGGTGCTGTTGGGCTCCGTGCCGAGGGCACAGGTGATTTAGGACGCACGGCTGGTGGCACTCGTTTGAGCGGCGGGGGCGAGCAGCTTGCCCTTGAAAGGGATCGCGGATTGGGTCGCGGCGATGGGGCTCGTGCGATTGACTCTGCCGGGCGCGAACTGGTTCGCAGCTCGACGGTGGCCGCGGGATCGGAGTTACCGGCCATGGCCTGGAAGGGGCGCGTCCAGGGTGCGATTCGAGGAACTTGGGTCGAGGGCGCGCGGGTTGTGCTGATCTCCGGAGACCTGCAGAGTGCAGTGCTCACCGACAAAGAGGGCAACTTCCAAATCGACTGGTTTGTGGGGCGCACCCCCGACCTAAAGATCGAGCACGACCAATACCTAGACCTAAACCACGCGGCCTTCCTGCTTGAGCCCGACGCCGAGTTCCGCCTAGAGCCCTCGGCGGTTCTGCGCGGACAGGTCGTCCCAAATCCGCCCCAGGGCGGTGCCGAGCCCTCGCGGGTGGAGCTGTGGCGGGAAACATCGAAGAGCGGCAAGGACTGGCCCGTCCAGAGCGCATCGGTCGACGAGCACGGCGCCTTCGAATTCCTGGACCTGGACCCCGGCAGTTACTCCCTGTGCGCATTTGCCGGGGAGTGGACTGGACGGATGGAGACGGGACTCAGTATCGGTGTGGGTGAGCAGCGCTTCGTGGAGCTGGTCTGTGCCAAGGGCGCGACTTTAGAGGGCGCACTCGTTTGGAGCGGAGAGACCGCCAGCTCCCAGGAACTCGACCAGCTCGGCGGCGTCGCGATTGAGCTGCAACCCAAGGGCAAGGTGCTGCCCAAGGTGCTCAAGTCGATGCGTGAGGTCCAGGCCGAGTCCGAACCCGACGGTACCTTCACCCTGGAGGGCATCGCCCCCGGCGTCCATCGCCTGGTCATGGAGACCCCCTGGGGTGCGCGTCCCACCTTCCAGATCGAAGTCGACGCCAGCGGTGAGCTGATTGAGCGCAAGTTCGACATCGAGATTCCCGGTGCCCTAGGTGGCCGGGTGCAGACGTTCGAGGGCCGCCCGGCGGCCGGCGTGCTGGTCTCGGTGGTCCGTCGCAAGGACAACCAAGCCTTCGGCAACGCGATCTCCTTGGACGGCGTGGGCGAAGTTGACGGTGCTGGGGTCGCACCCGTGTACACGGACGCAGAGGGCAAGTTCCAGTTCAGCTCCGTGCCCGTGGGGGAGAGCCTCTACCTGGTCGTGCCCATGACAACGACGGCGCCCCCAACCTGGTTGGCCGTGCCGGCCTTGGGCCCCGGCGAGCTGCGCGGGGACCTTTTGCTGCGCCTGGAGAGCGGGCGCTTTCTCAGCGGTTTCGTGCGCGAGTCGAGCGCCCTGAATATCACAGGCACACTGCTGGAAGGCGTGCGGATCAAAGCCTTGTATTCATCGGACAAGAAGCGGCACAGCCTCGCGACGGCGACCACGGACACCGACGGCAGCTTCCGCATCGGGCCCCTAGCTTTAGGGGAGATGACCTTGGAAGTGAAGCTTGACGGCTACATCAAGACCTTCGAGCCTACGCTCGTGGGGGACTACGACAGCCCAGACGTGGACCTCTTCCTGGTGAAGGCCATGCAGGTGGCGGGCCGGGTGGTGGACGAGTCTGGGGCCGCCGTGCCGACGATCCGCCTGCGGGCGTCGGTGGAGGATCCTGCGGCGATCCTGGCCGAGAAGCGCAACGGGACCTTCAAGAAGACCGACGAGCGCAAGCGCGTAGTGTCTGGCGAGCTCGCGGCTCCGGCACGGGTGACCAACGTCGACGAGTTCGGGCGATTCCAGTTTCCGGACATGCAGCCCGCGGGCTACTTTCTGGAACCCCAAAGCCCCGATTGGGAGCTCGCCAAGAGCACGCCGCGACTCGTCACGCCGTCCTTCGCGGAAGGCGACGAGCCGGTCTTGTTGGTCGTGCGCCGCCGGCACAAGATCCAGCGATCTTCCTTTAGCGTCTCCGTCGTGGAGGTGGGCTCGGGCCTAGCGCCCCAAGGGCTGTCCGTCGGCGGGGTCGGCGGACAGGTCACGATAGATGCCGGCGAGGTGCGCGTCACAAGTGCAAAGTCTGGGCCCGTGGAGATCCGCTTGACAGCGGAGAACTGCGTGCCGTCCGTGCTCGAGGTGGACCTCTTGCCCGGCCAAGACCACGCCCTTGGCTTAGTGCAGCTCGATCCAGGGGCGAGGGTTACGATCGTCGCCAAGAGCAAGGGCGGCGAGGCCCTCTCCAAGGGCGTCAAGGTACGCCTGCGGTCCCTATCCAAGGACCAGGGTGGCGCCGGTTCGCACCTCTCGCAGATCAAGTTGAAGTCCATTGGCGGCGGCCGGTTTCGGGTCTTTGGCGTGCCCTTTGGCAAGTGGAAGGTGCGCGTGGACGCACCGGGCTACTCACGCTCGGACTTCGAGATCGTGGTCAACGCGCCGAAGGTCGGGCAGACGACGAAGCTGAAGCCGAAGTGATGTGGCTCTTCTCCGGCTCGCTCGCTTGACCTGGGGTCGGATCAGTGCGATGGTTCGGGCATGGCACTGCCCAACGCAAAGGACCCGCGCCGACTCCACGGTGCGATTGACCTAGGAACCCACTCCTGCCTTTTGGTGGTGGGTCAGCTTGACGACAAGGCCCAGCTTGCGGTTCGCCACGACACCTGCAAGGTCCCGCGCCTTGGTGAGGGCTTGCATCAGACAGGGCGGCTCGGGCGCGAGGCCATGGACCGCACGGTAAAGGTCCTGGCGGGCTTTGTGCGGACCGCCCGCGAACTTGGGGTCGAGAGCCTGACCCTGGGGGCGACGGCCGCGATGCGCCGGGCGACCAATCGCCAAGTGCTCATCGACCGGGTGCGGGCCGAGCTTGGGCTGGAGCTGCTGTTGATCTCTGAGCGGGATGAGGCCGAGCTGGGCTGGATCGCCGCGACCGCGTGCTTGGCGAACCGGGGCGGGGCCTTGGGGCAGCCGGTTGTGGTCGTCGACGTGGGAGGCGGCAGTACCGAGGTCGTAGCCGATGGGGGAGCGCGGCTGCGCTCGTTCCCCGTAGGTGGGCTCGTGTTGAGCGAGCGCTTTGGGACCAATGGGGCAATCGGTCAGGACGGCTCGGTCCAGGGCGACTGGGCCGGGATGGTGGACTACCTGTCGGGCGAGTTTGCCGAGCTTGAGAAGTGGTTCCCCGGAGCAAGCCAGACGCCGGGCGGCGAGCGGCCGCTGCTGGTCGCACTGGGCGGGACGGCCTGCAATCTGGGCTGCCTCGAGCTAGGGGTGGCTGACTTTGATCACGAGGCGGCCGAGGCCCAGGCTTTCCGGTGCAGTGCGGTCTTGCCCTGGGGCGAGCGCCTAGCGGGTCTATCTCTGGAGCAGAGGGGCGAGCTGCCCGTGGAGGCAGCCCGAGCCGCGGTGCTTCCCGCGGGTCTGGCATGCTTGGGGCAGGTGGCGGCCCGATGTGGGGCGGAGGAACTCCTTGTGACTGGGAGGGGGCTTCGGTACGGAATCCTGAGCAAGATCCTAGGAATCGGCTAGGATCAAAGGCGGGGGAACTGGCTGTACAGCTTGAGTTCGCCTAGAGTCTTTTTGCTACTTCCAGTCCCCTTGCCGGCGGCCAGGGGCTTATTGCTCCTCAGGGATCCCTTGATCCAAGCCCCCCCCGGAGGCCTAAAATCTTGGTCTTAGGGGTGGAATAAGCTCGATCTGGTCCAAGTTTGCTCTCTTAAGAAGGCGATAGGGTTTTAGGGAACCTGCAATCGGTTTTCCCTATCTAATCCTCTCCCCCTCCGGTACTTCTCTTGTTAGTTCTTCCATGCGCGTTCTCCATCACAATCGATTCACTTCCATTCTAAGGAGCCTGCAGGCCCTTACCTTGGTCGGGTTCGCGTGGCTCGCAGCTGCAGAAAATGCTCGGTCCCAGGTCTCCGGTTATGCCGAGACCCCGGGCCCGGCGACCGGCCCCGCCGCCAAGGGCGACTACACGACGCCGGCGTGGTGGTCCCTTGTCAGGCAGGCCGTCCCCTTCACCTGGGACTCGAAGTCCCAACTGGGCCCCGTTACGGTGCCCATTCCAGGTAGCTATGGCTGGACGGTGTTGAAGGCAGAGAACGTGGAGATCCGCACTGTCCCGTCGCTCAGTGGCGACCCGACTTTTGAAGCGATCGTCTTGCCGCCGGCTTCGGGGCACCCGACTCGAACAGAGCGCTTTACGATCCAAGTGCCCCTGCACGCGGAGAAAATCCCCGGCTCCGGCGCCCTTGTGATTGGCTTCCACTCGTACAGCGTCTCCGAGAAGTCGGTCTTTAACAACACGGACCTTCCCGCCATCTGTGCGCAGAAGGGCTGGACCTTGCTCGCTCCCTACGGACTGCTCGATACGCACTTTGGCAATGTCGCAAGCCAGAAGAGCCTCGACGCTGTGATCGCGCTGGTCGATGAGTTTCTGAACTTCGACCTCAACCGCATCTATACGGTTGGCTTCTCCATGGGGGGCGGTGCAGCCATGAGCTATGCCATGCGACGTCGCTCCGAGGACACATATCGCGTCGCTGGGGTGGTGAACCACACCGGCACCATGGATCTTCTCAATGAGTACAGCGTCGGATCGGCGTCGTTCAAGGCGATGCTGTCCAACCCGCTCCACTTTGGCAATCCGCCGTTTACCAAGAACTTTGCCTTCCCCTACGAGCGCGTAAGCCCGGGGATCGTGGTGGGGGGGGCGCTCGATCTGCAGCGGACGCCCGCCCGGAACCTCAACAACCTGGCGATCTACACCTACGTGAACCCTGGCGACCCCCAGACAGGTCTCGTCCAAGACAACATCAAGGTCGCGGGCCAGATGCTTGCGGATGGCGTCAACATCAACTACGTCTCAAGCTTCAACGGCACGAAGCACCACTGGGACACGATGGACATGTACTCGGCTATGGACTGGATTAGCCGCTTTAGGCTGCCCAAGGATCCCAAGAGCGCCCTGGTCTACGCCGATCGCAAGGGCGAATACCACTACGTGGATGTGCGCGATTCCCAACGCCTGCGCACGGCAACCTTTGGCTTGGGAGCGCAGGTCTCCGGCAACACGTTTACCTTGAGCGACACGCGATACTTGGACAAGATTGCCTTGGACCTTGATCGCGCTGGCCTGTCGACAAGCATTCGGCTTAACCTAGTCTGGTCTACGCCCGATGCTGGCAGCGACATCGTGGTGCTCAAGGGTTACCCCGTGCCCCCGACATCGGTCGAGTTCGACGGTATCCTCTCTACGACCTGGACCCACGACCCCGTGACCGAAGAGCTCTCGATCACGACGCCTACCGGGCCCACTGGCTCCGATATCGTGATCCTGGTGACTCCGTAGAGGGGCCCAGCTCTGACAACGGTCTCTGTTTCGGGCCGCCCGCCTTTGCGCCTTAGCATCGGAGGGCGGCCCGGATCCGTTCCGAGGGAAGCCTCGGGTGGGGCGCATGTGCTGGCTCGTCGCCTATGGCACCTTAGGCCTGTCTTCTGGTGCGCGCGTCTGTACCAAGGCCATCGCCGCTCTGCCAGGGGGTTGTCCGAGGGTGCAGGTGTGAAGCCGTAGAGAGGTAAGGCAGACCTTCCCCCGGAAGTGGGCCCTGGGGATGTCCTTATCCAGGGCCTCCGCCCCGGTCAGCGTGTCCAGAGCGCTTCTAGCTGCCCGTCTAGTGGACGCAAGCCTGGTCGTGCGTCTGTGGTTAGAATCCGGCGCTTAAGCCCACACGCGCCCCTTGGGGCCGCAGAGAAGGCACCGAGACGTGCGCCGGATGCGTGCTGGCAGGCGCATTAAAAGAAAAAGGGCCGATGATCTTGCGATCATCGGCCCGAGGGAGAGAGTCTTCAAGGTCTCAGGCTCGCAATAGAGACCTTGAAGAGGAAGTCCCGAAGGACTTCCAGTTGGAGACCCGAAGGTCTCCGGCAAGAGTTGTTCCGACTTCCCTTAGTGACCCACAAGGGGCTCGCAAAACCTTGAAGGTCAGGAAGACGGCTCTCACGTGAAGGGCTCGCAACCTTCACGCTTGAATGGTAGTTCAATATCGCAATAGAGTCGACAGAAATGGGTTCCTTTAATTACAAATGCAGGGGGCCATGACGACACCTAGCACAGGGGCCCGCAAGCCCCTATCTGGGCCCCTCTAAGTCGTTCCAAAGGTCCATTAATTCCTGGCTCGACAGTACCCCGCCAAGCAGATCTGCGAAGTCATCGGCCACTTCCCCAGAGGAGGGGGTCGGCCCCGGCAGCTCGTCCGTCCATTTCTGCAGAGATTCCAACCCAAGCTCGTCCCTAAGCCCAAGCTCGCTCAGGCCTACTTTGTCCATCGAGTCCGCCATCTCCAGGCTATTCCAGACCTCAAACAGCCCCTCGATCCAGACCTCGTCCTCAGCCGAACAGTGCAGCTGTCCAAGCCCCATGGCCCGCGTCGCCGCCCCTCGGCTCACCAACGGCATCACAACCCGCCGAAACACCGGAATCGCCTCATCCATCTGCCCCGAGGCTACCGCCCGAACCTGATCCGCCGTCGGCAGATCCATCTGAGGCCCCTGGCTCATCACCTGATGCCAACTGCCATCCCCGAGATCCCGCCGCCACAGCGCCACGCTACCTGCCCACTCGGAGGCCCTTAGCCCCGTCATCAGCACCGAAGCGCGCTCCCGAGTCGAACCGCTGTCCAGCAGCGCCTCGGTGATGTGCCGGATCACCGGCGGCATGTCATCCTGAAAATAGCTCATAGTCCTTTCGTCATCGACACATTCCCCCTAACCCCTGAGCCCCCAAACCCCCAACCCAGAACATTTTTCCCCTCTTCCCCAAAGGAACCCCTCCGACCCCTTGACCCACCCCCAACACCTGCTAATCTCACTCGCCCAAAGTGGCGGTGTAGCTCAGCTGGTTAGAGCAGCGGAATCATAATCCGCGTGTCGGGGGTTCAAGTCCCTCCACCGCTACCACTT
>JAQXEK010000019.1 GCA_029250885.1 Planctomycetota bacterium
CGTAGGATCAGGGGGCTCATGCCTTCTTCTCCTCGCGTTGCTTGCGGCGGGCTTCGACGGGATCCTTGCCGAGCACCTGGTCTTCCCCCCAGGCGAAGACGTCTAGCATGGCGAGTACGTTAAGTAGACCGGCCATACTCGCGAACAGCAGGCCCACGTCCATTAATTCGATCCGACTGGTCACGGCGGGGCGACCGGAGACCAACTCCGTGAACATGGCGGGCAGGCCCAAGAAGAACTGGCCGGCCCAATAGTAGAAGTGGCGCTCTCGAGAGAGGTTCGTGCCCTCAGCGAAGAAGGTGCCGAGAAAGAAGAGCCCCAAGAGAAGACCAGCAACGATCAACGCGCGCTTCTTGCGGCCCTGGAGGAAGTGTCCAAGGCCCGGGAAGAACCAGGCCGCTCCAACGGCTACGGCCGGAGCCACGGAGACCTTGCCGCGCCTGTCGCCGACCCGGGCGTCCAGGTGGGCGCGCACCATAAAGCAGATGTTCAAGACGCCGGACATAGCCATCAACATCGAGCCTAGGTGCACGGTGTCCAGGTGGATCCGCGGGTAGCCTGGCCCAAAGGCAGTGGTCTTCTTAACAAAGAGCCAGCCGCCCAGGTTGCCCGCTTCGGGCGAGAGCAAGGTCGCAAACCCACTGCGCAGCTCAGCGTCCAGGAACTCCCAGACGCGGCCGTCGCTTAGCAGGTAGCCCAAGCCGAAACACCCCTCGACCACAACAAACGCGATCACACCCAGCACCATCTGACCGAGGTACAGCTGGCCTGCGCCAGGCAAAAACCATCCGAGCAGCGTCGCCACAGCAGCGTTGCCGGGGGGGGATTGGGACTGGGAGGATGTGCTCATGGGCGCGGAAGTCGGTTCGCGGCGGGAAGGCTATCAGGATTAGGGGCGGGCTGCATCCCCCTGAGTCCAGAACCGCATACGTTGCCCCTGCCCCTGCCCGCAGTTTTTTGCGAGAATGCCCCCCATGGACTCTATCCTCAAACAAGGCACCTACCACCACTCCCTCCGCGTCCGCTACGGCGAGACGGACCAAATGGGCCGTGTGCACCACGCGAACTATCTCCTGTACATGGAAGAAGCCCGCACCGGCATGATGCGGGCCCTCGGTGCAAGCTATGCCCGTATGGAGCGAGAGGGCATCGGGCTGCCTGTTCGCAAGACAGGACTGCGCTATCGGGCTGCTGCCTTCTATGAGGAGGAGCTGGTGGTGGAGACGCGAATCGAGGGAGTAAGGGTTGCTTCGGTCACCTTTGCTTATCGGGTCGTGAGGCCGGAGGCCGACGGCGAAGTGACTTTGATTGCTACGGGGTCGACGGAGCTGGCCTGCATTGCGATGCCTGAGGGGCGGTTGGTGCACTTACCGGGGGAGGTACGTGCTGTTTTCGAGGCGGCTTTGGGGGCTGCGCGCAGGTAGTCTGGGCGCTGCGTCAGCACAACGCCCTTAGGCTGGCTCGTCCGGCCCGATGTCGTAGATCGGACTCATAAACGTCAACCCATTGACGTTCCCTCGCTCAACTTCGTTGATCGTAGGGACCTCAGAGCCTGGCCCTGGGAGGATCGGTGGAAGGAAGTCGAGGACGCGGTCTCTGCAGCTGGGACAGGGAAGACCGTTTTCAAGGCGGTTCAGCTGGGGAGGAGATCCGACGTCTCTTCCGCAGGTGAAGCAGGTGCTATGTTGTTCGCTCATCTTAGGGTCCCCTATCGGCCTTTGGAGCAGGGAAACTTGATGGTTGACTGGGGCGCAGGACTAGGAATGCGCAGATTGCCAGGGTAGCTCGTAAACCCAAACCTCACGTTGGCGGAAGATTTTTCAGATTATCGCCCCCATGCGCCTTTAATGGGCTATTTTCCCCTGACAGCAAATAGCACCATTTTGGTGCCCAATCATGTTTCAGCTCACCAAACGCACAGAATACGGCCTCATAGCCCTTGTCCACCTTGTGGACAGGCCCGGCGTCTTCGTCAGCGCCCGTGAGATCGGAGACGCCTACCAGGTTCCACGCCGGCTGCTTGCCGAGGTCCTAAAGGCCCTCTCCAAGGCCGGTCTCCTGCTCTCTCACCGCGGCGCCAACGGTGGCTACCAGCTTGTTCGCGAGCCGGAGCTGCTCAGCGTGGCCGAGGCCGTGTCCGTGCTCGAGGGCGGTCCGGAGCAGTCGAACTGCTCTCCCGCGCCCAGTCCGACGGACTCGGTGCTGCCGCTGCTCGACTCGGGCTCCGCCTGCGACATGAGCTCCACCTGCCCCATCAAGACTCCGATCCAGCAGCTGCGCAACAGTATCTGGAGTCTCTTGCAACAAACCACCCTGCGGGACCTCGCCGCTCCGACTCCACAGTCGGTCAAGGCGAACCCAATCGGTGAACTCTTGGGCGCTGCCCAATCCCTGAACCTCGACATGAGCCACTCCAACTAGAGCGGCACCACTTGACCATGAAGACTCCCATTTACCTCGACTATCAGGCCACCACTCCCGTGGATGCCCGCGTACTCGAGGTCATGCTGCCCTACTTCACCGAGCACTTCGGCAACGCCGCCAGCCGCAACCACTCCTTTGGCTGGACGGCCGAGGAAGCCGTCGACACGGCCCGTGATGAGGTCGCCAAGCTGATCGGCGCGAACTCAAAGGAGATCGTGTTCACATCCGGCTCCACCGAGGCGATCAACCTTGCTCTAAAGGGCGCCGTCGAGATGTACGGCGACTCCGAGCACGGCAAGATTAAGGGACGTCACATCATCACGAGCCTCGTCGAGCACAAAGCGGTGCTCGACACCTGCAAGCACCTCGAGAAGAGAGGCTGCGAGGTTACGTACCTGACTCCCGACAAGACGGGCCGCGTCTCGGTGGAACAGGTTGCCGAAGCCATGCGCGAGGACACCCTGCTGGTGGCCTTGATCTGGGGTAACAACGAGATCGGCACGATCAACCCGATCCGCGAGATTGGCGCGCTCTGCCACGAGAAGAATGTGCTGCTCTTCGTCGACGGCACCCAGACCGTCGGCAAGATCCCCGTGGATGTCTACGAGGACAACGTCGACTTGATGTGCCTCTCGGCCCACAAGCTCTACGGCCCCAAGGGGGCAGGCGCGCTCTTCGTACGCCGCCGCAAGCCGCGTGTGCGCCTTGTCTCCCAGATCGACGGTGGTGGTCACGAGCGCGGCATGCGCTCGGGTACGCTTAACGTCGCCTCCATCGTGGGCCTCGGCGAGGCCTGCCGCGTCTGCCGCATCGACCTTGACAAGGACATCGCCCACGCAACCGGACTGCGGAACAGGCTCGAGGCGCGTATCCGCGCAAGCCTCGACGAGGTCCACCTTAACGGCAACGCCGAACACCTGCTGCCTGGCTGCTTGAACTTGTCCTTTGCCTATGTCGAAGGCGAGTCCCTGCTGATGGGCATCAACAATGAGCTTGCTGTCTCCTCGGGTTCGGCCTGCACGTCCGCTAGCCTCGAGCCAAGCCACGTGCTGCGCGCCATGGGCGTCGGCGACGAGCTTGCCCACAGCTCCATCCGCTTCGGCATCGGCCGCAGCACTACGGAAGAAGAGGTCGACTACGCAGCCGATCGCATCATCGAGACAGTTGTGCGCCTGCGCGACCTATCCCCCCTCTACGAGATGGCCCTCGAGGGAATCGACCTGGCTACCGTTAGCTGGACCGGACACTAAGAACAACCAACCAAAAACACACTAAAAAGGAATCTAACTATGGCATACAGCGACAAGGTCATTGACCACTACGACAACCCCCGCAACGTGGGTGCACTCGACAAGAAGGCCGACGATGTTGGCACCGGGCTCGTCGGCGCGCCCGAGTGTGGCGACGTGATGAAGCTGCAGATCCAAGTCGAGGGCGACAAGATCGTCGACGCGAAGTTCAAGACCTTCGGCTGCGGCTCGGCGATCGCCTCGTCATCTCTGGCCACCGAATGGGTCAAGGGCAAGACCATCGAAGAAGCCCTCAGCATCACGAACTCAGAGATTGTGGAGGAGCTCAGCCTCCCCCCGGTTAAAATTCACTGCAGTGTGCTGGCCGAAGACGCCATCAAAGCGGCTGTGGCCGACTACAAAACCAAGCAAGGTTAGGAGAAAACTATGATCACGATTACCGAACGCGCGATCTCCGAAGTGCATCGCATTGTTAAGGAGCAGGACCTGCCGGACACCACCGTTTTGCGCGTTGGCGTCAAGGGCGGCGGCTGCTCGGGTTTCAGTTACACCCTGGGCTTCGACGACACCACCACGGAGATGGACCAGAAATTTGAGTCCAATGGTGCCGTCGTCGTCTGTGACCCAAAGTCGTTCCTGTACTTGAACGGCAGCGAGGTCGACTTTGAAGAGAGCCTCATGGGGCGCGGCTTTAAGTTCGGCAACCCGAACGCATCAAAGTCCTGTGGTTGCGGCGAGTCCTTCTCCGTCTAGCAAACCCCTCTCTTCCCATGGCCGATTGTAGCCACTGCAATGAAGTCCTCGCATCCCCGCTTGCCTGCGGTGGATGCGAGTCGATCTTTGCGGCGACCTCAATCTTGTCGCCCTTCGAGATCTTCGGCATGCCGATCTCCGCGCGGATCGATCGCAGCCTGCTGCGCAAGACGCTGCTGAAGCTGCAGCGGCTCTTGCACCCGGACTTTCACGGCTCGGCAGGCGAAGCGATGGTCGGCATCGCCGAGCACAACACCGCCGAGGTCAACGCCGCCTTCGAGCTCCTTCGCGATGCGGCCAAGCGCGCCAGCTGGATCGTCGAGCACCTCGGCGGGCCGTCCGAATCCTCGGAAAGACAGATGCCCCAGCCCTTCCTCATGGAGGTCATGGAGTGGAACGAGACCATGGAGGAGCTCAAAGAAGCGGACGACGCCGACCAGACCAAGGCCGGCATTGACGAGCTCAAGGCCGAGCTCAACACCCAACGCGCCGAGCTAATCGAGAACACCCTCGACAACGCGGAGACGCAACTCAATCAAGTGGCTGGCGCCACGGACCTCGCGACCATTCGCCGGGACCTCAATGCCGTCCGCTACATCGACCGAGCCCTTAGCGCCATTGCCGCCATCGAGCTCAACTTAGCCCAAGCACACTAGCTCGCCCTCCCCATGGCCTTCCTAGAACTTACTGTCCTCAACAACGAGCCGACACCCGTTGTTGGCATCGACCTTGGCACCACCAACTCTCTGGTGGCGCGTTACCACGAAGGCCGCCCCGAAATCCTGAAGCCCCCCGGCCACCCCGGCACGGTCCCATCGGCGATCTACTTTGAGGAAGGCGAGGAGCCGCGGGTTGGCAATGAAGCGCGCACCCACGCTATCGCGGCTCCTGGCAATGCAATCTTTAGTTTCAAGCGATTCATGGGTCGCGGCCTAGCGGACGTCGCCGAGGACCTAGGTAGTGTTCCGTTTCAAGCCACTGAAAACGAACACGGCGTCGTGTCCTTCAATGTTCACGGCAAGGGCTACACGCCCCAGGAGCTCTCAGCTCGCGTCCTGCGCCAGGTCGGCGCCGTCGCCGGCGAGGCCATTGGCAGCCACGCGCCGCTCACAGCGGTCATCACCGTGCCCGCCTACTTCGACGACGCCCAGCGCGCCGCGACCCGCGACGCCGCTCGCTTGGCCGGGATCGAAGTCGCCCGTATCATCAACGAGCCTACCGCCGCGAGCCTTGCCTATGGCCTGGACCAAAAGGCCCTAAGCGAGGGCAAGGAAGGCGGTCACACCATCGCCGTCTATGACTTCGGCGGCGGCACCTTCGACGTGTCGATCCTGTCCATCGAAGACGGCGTCTTCCGGGTGCTCGCCACCAACGGCGACACCCACCTCGGTGGCGACGACCTGGACCGCGTGTTGGTGAAGTTGGCGATCAGCGAGCTGCAGGGCCAGCTAGACGCAGAGCAACTTGCCTCCCCTACCGTTCACCAGGCCCTGCGCTTGGCCGCCGAGAAGTGCAAGATCGAGCTGACGAATCAACCCGCCGGTGAGCTTCACGTGAACCTGCCCGAGCACGACCTCAACTGGCGCCGGGAGGTCACGCGGGAAGAGTTCGAGTCCCTGTCCAAGTCCGTGATGATGCGCACCTTGGCATGCTGTCGCAGCGCCCTCGCCGACGCAGATCTAGTGGCCAGCGATATCCACGAGGTTGTACTTGTCGGCGGTTCTACGCGTATCCCCGCGGTGCGTACCCTCGTCGAGTCCTTCTTCGGCCAGAAGCCACACACCGAGCTCAACCCCGACGAGGTCGTCGCCCTGGGCGCGGCTGTCCAAGCCCACGTACTTGCTGGCGGAACCCGTGACATTCTCTTGATGGATGTCACGCCCCTCTCTCTCGGTATGGAGACCATGGGTGGCGCCACGTCGAAGGTCATCCTGCGCAACGCGCCGATCCCCTGCCAGCACACTGAAGGATTCACGACCTACGCCGACAACCAGTCCGGCATCGAGTTCAACATCGTGCAGGGCGAGCGCGAGCTCGCGAAGGACTGCCGCAGCCTGGGTAAGTTCAAGCTTACGGGTATTCCCCCGATGCCCGCGGGCATGCCCAAAGTTGCCGTGCGCTTTGCCCTGGATGCCAACGGCATGCTGACCGTGACAGCCAAGGAAGAGACCACCGGTAACCGCGCCGAGATCACCGTCGAACCCATGAACAGTCTGACGGACGAGCAGCTCGAGGGCATGCTAATGGAGTCCTTCGAGAACGCGAAAGAAGACTTTGACGCCAGCCGCCTGGCCGGCCTAGTGACCGAGCTCGGCACCATGTTGCAGGCTAGCGAGCGCGGTCTGAAGGTGGCCCAGGACCAACTAGATCCCGAGAGCCTTGCCGACCTGGAAGAGGCCATGGATGCCGCCCGTGAAGCACAGCAGATCTCCGAGCCCGAGCGCGTGAAAGAAGTCGAAGCCGTGCGCGACCTCTTCGAGCGCGCCACCTTGCCCCTGGCCGCGATCCTGATGGACTCCGTTGCCAAGTCCGCGATGTCGGGCAAGGGCCTGGACGACTTCTAGCCGCCGATTATTGCGAGACCGAGCTTTGCGGTCGGCTCGTCCACGTCCTCGTACTCGAAGTACAAGGCCACATTCGAGCTAACGAAGAAGCGCACTATGCCGAAGCCTCCCACGGAGTCGTCCCGTAGGGTCTCGCCCCGGATGCCCCCGGTAAGCTCGAGCCAAGAGTTCATGCGGTGCCGCAGGGCAATGTCGGCATCAAAGCCAAAGACGCTGTGATCGCTGCCAAAGAGCCCCTTGCCCCCATCATGGGAGAGGGAGAAGAAGTTCACGCTGCTCTTGCGGTCGCGTGCCCACTCGAAACCGAGGCTGGCCACAAAATGGGTCGACCCCGCGAGAGGCACAATGTGCCCGAGCCCCAGGGATAAGCGCCCCACCTCGGCATTCGATGAGGAGCCAAAATCTTCGCCCTCAAGGACCCCAAAACCCAGGCGCGTGAACAGCTCCGAGGTTACCTTGCGGCTGAGCTCAGCCCCGAGTCCGTAAGCTTCACCGCCGCTCCCATCGGACCGCTCGCGGGCCAGGGCCATGCGGAACTCATCGTAGGCCAAGGGCAAGGCGGGCCCCGGGCCGTCCGCCAAGAGCCCCGCGACTAGGGTGGCCGAGGCGACCTCTAGCAGGCTCTCGGAAGAGCTGCCGTCTGGCCTAGGGATGGGCTTGGCCGGCTTGCGGACCGAGGGACTTAGCTCGACGGCGCTGAAGCCACCTTGGAATCCAATCGGGGGCGCGGAACAGGCGAACAGCGGCGAGAGGGCAAGCAGGGCAAAGATCGGGCGCATCTAAAGGACTCTAGTTTAGATGTGGGCCGTTTGCATCGCGTTTCCTGGCAAGCAGGTCTTGGAAACTTTGACAACCTTCGCAAAGCGCCGTATTGATACTGAGTCTCAATATCATAATAGCGTAGACTCTGAACTCGAAAGAAGAACCACCTCTCCCATTCCGTCTTATGTCTATCCGCAATCTCTGCTGCCAAGAGGCCTCCGCAATCTTCAGCTTCTGTATCGACGCCAAAGAGCTCATCGAGCTTGGGCTCTCCACACCCGAAGGCAACACGACCCACCTCAGCCGTCTACGAGCCCTAACATTCCTGCGTGGCCTCTGCCGGGACCAGTGGGCCGTCTCTACACGGCTGACGGACCTGCTCGACATCAAGTACCTCGACACGGTGCTCATCGTCCGGGAGATGGACCAGGTCCAGGTCGACCGTATCACCGACAGTTGGTCCCAGTCTCCCCGAGGGGATGCAATCCCCGGCCTAATATGGGCCCTGTGTAGCGACGAGCGCAAGCCCGTCCGCATGGCCGGCCTGCGCTTGGCTTCGGAGGCAACCTGGCTGGGCTGCCAGCGCCTGGTCAAGGCGCCAAGTACCAGCGCCTAACCGAAGCCCCCAGGCGCCCACTTGAGCCCGGTGTCCATCTCCTGTGCGGAACCAGCCCTAGGCTTGCTACCGTAAGGATTGGGGATCCATGATTCCCTTTGGGCTCTAGGCCTGCCCACCCGACCCAATGACTAGCCAGGTACACAGGCCATGCCCCGGACCTCAGCTACTCGGCCGGAGCAACAGGAGTGGCGTCAGAGGCATTTTCCGCCATCTTGCCTAGCTCTTGGTCAATCATAAAGAGCCCGGTCCCCTCGGTTCCAATCAAGTGGATCCTATCCAGGATGTGCTTGAAGAGCACCTCCTCCTCGTGCTGCTCGGCCACATACCACTGCAGGAAGTTGAAGGTTGAGAAGTCGCCCTCGCTGAATGCCGCCGAAGCCAGCCCGTTGATCGATTTCGTGATCTGCTGCTCGTGGGTATTGGTCGCCTCGAAGACATCCGCAATGTCCTTATAGTCTTGGCGCGGCTGCTTGATCTCGCCGATCAAGGCCATGCGCCCAGAGGCATTCACGTACTGGAAGAGCCGGTGCATGTGCCCCATCTCCTCATCCGAATGCTGGCGCAAGAACGCAGTGCACCCAATGAGCCCCTAGGAGTCGCACCAGGAGCTCATTTGGAGGTATCAATTGGCCGAGTAGTGCTCGAGGTTAATCTGACGGTTGAGGTGGGCGGCTAGAGTCTCGCTGAGCATCAATATTCTTGGGGTTAGAGCTGGCAGTAAAGTGATGAGTCCATGTTCTGGGGGCTAGGGAGAGAAGTATGCCGAACCTGGTCAGGGACCTCTATGCCCCCCCCTGAATCCGGGCTTCGGGGACCGATAGCGGCCCTCACACTACACAAACAAGAGCATAAAAAAGGTGCTGGTTCGGCCCCCCTCGGCTTCCCCAGCACACTAGGTGAGTCCCGCTGGAACGGGACTCTATGTCCTTCTCTCGGACACGGAAATCTATACGAGTGGTTTCCATGAGTTAACCAAAGAAACTCGTTTCTAAAGGGTGAATCACTGAAGTACTACGCTTAGTGGCCTGCAAGGCTACAGAGTCCTAACACCGGTGACTTTCCCTTTTAGGGCTTCGAATCGTTCCACCCCTTGCGGGGGCGTACTGATCGGAGTACAAAGAAGGTGCTTTCCTTCGCTGCCCCCCCTCAACGCGAACCCCTCCACACTGATGTATTCCAAAATTCGCCCACTGATCCCCCTGCTTGTCGCTTCTCCGCTGCTCGCAGTCATTCTGGGCTCCTGCAAATCCCTGAACACCGACCTTGGTCGGAATGTCTACGAGCGCGAGCTTGAAGACACCTTCGAAGACTCCCCCGCGGCAATCATCGCCACGAACAAGGACAACCGCATGGTGGTCTTCCGGGAGAACAGCTTCGTCTCTGAGCCACCGGCATCCAGCGACGACCTCGAAGGCGACAGGTCCCAGGGTGTGCAGTTCCTGCGCGAGGCCACCTACCGCTTGGCCGAAGCGAGGGCGAACTCGATCGAAGCCATGATCGCCATGAAGGAAGCTGGCGTCAGCGAGATCCTGATCCAAAGGTCGATCCCCACCGCGCAGCAGTGGTCCGACATGTTCATGGAGACCCTGAATCTCTCCCAGGCGACGACCATCGCCGAGCTCGACCTCTGGACAGAAGATGAGGATTGGGGCGACGAGGACGATTGGGGCGACGCAGACGATTGGCGCGACGAGGAGGGTTGCGACGAAGAAGACGATTGGCGCGACGAGGAGGATTGCGACGAAGAAGACGATTGGCGCGACGAGGAGGATTGCGACGAAGTCAGCGAGTGGGAATTCGCCGACAGCAAGAGTTCGGAGTGGGACTCCAGCGAGTCCTGCGAAGGCGACTTCAGCTGCCCGTCCGAAGAACCTTGGGAGCCGGAGTCAAGCTGCGATGAAGAGGAGAGCTTCGACACGGAAGAGGATTGCGATGCACCTGCTGATTGCGACCAAGAGGAAGCCACCAGTTGCCCGTCCGAAGAGACCTTTAGCTTCACCATCGAGGTGACGGCAACCGAGCCCACACAGCTCGCGCCAAGCAACATGCCCGTAACTGGTAACGATGGCTCCCTTAAGCTTGTTAGCGCCACAGACGTTCAACTTGACATTCCACGGGTTGTCTCCACCGCCAGCACACCCGCTCCACTTGAGCTGCCCGCCAAGGTAAACCTGGGCCCCGAGCCGACTGCCAAGGCACCCGAGGCTATTGCGCCGAAGGCCGCCGCACCCAAGGTTCAAGTGGCACCCGCTGCCAAGCCCACCCTGAACCGCTTTACCGGGACCGCCGACGGCCTAGACAACGAGGGCAAGCTCGCGATCCGCTACTCCGACGACAGTCGCAAGGGCGAGCGCGTGCTCTTGACCGTCCGCTGCCTCGACGTCCAGGAAGGCCAGGACGCGCCCCTACAAGAGCAGCACTTGATCTTGCTGTCGCCCGTCACCGGAGTCGGCACCAAGTCCATCGAGATCCCCGAAGGCTGGGGATTCGTCAAGCTGACGAGCCCAGACTCGAAGGCTTATTACGCCGCCTTTTTCTAGGGCAGCTTGGGGCTAGGGCCGGCCTGAAAAGGACCCAAACCGCCCGGGGAGCTCTTAAGATTCACAACATGCAGCGTAGCTCCCCGGTAACCGACCGACTAGGAGTAGTGACTAACCTTCGTCCGTTCTAGCCCTGGCCGCCCTCGAATGAAGCTGACTCTTCTCGCAGTTCTGCTCGTCCCCATCGCAGCGCCCCTCGACACGCGCAAGCCCGAGCCAAAGGACTGCTCCGTCTGCAAGGGGGAAGACGCGAAGATGAAGCACGCGGGCATCGAGAGCCACGGCGACTTCCGCTTTGCCCGGACGGACACTAACACGGTGGACGAGCTCCTGGACAAGGTCAACATACATTGGATCGAGGGCAAGCACGTCAAGCTTGGCTTCTCGGATATCTCCTTCATGAGCTGGTTAGAAGGTAGTGGCTCGGACGAAAAGACTGACAAGAAGCCCACTAGGATTAAGAGCTTGGCCAACGGTGCACTGGCCTTTGAAGCCTACGCTCGCTCCCACGCCTACCTCGAGCGCGCCGAAGACCTGTACCTGCGCATGCAAGACATCCTTCAGGTCGACGACAGCAGCTTCCCCCAGGTCAACGAGTACGGGCGCAAGCTGCCCCCCACCGACCCGAGCTTTCCCTACATGGGAAAGGGCCCGTTCCTAGGTCAGGTGGGAAAGTTCGAGGTCCTGTATGTGTCCGGCCCTAAGGAACACGCCCTCTACGCCAAGAGTCCCGATGGGCTTCGGGGCAACGGCACTAACGTGCAGATGGTACGGGATGGCGAGGCCATGTCAGTGGCTCTACACCTGAATGACGGGGGCATGTGGGACGATGAGGGCGTGACCGGCAACATGCTGCACCACCTCACCCACGCCTACCTCTCCGGATATAAGCACAACTCCTACGACACGCCGGTTTGGATCCAAGAGGGCCTCGCCCACGCCCTTGAGCGCGAGTACTCGCCCCTGTTCACCAGCTACTGTGCGACCGAAGATGTCTCCAGCCAGGGCCGTGGCACCAACGACTGGAACGATGAGGCCAAGGAGATCCTACGCAAGCTTAAGAAGCCCTACCTTGAGCCCATGCTTCAGAAGGCCTCGTCCCACGCTCTTACGTTTGAACAGCACGTGACCGCCTGGTCCATGGTGCGCTTCCTCTTGGATGAGCACCCGGACGAGTTCGCCGCGATCCTCAACGACCTGCACGGTATCGGCGAAGGCCAGCGCCGGGTCGGCATGCCGACGATCTTGACCGCCCAGATGAATGCCTTCGGGCAGCACCTAGGTATGGACTACAAGGACTTCGACAAGGCTTGGGCCAAGTGGGCCAAGAAGCAAGTCAAGCGGGGCTAGGGGCAAACCTTCTTGGGAGAAGGTGGTCACCAGGGGTGGATCTGCGCGACTGCTAGAGGAGACGGAGCGCTCAGCTCCGGATTCGTCACCCCACCCCAGATCGGAGGCTTTCGTGGTCAAGCAAATCAACTCAGTTCAGGACGTACTCGACTTTCTAGAGACGGTATCGCCCCAGCTCGCCGAACAGTGCGCGGCCGAGTTCGAAGCGGTCTGGAACGATGTCGCCGAGCTGGACGAACCCGAGCCCAGTGCGGGCCCCACTAGGACTTGAAGAGGGTCACGCCATCCATACCACTGGACTTCTTGAGCTTGAGGATCTCAAGCAACGTAGGAGCCACGTCCGCTAGGACGCCCATGGGCCGCAGCTTCTGCCCGATCAGGTCGTCCCCGCAGAAGACGATGGGCACAGGGTTGGTCGTGTGTGCGGTGTGGGGTTGATCGGAGTTTCGGTCCCACATCATCTCCACGTTGCCATGGTCCGCGGTAATGGCGATGGTGCCTCCGCGTCCGGTAACGGCTGGAACGATCTGACGCAAACACTCGTCCACGGTCTGCACGGCCTTCGTCGCCGCGGGGACGCGGCCCGTGTGCCCGACCATGTCGGCGTTGGCGAAGTTAATGATGTAGACATCGGTCTCGCCACGGTCCAACGAAGCGAGGATCGCCTTGGTGATCCCGGGTGCGGACATCTCCGGCTGCATGTCGTAGGTCGCGACCTTGGGACTGGGCACCAGGATACGCGACTCGCCCTGCACGGGCTTCTCCACGCCGCCCGAGAAGAAGAAGGTCACGTGAGCGTACTTTTCAGTCTCGGCGATGCGCTCTTGGCGCAGGCCAGCCGCGGAGACAACCTCGGGGAAGATGCCCTTGAGCACCTGGGGCGGGTAGGCCGCCGCAAAGGAGAAGTCGGCACGGTATTGGGTCATGGTGACCAGCTTCAAGGGCGTGGAGCTTCCAGAGCCCGGGTGACCGTCCCGCAAGAATCCCGGACTGCCGCCGCAGTTCGATGCAAAAGCGGCGTCATCAAGCCCAAGGGCAGCGGCCATCTGGCGCATCCGATCCGCACGGAAGTTAAAACAGATGACGGCATCCCCGGACTCCATCCGATTCTCGCTGGCCCCACTGCCGATCACGAAGGGCTCCACAAATTCGTCGCCGGTGTCCGCCGCGTAGCTGGCCGCGATGGCGTCGGCACCGGTGGGCTTCACCTCGCCCTTGCCATGGACGAACAGATCGTACGCCCGGGAGGTGCGCTCCCAGTTCGTGTCTCGGTCCATAGCCCAATAACGACCAATCACGGAGACGATGCGGCCCACGCCCGCGTCTTCGATGTCGGACTCGAGCTGGGCCAGGAATTCCTGGGCCGAGCGCGGCGGAGTGTCGCGTCCATCAAGGATCGCGTGAACACAAACCCGGTCCGGGCCCAGACCAACCTTCGCGGCCAGCTTCAGCAGGGCGCGGATGTGCTTGTCGGCAGCGTGGACGCCACCGGTTCCGATCAGCCCCATCAGGTGCAGACGCTTGCCCTGCTTGTGGACGCTCTCCATGGCCTGCACCAGAGCGCCATTCTCGAAAAAGTCACCGTCGTCGATGGACTGGTGGATGCGGGTCTGGTCCTGGTAGACCACGCGGCCGGCGCCTAGGTTCAGGTGCCCGACCTCGCTATTGCCCATCAGCCCCAGTGGTAGGCCGACCTCCTTGCCCGACGCCGAGAGCAGTGTGTTCGGGTACTTCGCCAGGAGCTCGTGCCAATAGGGCGCGGCGGAGTGGATCACGTTGTTCTCTGTCTCCTCCCGGTATCCCCACCCATCAAGGACGACAAGAAGAACGGGGGGACGCTGGCCAGGGGTTGAGCTCACGGTGCTTTGGTTCGAAGGGGAGGAACGGGCTTGGAGAACGGCATTCTACGATTCGGTTCACGTCTACGCCAAGAAACCCCATACTAGTGAGCCCCTGACACCCTCGTCTCGATCTACTTCCAGCCAAGACTATGAAGCTCACTCGCCTCGTTTGTGCCCTGGCCATTGGGCTCCTTGCAACCGCTTGCACGACGACCCCAATCACGGGCTCGTCCGCTTTCAACATGTTCTCAACGGCCCAGGACTGTGAACTTGGCACCGAGGCCTACTCCCAGTTCACCGCCGATGCGCCCCTGGTCACTACCAACTGGGGCACAAAAGGCGAATGGAAGAACACCGTAGAGAAGGTCATGAACGACCTGGCCAGCGTCGCCGAGGATCAGGGCTACGACTACGAGGTCAAGCTCATCGACGACGATGGCACGGTCAACGCCTGGTGCCTGCCCTGTGGCAAGATGGCCGTCTACACGGGAATCCTTCCGGTTTGTGATGATGCGATCGGCCTTGCCGTGGTCATGGGCCACGAGATTGGCCACGCCATCGCGCGCCACGGTACCCAACGCATGTCCCTGGATTCGGCCGTGCAGACCCTGCTGTCCGTGGCCACATCAGACGAGACCCTGCAGAGTCTAGGTGCGGCTGCCTACGAGTATGGCGCGGCCCTCCCCTTTGGACGCGACCATGAACTTGAGGCCGACCACATCGGAATTGTATTGATGGCTCGGGCCGGATACGACCCCCGCGAGGCGGTGGCCTTCTGGGGCCGTATGGATCAACTTAATGGTGGCAGCAGCACTCCCGAGTGGCTCTCTACCCACCCGTCCCACGAGACCCGCGCCCAAGAGCTGGAAGAGCTCATGCCCATGGCTATGGAGATCTACCTAGCCAACCAGCCCTAGGCTTAGCAGCGGGCCCGGTCCCACTTCTGGGATGACTCCCCACCTTGGGGCCCATAAAGAATCCGCGCGTAAGACGTTACCAAGAAACGACTTACACCGAGTAGACCCCGAAAAACCTCGACCCCGAGAGGCTCGAATCCTAGCGTACCCCATCGACTTGGGCGCCCCCCATGGCGTCCTTCGTCCCAAATTTCGCGGGACGCAGTCGGGAAAGCTATGAATGTCGCTCTTATATCACCGGAATTTTACTCCCTCGCACGCCGCACCAACCTAGCGTCGGTCACCGAGTCCTTAGCACGCTCGCTGTCTAATGAAGGCGCCAATGTGTGTCTCTTCATTCCACGCTGCTTGGACATGGAAGAGTCCTT
Source organism: Planctomycetota bacterium (assembly GCA_029250885.1). Taxonomy (GTDB): domain Bacteria; phylum Planctomycetota; class UBA1135; order UBA1135; genus CALBMX01. The sequence continues at coordinate 15,389 of JAQXEK010000019.1, forward strand.
TTTTGCAAGTGCCATCGAGGCCGGCTCGGTACAGGTCAACGACTACGAGCTTGGCGACATCGAGATCAAGATCCTCCAGATCGCCGTCGGGAGCACCAAGGTCTACGTCTTTGATAACGAGCGCTTCTTTAACAACCTGAACCCCTATGGCAACGAGGCTGGCCCGTACCCCGACAACTGGCGTCGCTATGCCATTTTCTCCCGGGCCCTGCTAAAGAGCTTCGCGGTGGTCGGCTTCAAGCCCGCCGTCCTGCACTGCATGGACTGGACCACCGGACTGATCCCGGTCTACCACCGACTTCTTTACGGCGCTCCCGACTGCACGGATCAGCTGGCCAAGGCCGGCACCTGGTTTGCGATCCACAACCTGGCCATGCAGGGCGTGTTTGAGCGCGATATCTTATCCCGCATCGAGATCCCCCATTCGGAGTTCCACACCGATGGAGTCGAGCTCGATGGCAAGGTCAACTTTCTCAAGGCCGGCGCGGAGTACGCGACGGTCATCGGGACCCACTCCGGCTCCCACGCCGACCGCATCCAGCAGCAGGACCGCGGCCACGGCCTGGAAGACCTATTCCTACGCCGCAAAAAAGAGCTCGTCGGCATCTCCAACGGTATCGACTACGCTGCCTGGGACCCCAGCAACGACCCGATCCTGTCCGCGACCTTCTCCGCCACGGACAAGGATCCGATCAAGGCCAAGCTTAGGTGCAAGGCCGACCTGCAGAAGTCACTGGGCCTAGACAACGGCCCCCGACAGCCCATCGCCGCCCTCATCGGCCGCTGGGACGCGGACAATGGCTTCGATTTGCTGGCCAACCTGTTCCCGGACATCCTTGAGCGCGGTGTCCAGCTTGTAATTTTGGGTACCGGGCCCCCCGAGCTGACCACCAAGCTGAAGAAGCTCGAGCCCACTTTCGCGGGCCGCTGCAAGATCGTCGAAGGCTTCACGCCCCACGTGGCCCACCAGCTGATGGGTGGCGCGGACCTGATGCTGCTGCCGTCGCACTACCAGCCCTCGAACCCGATGTACGCCATCGGCATGCGCTACGGCGTTGTGCCGCTGCTGTACAAGAACGGCGGCTTGGACGACAAGGTTATCTCCATGGCGACCTCAAAGACGGGCACAGGATTCGAGTTCGATCCCTACACTGAGGATGCGGTCCTCGACACGCTCGAGGATGCCTTGGCCCTGTACAAAAACTCCACAGACTGGCGTCGACTCGTCAAGCGCTGCCTCGCCCAGGACTTCTCCTGGGCACAGAGCGCCGCGGAATACGTCAAGGCCTACCGCCGCGTCACGCGCCGGGTCCGGGCCGCGCGGGACGAGTACTAGCCAGAGACTTGCAAACTTAGGCTCTGGGGATGTGAATCCGCCCGGAGTCGCGCGTAGAGGCCATTCTAAGGCCTCTCTACCACAGCGCCACTTCCCCGCCGAGCCCCTCCATGACATCATCCACCTCTCCCGCCGTGCGCGTCACCGGCCTTCGCAAGGCCTACGGAGGCTCGCTCTTCGGCAAGGGATTTCAAGCCCTCGGGGGCGAATCAGGTATCGACCTGAAGGTCGAGCGCGGTTCGGTCTTCGGCCTGCTTGGCCCTAACGGCGCCGGTAAGACCACCCTGGTCAAGGTCCTGCTGGGCCTTGTGCGCAAGACGGCCGGCGAGGCCGAACTGCTCGGCGAGCCCGCCGGGCGACCAGGTCCCCGGTCAAGGGTCGGCTACCTGCCCGAAGCCCACCGCCTGCCCCTTTACCTGACTGGTCGCGAGATGCTGCGCATCTCCGGCATGATGGTCGGCTGCAGCAAGTCTTGGATCGACGAGCGGTCGGGCCCCTGGCTCGAAAAGCTCGCCATGACCGACTCCGCGGACCGCAAGATCAAGGAGTATTCCAAGGGCATGATGCAGCGCATCGGTCTGGTCCAGGCTCTGATCCACGAGCCCGAGGTCGTGTTTCTCGACGAACCGACCGACGGCGTTGACCCCGTGGGCCGCGCTGCAATTCGCGAGACGGTGACCGACCTCGCGAAAGGCGGCACCACGGTGTTCATCAACTCGCACCTATTGATGGAAGTTGAGATGATCTGCGACCGGATTGTGATCCTAAAGGACGGGCTGATCCTGCGCGAGGGCACCCTCGACGAGCTGACCCCTAGCTCTGACGCCGTCCACCTGCGCTTAGATGCCAGTGCTACCAGCGCCGAATCCCTGGGTGCTCTGCTCGCCGAGTTTCAAGGCCTCGGCTTTCCGCCGTCCCTCGACCCGGGTGAGTTGCTGCTCGCCCTAGACGCGGACGACGCGAGCCTTAACCGCGCCATCGACAAGCTGCGCGGTGCGGGCATCGCCATCCATGGGGTCTATCGCGAGCGCAAGGGCTTGGAAGACGTGTTTATCGAGCTCGTCCGCGGAGGTGCCCAGTGAACTCCGCCCGCCCCATGCCTAGCCGCGCCCTCGCTTTGCGCGGGCTCTTCGCCGACGCCATCTACCAGGTGCTCGACAACCGTGTCTTCCGGGTGCTGATCGCCCTGTCCCTGTTGCCGATCCTTCTGACCTTCGTGATTGGCTTAAAAGAGGACTCCATCAGCCTGCTGTTTGGCATGTGGACTTTCGATTACCCCACCATGAGCGAGTTGCTCGGGGACGACCCGCGGCCCGTAGCGATCGAGTGGCTGCTCGAAATTGTGATTGATGGTTTTGTCGGCAACGTGGGCATGACCCTATCCATTGCTGCGACGGCTTTCTTTGTGCCGCGGATGCTGGAGAAGGGCGCGGCGGACCTTGTCTTCGTGAAGCCCCTGTCGCGCTGGACCCTGTACCTCTCGCGGTATGTGACGGGGCTTGTGTTCGTCGCCCTACTTGGGCTCTTTTTGACTTCAGGCATCTACCTTGGACTGCTACTCGTCTCTGGCTACAACGCCCCCGAGGTGCTCTGGTCCAGCCTGACTCTTGTCTATCTCTTCGGCATGATCCACGCGGTCACGATGTTGATCGGCGTCTATACCCGCAGTACGTCTGCGGCCATGATCCTGGGTATCGTGTTCTTCTTCGGCAACGGGTGCGTGCACCAGACCTGGCAGTTTAAGGACCAAGCAGGGCACCTGCTCATTGACGAGATGGAGTCAGCCAGCAAGGACCCCGAGTCCGAGGCCGAAGCCGACGAAGCCGAGGGCACGACGCCCTGGATTGGCCTCGTCAAGGGGCTCTACTTCGCCGTCGACTGTGTGCACTACGTCCTGCCTAAGACCAGCGACGCGACCCTCGTTAACCTGCACGTGCAGGACGCCGTCTTCGGCAGCGGCCGCCTGGCCATTCGACGCAAGATGGAGGAGGCCGCCATAGAGGACTTCAACAAGGACATGGACAACGCTCGCTCGAACGATAAGGACAGGGCACCGGAGAGCCGCAATAGCGAGATGTTCGGTGAGTCCTTCGAGAGCAAGTTTGCCTGGGGTGCAGAGGAGACCCGCTATAGCGTTTGGTTCTCGATCCTGTCGTCCATGGCCTTCACAGGCTTGATGTTGCTGCTAGGCATGTGGAAGCTGCGGCGATCGGATTTTTAAGGCTGGCGCGGGGCAAGTGAGCTTTGACCTGCGACAATGCCGCCATGGATAAGGCGCTGATTGATGGGTTGATTGAGATCATTGGCAAGGATGCCGTGGTCGCGGATGAGACTCGGTTGATGAGCTATGAGTCCGACGCCCTGGCCATGTACCACGAGAAGGCGGATCTGGTGATCTTGCCCGCGGACACGGCCGAGACCGCGGCCTGCATGAAGCTGATCGCGAGCTTCGGCGTGCCCATCGTTCCACGCGGCGCGGGCACGGGCCTGACCGGCGGCGCGCGCCCCATCGAGGGCGGCGTGGTTGTGGCGACCTCGCGCATGCGCCAGGTCTTCGAGGTCAATCCTACCGACGGCTTCGCGCGCACCGGAGCCGGGCTCGTCAACGTGGACCTCACCCACGCCTGCGAAGACCATGGCCTGTTTTACGCGCCGGACCCCTCCAGCCAGCGCGCCTGCACCATCGGCGGCAACGTCGCCAACAACTCCGGCGGCCCCCACGGCTTCAAGTACGGCTCCACCACCCAGCACATCCTTGGCCTAGTCATCGTCCTGCCTGACGGCGAGGTGCTCGACCTCAGCGAGCCGCGCGTCGACCCCGAGGGCGTGGACTTAGTCGGACTCTTTGTCGGTAGCGAGGGCACCTTTGGTATCGCCACCGAGGTGACAGTCAAGCTCGTGCCCACCCCAGAGGTCGTCGAGACCCTGCTGGCGGTCTACACCGGCGGCGAGGGGCTCAGTAAAGCCTGCGACACGGTCAGCGAGATCATCCGCGTTGGACTGGAGCCGTCCGCGATTGAGATCCTCGACACCCTCACCATCGCCGCCGTCGAGGACAGCGTCTTTGCCGCCGGCTACCCTCGCGATGCCAGCGCGGTGCTGCTAATGGAGGTCGAGGGCACGCCCACGGAAGTGCAAGGTACCAGCGGCGACATCATGAAGCTGGCGAAGACCTTCGGCGCCACGGAGCTGCGCAGTGCCCAGACCGATGCCGAGCGCGCCATGCTTTGGGCCGGCCGCAAGGGAGCCTTCGGCGCCATGGGTCGAATCGCCCCGGACCTCTACGTCGCAGACGCCGTCGTACCTCGCACCAAGCTGCGCGAGATGGTGCGCACCACCGTCGCCATTGCCGAGAAGTACCAGCTCAAGCTCGCCACCGTCTTCCACGCCGGCGACGGCAACCTGCATCCAAACATTTGCTACGACCGCCGCGACAAGGAGGAGACCCGGCGCGTGGTCGCAGCCGGCGCCGAGATTCTGGAAGCCTGCGTCGCCGCCGGTGGCTCCCTCACCGGCGAACACGGCATCGGCCTAGAGAAGCTCGCCGAGATCGGCTTGCTCTTCAGCGAACAAGACCTGCAAGCCATGGGCCGCGTCCGCCGCGCCTGGGACCCCGATCTGCGCATGAATCCCGGCAAGGCCCTCCCCCTGCGCGCTTGTGTCGAGCTCGGGGACAAACCGAAGAGCTCTGTGGAAGCCTAGAGCCGGGCCCGCCGACTCTGCCACCATGCACATGAGTACCCCCTTCGAACAGCAATACCGCGGCGCGACCAGGGATGGGTCGCAAGACGAGCTTCCAGTTGCGTCGCCAAAGACTGAGGACGAGACGCGTGAGCTCCTACGCTTCGCCGCGGAGGATGGGCTGAAGGTTTTGCCGCGGGGCTGCGGGACCTCGCTGGGCCTGGAAGAGCCAAGGCGCCGTGCAGACTTTGTCATCGATACGACCCAGCTTGCAGGCGTCATCGCATTCGAGCCATCGGACGGAACAGTCACCGCATTGGCCGGCACGACCATGGCGAGCCTCGCCGAGCTCGCGGCCGGTAGCGGCCGGCGGCTGTGCCCAGACTTGGCACACACAAAGTCAACCCTAGGCGGCGCCATCGCCTCGGGTCGCACGGGTGAGGACCGCCTGCGCTACGGCCCCATGCGCGATCAAGTGCTAGGCCTGCGCGCGATGCTCAGTGCGGACATCTCGAGTAAGAGCGGCGGCCGCCTGGTCAAGAACGTGGCCGGATACGACCTGCACCGTGCCCATTGCGGTGGTCGCGGTCAGTACGGTCTTATCGTCGAGGCGACCCTGCGCCTGCATCCGGCTCTGCCAAAGGAGCTGCACCTAATGCGCCGCTTCGACAGCCTCGAGGCCGCCATCGACAGCGGCAACCAGATCCTGTCGACGCCCTGCCGCCCTCTGAGCATCCGCGTGTGGCACAACGACGACGAGACGAGCTTGCAAGTTCACCTAGGGGGTCGCGAAGACGTGGTCTCAGCAGAGGTGCTGCTGCTCGAATCAAAGCTCGGCGACCTCCAGGAGACCACTTCACGCCCTCTGCCTCAGACGCAGATTCGATTGGACGGCCCGATCTCTCGAACGATCGATGCGGCCCACTGGGTCGAAGTCATACGCAAGAAAGCTGGGGCGAGTCACCTGATCGCGGACCTGGGTATCGCGAGCGTCTGCCTCGCGACGACCCCAACTAGTCATGGGGGCTCTTGTCAGCAGGCCAGCATCGCCGCTCTACCCGCGCGACCAAAAGGGACTGATCTCTTCGGGGCGACGCAACCGGGTACTTCCCCAAGTGCCGCCATTGTTGCCTTGCAGTCGCGCGTCGCGACGGGCCTCGACCCCCTGGGAATCTTCTCGCGCTAGGAAGGGGGCGCGCTACTTAGCTTGCCACTTCCAGCCCTTACCGCGGGCCATCCACAAGACGGTACGGAAGAGGATGGCTAGGTCTGTGCGGGCACTGAGCTTCTCTCGGTAGAGCTCGTCGGCGGCGAGCTTTTCGGCGTAGGCTTTGGCGCACTGGCCCGTGTAACCTTGGGTGATCTGGGCCAGGCCGGTGATACCGGGACGCAGGGCCAGGCGGCGCTCGAATCCGTCGACGTTCTTGGTAGCCCAGTTGTGAATCTGCACCATCTCGGGGCGCGGGCCGATCAAGTCCATGTCTCCGAGAAGGATGTTAAAGATCTGCGGGATCTCGTCTAGGTGGGTCGAGCGCAGGATCTTGCCGATAGCCGTGACTCGGTTCTGGTCGCCGTCACTCCATGCTGCAAAGTTGCAGCCGTCGATGGGCGCCATGGTGCGGAACTTATAGATGCGGAAGATGCGGCCGTATTGGCCGACGCGCTTCTGGGAGTAGAAGACCAGGCGCGAGTCGCGAAAGGCGACAAGGTTGACCAGGACGATGGGCATGGCTAAGGCAAAGAGCACGGGCAGGACGCACAGGGTCAAGGCCAGGTTGGCGAGGGGGCGAACGAACCTCGCGTAGGTGCCGCTAAGTTCTGGGTAGGTGCCTGCATGGGCGCCTGCAACTGTTGCGCTTGCAGCTATGTTTGTGCTCAAGGCTGCCGGGCTGTCCTCCGTGGCTCTCGAAAAGCCCATGAGGTCAACGAGCCGGAAACTTTCGGCATCGAGCATGCCCAACGGAGCTGATTGCGACGAGTTCGCACTCTTCTTGTTAGGGCCGTTGAGTTGCTTGCGAGTCATTTCTAGCTTGGTCACGGAAGTTGATTCTCCATCTCGGGAAGACGGATAACATCGACTGGATGGGCAGATTCGCCTTAGGGGGAACAATGGGAATCCGAGAAGTTGGAGAACTAGTCCGGCAGATGGGAATACACTGCCCTCATGGTCAAAAACGCGACTCCCCACGCTCCGGCAGAAGCGAATGCGCCTGATTGGAGCGCCCTGGTGGACTACAGCGCGAGCCTGGATTGTATCCACTGCGGCCTATGCCTACGGTCCTGCCCAACCTACGAGCTCACCGGCCGCGAATCATCCAGCCCACGGGGCCGGATTCACCTGATGCGGGCCGTGGGCGAGGGACGTCTGGAGCCCGATGCGGCCTTCGGCGAAGAGATGGACTTTTGCCTGGTCTGTCGCAACTGTGAGACCGTCTGCCCGGCAGGTGTCGAGTTCGGTGCGATGATGGAGCACACACGCTCGGGCCTGGAAGATGTACGCTCCCGCAGCCTCAAGGGCCGCTTTTTGCGCTGGATAGGGCTTCGGGTCCTCGTGCCGAACCGCCTGGCCCTAGAGCTTGCCGCCTCGAGCGCGCGGCTGGCCCACCAGGTCGGGATCATGGGCCTAGCCAGCCGAATCTTGGGGAATGCGGTGCCCTCGCCCGAGTCACAGCCACCGATTCCATCACGCCGGGAGCGGCGGCTCTTGCCCCAGCGAACCGAGTCCCTGGGTCCGCAGCTCGAGGAGGTCTACTTGCTGGATGGCTGCCTCATGCCCGTCTTCCTGGGCCGGGTCAACCGGGCCTCGGCGCAGGTACTTTCGGCCCTTGGTGTGCTAGTAAAGGCGCCCCGGGAAGCCGGCTGCTGCGGCTCGCTGCATGCCCACAATGGGGACCGCAGCGAGGCCCAACGCCTGGCCAAGGCCATGATCGCAGCCTACGGCGGCGCTGGAGATCCAGCGCCGATCGTCGTGGGCAGTGCGGGCTGCGGCTCGCACATGAAGGAGTACCCAGGGCTGTTCGAGGCTGGGACCGCAGATTTTGCCGCGGCCGAGGCCTTCTCCGCACGGGTCTTGGACTGGACGGAGTTTTTGGCGGCCCGCTTGGACCGGCTGAGGCTCGCCATGGGCGGCACGGAGCCCGCCAAGCCGGGCCTCGCCGCACGCTTGGGCGCTGTTAATGGCGTAGCCACCTGGGACGCGCCATGCCACCTGTGCCACGGCCAGGGCGTGCGAGACGAGCCCCTAGCGGTGCTCGATGCAGCCTTGGAAGCGGGTGCTATGGAGCGACGCGAGCTCCACGAGAGCGAGCGCTGCTGCGGATCCGCGGGCACCTACTCGATGACCCACGCCGATGCTTCGAACGAGCTACTGGAATCGAAGCTTGACGACCTAGAGACCACTGGCGCAAGCCTGCTGGTCACCGCCAACCCAGGCTGCCAGCTCCAATGGGAGATCGGCATCCGCCGCCGCGGCCTTACGGTCCGCGTGGCGCACATCGCGGAAGTCGTGGCTGCGAACTTGGACTAGCATTCGATTCGGCTATCGAATGCCGTTGCGCAGAAACTTCCGGATCAACCCGGCGGAGCGACCTCTAGGTGCCCGGGGCGAAGCTGCATGCCTTCGAGTAGCTCGGCAAAGGCTTCCTCGGTACCTACGACACCGGGGGCGAAGTCCGCGAAGAGAACGACATAGAGCTCGCTCGTCGACAGGTTGACGCGCATGTTGTCGTTCCACTCGCCGGTGTCGTTGTAGATGCGGTCACGGATCACGAGGCTCTCCCAGACGCCAAAGGCGACCTGTCTCTGGCTGAGCTCGGTGCGGAAGGTTTTGGATGGGTCCTCTTCCCACTCCATTAGCTTCTCAGGGCCAGGCTGGTGCGGCGAGCTAGAGAACTTCAACTTGGGGCCGAGGGCCTTGCGGTGGTACATAACGACTACACGGACCGGCATGCCCTCGGGCACAGCCTTACCTTCGGGCGGGCCGAGGCGCACAAGCTTGTCGCCGCCGCTGACCTGGTGGGCCTCCTTAACTTCCAGGCCATAGGGCAGCTCATCGTAGGCAAAGCGCTGCTGCAGGAGCACCTCGCCATCGACGGGCACGCCGGCGGCTTTGTAGACGCTTAATGCGGTCAGCACGATCGTGAGCAGAACGACGCCGATCAAGACGACGCTTCCGGTAGATTGGTTCTCGGCAAGTGCCATGGCTTATTTCGGCGGGGTCTCGGGTTCCTCGGTCGGAGGAATGAAGACGGGTGCGGAGCCCACGTGGGCCCAGAGGTCAAAGTCTTGGAAGAGGTCTTCGAGGGCGGGCTCATCCATGGGCGTGGTGCCCTGGGTGCGCACCATCAACATGGTGCCGCCCTGGTCGGCGTCCCCGGAGAAGCGGATGCGGACCACCACTGCGGGCTGGTCTGAGTCCATGATATCGGCGATGTTGTGCTGCTGCATGCCTAAGGCGCTTAGCAGCCATTCGCGGGCACCATCCCCAGGTGCGGATGGGTTCTCGAAGGTGCCACGGTCTGTGTAGCGCACGAAGTCGACTTCGCGGCCTTGCAGCAATAGCGTGCCGGATGTGACCTCGTCGTACCCGTCGATGCTCTCCACGAAGACCGGATCGAGAGCCTCGTCGAAGGTCTCGCGCTCGCGGCCGGAGAACTCTTGAACAAAGACCAGCGCCTTGTCGACGTCGCGGTAGAAGACGATCTGGCGCGAGTCGAAGAAGGGCACCACGAAGAGGGGCTCGAAGCCCTCGGGCTGGCCCTCGAAGTCCATATAGGCGTGAAGCTGGGACCAGACGGCTTCGGGCGCCTGGGCGGCCTTGATGCCCAGGATCGTGAGCAGCAGGCCCAGTACCAAGAAGCCCGTGCAGCCGACGCAGCCGACCACGGCCCAGCGGCGCTCGCCGCGGGGGGTCAGCTTCACGGTCAGGCCAGCGGGATCGGCGCCCTCGGGGACCTTGGCGGTTTTCTCTTCGGTCGTCATGGTCTAAGGGGTGCTATTCGCTCCAGTCGTAGAAGCCCTGGCCGCTCTTCTTACCTAGGTCACCACGCTCGACCATGTCCCGCAGGATCTGGGGCGGAGCGAAGTGCGCGCCGATCTCACCGGACAGGTATTCCGCGATGGAGAGGCGCACATCGAGGCCCACCAGGTCGGTCAGTTTTAGAGGGCCCATGGGGAATCCGTAGCCCAGCACCATGGCCTTGTCGATGTCTTCGGCGCTGGCGACGCCACTCTCAAACATGCGCATGGCCTCGAGGCCGATCACCAGGCCCAGACGGCTGGAGGCGAATCCCGGGGAGTCCTTGACCAGGATCGGGTCCTTGCCGAAGCGCCGCGCCAGGTCCATGGAGGTGGCGATGGCCTCGTTTGAGCTGACGTCGGTCTTCACGACCTCGACCAGCTTCATGATGTGCACTGGGTTGAAGAAGTGCATGCCGGTGACACGCTCGGGGAATCGCGCGGCCGAGGCGATCTCGGCGATGGGCAGGGACGAGGTGTTAGTGGCGAGCAGCACGTTCGCGTCTAAAGAATCGCCGAGCTCGGTGAAGATCTTCTTCTTGAGGTCCATGATCTCGGGTACGGCCTCGATCACCACATCCACGCCCGCGATGGCTGCCTGCATATCCGTGGTGCCGGACAGGCGCGCGTTCGCGGCCGCTTCGTCTTCGGCGGTGACCTTACCGCGGGCCACACCCTTGGCGAGGTTCGCAGCGATCTTTGACAAGCCGTTGTCGATGCCGGCCTGGTTGATGTCAAAGAGCCGTGTGGTGATACCTGCCATGGCCAGGACCTGGGCCACACCGTGACCCATGGTGCCAGCGCCGATTACGGCGGCCGTTTGGATGGAGTCTGCGTTCATGTCGTTGGATTCGCTTGCGTTCGAAGTGGGATAGACTGGGCCAGGGACTACTGGCCGGGAATGAGCACGACCTTGCCGAGCACCTCACGGTTCTCTAAGGCGGCGTGGGCTGAGACGATCTCGCTCATGGGCAAGACACGATCAACCACGGGTTTAAAGGCGCCGGCAGCGGCCGCCTCGAAGATCGCAGAGTAGGCATCCCGGGGGCCCATGGTCGAGCCAAGGATGCTGATGTTCTTGATGAAGAGGTGCGGCAGTTGGATACTGACTTCAGGGCCGGTGGTTCCACCACAAGTAACGAGGCGACCGTTGCGGGCCAAAGACCGGGTCGAGTCTTTCCAAGTCGCCGGTCCGACATGCTCGACGACCACGTCCGCGCCCCGGCCATCGGTGAACTCACGCACGCGCTTACTCCAACCCGGGGCCGAGTGATCGATGACGTCATCGGCGCCGAGCAGGCCGGCTAGATCTCGCTTGGCTTCGGTGCCCGCCGTTGCGATTACCGTGGCGCCCAGGTACTTGGCGATCTGGATCGCTGCCGAGCCGACGCCACTTGTGCCGCCGAGCACAAGCACGGTCTCCTCGGGCTGCAGGTTGACCCGGGTGACCAGCATGCCCCATGCCGTGACGAATGCCAGCGGCATGGCGGCCGCCTGGATAGGGTCAATTCCATCGGGCAGGGCCGTCAGGAAGCGCGCCTCGATAGCGACGAACTCGGCGTCGAGCCCATCGCAGTGCTCGCCGCGCACGCCGTAGTCGTCGGATAGGTGGTCGAGTCCAGCCAGGTCCATGTCGCTGGTACCCGAGCTGTAGCCAGGCTCGATCACGACGGTGTCGCCAACCTTGAGGTCAATGGCTTCCTCAGTACCTTCGCCGAAGGCCGCAATCTCGCCGGTCCCGTCGCAGCCAAGGATGCGTGGAAACGGAATCGGCATGCCGGGCATTCCTCGGCGCACCCACAAGTCTAGGTGGTTGATCGAGACAGCAAGTACCCGCACGAGCACCTCGCCTGGTCCAGGCTCGGGCACGGGCTTCTGCTCGATCTGGATGACGCTAGGATCGCCGTGTTCGCGAATGAGGGCAACTTGCATGGCGGGAGGATAAGGGGCCGGGGCCGAACTTGGACGGCAAACAGCGGATCTAGTGTCTGGTTAGCGCAGGATGTGGCGACGGACGCTGTAACCCGTGGCTTTTCCGTCCATCCCGAGCTCGAGGATTTGCAGATCGAGCTCTTGGCCAGCCCTGAGCTTGCTCCAGAAGTCAGTGGGCACCTGGTAGCTCCCCGCAAGGGTCGCACGGACGTGAACGGTCCCCCGCAGGAGGCTGCGTTCCTTGCGCCAGTTCTCGGTTAGCATCTGCGGATTGTCCAGGGCTAAATACACCTCGTAGAGCGCGCCCGCTTTGGCCTTCCAGGTAAGCTGCGGCGGCGGCCCGCCGGATACGGCATCCCTTGGATCAATGGGCCAGTCGGAGGAGGGCCGCCCATCCACGAGCCACTGGACGGTGGCCTCGTCGCTGACGATCAGTGGCCTTGGCTTACGGTCCACGTCCGTCATGACCATACCCGGGGATTGATTCCACCCCTCGGGCCGCAGACGGCCCACGAGCATGGGGAAGGCGGCGATGCAGAGCACGAAGGAGACCAACGCCATGGGCTTGAGTAGGCGCAGTCGCTCGAGACCAAGGGCAACGGGGAAAATGACGGCAACCAGGAACGGATAGAGGTGTCGCCCCTGGGGTTGGGGAATGTGGAGGTTGAACCAAATCTCCGCCAGCTGAATCATAGTCGCTGCGCCGAGCAAAAAGACAAAGGCCGAAGCACGGCGATACTCGGGATCACCTAGAACAACTGCCCGATCTTGTCCGGCGCTCCAGCTTGGGGCCAAGCGCGCCTTGCGCAAAACGAGTACCACACCAAACAGGCTACCAGCAACCATCACGCCCATGACCGGGTAAGAGATCCACCCCGGGAACCAGACGGACGCCCAACCGAAGTCGGCGAACCAGGTCAGGAAGATCGTCTGAAAATAGTCCCAGATGCGCGTGCTGCCCCAGGTCACGGCCTCGAAACCATCGGGATTGTGATAGGTGCTGGTCACCTGGTAGTGCCACATCCAAAGGGGGTGGCCCGAGTCCAACAGCGCGAAGAGGAAGTAGGGGCCAGCCACCCCACAGAAACCGGCCATGGCGAAGAGGGCCGTCTTGGCAGTCAAGCGCCCATGGCGTGATGCCAAAAACGCCGCCATAGCGAGCACCGGCAGGAGCACGAGCCCGTTGAGCTTAGTGAGGGCACAGAGTCCGGTGAATACGCCCGCGATCAGAGCCCACCGCCCGGCAGACCCCGTCCCTGCAATCCACTCGACCATGGCCCAGAGGGCCAGGCAGCCGAGGGCCGCGACGGTGAGGTCCATGGTTACCGTGCCCGATAGGAACTGCAATTGAGGTGTCCAGGCCAGTAGCGCCGTGAACCAGATAGCGCGCTGCCCGCAACCCAGAGCACGGCGCAGGGTCAGCCAGGCCGCAACCAGGGCGAGCGCCCCCCAGAGGGCTGAGGTGATGCGGAACAGGCGAATCGACCCCACGGGCCCACGAAAGACCCCGGTGCCGTCTGCCTCGTCCCCGCCATGGCGGAAGAAGAGCCGGGACATCGGCGAGGCAAGCACTTCCTCCGTCGAGGTTGGGTCTTGGCCGCTGTCATGCCGCGACTTGTCCCGGAAAAAATCAGGGTTGCCCACGGGGACCGGTGCCCACTCGCCCATGCCTAGGCCCTGATAGACGGGCTTCATCGCCAAGAACCAGAGGGGAGGTAGAATCCCACGTGGCAGATGCTCGAGCTCGTGGGTCATCTTTGCAGATGGCACCACAAGCTTGCCCTCTACATCAATGTAGCGGATGTAGTTCAGGTTGCTGGGCTCGTCGGGTCCCTCAAAAATTGGCACGCAGATCGCGTGACCAATGGAGAAGGCCACATAAGACAGCACCAACAGCAGCAGCTTCGGCCATGTACTTGTCTGGGAGGAGGAGCTAGGCATGGAGCGCAGCCTCGATCATTGCACGTGGGATCCCGATCTCGGCGACCTGGACAGCGCCAGCGTGGACAGGTCCGGCACCCAGCAGGAGCCCTGGCTTGTGGGCTACGAAGGTAACGGTGCGGTCGGCACGAATCGCGGTGCCAAGAACCTGCCCCGTATCCCCATGGATGCCACTTGGGATGTCCACCGCGAGAACATCGATCGCGGCAGCATTCACGAGGTCCACGACCTCTGCGAAGATTCCACTGAGCGGACGATCGAGGCCACTGCCAAAGAGGCTGTCCACGATGAGAGCAGGACTGCGCCCAAGGCTGGATCGAAGTTCGGCTAGGCCCGCGCTGTCGGGATAGACCTCGTGGATCACGGTGTGACCCGGAGCGAGTTCCAGCCACATGCGCCCATGGCTCTGGGCATCCGGCGAGAGCTCCGCAAGCTTCCCTGGCTCGCCCACGAAAAACGCTCTTGCCGAGACACCATGGTTATAGAGCGTACGCGCGATCACAAAGCCGTCGCCGCCATTGTTGCCCGGACCCGCAAGCACGAGTACCTCGCCGGATGGGTCCTCACCTAGCATCTCCAGGCACGCCGTGGCACATGCGCGCCCGGCGTTCTCCATGAGCAGCAGCGAGGCCACACCGCCGTCGATCGCCTGGGCATCGAGCTCGCGTGCAGCGCGGCAGGACAGCGTATGAGTTTTGGACATCGGGTCGAGGTTTTCTTACAACTCGATGGAGGTGCACTCGCCCCCGGTAGCCTTGGTCAGATCTAGCCAACGCTTGGTCAAAAAGTCGCTCGCGCCCACCAGGAGAGCATCATAGGTCACGGCACGATAGCGGTTCTGCTCTGTGAGAAGCTGAACCATAAGGTCCAGGTTCCAACGGTGTCCACCGGACGGCGCACCATCCGTAAGGATGATGATTGTGTCGACCTCGGGATCCACGAGAGCAAGCTGAATCGCGTCGTAGACATTGCCCGCACCACGGGATTTGCAATCCGAATAGAATTCCTTGGCGGCCTCGACGTTCTTGGACTTCGCCTTCTGCAGCTCGTCCTGCCACGGAACGGGGTCGTTAATGTAGGGGATTACGTTGAAGAGTGTGCCTTCGGGCAGGGTGTCGAGGGCCTTTTGTAGCTCCTCCCCCACCACGTCCTTGGGCAGTACACCGTCCGATTTTTTGGTCCAGATCGAACCCGAGAGGTCGATCAGGAAGCAGACACGATCACTTAGGATCGGCATGCCAGCAAATGCGACCGTGGCCTCCCCACGGTCGGCCTCGTGGCCGTCGCTACTGCTGGACTCGGGCTTCCAATCGTCGGCTAGCTTCTCGTGCCATAGCTTCCAAGGGCGCACGTCGAGCCTATACTTGCGGCCGGACAAGCGCTGTAGGGAATCCACCAGGGCCCACCGCACACGCTCGCGCTCTTCCACTTCCAGGCGCGCGATCATGAGGCCTACACCGGACTTTGTTGCCACAGCCTCTAGGCCGTCCACGGCGGCGCGGCGAACGTTTGACGATTCGTCCGACAGCAGGTTGCCCAGTAGGCTGAGAGCGCCGACGGGGTCGCTCTCCCCAAGGGCCTGCCCAAAGCGCGCAGCCCCGCACCGGGCGGCCTGGAGCCTATCGGCCGCTATCAACCGAGCCAGGTCCATGGCTTCTTCGGGCGTAGCGATTGCGCCAAAAGCCAATAGAGCCGCGCCACGGACGGCGCCGTCGCGGTCCTTCTTCGCCATCTTCAGCAGTGGCTTAAACAACTCCCGCTGTACATCACCTTGCAGGTGCCCCCCTTGGGCCAAGCGCTCAACACTCCAGAGCAAAAGGCGCCGCACGTCGGGCTCTTTGTCCCCAAGTGCTTTGGCCAGAAACTCGGCTTCGACGCCCATCTCCCTGCGCCCGAGCAGTTCGGCCACCCGCATGCGCACCAGCACATCCTTTGAATTGAGTCCCTCCTTGCCCCAAAGCATCTTCAGGGCCTTATCGTCCTCGAGCAGCGCCAGCTTCAACTGGGCCTCGTCGGCCGGGCGCCCCTTATCGTTGGCGAGCCCCTCGATGACTAACTTCCAAGAGTCCGTCGTGTTCAGCTTCACACACTGGTTAATCACAGCGCGCCGACGAGCCTCATCGTTACTGTAGAGCTCACGAGCAAGCTCCTTCAGTGTCATATCCTTGACATTATCCACGGCGTGGGTCGCGAGCCCCGGTGCCGCCACACCCTGGGGTAGGTCGGCCCCCATGGCCGCCAGTCCGAAGACTGCGAGCAAGCCTGCTGCTTGAAGTTTCATTCGCCTGCCTCTTGATAGCGGTTCTCCACCGGAATCACTTCTCCGGCACCCTGGCCTAGAGCCTCTTCGCAGAGGTCTCGCAGCAGAATGCCTGTATCCAGCTTCGCCCTAGTCGTCACGGACTCGGGTAGGTATCGATCGCCACCCCCGGCGAGAAATGAGTTCGTGGCTAACTGGTACTTCGCGGTCAACTCGACCGGCACGCCGGCAATCAGCAGATCCGAGAGTACAGTCAGCTCGCCCTCCTTGTCCCAGATCGCGGTCATGCCACTGAACTCGATGCCCGAGTGGCTCTTGTCCGTGATGGCGGATTCGACCGTAGCGAACAGCTCGGCGCCGGTGAGCTCCATGGTAGTCAGGGTGTTGCCAAAGGGCAGGATCTCAAACAGGTCCCGGCGCACCACAGGGCCGGCCTCTAGATCGCGGCGTATTCCACCACGGTTCTGGATCGCCACGTCGCTGCTCGTGCGTCGACGCATGATATCCGTGATCCAGTTGCCTGCGGCACTGCTTACGGTGCCACGGCTGCGGCCCAAGCGCCGACTCAATACGCCAACCTCGGTCGCCATCTCGGCCGCGCTTAGGCTGGCTAACTCCGCACAGGCTAGGGCCAGTGCGCTGTTCGTGCGCGACTCGTCCGGGGCCAATTCGATCAGCTCGGCGCGCGAGTTCACGACCTCCAAGGTCACGGGATCCAGGTACAAGTCCACGCGCCCAAGTACGGTCGCCTTGCAACCAGCCTGCACAATCAGGGTGTCCCCCTTGCGGACGCCCTCGCGCAGGGTCGAGTGGGAGTGCCCCCCCACGATCAAGGGCAGCTCGGGGTGCTCGGCCGCCAGCTCGATGTCGATGTTCACACCCAAGTGCGTAACTGGGATCACCAGGTCCACACCGCCGTCCAGAGCCTCGAGCTCGGCCATTACAACCCGCAGTTCGCGCGCCGGATCCACGAAGTCCAAGTCCCGCGCGTCCTCGTGCGTAATCGAGGGCGTATCCACAGTCAATAGCCCCACCAGGGCGACGCGTAGGTTGCCGAAGTCCACGATTCGATAAGGAAGGGCCCAATCCACGCGCTGTCCCGACTCGCGCATGCGCACATTAGCGAGAATGCTGGGCACTTCACTCTCTTGGATCAGCTTCGCCAGGTGCGGAACGCCGAAGTCAAACTCGTGATTGCCCACACACATAGCGTCATAGGGCATCTCGCCGATCATGGTCGTGAAGTCCAAGCCTTGCCCCACCAAGCCCTCGGGTGTGCCTTGATACCAGTCGCCGCCGTCCACGACAAGAACAAGGGCGCCGGCTTCTGAGAGCTCGCGCTCGGAGGCCTCGATCTCACCGGCGAGCCGCGCCAGGCCGCCGCGCTCGGGCGGGTTCTCCTTGTCGAGCCAGGTCGCGGCGCGCGGCAGAGTCTGGCCGTGCAGGTCATTCGTGTGCAGGACAACCAGGTGCAGCAGCTCTTTATCGGAGCCGGCACGAGTACCGGCACAACCGGCAAGGAACAGGAGCCCAAGTAGGCGGAGCGAAGTGAGAGACATGGAATCAGATTTACATCAATGAAGGTCGGACCTTCCCGGGCCGTCCTGCGGAGCGGGAGGCACACCCGGGGAGCACCCAAGATAACCGATCTGCGAAGGGCGACACTATGGAGACTGCAGCTGACCGCAATCGTTGCACTTGGCCTGTAAAAAACAGCTCGAAATAAGCCGCCCAGCCAGCTGGGATGAGGATGCAGAGCGCTGAATACCCCTAGGCATACCGGGGAGACTACAAGAAGCACCCACGCAGAAAGCGCGCAGACGAAGACCCAATCAGCCTAACACCAGGAGTTGTTCAAGACTTCGCCGATGCCACCGGCCCCGGGGACGATGTAGCTGTGATTGTCTAGGCCCTTCTCTTCTGACCAGCGGACACCGGGGGCGACGGCGAGCACGTCCGCAGCCGAGAGACCTCGGTCGACGCGGGGGGTGTAGACGATTAGGTTTTCGATCTTGAGTACGGCGGCTAGGTACTCGGGGGTGGCGATCATGGGCATGGCGATGATCTTGGCGGGTTGGCCGTGGTTTTCGAGGTAGTGATCGACGGCCTTGATCGTGGTGGAGCCAGTGGCGCCCATCGGGTCGGGCAGGATCAGAGTGCGGCCTTCTACTGAGCCGCCGATTTTGCTGCCAGAAAGGCTGACGCCGATGACGTGACCCTCATTGTCGGTGACGCGGGCCATGTTGAGGTGGTCGATGCGAATACGCTCGTCGGGCAAGAGCGAGGCGCAGAGTTCATAGCACATTTGAGCGGGGACCAGGCCAGCGCGGATGACGTCTACGAAGACGAGCTCTTGGGCCGGGTCGAGGATCTCGCCGCGCCAGATGCCGTCGGAGGGATGGGCCTCTTGCATGCGCGTTGGAACCTCGGCGGCTACAGTGGATAGCTCGCCGTCGGCGGCGCGCAGCAGCAGCTCGGAGTAGACCGTGCGCAGGATGGCCACGAGTTCTGGCTGGCGAATCTCTAGGCCGCCCAAACGCGAGAGCAGGGTCGACAGGGTCGACGAGTCCAGGATGTGGACGCGCTCGCCGTAGGCGTGGGAGACCTCGCGCTCGCGATGAATCAGGGTGGGCTTTTGGACTTCCATGGGCTGCTTCGTATTCATCGTAAGGCTCGAGGGACCGAGGAGAGTGGTTACTAGCTCGCGGGTATTTGCTTAGCGGCTTCGATGCCGGCCGCAAGCGCTTCGACGAGGCGCGGGATCTTGGACTTGGGCGTTGCGCAAAGCCCGACGCGAACCGCGCCCTGGAGCGGCACGATGAACACGCCGGCGTCCTGCATGTGCTTGATCGTCACCTGGGGATTGTCCGAGAAGACCGCGACAAAGAAGCCGCCTTCGTAGCGCGGGTAGTGCAAATTATGCTTCGCCGCGAGGCGATTAAACTCGACCACACGGGCGTCGAGTAACTCCACTAGGCGCGCTCGGTCCTTGTCCCAGGCAGCGTGCAGCTTGTCGTCCCGCAGCACCTCGCCAATGGCAATCATCCCGTGATGGTTGCAGTTGCTCCACGTACCGCGGCACGTGAAGCCCATGGCGTTCGCGATCCTGTCGCGTATGGTGTCGTCTTCGTGCAATGCGATCAAGGCGCCCACACGGGCGCCGTATTGGGCAAATGCCTTCGATGCGGACCAGGCTACGATGGTCGGCACCTTCGGTAGGATGCGCGCCACGTGGTCGCGCCAATCGGCATCGCCCTCGGGCGCATACTTTGCATAGGCAAAGTCAATCAAAAGGGTCACCGGTCCCTCGTCAGCAGCCTTCGCCATGATGTCGCACACAGCGCGCCACTCATCTTCGTTGAAGGAGTAGCCGGTCGGGTTGTGGCAAGGGCTGTTTAGGATCACAAGGGCGCGCCCTTGTTCGGCGATCAGAGCGTGCAGGGACTCTTCAAAGGACACCAAATCCAGATTACCGTCCGCGCCAAACATGTTGAAGGTGCAGATGCCGCGATCGCTGAGGCCCGTCAAGATGTCATAGGGAGCCCAATAGTAGGAGCTCGTCAATGCCTTTTGGCCCGGCTCCAAGAAGTTAGTCACGGCGTTGTAGATCGCGCCGGAACCACCGGGTGTTGCGACGGCAATACACTTGCTCTGCAGACCGTGTCCATGGAAGACATCGCGCTCGACGGCAGCCAAGAATTCCGGCGGCCCGGAGATCGGCGCGTAGGCCGAGGCACGGTCCAGGGATGTGTTGCGCAGTGCCTCGTGAACCGACGGCATCACAGCCAAGCTACCGTCGTCTTCGACAAGAGCACCGAGGGTCGCGTTTAGAATGTCCTCGCCTGCAGCAGCTCGGCGCGTCGCCATGCCGTGCAGAGTAAAAATCGGATCGTCCCCGGGGCGGTTATTCGAAGCGGGGATAAGCGGGTTGGCTGGATCGGGTGTCATCAAAGGCTAGGATTAGGGCGGGGAGCCCAAGCGCGCGGGTTGCAGGGGTCAGACGATCGGGCTGATCCTACGGTCGGATGGGCAGAACTCATACTGTAGAGCAAAGTCTACGGCACCTCACAACAGACTTACGCTGCAGGTCCGTTTTCCGAGACGATTCGACCGGGAAGAGCGCCACGTGCGACGATAGGTTCCCTATCCTTTTGAACTCATGCTTTTTGTCCTTCCCGCCCTCTTGGCGCTGCTCGCGCCCCTCGCCCCCACCGGAGACTTAACCTCCGGTTCGGGTGTGACCGGTCCACTAGATAGCAATACCGCTCTCTGCCCGCTCGCTGAGAGCTCCCACGGCAAGGTCTCCTGGTTCAAGGGCACCTTGGAAGAGGCCAAAGCCAAGGCGCTTATCGAGGGCAAGCCCTTGATGCTCAACTTCTACACCGATGTGTGTACGTGGTGTAAGAAGCTTGACCGGGATGCCTTCTCTGACGACGCAGTCTGCGCGCTCCTACAAGACGCGATCTGCATCTCGATCGACGCGCACACTCCCAGCGGTGCCCTGCTCGCCCAGCGATACCCGACGACTCTACACTACCCAGCGCTGATCTTCCTTGATCCGGGCGGCGGCCTGCGGGATCGCATCGTTGGCTATAAGCCTACGTCGCGCATGCAGGAGATTCTTACGCGTATCTTGGCCGACGAGGACACCCTTGGCGATCACATGCGCCGCTTCGACGCGGACCCGGTCTCTATCCCCGCCATCGGTGGCCTGGCCATGAAGTTGCTAGAACTCGAAGACGTTAGGGGACACGATTACTACTTCGCCCTGCTCCAGCAGCTAGACCCGAAGTCCAAGTCCCTGACCATGCGCAGCATTATGATGCAGCGCCTGATTGACACACTCATCGAGGACCTAAAGACCGAGGACCTACGTAAGTTCCTGGCCGAAGAGACCCACTCGTCTCTACTCTACAAAGGCTGGCACGAGATCGCAGGAACCGAACGCGCCCTGGCCCACATCGCCAAGCGCAAGAAGAAGGCCGAGACCGCGTCCAGGCACATGCAAAACTACCACGAGGCGCACCGCCTTACCTGGAAGTATTGCCCACCCGAGGACAAGGGCTACATGGGTAACCACATCTCCTGGGAGCTCTACCGAGAATGGGGCACCTTGGACGAGAGCCTGCAGGACTTCGCCATCGAGACTGCGCGTGCTGCGGTCGAGGCTATGCCCAACCACCCCGACATCCTGGACACCCTAGCCTGCTGCCTCTTCTCCGCTGGTAAGAACGAAGAGGCCGTACAGATCATGCGCCGCTGCATTCAACTGCAGCCCAACGAGCAGATCTGGCTGGAGCGCCTAGAGATGTTCCTCGCCGAAGAGATCTAGGCAAAGGGGCCAGCTGGCCCATCGTCCACAAGGGGCTCGGACACATTGGAGGTCGCGCGCTCGGGAGTCTCCGCAGCCGGCGTACCCTGTGGAGCCTTGGATTCGGGCACAGCCTCATCGGGACGCTCGAATGGCGTCAGCTCGCCGGGCTGTTCTTGAGTGAGCAGCTTGCGACCGAGGAACTGCAGGTGCGCTAGCTTCGTGTAGGGAATGCCCGTCGCGCTGGAGAGGTCCAACACGTTAGCTTCAAGCAGTGCGCCGAGGGACTCGACGCCCGCCTTGGCGAGCTTACCAGCGAGCTCCTCGGAGAGTCCCTTGAGCCCCGCATGGGCCAGTCCCGAGCTGGGCGGACTCGCGGGCTGGGCCGCGCGGCCGTCCAGGCGATTCCAGAGGTCGAGTACAGCCTTCACCACGGGGGCATTGGCGCCCTCGGCTTGGAAGGCGGGTGTCTCTTCGGGTAGCTCCGGGGCCGGCAGGGGCTCGATGCCAAGTCGTGCCGCAGACTCGGGGCCGCCCTTCGAGAGGGCCGGGAAGGGCGTGAGCACCTCGGGTGCCGAGGTCTCTGGGCCAGGGGTGAACTCCTCGATGTCGGGGCCCGGGCTGACCTCTTCGATCGAGTCGTAAGTGGACTCGGCAGGACTAGACTCCGAATGGCTCGGTGAGTCGAGGTTCTGGGATGCAAGGCCTGGCAGCTCCCCCAAGCGATCGGCGAGTAGCACAGCCTCGCGCCCAAAGCGCTTCGCGATGCGCTCATTGCCCTCAAACAGCTGGGCGATGGACGCCGGCGGCAGAGCCACGACTTCGGAGAGTTCGAAGCAGCCAAGCTCACGCAGCCCCGCGAGTGTCGCGGGTCCGTCGCCGTGGAGATTGCACAGGAGGGCTAGGGAATCCATGGTCGTTAAAAGTCCGAGTAGGTGCTGACGGAGCGCCCTTGGCGCACCTCCGTGGCGAGGGCGGCGAAGTCCGTAGAAGCCCTGGCCCGGGGGCTGTGCCATTGCAATGGCGCGCCAGACGCCACGGCCTCGCGCAGCTTGACGCTGGAGCGGATCGCGGTGTCGTACATCGTCTCACCGAAGCGAGAGTGCATGCCGACGAGCACCTCCCGGGCGAAGCGCGTGCGGGCGTCAAACATGGTCGCGAGCACGCGAATCGGAGTCGCCCTGCCCTCGCGCTGGATGATCTCCTCGAAGAGCCCGTGGGCGCGCAGTGCGCCCTGAAGAGCGAAGGCGCCGGTCTCGACGATCAACAATACCGTGGTCGCCGCGCGCACGGCATTCGCTGTCAGGATGCCGTCCGCACGGGGTGGGCAGTCCACCACCACGTAGTCGAACTCGGCTTGAAGAGGAGTCAGCGCGGCGGTGAGAGCGCGCTCAGTGCCTAGGGCGACCGTGGCCTCTTCCTCGAACTCGCCCAGCCCAAGGGTGGCCGGCAAGAGGGAAAGGCCTGGACGCAGCTCGCGCAGAACGGACAGGGCCGGAACCCTGCCGCGCATCACGTCAACCAGGGACGGCGCTCGGCCTACAAAACACCCCAGGCCAAGAGTAGCGTGGGCCTGGGGATCAAGGTCCACTAAGAGGGTCCGCTCGCCGGCGGCGTGGAGCGCCGCGGCAAGGTGGATCGCGGTAGTGGTCTTGCCACAGCCGCCCTTTTGATTGGCCAGGGTGAGGATCTGCATTGGGATGCGCCCTAAAGAGAAGGGCTATCGATTCCGTTATGGCCAATCCCCGGCCGCGGTTCAACCGCTATTTCTTAACGGCCTTGGCAATGGGCCGCAGCCTAGCGCAATGCCGAGCGCGCCCGGGAATAGAAGGGGCGCTGGGTGCGAGCGTAGTCGATGGGTGCCCACTGAGCGACGCCCTCGATGGCGTGGGCGGCCGGAGAGCTCGGATCCATCAAGGTGATTGGCTCGCGGCGGGCGATCGAACGCGAGACGCCGGGGTCGGCGGGCACCCAGCCAATGTACTGGGGAGCGTGGCCGAGGAAGCGCTGGGATGCGCCCCGGAAGCGCTCCCAGGCGTTGCTGGCTTCCACCTCGGAGGCGCAGCGGTTGAGCACCAGGCCGACCCGGATGTCGGGGTTGACCATGTTCGCGCGCTTGTAAAGAGCGTATCCGTCCGAGAGTGCGGTGACCTCGGGGTTGGTCACGAGCAGCAGCGTGCTTGTGGCGGCCAGATGGGCCACGGTGGCGTACCCCATACCCGCGCCGTGGTCGATAATGACCAGGTCGAAATCGTCCTCTAGGGGGTTTAAAGCGCGAAAAAGGCGGTCCAGTTGGCGGCGGGTCGGGTTGACCAAGGCGTGGCGACCGACGCCTCCTGAGAGCAGCTTCATGCCGCAGGGGCCGTCCGCAAGAGCCTCTTTGGCGGGGATCTCTCCCTGCATCACATGGCCCAGATCGTACTTCGGCGCAACGCCCAGTAGGAGGTGCGCGTTAGCCATCCCCGCATCGAAGTCCACCAGTAGAACCCGCATTCCTTCACGGGCCTTCATGTACGCCATGTTCGTGGCGACGATGCTCTTTCCGGTACCGCCCTTGCCACTTGCGATGCAAATCACACGGGCTGCTTTGCGGGGCTCCTTCGTCAGCTCTTGCTCGGAAGGATACTTGTGGCGGATGAGCCGGAGACGTTCAAGTTCGCCTCGGATGGATTGGATGACAGACACGGAGAAACACCTTTTCCTAGGGAGTCGCTTTCGTCAATAGGCCAGTGCGAAAACCACAGATCTACCTAAAATTTCTACGCCCAAACCGGGCTCCGCGTCCCTTCACTTAGTAGAGGCTAGAAACCTCGCCGATGTGGTGGAGCTTCATTACGTTGGTGGTTCGGGCAATTCCTGGGGGCACGCCGGCGACCATGACAACCTGCTCGCCTAGGGAGCAGATGCCGCGATCCACAAGGACCCGGGAGCCGTCCGTAAGCATCGTCTCGAGATTGTCTCGGCGCTCGAACAGCACCGGCCGTACGTGGCCCATGACGGACATCGCCTGGAAGGTCCGGCGGTGAGGAGTCAGGGCGATCACCTCGGCCTTGGGACGGAACCGCGAGACCTGGCGCGCGGTGGTGCCAGTCTCGGTAAAGCAAATGATGCGCTTAATCTCCAAGGCCTTGGCGGCCTGGACGGCGGCCAAGGCAGTCCCGTTCGAGAAGCTGGGCTCGGCGTGGCGGAAGGCCACCCGCGTCGCTCGGGCGTAGCGCGCGCTGTCCTCCATGGCCAGGGCGATCTCCTGCATCGCCAGCACCGCGCGCACGGGGTAGGCTCCCACCGCAGTCTCCGCGGAAAGCATCACAGCATCGGTACCATCGAGCACGGCGTTAGAAACGTCCGCGACCTCCGCCCGGGTTGGCCGGGCGGCGGACACCATGGACTCCAGCATCTCTGTAGCCGTGATCGTAAACTTGCCGGCCATCAGGGCCTGGTCGATCAGGTCCTTCTGAATCAGAGGGAGCTTCTCAAGGGGCGCCTCGACGCCCAAATCGCCCCTTGCGACCATGATACCGTCGGTCTCCTCCAAAATTTCGGCCAGGTTGACCAGGGCGGCCGAGCGCTCGATCTTGGCGACAATCAGGGGCTGGGGCGCCATCTTGCGCACGGCCCGCAGGTCCGCCGCGGTGCCCACGAAGCTGACTCCGATCATGTCCACTTCCATCTCCCGGGCCAGGGCAATGTCGGCCACATCCTTGGGCGTGGGCAGCCGAATAGCCAGCTCCGTATCGGGCAGGTGCACGCCCTTGCGGTCGCCGATCCAACCGCCGCGGATCACCCGCGCCGTGGCCTCGCCCCCCACCACCTTCTCTACTTTAAGCTCGCACTGACCGTCCGCCAGAAACACCTTGTGCCCCTCACAGATGGCACTGGAGAAGCCTGGAAAGTTCAGGAGCGCCTGGCCCTCCTTGGACTCGCCGTCGCCCTCCACCAGCACCAACTTCTCGTTGACCTTGAGCTCGCGCTTGCCCCCAGCGAATGTACCCAGGCGCAACTTCGGCCCCTGGATGTCCGCGAGTATGCCGATGCCCACGCCGCGCTCGAGGGCGACGGCTCGAATGTTGTCCACGCGCCGCCGATGCTCGTCCGGCAGGCCATGGCTGAAGTTGATGCGCGCTGTGCGCATCCCTGCGTCGATCAGCTCGCCGACACAGTTCTCGGATGCGGGTCCGATGGTCGCGACGATTTTAGTCCGGGCGAGACGCCCTTCGGCACTGGTGTGCTCAAGATGAGAGAGGTCCATGGGCTCGTTGTATCACACGGCCAGCAGTATTCATCCCTCGTCTTGGCTTGGCGCTAAAGGTCCGCTAGTAAAGACCCACATTCCCAATACATAGATAGCCACCGAGATCAAAGAGACAGCCCGGAAGCCGGACTCCATTGCGATCACAATGCACAGGATCGAAGCCACGACGCTGGCGCCGCCGTTGACGCCCAGGGCCCATGGGACGAGGCGTGGCTCAAGCCTCTTTAGGCGTGCCAATCCTAGGGGGAAGGGCATCCCCATGAGGAAGTTCATCGGGGCGAGTAACACCATCACAATGACCACGCGCGCCGGCAGTGGCAGGGAGAGGGCGCCGTCCAAGGCGACCTCGAGGATCACGGCCAGGGCTAGAATCACGACGCCCAGAAGGGGGACGATCTTGCGCAGGGCGGAGGCCTCGCTGCCGGTGAAGCGACCCGCGAACAGGCTGCCCAGCCCCGCGAAGAGCAGGAACGAGCACAGGGTCACCGTCAGGGAATAGGTCGGGTGTCCGAGGAACAGAACGAGCCGTTGGATCGTGCTGATCTCCAGGAACATGAAGCCCGCGCCGAGTCCGAGGAAGTAGATCAGGTGGCGGCCGGCGTTCGGCGCCTTGAGCCCCTCGCGACGCAGCAGCAGAAGCGGCAGGACGACCATCAAGGCGACCAAGACCGAGGTCTGGATCAGCAGGGTCGCCAGGATCTTTAGGCCGATGGGGCCGCCGGTGTGCTCAAGCCACTCGGCCTCCTCGGGCGCGTCGCTAAACAGAGCGCTCCAGTGGTGAAAGTTGAAGAAGAACGGGGAGTCATCCCCCACTGGGCTGATGTCCCACTGGCCATCCTGGTAGGCGCTATAGAAGGCGGTCTCGGTACCAGACTCGATCGCCGTCCCCAGGTCGTTATAGGCGGCTCGGGCGATGGTCAGCTGCTCGGCGGTCTTCTCGGGAATCCCGGTGTTGTCCCACTGGTCGCGGCCGGCCAAGTAAATGGAGTAGTGGTCTTCCCAATTGGCATCCGCCAGGGCGTAGTAGTCGAGCACCGCGTCCGTAAACGGCTCCATGCTGAAGACGCACGCGGAGAAGCGCACGACCAGCTCCGGGTCCTTCGGGTGCTGGGCCTCGTGGGAGATCACAATAGCGTGCTTAGACGGCTCGGTGATGCCGCGGGACCGCAGCTCTTCCAGGCCAATGCCGATCAAGCGCAGCATCTCCCGGGGCGGCTGGTAAGCCAGGCGGATGAAGCTCAGGGTGCCGGTAGGCGTGAGGTGATCGAAGTACTCGCCGAGGGCCTCGTCCGTGTAGAGGTACGACTCGCTCAGCACATAGGCGCCCGAGTTGCCCGCGGTGTAGGTGTCCGTACCCGAGAGCTGGATGTGATCGAACTTGCGGTCGAGGCGGCGCAGCGTGCTGCGGCCCTCGCCAACGCGGACCTCGACGCCCTCGCGGTGGTAGATGTCGTTGTTGAACTCCGCAAAATCGGTGCCGACGATCTGCACGGTCTCGGGGTTGATCTCGATGCCCAGGATGCTGTTGACGCCCTGGTCCAAGGCGTAGCGCAGGTCGATGCCCCCGCCGATGCCGATGGCCAGCACGTCCATCTCCGAGCGCCTGTCCTCCTGTCCGTTGGGTCCTGCCTTCTGGTGCGGCAGGTAGCCCACGGTATTAAGCGCGACGGGCGGGACGCTCTTCCAGCTCTCATCGCTGTGCATCACGGTGATCGCGTCGCCATCCTGGTAGATGTCGATCATGCCCGCGGGCATCTTGACCATGGACAGGCGGCAGAGGGAACTCCAGCGCGTCTCCAGGGGCTCGGCACCGGGCACCATGGCGATGTGGTCGGGCTCGGCCTTGTTCGAGGCTACGCCGACCTGGAGGAAGCTGGGCGCGACAAAGAACAGCGCGATGCAAGCCATCAAGGTCCCGAGGGCTGCCATGCGCGGCTTGGCCAGGTTAGACGCGGTCTCGCCGGGGTTTGAACGCAGAAATGCCAAGGCTGCCAAGGGGCCGGTGGCCGCACAGGCAACGAGCAAGCGCTCGGCACCCAAGGGCGCAACCGCCATAATGAAGATCCACGCGCCAAGAGCGCTCCCCACCAGGTTGACCATGTACAGCTTGTGCACCTCCTTCGCCACCGAGAGCACAATCACCACCACGAGCCCGGAGAAGACGTAGGGAATCAGTAGGTAGCTATAGAACAGCCCTAGCGTGAAGAAGTGGCCTTCGTTGGTGAGGTCCGATGCGTGCTCGGCCGTGGAGTCAAGAATCAAGTAGCCGACAATCGCCGACACGGCGAAGAGCACCCCGCACCAAGCCAGGCGCCCGCGGGTGTCGCCCTCCAGCAACTTCGGCTTGACCGTCACAATGCTGCCCGCAACCGCGAACCCAAGCAGGGTCATCGTCACAACCATGTAGGAGTGGTGATGCCACATCTGCACGGACAGGATGCGGGTCAAGAGGACCTGCAGAGCCAAGACTGCGGCGGAGATCAGGAAGAGTCCGACGCCAAGGCGTGGGGCGGTGTT
Organism: Planctomycetota bacterium; assembly: GCA_029250885.1. Lineage (GTDB taxonomy): Bacteria > Planctomycetota > UBA1135 > UBA1135 > CALBMX01. The sequence goes on from JAQXEK010000019.1 coordinate 43,635, forward strand.
GGTGGTCATGGATGGAGGGGCTTCAGAGACGGGCGGGACCTTCAGGCTATCCCAAGCAGAGGAGCGGAACCTCTTGGTACTGAGGGAATCGTCCCGTAGCCAGCTTGGAATAGATTAAGTTGTTGCCAAGGGTGACCTCAAAAGCGCCCCCGGAGCCCTTGACGAGCTCTACTTCGGCGCCGGAGAAGGCTTCCTGGAGTTCAGCGGCCAGACCGGACGCTTGGGGTAGGTAGTTTCAGGCTGTGCAGTACTCGATAAGGAATTTCATGGCATCTTTGCTGGGGCTGGGGCGCTTCGGTCCCTCGAAGAGGGAGGGTCACTAAGAAAGTGGGAACTGAGGGTAGTCTGCCATTCCAGCGCCCTCTGGGCCCCAAGAATGCGGTTTCCGAGGAGAAGAATGAGGGTTTGGCAGGAAGAGATTTTGGTGTCCCGGGAACCTGAAAGGATGCTTTACTCTACATGTACGCCCTACAGCGGACACGAACGGAACGTTGCTGCATATTGATGAGTCAAAGCGCTCCGCACGACAAGCCCGACAGTGCTTAGATTCGCTAGTGCACCCGTATCTCACAAACACCATCCCCCCCAGTTCTTCTTCTATGCTTAAATTTATGCAATGCGCGGCCCTAGTTGCTGCTGCTAGCGCCCCCTGCTTGGCGCAAGTCTCTACCCCCGAGGCCGCTAGCCTTGTCTCCACTGGTTTTGCAAGTCCTCTGGAAGTACGCGAAGCACTGTCCTCTTGGCGAGGTGAGAACGGCGCCAGCTGGCGATCGGTTTTTGCTGGCGACACGGGCTACAGCCGCTTTCTTTATGGGGGCAACTTATCCGCCCCGTTTACTCCCAAGAATGACGGTGATTTCGAGGCCCTTGGCCTGATTGCCATCGGCAACGCCTACGACATTATGGGCCTCTCCCCGGCCCACCTTGAGCTCGACTCTGTAAAGTTCCTGCCCCTCGGGCTGGTCGGCACGACGGACAAGACCTCTGTGCAGTTCCAACAGGTCGTAAGCGGAGTCCAGGTCGAGCGCGGCTTTGTCAACGCGCTCTTTAACCAACAGGGGCAGCTGCTCTCCCTGGACACTGTGGGCCTACCCGACAGCGTGCTGCCGCGAAGCGTGGTGCCGACGACCTCAAGCGATAGCGCTCTGGACTTCGCGCGCAAGAGCTTCACCCTCACCACCGGGCTCGATGCACAAGATATCGAAGAGCGTGGCCTAGTGATTGCCCAGGATGAGTCCGGCAAGCTGCGCACGGGCGCTCTTGCTTGGAAGATCCGCGTCGGCAACGAAAGCGAGCCGGGCAACCCCCAGGCGTTCCTCTACTCAATCAGCGCCCAGGGCGAGCTTCGCGTTGTGCGCGAGGAAAACCAGATCCACTACTTCGACGTCGGCGGCACGGTCCAGACCTTGGTCACGCCCGGCCAGACCCCGGACACGGCGAGCAACCCCCCCGTTCCGAAGCCAGCCGGCTACATGGAGGTCACGAGCTCCGCAGGCACCGTGACCACGGACGCCTTTGGTAACTTCAACTTCCCCGGCGCAACAGGCCCCTTGGACGTCACGTTCCGCTACGTCGGCACCTACAACAACGTCCTCAATGACACCGGCGCCGAGTACACGAAGACCGTTACGCTCAACACGGGCACCGGCAACAGCGTGGTCATGAACTCACCAGCAGCGTCGCTAGTGACGTCCCAGTCCACGACCTTCAGCGCGATCAACCGCATGCGCGACTGGACTCGCTCCGTAAACCCCTTCGACACGACGTCGGACTTCAATGCGCCCTCGTTCGTAAACATCAACGACTCCTGCAACGCCTTCTACAACGGCTTCTCGACGAACTACTTCAAAGCTGGTGGTGGCTGCGCTGCGACCTCGTTTGACAACGTAGTTTGGCACGAAATGGGCCACTGGATGAACGACCGCTACGGCTCGGGAAATGGCTCGGACGGCTTCGGTGAGGGCAATGCCGACGTTTACGCCATGTACCAAGCCAACAGCCCGAATGTCGGTGACGGTTTCTGTGGCCCCGGCTGCAGCATCCGCACCGGGCTCAACACCCGCAGCTTCTGCGGCGACAGCAACCCGGGTTGCTACGGTCAAGTTCACACTGACGGAGAGGTGCTTATGGGCGCCCTCTGGAAGGTTCGCGCAAACCTGCAAGGGACCTATGGCGACGCCGCTGGCGGCAACTACGCGGACGTCCTGTTTAACAGCTGGATGAACGCCTACAACGATAGCCAGATCAAGTCGATCATCGAGAACCACTGGCTCGTTCTTGACGACGACGATGGCAACATCGCCAACGGCACCCCAAGCTACCCGGACATCAACGCCGGCTTCGTCACCCAGGGATTCCCTGGCTTCGAGATATCCACCGTGGACATCGCGAACGTCGTTGAGCCCGGCAACACCCAGGACGAGAACGGCCCCTACGGCGTATCTGCCGTCGTGACTCCGGTCTCAGGTACGGTTATCACGAACGCGACGCTTTCGTACCGCGTCAATGGCAGCGGAGTCCAAGATATCGCCATGCAGAGCGCTTCTGGCGACCGCTGGTTTGCAACGATTCCCGGGCAGGCTTCTCCCAGCAAAGTGGAGTGGTACCTCTCGGCCCAGAATGACCTTGGCCAGTCGGTGACCTATCCGAAGGCGGCCCCAGGCAGCCTGAACAAGTTCGAGATCGGCGACCTTAATATCTTTGCTACAGAGGACTTCGATGGCGGCTCCGACGCCGGCTGGACTCACGTTCAGGTGAGCGAGCAGGACGACTGGCAGCGTGGTACTCCCCAAGGCAAAGTCGGCGACCCCGACAGCGCCTTCTCCGGTGCGAGCATCTGGGGCAACGACCTCGGTGGACCTGGCTATAACGGCGAGTACAAGCCGAATGTCGAAAACTACCTTCGCTCCCCTAGCATCAGCCTGGGCGGAGCGACCGGCGCCAAGCTGGTCTACCAACGCTGGCTCACCGTGGAAGAGGGCATCTTTGACAACGCCGAGATTAGCGTCAACGGCAACCTGTTGTGGAGCAACCCTGCCAACGGCAACCTTGTGGACACGAGCTGGACCAAGCACGAGGTCGACCTCTCCGCATTCGACGGCCAGAACATCCAGGTGGAGTACCGACTTCGCACTGACGGTGGCCTCGAGTTCGGCGGTTGGAACATCGACGACTTCTCGATCGAGACCCTGAACCCGAGCCCGACGGCGGGTCTGCCTGTTAACTACGGAACGGGGACCCTTGGGTTCACGGCTCCCATAATCGACAGCCGCGGAGAGGTTCCTAGCCTAGGTAACCCAGACTTCGCCGTGGCTATGAAGAATGGTCCCGCGGAAGCGACGGTACTGCTCGGTATCGGAAGCGCAGAGGTCAACATCCCCGTTTTGGGTGTCGACCTCCTAGTCTCCCCCAACAAGATCCTGCAGGGCACGACGGACCTTTTCGGTCAATATGGCATTGCACTCACGGTCCCGAGCGACCCCGCCTTTGTTGGCGCGCAGTTCCTCTTCCAGGCCATTGTTGAGGATGCTGGTGCGACCGGCGGCTACGCGGCCACCAACGGCCTACGGGTAACGATTCAGCCCTAAAAAGCCGCATCCAAGCCAGGGAGTTGAACAATCTCTCCCCAGAGCCCTATACTTTGCGCCTCGAATCCCTCCGGATTCGGGGCGCTTTTCATTTCCCTATCATAAGGAAACAAGTCCCTAATCGCCGGCAATGGGAAACCCCCTTGTCCGTAGGTAGTTGTGGTTCCGTACCGGGGCCGTCCCCAAGCAACACAACCTGAGCCGCGCCTCCTCCTAGCACGGGGTATCCAAGCACCATGAAACTAAGCACTTTTCTCTTCGCATCTATCGCGACTCCCGTCCTCTTCGCCTTTGCCTTGCCCGCCGACACGGTGAGCCTGCAGGTCAAGGCCGGCACAACCCTAAACAAGTCCTTTGAGACCACCGTTGAGATGACCCTCGACGAAATGCGCATGGTCATGAACGGCGAGGAGATGGACGCCAGCATGTACGGTCTTGAGATCGACATGACCAACGTCAGCACGCTCACCTTCATCGACACCTACGGCCGTTTGGAGAACGGGCGTGCAGCAAGCCTCGTTCGCACCTTCGACACCCTCGCCAACAACGTCGAGACCTCCCAGAACAACGCCCGGACTGGGCCTATGGACCTCAGCGTTTCCAGCGCAAGCGAACTTGAAGGAGTTGATGTTCGCTTCACTTGGAATGCTGAGTCAGGCAATTACGAGGCAGCTTTCGCGGACGAGCAGTCCACCGAAGACGTCGAGCTCTTGACCGAACTGAATGGCGACGCAGACCTTTTAGGGCTGTTGCCCGAGGGCGACGTGGCTGTAGACGATACCTGGAAGGCCGACACCTCTGTCCTCATAGCGCTCATGTCCCCTGGCGGCGACGTCAAGCTCAAGCCGGAAGAGGCCGACGATAGCGCCCCGAGCGATCCCACTTCGGAGCTCTCCTTTGGCGATATGTTGGGCGACATTGACGGAGAGGTCACCTGCACTTACCTCGGAATACGTGAGGCCGACGGCGTCAACTTTGCCGCGATCAAGTTTGAGCTGGACGTCACCACGTCGAACGACCTCACCGAGCTGATCATGGATGCTGGCGGCAACGTCGAGCAAGACGGCGTCGAGATCTCGTTCAACTCCGTGGACGTGGAGATGTCCATCGAAGGCGAAGGCACCCTACTGTGGGACGTTCGCGGCGGCCACTTCTCCAGCCTTGAGTTCTCCGGAGACCTCGAGCAGATCATGGACATGTCCATGGCCCTGAGCACAGTGCAGGGTGAGATGGATATGGACCAGGCCATCACCATGTCCGGCAGCCTGACCTTGGACTTCTCCACCACGAAGGAATAAAGAATCATGAACATGCGCGCAGGACTTAGTGTCCTCGCCATCCTGATCGGCGGACTTGGTGCGAGTGCCTGGTCCGCTGATTCGATGGTAGAGGAGCTCGAAGCCAAGATTGCTCAACTCGTCATCGAGGAGTCTTGGGAAGAGATCACGGCTGAATTGGAGCCCTGGCTGCGCCTTGGCAACAGTGAGCGCTGGGCCCACATCCAACTGGGTCAAGCCCTCGCGAAACTGGACCGACCGGCCGAAGCTGCAAATCACTACGACCTGGCTTTGGACATGATGGTTGAAGCCGGCGAGGCTAAGGGCAAAGTGTACCGCGGTATCCGGGACGAGCTGCTCAAGATCGATCCCTTGGCAAGCCGCCGCATCGGGCTCTTCAATAAGGTCAAGCGCTACTACAAAGATTGCGCGGCCGACCTTCTTGCCGACGGGCACGACGCCCAGGCCATGGGCCTGCTCGAGCGCGCGGATTGGATGCTGAGTCCAGACAACGAAGAGGAGATGGAGCTGCGCGCCACGCTCGAACGTCTTCGCGTCGCCGATGAAGAGGTGGACTTAGATGCCGCCGGCACGTCCGAGCGCTCGGATGGTGACCGCCCCCTGATCGCGTACACGAGCAAGCGCTACATCCTGCAGTGCAACCTCGAAGAGGATGTGACCCACGCTGTCGGCGACACCATGGATGACATCTTTATGTCCTACGTGCAGATCTACCTCGACGGAGACGAGTCCCGCATCCCCGCCGCTAAGGCCACGATTCGCATCCACGGCGACTGGGGCCAGATGGTCAACCACTATCCCGGCATGAAAGATCCGCGTGAGCTGACTGGCCTTGGTGGCTGGTGGAGCCCGTCCGAAAATAAGGTGACGAACTTCGACACTCGCGATCAATCCGGGAGCCTCGACGAGATGCTCGGCACTCTGTTCCACGAGGCCAGCCACCAATTCATGACAGCGCTTTCCTCCCGCGGCGGCCACTCGCCAGCCTGGCTGAACGAGGGCACGGCCTCCTTTTTTGAGGGAGCAAGGGCTATGCAGGATCATCGCGTGCTGTGGCCCGATGTGGCACCCAAACGCTTGCGCTCGCTGAAGTACTTCCTAAGTGGCGGCACCGGTGGCCCCACGGTGGAGCAGGTCATTGGCTACGACAAGCCCGGCTCCTATCCCGGCGAATACTACTGCTTCGGCTGGGGCCTGGTGTACTACCTTCAAGAGTACGAGGACCCCACTACTCTGGCTTACGTCTGGCGCCCCTATTACCAAGAGTATCTGCAGAGGATCACTACCGAGGGCGGGCACCCGCGCAAGCTCTTTGACGAGATCTTCCTGCGCCCCGGCAACCCTGGCGGGTTCACCACCTTTGAAGAATTCTCCAACGCCTGGAGTCAGTGGATCCTCGAGACCGTTGCCCCTATGTATTCGGGCAACCAGCCCCGCCACAAGCGCAGCGAGCGGGTCAAGAAATACATGGCCGCCGCCGCAAAGGCAGCTACCAGGCGCACGGCTGGCGTGACCGAAGATGACATCCTACTGCGCGCCCTGCGCGACCTCGACTTCATCCGAACGCAGATCGACCGCGAGGATATGCCCGACGGCGAGATCGTCGTGTTGGAGGCCGAGGTGCTCGGCCGCCTTGGACGCGGCGGTGCCGAAGCCAACATGATCCAGCTTGCCCTAGACTTGTCGGACGACGGTATGTGGGATGGCCTGGACGATGATGGCTACAAGGCCCTCACCGATCGCCTGGGCAAGATCAACAAGTCCTACCGCTCCTTGAGCCTGCTCCGCAACAGAACACGGTCCCTCAAGAAGGACGCCGCCAAGCTGCTTGCGGAGTACCTTGAGATGGACGGCTTTGAGCTTCGAGGGTACACCTTTGCGGCCCGTGCGGCTGAGACCCTGCGCGATCCGTTCCTGCGCGGCGAGTCAAGCCGTCTACGCTCGATGATCGGAGACGGGGGACTTTCCGGTGAGGTCGTCGCCCTCAACGGCCGGAACTGGGAGAGTATCTTCTCCGCCAAGCCCGAGCAGTTCTCCCACACAGATTCCTCGGTCACAATCGAGTCGGAAGCGGGCCCCCACGGGCAGGTCTGCACGGACATCGAGGTCAGTGGCAAGTACGAGATCCGTGGTACTCTGATCCGCGAAGGCGCCCTGACCGAAGACGGCGAGGCGCCAATCGGGCGCTTCCACGGCATCGTGGTCGCGGGTACTCCCGACGGAGACTGGACCGTGGTCGGCATCGACAAGGACGGTGAAATCGCGGTCATGAACTACATCTTTGACGGTCGCAGCGCGCCTAAATCCGACATTGACGTCGACTATGGCCTGGACAAGCCCCTGGCCCTGGGCCACAACCCCGAAATCGTCGTGCGAGTTGACCCAGAAGGCAGCCTAGAGGTCTTTATCGACGATCTAGAGGCCGTAGAGATCGAATTGCCCTATGAAATGCCCCGCATCGCGTATCCCGGAATCTTCACCAAGTCCGGACGTACTACACTCTCGGACATGGTGATCGAGACCTACCCCTGATCTCGAGTCCAAATCGCCCCACCCTCCCAGAAAACCAAACAAGACACTCCCCCCAAGGCTCTAACGCCCCACATAACCTATGAAAAACCTCCGATTCCTGCCCCTTGTGGCGATCCCCGCCTTCTTGGCATTCACCCAGCCCGAGACCGAGCTGACCTTCTCTCCGTCTAAGGACGCCTCCATCGAAATCACCTTCGAGAACAGCGCCGAGTTCTTCCTCGATGACTTCTCCGCAAGCGTAATGGGCAACGACTTGACCGCCATGCTTGGCGCCGTCGACATGTCCATGAACATGGAAATGGAGAGTACCTTTACCGACAACTACAGCTCCGTGCGCGGTGGCCGTCCCGTCAGCTTCGAACGCACCTACGGCGCAGCGAACATCGGTGGCGACTTCACCGGCTCCAGTGACGGCGAGTCCGAGTCCGAGTCCTTCTCCATCGACAGTGCCCTAGAAGATTCCACTGTGCGCTTCACCTGGAACGAAGACGACGAGGATTACACCCGCGCCTTTGTCGACGACGAGGAGGCTGACGAGTCTCTGCTCGAGGGCCTCTTCCCTCGCCTCGACCTGAGCTTTATGCTGCCCGAGGGCGAAGTCAACCCGGCCGACACCTGGGCTGTGGATCCGATTCAACTTGCTTCTCTGATGATCCCCGGTGGCGACCTCGCCTATGACATCGAGGGCCGTGACGATGCGGACTTCTCCGACTTCGAAGGGGCCATGGGCAACGAAGAAGCCTACGCCGCAGTTAGCAAGCTCATGGAAGGCGATGTCACCGCCACCTTCAAGGGCATGGGCGAGGACGACTCCTCGCACCTCGCTGAGATCCTGATCGAGGTGGACATCTCCGGTGAAGAGGACTTCGCCGACATGGTCGCCGACGCCATCCGTAAGGGTCTCGAGGCCTCTGGCCAGGATGTCCCGATGGATCAGATCCCTGAGTTCAACACCTTTGCCATGGCTGTTGGGTTCGAGGGTGAAGGGACGCTGATATGGGACATGCGCTCAGGACACGTGTCTTCCTTCTCGATGAGCTCTGAGATTGAACTGGCCTTGGCCATGAACATGTCGTTCGACATGGAAGGCATGGCTGGCGATGCCGAGGGCGAGGTTGTCCTCGGCGGTGCTGCTGAGATCAACATGGAAGCTAGCTACTAGATTCCCTGATCGCTTTGCTTGGTCGTGAGGCCAAGTCGCTGTGCGGCGGAGTGACCTCTCTTGGTCGCTCCGCCGCTCTTTTATAATCGTTGATCGCCCTCTTTTCGTCGCTGGGTGCTCTTCAGGCTTAGGTGTACTTCTGGCTCGATCGAGGTCGCTTCGGGAGGGAAGGGCCTCTGCAGCATGACTAATTTACCCGAAGACCCTTGCCCACATCTCCTCGTTGAATCCCACTACGAAGTTCCCGCCAGCCTTCGCGGCCGGCGCCCTGAGATTTCCGCTGGGACCAATCACGAGCTTCTCGAGGAGGGAGCGCGACTCCACATCTAAGGTAGTGCTCAGGTCGAGCTCCACCACCTTCTTTCCCTTTGCTGCGAAGAGTCGTTTGCAGCCTTTTAGGAGGCTGTCTAGGTCCTCGGGGGCATAGCGCTGTTTGCGCGCGTCGGTGGTCTCGGTGACTTGAACGTTGTGGTTGCCGATGAACTCATCGGAGCGTTTGCAGCTGGTTCAGCTCTTGCGGTGATAGTAGAAGGAGATCGTGGGTGTAGGCATGGGACTGCGATAGGTGTTACAGGTTGGCGAGGGCGTGGGCCACTCGGCTAGTGACTTCGAGAAGGTGCTCTTCGGTGGCTTGGTCGAAAGGAGGCACGTGGAGGAACAGGGCGGGGATGGCGAGACGCTGCCCGTGGGCGAGCAGGTGTTGGAAGACCCAGTCACAGACGTAACCACCGGCGTCGGTAGAGATGCTGACGTCGTCCAGGGAGAGAGTCTTGTGCAGGGCGGCCACATCAAAGCTCGGGGAGCGGTCCTTCAGCTGGATCGAGGTCGGGTTTCCCTGGAAGCCGACCAGGCCCGCGTTGTCCACGGACTTGGAGGTGGGCCGGGGGCGGGCGCGGGACTCAAGGCAGAAGCCTGGTCGGGGGTGCACGCCCAGGGAGAGCAGGGCCCTGGGGGCGGGGCTTTCGTGCGCGTTGACGAATCGCTCGAGCACGGCTGGCGCGCCCTCAAAGGTCACGGGCAGCACCTGAGACGTCACCTGGAGGCCCTCAGGGCTTACCTGGGCGAGCTGCTCGGCGATCCACCCGCTGGGGTTCCGGGACACGTCCCCGAAGGGGCCAAACCCCGTCATCAGTAGCCTCGCCTTCGCCATGGCGACAGTATATGCCCCAAGACGGGTGCTGCCACGAGGGAAACAGCGCCGAGAGCGCGCTATGGGAGCGTTCACCTATTAGAATGTCCGCCGCAAGTCTCTCTCCCTCTCTATGCACTCCGCGCACAACTCTGATTTTAGGAATATGGGCACTAAGGAAAAGGTCCTGATCGCTAACGGCCAAGGTTTTTGGGGCGACTCGATTCTGGGGCCCATCCGGCTCGTGAACGAAGGCCCCCTAGATTACTTGACCTTGGATTACCTCGCCGAGGTCACCCTCAGCATCATGCAGAAGTTGCGCTCGCGGGACCCAAAGAAGGGCTACGCAACGGACTTTGTGAAACTGATCGACCGCGTGCTGCCCCAGCTGATCGAGAAGGACATCAAAGTTATAGCCAACGCCGGCGGGGTCAACCCCCACGCCTGTAAGGACGCCCTGCTCGAGGTCGCTGCCAAGCACGGCGTCAAGGGCCTCAAGATTGCTATCGTCGAAGGCGACGACATCCTGACGGACCTCGACGATCTGATGGCAAAGGGCGAGGGCTTCCAGAACATGGACACCGGCGCTCCCCTTACCGATGTGCGCGACACAGTCAGCTCGGCGAACATCTACCTAGGAGCCTTTCCGATTGCCGAGGCTCTGGACGGCGGAGCGCAGATCGTGCTCACCGGACGCGGCACGGACCCGGGTCTTGTACTCGGCCCAATGATCCACGAGTTTGGTTGGACCAAGGAGCAGTTTGACCTGCTCGCTGCCGGCACTATCGCCGGGCACATGGTCGAGTGTGGCGCCCAGTGCACGGGCGGCAACTACACGGACTGGAAGCGCATTCCCGACATGGCGATGATTGGCTATCCGATCATCGAGGCCACCGCCGACGGCAGCTTCACGATTACCAAGCACGAGAATACCGGCGGCCTAATCGATGTCTCCACCATCACCCACCAGCTCTGCTATGAGATGGGCGACCCGGAAAATTATCTGGGCCCGGACTGCTGTGCCGACTTCACCAGCGTGAAGATCGAACAGGACGGCAAGGACCGCGTGCGCGTGTCCGGCGCCGTGGGCAGTCCGCCACCGGAGACCCTGAAGGTCTCAATCTCCTACCACGAAGGCTGGAAGGCCGCGGGGCAACTCACGATCTGTGGACCCGACGCCCTGGCCAAGGCCAAGCTGTGCGCCGACATCGTCTGGAAACGTCTGGCTTTCGATGGCGCGGAGTACTTGGAAGAGGAACGCTTTGAGGAGTACGTCGGCTCGGGTGTCTGCCATGAAGGCATCGCGTCGGGCACCGACTCTGATCCTGCCGAGGTCGTGCTGCGCATGGGCGTTCGCGGCCCCGACCGCAAGAAGGTCGACCGCTTCGGCCCCGAGCTCGTCCCCCTTGTAACCAGCGGTCCTCCCGGCGTGACAGGTTTTGCCGGCGGCCGTCCCAAGGCTACCGAAGTGATCGGCTTCTGGCCCGCACTCCTCCACCACAAACACGTCTCGACCAAGGTCGAGGTCTTCGAATCCTAGGGAGCCCGAACCATGCCAAACATTGAACTGAACCGCATTGCCATGGCCCGTTCGGGCGACAAAGGCGAGGGCTCTAACGCGGGCATCATGGCGCGCTCGCCCGAAGCCTACGCCTTCCTCAAGGCGGAGCTCACCGAGGACCTGCTTAAGGCCCACATGCGCGCTATCAACCCCGGCGCAGTGACCCGCTACGCGGCGGACAACATGCTGGTGCTCAACTTCATCCTGCACGACAGCCTCGGCGGCGGCGGGTCCGCATCGCTCAAGACCGACGCCCAGGGCAAGACCCACGGGCTGGCCGTCCTGCGCATGGTGATGGACGTTCCCCAGGATGTCATCGACGCGACCCCCGAGCCTGCCTAGACCATGGACGTTCTGCTGGAGCTGCACGAGAAAGCGCGTCGACTGGACCGCCGCATCATCTTGCCCGAAGCCCAGGACCCGCGCGTGCGCCAGGCCGCCGCGCGCCTGGCATCCGAGGGCCTGTGCCGCCCGGTGCTGATCGATGCGCCCGGCATCGGCGAGCAGCCCAGCGGCGTAGAGGTCGTGCGCCCCGCGCGGGACCCGCGCAAGGAGGCCTTTGCCGAGGCGCTGTTCCAGCGCCGCAAGTCCCGCGGCATGACCATCGAGGAAGCCCGCGAGAAGATCGAGCAGCCCCTGCTCTTCGGGTCTTCCTTAATCGCAACGGGTGACTGCGACGGTGGGGTCGCCGGGTCGGAGGCGTCCACCGCCGATGTGATCCGCGCCGGACTCTGGGTCCTCGGCACCGCGCCCGGACTCTCGACCGTTTCCTCGTGCTTCTTGATGATCCAGCCCAGTGGCGACGTCCTGACCTTCGGCGACTGTGGCGTGGTACCTGACCCGACCATGGAGCAGCTCGTGGACATCGCCGTGTCCACCGCCGAGAGCCACCGTAAGCTTGTGGGTCTGTCTCCCAAGGTTGCGCTGCTGTCCTTCTCGACCCGCGGTTCTGCGAGCCACCCGAAGGTCGACAAGGTGCGCAATGCAACCGAGCAGCTCAAGCTGCGGGCGCCGGGACTCTGCTGCGACGGCGAGCTCCAGGTCGACGCGGCCATCGTTCCGGCGGTCGCGGACAAGAAGGCGCCTGGATCGGCTACTGCAGGCCGCGCCAACGTGCTGATCTTCCCAGATCTAGACTCAGGCAACATTGCCTATAAGCTCACCCAGCGCCTCGGGGGCGCCAAGGCACTCGGCCCACTTATCCAGGGCCTCTCGAAGCCGCTCATGGACCTCTCCCGGGGCTGCTCGGTCGAGGACATCGTGAACGTGGCTTGCATCTCAGCCGTGCTCTCGAGCTAATCCCCTGGATTCCGGGGGCGATCTCATCGCCCGTCGCTTGTAGACTCTTCTCATGGAAGTCGCTGCAAAAGATCTCCGCGCCTGCGGCACCTGTGGACTGGTGCAGCGCGTCGCACCGATCCCCAAGGACTGCCGGGCCATGTGCCCGCGCTGCAAGAGCGTAGTCGCCCGCAGCCCCCACAATAAGCTGCGCGGCGCCAACACCTGGACTGCGGCCACGGCCCTGGCGGCCCTGCTGCTCTACCCGCTTGCGATCCTCTTGCCCTTCCTGAGCATCGAGCGCCTAGGACACCACCACGCCGGTAGTATCCTCCAGAGCAGTATGGACCTGCTCGTCCAGGGCGAGATTTTCATTGGCGCCACGGTGCTCTTGTGCTCGGTTGTCTTTCCCCTCGGCAAGCTCACGGGCCTGCTACTGATCAGCACGTCCCATGGTTGGATGAAGCGCGAGCACCTCGCGCGCACATGGCACGCCGTCGAGCTCGTCGGTCGCTGGGGCATGCTCGATGTTCTGCTCGCCGCTGTCCTCGTCGCCATGCTTAAGCTTGGCGATCTCGTGACCGTCGAGCCTGGCCCGGGCCTGGTCGCCTTTACCGCCTGCGTCGGCCTGAGCCTGCTCGCCAGCGCGTTCTTTGATCCTCACGCCCTCTGGGAAACCGAATGACTACGAACGAGACTCCCACCGAACCCCAGCGCGAAGACGTTCCAGAGGCGGTCATCTTGCCCCCCCGCAAGCGCTCCTTCTCTTCCGCATCCGTAGCCGTCTTTATCCCGATTATGGCGATCCTGTTTGCGGCCTGGTACGGCGTGCGCGCCTGGGACCAGCGCGGCTTAGAGATCGACATTCACTTCGCCGACGGCCACGGTATTAAGGCTGGTGATAGCCTGCGCTTCCATGGCATCTCGGTGGGACAGGTCAAGTCCGTGACCCTCGATCGAAAGCTCGAAGGCGTCGATGTCCAAGTCCAGTTGATGGAGTCTAGCCGCGCCTTGGCCAAGACCGGCAGCCGCTACTGGATCGTCAGGCCCCGTGTCGAGTTCGCGGGTATTACGGGACTCGACACGGTACTAGGTGCCCACTATTTGAACGTCTCCCCAGGGCCGAAGGACGCCGCCCCGCGCCAGAGTTTCACCGGTCTCGAAGAGCCACCGGTAGACGTGGCACCCGGCTCCTTGGAGCTAGTTCTAGAGGCCACCGTCCGCGGCAGCGCTCGCCGCGGATCGCCGGTCACTTGGCGCCGTACGCCGGTTGGCCAGGTCCTCTCGGCCGAGCTCTCCAGCGACGCGCGTGTCGTTGAAGTTCGCATCGCAATTCGTCCTGAGTATGCCTCCTTAGTGCTCGAAAACTCGCGCTTCTTTGAGGTGGGCGGATTGAGCTTGGACGTGGGCATCGGAGGCATGCAGCTCGAGGTGGAGTCCCTGGAAGCCTTGCTCTCGGGTGGCGTGGCCTTCGCGACTCCCGACAAGGGCGGCAAGGCCGCCACGGCGAATGCGCGCTTCACCCTCTACGGCGAGCCCAAGGAGGAGTGGCTCGAGTGGCGCCCAGCCCTTGCCATTGGCACCGCAGCGCAGACCGGCGACTCCGCGCTCTTGCCGATCCGCGGCAAGCTCTCCTGGGAAGAGGGCATGTTCAACCGGAACAAGGACCGCAAGGGCTGGATGCTGCTGCTAGAGGCGGGATTGCTCGGACCGGCCGACTTGCTCGGCAAGCCCGAGGATGCAGGGGATGAAGTGGAGCTTGATGTCCTTGGCGAGACGATTTCGATCGAGCGCGACCTCGCGGACCAAGAGCTGGCGGTCCTGGCCTTGACGGCCGCACCCGCCGGCGCCCCCCTGCCCTGGCCCAAGTCACGTTTGCGCGGGGCAACAGTGCCCGAGGACTGCATCGCGACCGGGGATCCCGAGAAGGCCCCCACTGCACTCGCCGCAAGCCACCTTTCCGGAGACACGATGCCCTGGATCGTCAAGGACCTTGAGGTCGGCGAGAGCTGGCACGGCGCCGTTGTCACATCCCGGGCCACGGGCGATGTGGTCGGTATCTTGATTGTGACCGAGGACGAAGTCCGCGTGGCCCCCCTACCCGCTGCTCTCTTGCCTTGAAGCGCGCCAAGGCCACGGGCAAGAAGCACCTGATCCTGATTCATGGGCGGGCGACGAAGCCCTCGGAGAGGGAGAAGCGGCGCCTTGTCAAGAAGACCCTGCTCCACGGTCTAGATCGCGTTGCTCCCGAGGCTGCCAAGGCAATCCGCACCAGGGACGTGCGCTTCTCCCTGGCCTACTACGGAGACATCTGCAATGGCATCATGTTGGCTTCCGACAAGACGACCCGGGCCAACCTGAGCGAGCGCGACCCGGCCCACGACTACGGCCCCTGCGAGGCAAAGGGCAGCTACAACAAGCACCTTAAGTTACTGCTCGACCGCGACTCCTTCACGAAGTCGGACTACAAGCGACTGCTCGCCGATCACGACGACTATCGCCACCATGATGACATCGCTAGCGCCCTGTCCGGCCTGCTCAACGCTATGGGCTGGAGCGAGAAGGTGATCCGCGAAGCTACCCCCGACATGAGCGCCTATCTGACCCAATACCACGTCGGGTCGGCTATCCGGCAGCGCCTACAGGAGCTGCTCGCCCCGGCCCTGAAGCGCGGCGACGACGTGTGCTTGGTCTCCCACAGCATGGGCTGTATCGTCAGCTACGACGTGCTCTGGAAGTTCTCCCGCATGAGCGAGTACGAGAAGATCCGCGAGCGCAAGGTCAACCATTGGATCACCTTGGGCAGCCCCCTGGGCGAGCCCGGCGTCCAGGACAACCTGTATGACGCCAAGGTGGATGACAGCGGGCGCTATCCAACCAACATTGAGCACTGGACGAACATCGCCGCCTTCGATGACTTCGTCGCCCACGACGAGGACGCCGCCGATGACTTCGCAGCGATGACCGAGCCCCGCGGAGATGCCCCCGCCCTGGTCAAGTCGATTCGCGATAGCCGTATGTATAATTTCTGGACCGGTTCGAAGGGGGCCAATCCTCACAAGCTTTACGGCTATCTCGACCATCCTCACGTGGCGACGGAGATTGCCAAGTGGATTGCCGAGGAGCCGGCTAAAACTTCCCATCCGTCACCGGCCTAGTAGTCCGCCAATTCGCCAAGGGGGGCACTTGGCCCTTTGATCAGCTTGGGTTGCCCCTGGTCCTCCATCCCGATCACACGACCGATCACTCCCTCGCCATCGTCGCTCTTGCCAAGCCACAGGATTGCGTCGATCTCCTCGCTGGATTCGACCTGCATGAAGAACTGCTCAAGGCGGCCTAGGGCGTCCTCGTCTTCCGGTCCGCCAAAGCCAAGCTCTTGACGAGCGCGAGCGAGTAGGTCGATCTCGTCGCCCCCGTCCCCAAGCCCGACGATCTCAAAATCCAAGCTTTTCATGTTGTGGATCAAGTCCGTCACACCCGCGCTCTGGAACGTTGCCGGGAGTGTGTTCAACAGAAGGACCTTGTCGGTTTCCGTGAGCGCGTCTAGGGGTGCCAAGAGTGTGTTGGGCAAAGGATGATGATCGCTCGATTGACCAGCTAGCACGGGAAACTTAGACGGGGTGCCAAGTCGGCCGTAGCTCATAGTGGTTTCAACCGGCAGCTGGTGCAGGTCAATCGGTAGGCTAAGTTCCCTACCGGAGGTCACGTTGACCACCTCGCCAAACTCGTTGTAGACCTCGTAGGTGTAGGTGGTGTGGCTAGAGCCCTTGGAGTTCGCGGGTACACCCAAGAGCAAGAACCCGGCTACCGGCACGACAAAGACGAAGAGCAGCACGGCAGCGAACATGCCCACGCGGTTGCGGTTGCGCGGACGGTTGGCTCTGGACTCGAACTGGTCGGCCTTCCCATCAATGCGCATCTTGGCATGATGAACCTTACCTTGGAAGCGCTGGTTGAGCTTCTCACCCTGGCTGCGCACTCGTTTGCCGGCGCCCTCAAGGCGCTCGCCCACCTTGCGCAGGCGTCCTTGGAGATTGTCGTCGAATCCGTGGGAGCGGAAGGTCGACTCGCCAGAGCCTGCGTCCCAGCCGACGAAGCTCATGGACTCGCCACGCATGGACGGCAGATCGCCGGGTCGCAGGGAGAGTGGGTTGTCCGAGTTCAGCACAACCTGCAGGTCGGCCAGCATCTCCACAGCTGAGCTATAGCGCTTGGGCAGGTCGGCCATGGACCGGCGCACGATCCACTGCAGGCACTCGGGCACACGGCGAGAGAAGCGCGACAGGCTGCCGTGGGCCGGGAAGGAGTTTTCCAGCATCGAATACAGGAGAGCGCCCGCGCTGTATAGGTCGAACTTCACACCGTCCACCTCGTGCACCTTCACGCCCTGCATAGCAAGGCGCACCATCTCCGGATCCCGGAAGTACTCGGTTCCGTGGGTGGTCAAGGTCATCGCCGAGCGCAGGGGCGTGACGAGGCCAAGGTCCACAAGATGGACGCGTCCCTTCGAGACGATCACGTTGCTGGGCTTGATGTCCTTGTGCCAGAGCCCCTTAGCATGGAACCGCTCGATGGTCACAAGCAGCTCGGCGAAGTAGCTGAGAGCAGCGCGAAGGCCATTGGCGTCAAGGCCCGCGGGGCCCGCCTTCTCGTGCAGGTCCCGGGTGACGTGGGCGAGGTCCTCGCCGGGCACGTAGGGCATCACGTAGTGGAAGCGCGTGCCAGTCAGCTCGTGCTCGTACACAAGGCCGAGATCCCGGGCGGCCTCGAGAGCGCGACTCTCGCGGACGATCTGGGGCATGGTCGAGCCGTCCTCAAGAGAGAAGGACTTGATCACAACCCGTCCTACGGGCTTCTTCGCGAACTGCGTGAGCTGTTCGGCCTTGGTGCCAACGGGGTCCGCAACGAAGAGCCGCGCTCCCGAGCCCCCCCTCGGTAGGGTGCCGATCACCTTGTAGCCCTTGAACTTGTCCGGGGCGCTTTGCTGATTGGAAGAGGTAAGGTCCGCATCTAGGTCATCCGGATGTGTCATGGGCATCGAGTCGGCCTCGACCCTACTCATAATCTTTATCCCGAGGAAACGCAGGGGATGGATCAAGGCGATCCGACCGGCCGCTGCGCCAATCGCAAGAAGCTCGCGACCAAGGCTTGCGCCGTAGCCCATCGCGCTGTCCGGCCGCAAGAACAGCAGGCAGATCATGGCCAAGGGAATGCAGAGCACAAGGCTAATCGCGCTTGCAATCAGTCGGCCACAATCGGTCAAGACCGAGGACACCAGCCTGACAGCCCGTGAGATGACTAGGAAGAAGAACCGGAGCCCGTAATACATGACGATGCCCACAAGGAAGGGAATCGCCAAGATGCCGAGGATAACGAGCGGGATGGCAATGAGTCCGTATGTCATAGGACTATTGGGCTAGGTCCGTTTTTGACAGAGGAGAGGCCTTGAACTTCGGGCCCTGGCTGCACCTAGATTGCCCCGAAGCCCAGAGAACGCCGAGCACGGCCATGATGGCGCCGATGCTGCCAACGGCGGCAAGTACTAAGAAGGCTAAGGTGGACAGGCTTGACATGACATTCTCCAAGGGTGTGCTGGGGCGGACTAGGCGAATCCCTCCGCCGCCTCCGCTTCGCGCCGGTCTTCCAACCGGTGATAAACCTCAGCGACGGCCTCATCGAAGAGGGCGTCCTCTGTCTTGTTGGGATTTCCATCTAGGCCATTTCGCATGGCCTCGCCTTCTTCCTCCTTTGTGAAACTGTAGCGGGCGACGGTCTCCGAGATCGCCACGCGAAGTGCCACGCGAATCGACGCGAGACGGCGACTTACGGTCGGCTCGCTCATCCCGAGTTGCGCCGCGACTTCCTTGCCGCTCCTGCCTTCGAGAACACGCATCCTATATACGGAGAACTCGACGAAGTCCGCCTCACGTTCGACTTGGCGCAGGGAGGCATCGATCTTCGCGTCAAATACCGCCAGCTCGTAGCTATCGTCGGGACGCGAGCCCGGATCCGCGCCCTGGAAGCTTTCATCTAGAGCCGAGGGTTTGACCCCCGAACCTCGCTTCTGGGCCATCCGGCGGTCAATCTCGTCGCCCAACGTGTAGCGGGCAATCGCCAATAGCCAAGTCGAGAAGCGCGCCCCGCGGGTAGGGTCGTGGCTATCAATCGCCTGGGACAAGGCCGCAAGGGTCTCTTGAGAGAGGTCCTGCACCGTCTCCACGCCAATGCGGCCCTTGCCCCACTTCCTTAGTTGGGCACGCAGAATTGGCCCAAAGGTCTCCCAGAGTTCAAACCAAGCCTTGGGATCTCTCGACCGGAGTCGATCCACAAAGCCTGTACTTATGTCATTTAGCATTGGTTTCAGTGTATTCCGAAAGGAGGGCTCCGGGGGCCTTGCGCTCTCAATCGCCCCGACTCCTATGACAAAGGAGTCCTACGCCACTTTAGGGCGCGCCTCGCAGGTCACCTCCAAAGAAATGAACCTGAGCTGGGTTTTGAAGGAAAACGAGCTTTTCCATAAGCCATGTGAAATCGCCAGGGGCACTTCCCCATCAAGAGTGCGTCGGCGAGTTCAACTTACCGGCAAGATCCCAAACGACACCTAGAACTAAAGGAACAATCCAATGAGCATCATCCGCACAACCCTTCGCTTCGGCCTGATCACCCTCGCCGTCGGTGGCACCGTCGCCGTCGGCGCTGCCATGATTGCCGGCCCGCAACGCAGCCACGCCGTAATGGACCAGATCCACGCTGGCATCATCACGACCATTGACGACAACATCGAGGACCCGCGTATCCTGCGCACCCAACTCAAGGCCCTTGAGAAGGAATACCCCGAGCGCATCTCCGAGCTGCGCGGCGACCTATCCGAGCTGCGCACCCAGATCAGCCAACTGACCCGGGAGGAGTCCGTCTCTCGCCGGGTGATGGAGCTGAGCCAAGCCGATCTCGATGAGCTCGTGCCCTTGGTCCAAGAACTCAACGGCGCCGTGCTGACCGCAAACTCTGGCCGCATCACGAATGTCGCCCAGGTCCGCTTCAACGGCCGCCTGATGACGACGGCCCAGACGCGCTCTCGCATTAACCGCATCAACCAGACGAAGGAGGCTTACGCCGCCCGCGCTGCCGATGCGAGCCACGACCTGGTCTACCTGCGCCAGCAAGAGCAGCGCATGGAGGACCTCTTGGTAAAGCTCGAGTCCGAGCAGACCCAGTTCCAAGCCCAGCTCTGGCAGCTTGAGCGCCAGGTCGATGCCATCGCCCGCAACGAGCGACTGATCGAGATGATGGGCGAGCGTCAGCAGGTCCTCGACAGCTACGACAACTTCGAGGTCAAAAGCCTGGACAACATGACCAGCCGCCTAACCGAGGTGCGCAGTCGCCAAGAGGCCGAACTCGAGTTCCTGTCCGCCAGCCAAGAGGGCGAAGACTACGAAGGCACGGCGCGCATGCAGATTGATGGCGAGATTATCAACGTCCAGTTCGGTGACGAGCTCGTCATTGACGAGGGCTATTCCCTCACTCCTGCCCTCAGGTAGGGCTGTCCCAAAGCGAAGGGCACGACCCAGCGCCGTTCCTACCCGAGGGGGGGAGGAACGGCGCATTTTCGTAGCTTCACCGTCCCTATAGGCTATCCTGTCCTGCTCTAAACACGCCTCAAATCGACTATGCAACGCTCTACTAATTCCCTGCTTCTTTGCGCCGTTCTGCTCCTTACTGGAACCCTCGGGTGTTCGGACTCTGCTCCTTCGACGGCGCAAATCACCCTGGACAAGACCCCGCCAAAGGCTTGGACTGATCCGGTGATCGAGAGCTTCGACAAGACCAGCGGCGAGGACACCATGCGGATCGAGGTCTTTGAAGTGGGTACGGGCGATGTCGTCGAGGCCGGCGATAAGGTCTCCGTGCACTACCAGGGCTGGATGCCCAATCGGCCCTTCTTCTTTGACGAATCCTTCACCCGCGGCAAGACCTTCGATTTCTCTCTTGGGCAAAAGCAGGTCATCCCGGGTTGGGATCTTGGTTTTGAAGGAATGACCGTAGGGACCCGGGCTCGCCTCCATATCCCCTATGGCCTTGCCTATGGAGAGAAAGGGCGCCCGCCCGAGATGCCACCTAAGGCCGACCTCATCTTTGATGTCCACCTAGTTAGCTACCTCTAAGGAGCCTCCTTGCGCACTGTCCTTGCCCTCTGCTTGCTCCTGACCACGAGCTGCACGCTCTTTACACCTATGCCTGCGCCCCCCACCCCATGGGTGACCGAGTCGGGCATTGTGGTCACGGATCTAGTCAAGCCTAAAGGCCACGGGGTCGCCCTTGGCCAGGAAGTGTCGGTGCACTACCGGGCCAAGCTTCAGACCGGAGTTGAGTTCGATTCGAGCTACGACCAGGGCGCACCAATTGCATTCACTACCGGCCTTGGGCAGGTACCTGCTGGCTTTGACGAGGGCGTGCTGGGCATGCGACTCGGTGGGCAGCGCGAGGTGATCGTTCCACCGATGCTCGCCTATGGTGAGGCTGGCATTCCGGGGTTGGTACCGCCCGATGCCGCGATCACCTTCTACTTGGAGTTGATGGCGATGGGCCCGATCCCTCCACCACCTCCTGTGCCGCTCTCGACGGCGCCAGGTGTGCAACCCAAAGACTTCTCAGGCCACTAACACAAGCGGGGCTCCTTCCAAACTTGGAAGGAGCCCCGCTCGCTCACTTCGGCTCGCCGGGACGAGACAAGGAGTGTTCAAGAGCTAGTTCTTGTCTTCCATGGGGCACTCCGCCTTCATGCCATCGCAGCCTTCTTTAACCATGCCCTCGCAGGACTCGGCGCCCATGGCGCACTCGCCGGCTTCGCCGCATTCCGAGGCGTCCATATCACAGGAGCCACCCATGGCGCATGCACCTGCGGTACCGGGTGCTCCGGCAGCTTCCATGTTGTTGGAGGAGGGGTTCTGGCAGGAGACTAGGGCCAGGCCAGCGAAGGCGAAGCCGAGAATTGTGTTCTTCATATGAGGATCGGTGTTGGGTTGTTCTAGGTCACCCCACAGAGTTGGGGGGCTCTCTTGAGATCTCCAGCGGTCTTTCCCTGGATAAATATCCAGAGTTCGGGGTCTTTAAGAGGCCTGAGCATAACGGAAAGTGGCCCCGGAAGCGCCAAAAGAGTAGTGACAATCTTGCAAGCATACGAATGCCTAAGCTCCCCAGTACCCTTCCAGAAAAACCGATCCATCAAGGCAAGACGAGTAGGGTCCAGAGAAGGCTCCAACACCTGTCCAAAATGGCCATACCCTGCAATAAATCCTCGAAATAGCCTAGAGAAGCCGGGTTCCAGGCCCCGATATCAATCCATCAAGCTATCTTGATGCCACCATGCAGCTCACGACAACATCTCGCCTTCTCAAGGCACTTGCGGACGAAACCCGGATGCGAATTCTCCACCTGCTTGCCCAGGAGGAGCTGGCCGCTTCCGACCTCATGGAAATCCTCAACATGGGGCAGAGCCGGGTCTCGACTCACCTTTCCCTACTTAAGGAGGTCAGCCTAGTCACTGACCACCGGGCGGGCCGGCGCAGCCTCTACAACCTGCACGCGGGGCCGGGGACGACCCTCTGGGAGAACATCGCCAAGGAGAACCGTCGCACGCCTGAGTTCCAGTCGGATCTCGCGGGACTCAAGATCCTCCGAGACCGCCGCAGGGACAACACGAAGGCCTACTTCGACCGTGTCGCCGCGTCCTTTGGCGAAGCCGACCTGCCAGGCCGCACTTGGGAGGGCTTGGCCCGGGCGCTGATGGCCTTGGCGCCGAAGCAACGCTACGTCGACCTTGGTGTAGGCGATGGGCAGCTGACATTGATGCTGGCAGGTGCGGCGCGCGAGGTTACAGCTGTTGACCTCAGCACAAAGATGCTCAGCGGACTCGAGCGCCGCGCGAATGACTCGGGCCTCACCAACATCAAGTACATGGAAGCCGATATCGAGGACCTGCCCATGCCGGAGGGCGAGCAGGACGTCGCGGTGATGAGCCAGGCCCTGCACCACGCGGCTGCTCCAGCCCGTGCTCTTTCCGAAGCGCACCGGGTGCTCACGCGTAACGGTCGCATCCTTGTCATTGATCTACTTGCCCACAACGAGGAGTGGGTGCGCGAAAAACTAGAGCACCTCCACCTGGGGTTTACGGAAGAGGAGCTCGCCGCACTACTTGAAGAAGCTGGCTTTACCAATGTTCAAGTTAGCCGGGCAGCTCGGGATTCCAAGCCGCCCCACTTTATGACCCTGATTGCCACGGGCACCAAGGAGTAAGACCGTGACCTCAGAACTTAGAAAAGCACTTGCCGAGCGCGTCGTCGTCCTAGACGGTGCAATGGGCACACAAATCCACGCAGCTGACCTAGACCTCAAGAAGGACTTTTTGGGACTGGAGAACTGCTCCGAGATCATCAACGTGACGCGCCCCGACGTGATCGGCGAGATCCACGGTCGCTACTTTGCCGCGGGTTGTGATGCGGTGGAGACGAACACCTTTGGTGGATCGCTAATGACCCTGGCAGAGTTCGATCTGCAGGACCGCTGTGACGAGATCAACTTTGAAGGAGCGCGAACTGCGCGCAAGATTGCGGACGAATACTCCACGCCCGATCAGCCCCGCTTTGTATTCGGGTCCATGGGCCCGGGTACCAAGTTGGCCACCCTAGGCCAGGTCAGCTACTCTGAGCTCAAGAACAGTTACCTCGTCCAGGCCCGCGGTCTGGTGCGCGGTGGAGTGGACGCCCTGCTCGTGGAAACATGCCAAGATCCGCTTCAGATCAAGGCAGCCCTCAATGCGGCGATCGAAGCCCGGGAGGAGGCCGGTCGCGACATCTTTTTGCAGGTCAGCGTGACTATGGAGGTCACCGGCACGATGCTGGTGGGAACCGAGATGTCCGCCGCGATTGCGATCCTGGATGCTTACCCGTTGGACCTGCTCTCCTTGAACTGCGCTACGGGGCCGCGTGAGATGGGCGAGCACGTGCGCCTGCTTGGGCAGACTTGCCGCAGCTTCATCGGCGTGTATCCCAATGCGGGACTCCCCCAGCTAGTGGACGGAGAGACCGTCTACCCACTGGGGCCCGAAGAGCTGGCCGACTGGCTCGTGCGCTTTGTCAAAGAGGACGGCGTGAACTTGGTCGGCGGCTGCTGCGGAACAACGCCCGAGCACCTCGCCGCGATCTCGCGCAAGATGAAGGGCCTCGAGCCGAAGGTGCGCAAGCCAAGGGGCACGGCCCAGGTTGCCAGCGTCTACTCGGCGGTGAACTTGGTGCAAGAGAACTCGGTGCTGCTGGTTGGCGAGCGCTCGAACTGCAACGGCTCCAAGGCGTTCCGCGAGCACATGCTCGACGGTGACCTCGACAGCATGGTCCAGATGGGACGCGACCAGGTGCGTGCCGGCAGCCACGTGATCGATCTTTGCGCCGCCTATGTGGGCCGGGACGAGGTCGCGGACATGACGGGTGCGGTGGAGCGCTATCGCACGGATGTGGCGTCGCCGATCATGGTGGACAGCACGGAGACTCCTGTGCTCAAGGCTGCCCTGGAGCTACTTGGCGGACGCTCGATCATCAACTCGATCAACCTCGAAGACGGTCCGCAGAAGTGCGCCGAAGTACTGCCCCTTGCGAGGGAGCACGGCTCCGCTGTGGTCTGCCTGACCATCGACGAGGATGGCATGGCCAAGACCGCGGATGAAAAAGTGCGCATCGCGCGCCGTATCCACGACATCTGCACGAAGGAGTACGGGCTGCGTCCAGAGGACCTACTCTTCGACGTCTTGACCTTCACGATCTGCACGGGCAATGAAGACGACCGCAAGCTTGGGCTCGAGACCCTGGACGGGATCCGTCGCGTGCGCGAAGAGCTGCCCGGTGTCGGCACTCTGCTCGGTCTGTCGAACATCTCCTTTGGTCTGAAGCCCGCCGCGCGCCACGCCCTAAATTCGGTCTTTATGCACCACGCCCAGGAAGCCGGACTGACCGCGGCGATCCTGCACGCGGGTCGTATCGAGCCCTTGCACCGCATCCCCGATGAGGTGCGCCAAGTCTGTGACGACCTAATCTTTGATCGCCGCGAGGAAGGCTACGATCCGCTGCACAAACTTATGGAGCTGTTTGAGGGCGTCGACGTCAAGGCGGCTAAGGAAGACCACATTCCCGAGGAGCTCTTTGAGCGTCTGAAGTGGCGCATCGTCGAAGGCGAGCGCACGGGCCTTGAAGAAGATCTGACGGAAGCACGAGCCCAGAAGGCGCCCCTTGAGATCATCAACGAGGACCTGCTTGGTGGCATGGGAGTCGTGGGCGAGCTCTTTGGTTCCGGCCAAATGCAGCTGCCCTTCGTGCTGCAATCCGCGGAGTCGATGAAGGCAGCCGTAAAGCTGCTCGAGCCGTTCATGGAGAAGGAGGAGGGCGCTACCCGGGGCAAGATGGTCCTGGCCACCGTGCGTGGAGACGTACACGACATTGGCAAGAACCTGGTCGACATCATCCTGACGAACAACGGCTATACCGTCTACAACCTCGGCATCAAGCAGCCGATCCAGCACATCCTCGATGTGGCCCAAGAGCACCAGCCCGATGCCATCGGCATGAGTGGCCTCTTGGTGAAGTCCACGGTAATCATGCGCGAGAACCTGGAGGAAATGAACGCCCGCGGAGTAAACATCCCCGTCCTTCTGGGCGGTGCTGCGCTCAACCGACGGTACGTGGAAGGCGATTGCCGCAAGAAGTACGAAGGCAGCCTGTACTACGCTCGAGATGCCTTCGACGCACTCGACATTATGGCGCGCATCTCCGACGGCGAGGCGCGGCCTGACCCCGTAGAATTTGAGGAGCGGAAGAAGAAGGAGAAGGCGGCCCCCAAGGTTGCCGTCATCGATCCAGACCAGCCCGCGAAGGATGACATTGTTGCGGACGGCAACGCCCTGAGTCGAGAGATTGCCTACCCCTCCGCACCGTTCCTCGGCTCCCGCATCGTCGAGGACATCAACCTCCAGAGCGTGACCCCCTTCATCAACGAGCGCACCCTCTTCCAATTCCAATGGGGCTACCGCCGCAAGGGTATGGGCAAGAAGGAGTACGACACATTTATCGAGCAGGATGTGCGCCCGAAGTACTTTGACCTGCTGAAGCAGTGCTCCAAAGAGTCGATTCTACTGCCCAAGTCCGTCTACGGTTTTTGGAAGTGCATCCCGGAGGGGGACACCCTGCGCCTGCTGCACCCCGAAGACGAGAGCCGCGAAGTCGCCAGCTTTACCTTCCCGCGCCAAATCGGCAAGAAGAGCCGCTGTCTATCCGACTACTTCCACATGCGCGATGGCCAACCCGACGTCATTGGCCTACAGGCCGTAACCGTCGGCCAACAGGCTACCGAGGTCGCCCTCGAGTGGTTCGGCCAAGACCGCTACAAGGACTACCTTCACCTCCACGGCCTATCCGTTGAAGCCGCCGAAGGCTTAGCCGAATACACCCACACCCAAGTGCGTGCCGACCTTGGCCTGGCCTCGGAAGACGCCCGCGAAAAACGAGCCCTCCTAGCCCAAGGCTACCGAGGCGCACGCTTCTCCTTCGGCTACCCGGCCTGCCCTAACCTGTCCGACCAAGAGCAACTCCTCGACCTCCTAGGGGCCGACCGTATCGGTCTAAAACTAGGTGACGAAGACCAACTCTGGCCCGAACAGTCCACCTCCGCCATCGTCTGCCACCACCCGGAAGCCCGCTACTTCACGATCTAAGGCCAACAACGATAAAACGACGGGACGAACCTCGTCCCCCCTTCCCAAAAGATCGTCGTGTCCCCCAGAGGCGTCTCTTCCATCAGGGGAGCGGAGGAATCCCTTCGGGCCGGCCCCCTAGACGCCCAATCCATCCCAGAAGACTCTGGCCATCCGGGTTCCGCCCCCCCCTGATGGAAGAGACGCCGGACGCCCTGCATCCCCCAACGCGCGAAGCGCCAACACAACCAAGCCCCTGCAAACGCACAACACTGCGACAGCAAGTCACTGCGGAGCCAACGCCGACCAACCAACCATGACCTACCCCACCAGCGAACTCGACCGCATCCTAGAACCCGAAATCATGGACACCGACGAGGAGGCCAACGGCTACGCCGCCATGGACCACTCCACCACCGGTGCCGCCTTCGTCCAGCGTCTCATCGAGCTAGGAGCCACCGGCCACGCCCTAGACATCGGAACCGGCCCCGGCACCATCCCGATCCTAGCCGCCGAATCCATCCCCGGCCTACGCATCACCGCTGTGGACCTCTCCCCCAAGATGCTGGTCCATGCGAACGCCTTGCTCGAGAGGTCCCCCGCTAAGGATCGCATCGAATTTGAATTGGCCGATGCCAAAGGCCTGCCCTATGAAGACGAAAGCTTCGACGTCGTCTTCTCCAATACGATCCTGCACCACATCCCCGACCCTACGCACATGCTGATGGAGGCCTGCCGTCTCCTGCGCCCCGGCGGCACCCTGCTGATCCGCGATCTCTATCGCCCCAACACCCAAGCCGATCTGGACGCCCTAGTCGTGGCGCACGCGTCCGAAGACACTCCCTACAACCGCGAGCTCTTCCGCGCTTCCCTGCACGCGGCGCTCTCCGTAGAGGAGCTCGCCATGGTCGCCGAGTCCGCGTTCCTTGAGGAGGCCGAGATCGTGATCGACTCGGATCGCCACGTCTCGCTTCAAATACAAGCCGAATAGCCTCGGAAACGCGCCTAAGGCGTCTGCGCACTGCCGTTCTTGTATCGAACCGGTTCGGACCTTGGGCCGAGGGCGATTTCGGTGCCTCTGCAAATGGGGCTTACAGGCTAGAGTCTCTCTACACCAATTTGGAGACCCCATGCCTCGACCCTCCCCCGCCGTCTTGGGCGGTCTGTGCCTCGCGCTCTGCGCCACGCCGACCGGCCTCTCGAATACCCTGCCCGAAATCCTGCCCGTTGCGTCCCCGGGGAGAGCCACCGACTTGCTTGACCAGGACGCCCTGTCCGCTCGCCTGTTAGGCCTTGCGGCCGGCCACCCGGATCGCGCCCAGACGTTCCTCTTGGGCGAATCCAGGGGTGGGGTCCCCATCGAGGGCGTGCGCCTGTCGGCGGGCGAAGACTCGATCGGCAAGCCCGCGATCTTGTTAGTCGCCGGCATCCAAGCCCAGCGCGTCTTCTCCGCGACCATGGCCATGGTTGCTGCGGAAGAAGCTGCGGCGACCTACGGCTTGACCGACGCAAAGCACCTCTTGGACTTTGCTACGGTCTACGTCATCCCTCGGCTCAACCCGGACGGCGCGGCCGCGCGCTTTGAGTCGGTCCTTATGGACGACGGCGCTACCGGTCACAACGTGGACAACGATCGCGATGGCCATAAGGGCGAGGATGGCCCCGTGGACCTGAACGGCGATGGCAAGATCACCTGGATGCGCGTTGCGGATCCAGAGGGCACTTGGATCGAGGACCCTTTCGACGGGCGCGCCCATGTGGAAGCCGACGCCAGCCACGGCGAGCGCGGCCTGTGGAAGATCGTGCGCGAGGGACTGGACCAAGATGGCGACGACCAAGTCGCCGAGGACAGCGCTGCTGACGGCCACGTCTCGCGCAACTTCCCCGCAGGCTTCGAAGAGCATACGGCCGCGGCTGGCTTCTTCGCCGGCGACGAGCCCGAAGTGCGCGCCATGATGGAGTTCGTAGTCGAGCACCCCGAGATTGCCCTGGTCGTCACGTTCGATGGAACCGACAATCTAAAGTCCAAGCCCGACACCGAAGAGGATCCGGCCGGTGGTCGCGGCTTCGGCGGTGCGCGTAATCTGCCCAACGGAAAGGTGCTGCAGTCCGATGCGGACCTCTTGGCAGAGTTCGGCCGCCGCGCCAAGGAGCTGCGCAAAGATAGCCCGGCCGTGGACGCCTACCCCAAGGGCTCCTTTCAACGTTGGATGTACGAGGCCCGGGGCATCCTGACCCTGGATATGGCGGCCTGGGCGATGCCCACAGAGGCGCCGAAGCCAGACGCAGATGCCGAAGAAGACGCAGGCGAAGAGCCAGCTGAAGAGGCCATGGAAGAGTCCGCGAAGGACGAGGCCCCCGCCAGCTGGCGAGAGGCTTCCGAAGACGTGGGGCGCTTGGCCTGGGTGGACGCTACGGGCAACAACGACCGCTTCCAAAACTGGGAACCCTACAACCACCCGACTCTCGGTGGGGTCTTCATCGGCGGCTGGTCCCCCTATGCCCAGGTCGAGCCCCCCACGAATGAGCGCGAGGCCATTGCCACGGCAGCGACATCGTTCTTGCTTAGCCTGGGCGAGCCCCTTGCCCAGGTTGAAGTCACGAGCTTCACCGCCAAAAAGCTCTCCCGCAGCCTCTGGCGTGTGGAGGCCTCCGTCGAGAATAACTCTCTGCTGCCGTTGATCACCAAGTCCGGCGCCCGGGCCCGCACCACGCGGCCCGCGCGCATGGAGCTTGCCCTTCCCGACAAGGCCACCATCGTCGCTGGCGAAGCCAAGCAACTCATCCGCCAGCTCGATGGATCCGGCGGTCGCGCCGAGTTCACCTGGCTCATCGATATGAACAGCCCCGCCCAACTGGGCCTAAAAGTCACGACGGACCACGCTGGCTCCGCGTCGATGACCTGCACCGAGGAGGACAAGTAACATGGCCATATCCCAAATCAACGCCCTTCTTGCCGCGACCCTGCTGGCGATACCCGCCCTGGCCCAAGATCCCAGTGGCGTCACGATTTCCTTTGGCGACTCCGAAGGCGGCTTTCCTGGCCTTGGTGCTGGTCGCGCGCCAGTGGTCGAGATCCCCTGGAACCGGTTGGTGGACTCCGATCAGCTCTACAGAGACCTTGACCGCCTCTGTGCGAAGTGGCCGAAAATGATGAGCTACGAGGTCATCGGCCACAGTGTCGAGGGCCGCGAGCTGCGCGTCTATACCCTCAACAATCCGGACACCGGCGCGGCGGACACCAAGCCCGCTATGTGGATCGACGGCAACATCCACGGCAACGAAGTCCAGGGCGGCGAGGCCGTGGTCTACACCGCGTGGTACCTGCTGGAGAACGCTGGCCACAACGCGCGCGTGGACTCTCTACTTGCGCGCACGAGCTTCTACCTGCTGCCGAGTGTCAACATCGATGGGCGCGCAAGCTGGTTCGCCGATGCGCACAACCCGCACTCGTCACGCACAGGCGTGAAGCCGACGGACAACGATCGCGACGGATTGTTTGACGAGGATGGCCCAGACGACCTCGACGGCGACGGCCAGATCTTGCAGATGCGGAAGTACGTCCCAGGCGAGGGCACCCACAACCTGGACCTGAATGACCCGCGTATTCTGGTCCCGATCGCGACGAACGACACGGGCGCTAAGGGTGACTGGATCATGCTGGGCACCGAAGGCATCGACAATGACGGCGACGGTCGCACCAACGAGGATGGCGAGGGTGGCTACGACATGAACCGGTCTTGGCCGGCCATGTGGATGCCCGAGCACATCCAGCGCGGTGCGGGCCCATTCCCCCTGTACTGGCCGGAGACACGCTGCATTGCCAAGTTCTTGGTGGAGCACACAAACATCGCGAGCTTCCAGTCCTTCCACAACAACGGCGGCATGATCCTGCGTGGTCCCGGAGCGGAGAGCTACGGAACCTACCCGAGCGCGGACATCAGCGTGTACAACGAGATCGGTCAGGACGGCGAGGGTCTTCTGCCCTTCTACAACTACATGATCATTTGGCGAGACCTGTACTCGGTCTACGGCGGTGAGGTCAACTTTGCCTACGAGACCCTGGGCATTATTAGCTTCACTAACGAGCTGTGGACCTCGGACCGCATGAGTCCCGATGCGCGCTACGGCCAAAGCCAGAAGGACCGCCTTTGGGCCGACGACCACCTCACTATGGGGGCGGGTTTTGTGGACTGGCACCCCTTTGAGCACCCTGTCTACGGCGCGATCGAAATCGGAGGCTTCCGCAAGGACGTCGGCCGCGTGCCCCCGAGCTACCTGATCGAGGAGATGCTGCATCGCAACGCGCTATTCTGCATTCGCCACGCCGAGGCCATGCCCGAAGTTCAAATCCAGTCCACCGAAGTCACCGATCTACCCGGTGGCCTCTACGCCCTTGACGTGACCTTCAAGAACCTCCGCGAGATCCCAACTCGAACCGCCCTAGCCGCGCAAAAGGGAATCGGCATGCCCGACCGCCTAGAGCTAACCACCGAGCGAGGCTCCACCGAAGTCATCGCCGCCGGCTTCCTACGGGACAAGTACCGCCCCAACCGGCTGGACCTAGTCGAAAACAACCCCGCTAGCATCCCTCTAGAATCCGGCCTAACCAGCCGAGGCGAGCTCACCCTACGCTGGATCCTCTCCGGCCAAGGGACCGTCCAGGTCTCCTGGTCCGGTGAGAAAGCCAAAGACGTCACCCAAGAGGTAGAAGTCAAGTAACCCGAGTCGCCACCCCAAAAGACCCCACAATCGCACGACCAAGCACCCCCGATTGATCATGCTAGCTCACGAAGACTCCATCTCCTCGTCCACCATCGAGCTAGCCCCCACTCAAGCCACCGTAACTCTCCACTTCCAAGCCCTCTCCCTCCAAGAAGTCCTCCCCCTAGACCAAGACAAAGACGACCACCTCACCCCCCAGGAGCTCCAAGCCCAAGCCCAGGCCGCCCAAGCCTACCTGCTCGAGCATTACACCCTCACACCCAACGGAACAGCGGCCACCCCTACCCTAGACCCCGAAACCACTCACCTCCCCCTTAAGGACCAGTGGCTCATCACCACCCTGGAGTTTCCCCTCGACCCCAAGGCAGACAACCTAGCCATCCAAGTCAGCCTCTTTCAAGAGACCAGCCCCACCCATAAGGACTTCTGCCAGCTCGCCCTTCTGGACGGCACCAAAGAGACCTGGATCTTTAGCCGCTCTGACCCCACCTGGAACGTCACCTTGGAAGTCCCCGCCCAAGGCGCCACCTTCACTACCTGGGCCAACCTAGGCTTCCAGCACCTGCTTGCCGGCCCCGACCACATCCTCTTTGTCCTTGGCTTACTGCTCGCCTCTGCCACGCCCCGCAGCCTAGTCGCTACGATCACCGCATTCACGGTGGCCCACTCGGTATCCCTGCTGGCTGCTACCAGCGGCTGGGTTGTCCTGCCCGCTGGCCTGGTCGAGCCCCTCATCGCAGCCTCGGTCGCCTACGTCGGCATCGCCAACCTGCGTGCGAAAGCACCCCGACGAACCTGGCCCGAAGCCCTCGTCTTCGGTCTCATCCACGGCCTGGGCTTCGCCACCCTGCTTAGGGAGAACCTTGCCGCCGAGACCTCCATCGCTTTGCCTCTCTTGGGCTTCAACCTAGGTATCGAGGTCGGCCAACTCTTGGTCGCCTTGGTCCCCCTTGGGCTCATTCTCTTGGTCGAGCGAGGCAGGCAAGAGTCTTCCAACAAGGGCCTCTGCCCGCGCCCCGTCGTCCAAATCGGTTCCTTCGGAATCGCAATCGCGGGACTCGCTTGGCTTGCAACCAGACTAATTGCCTAGGGCAAATGCCCAAGAGATCCCCGCTGAACGGCCCAGGAGGTACTTTCCACCTGTCGTTTCCGCTGGAGAATGACTAAAATCAAGACTTCGAGTGCATGCCTATGGCGGCCTGCTCGTACTCGAAACCTTGCATGGCAAAGCGCGACTTAGAGGACACTCCAAAAGTACCGGACGAGGGAAGCACCAGTCATGGTGTGGCGCCCAAGCTGACTGCATTTGCGAAGCAGCTGCGCAAGCGCTACGGCACGGAGATCGACCCGGATGTTAGCCTCGATCCCGACTTCGCGGACGACGCCACAGGCGATGAGCTGCTCGAGAGGGGCGAGACGCCGGCCAAGCAGCGCCTATCGCGCCTAAGTAACCTGACGCCCGGCGACTTCCGCTACAAGTACAAGAAGGAGATCGGCCGCGGTGGTATGGGCATCGTGCTCAAGGTTCGCGACCGCGACCTGCAGCGCAGCCTGGCCATGAAGGTTCTGTTGGGCACCGGCACTCCCGGGGCCGAGGAGACTCCGCGCGATCACCGTAAGCTCACACGCTTCCTCGAAGAGGCCCAGATCACGGGGCAGCTCGACCACCCCGGTGTCGTGTCCGTCCACGAACTTGGAATGGATGCCCGCGGGCGTCCCTTTTTCACCATGCGCCTTGTGCGAGGCCATACGCTCAAGAAGGTGTTCTCCGCCATCGAGGGGTCAACAAAGGTGGCAGGTCTCGAGGAGTGGACCCGAAACCGCGCCATCTCAGCTCTGCTGCGTGTATGTGAGACGATTGCATTCTCCCACTCCAAGAACGTAATCCACCGGGACCTCAAGCCGTCCAACATCATGGTCGGTCGCTTCGGCGAGACCTATGTCATGGACTGGGGGCTGGCCAAGATTCTTGGTCGCGACGAGCAGCGCAACATCGCGCCGAAGGTCGAGCCGGGCGCAGATGAATCCGTCAGCATCGTTCACTCGGACCGGCGCACGGAGACTGACGGCGATCCCGGGTCCCCCCTTCTCACCATGGACGGCGACGTGGTGGGTACGCCCGCTTACATGGCACCCGAACAGGCCAAGGGTGAGCTTGAGAAGGTTGGCACCTCCGCGGATATCTACTCCTTGGGCGCGATCCTCTACCACCTGCTCACTGGGCGCACGCCCTATTCAGATGAGGACTCGCGCCAGAACCCGCACGTGGTCTTGATGCGCGTCCTCTCCGGGCCGCCCGAGCCGATCCACAAGCTGCGCAAGGGTGTTCCTGTCGAGCTGGCCGCCATCTGCGAACGCGCCATGGCCTACAGCCGCAAGCTGCGCTACGCGACCGTCCAGGAATTCAGTGCGGACCTGAGCGCATACCTCGAGGGCCGCGTCGTCGTCGCGCACGAGACGGGCTCCATAGCCGAGTTCAAGAAGTGGGTCGTGCGCAACAAGGCCATGGCAACGGTCAGCGCATTTGCCGTGGTCTCCTTGGTCGCCGTGCTTGGCCGGATCTCCTACATCAACGCGACCCACAACACGAAGCTCGACAAGTCCAATGCCGAGCTCATCGTCGCGACTCAGAAGGCCGAGAGCAACGCGCGCGAGGTGGAGGCCTCCGCTAAGGCAATCAAGGCAGCAAGCCTTGCCAGCGAGCGCGCCGCTTACGGATCTAGCATGAACGCCGCCCACCTGAGCCTTAGGCTGGGCGAGACCGGCGCGGCCCAGGAGCTACTCAACAGCGCTCAACAGGATTACCGCGGCTGGGAGTGGGATCACATCAATCTGGCCAGCGACACATCGCTGCAGGTCTGGGAGACGGGGCTTACGACTTCCCTCGAGGTCGCCTTCTCGCCGGATGGATTGTTGACCGCCAATGCGCAGAGTTCGGGGCGCAGCGAGATCCAGATCCGGAGCGCGATCAACGGTGACGTGATCAAGTCCATCGAAGCCCTGCCCCTGTCCGTGACTGGGCTCGACTTTGACTCCACAAGCCAGCGCCTCGCGATCTCCTGTGCAGACAAGACAGTACGCGTTGTGGAGCACTTTACTGGGCACGAGATTATCTTTGACCTGGACAGCTCCGCTGAGGCCGTAGACTTTGGCCCGGGTGGACTGCTCGCCTGTGCGACTATGGAGAGCGGAGTCACGGTCTGGGATACTCAAGGCAAGAAGGGCAGCTCGGACTCCGACCCCCTGCACAGTTTCGAGACCGCAGAGCCACTCACTAGCGTCAAGTTCAGCTCGGACGGCACCTATCTGGCCGCGGGCAGCAAAGGCGGGATGGTGCACATCTGGAACCTCAAGACCAGAGAACAGCTCCAGCTCCCACTGAGCGAAGGAGACATCACCGAGGTCGCCTTCCACCCCACCGCGGATATCATGTCCGTGTGCACGGACGATAGCCTCGTTAGGATCATCCGCATCAAGGACGGCAAGGCGCTCACCCTTGCGGATCGAGCCCTGATCGACACCTATGCCACGGGCTGTGTATTCCTTCCCGACGGGCGTGTCATGACGGCCTGCGCAGATGGGCTGCTGCGCTTGCTCAACATCAACGACACTGACATCACGCTTGTGCAGGGGCACACGGGCGGCTTGTCCTCCATCGCGATCGACGACCAGGGCTTGAACTTAGTAACCGGCTCCAGCGACGGCACCCTGCGGCTCTGGTCGCGCCTTTCGTTCCAGGCCAAGACGCTGCTTGCGGGGCACGAAGACGTCATTACATCCTTGGGTTTTTCCGCTAACGGTGACGTGATCGCAACCGCCTCGAAGGACGCGAGCATTCGGCTGTGGGACTCGGCCACCGCGGAGACGATCCAAGTCTTGCGCGGGCACGACAAGTTCGCGACCTGCCTTGCCTTCAGCCCCAATGGCGAATGGTTGGCCTCGGGCACCGGAGAGCGCTCTAAAGTTGACCCGAAGACCGGGGCTCGCACTAAGTTGAAGAGCGAAATCCGTCTGTGGGATGCTAAGCAGGGCGAATTCTTTAGCGCCTTTCAGCACCACAGCAAGTACCTCACAGACATGGCCTTTAGTCCCGACAGCCGCTTTCTCGCGGTCGCGTCCGGTGACAACACCTGCAGCGTCTGGAACGTGGAAGAGGACTCCCTCGTAGCGACCCTTGCTCTGGATGGCACCTTCGCCAATGCACTTGTTTGGAACTCCGCCGGGACGCGTATCCTGACTGGCGCCAGCGACGGGCGCGTCCAAGAGTGGGATCCCTTCCGGTCAGAGGCTCCCCTCAAAACCCACGAGCTGGGGGCAGGTGTCCTAGACCTCTGCTACGGCGTAGATGACACTCAGTTCATTGTGGGTTGCCTGGACTCCAGCGTCCAGATTTGGACCCTGGGAGGCCAGCTCCGGCGCAAGCTGGAGAGCCACCAGTACGGCGTAAGGTCCGTGGATCTTGCCCCCGATGGCAAGCGGCTGGTGACACGCTCTCACGACGGCTCCATGACCATTTGGAACACCGAACACTGGGGCACCTCGCTAACTCTCATCAGCGTAACCCGCGGCGGATCCCCCGTGTTTACTTCAAGTGTCGGGGACGCGAGCTTCTCGCCAGATGGAATGCGCATCCTCTCATCGAAGGGTTCCGTCGCCAAAATCTGGGAGACGTCACCCTCGTCCATTCGACACAACTCAATGAAGAACGCCAAGGGTGTCGGCGACTTCGTAAACGAGCTCTTCGAGGACTACGCCAACCCCAGCGACATCATCACTTTGATCAAGGGGGACACGACGATCCCCGGTGATCTCCGTCGCGCGGCCCTACGTCGTGTCCTCCTCACTGCCAGCGACCCCGAGCTCCAGGCGAAGCGCGCCTGGGAGACGGTCATGAAGCCGAACGCGTCGGCCAAGGGCTACGCCAACGCACTCGAGTTAGCAGAGCTAGCCTCCAACCTCGAGCCCGACAACCTCAACTATCGCGCAGTCCGAGCAGCAGCCCTCTATCGCGCAGGCAGGTACGCTGATGCCCTGGAAATCCTTACTGAGCTGCAAGAGCTCGAGTGGAGTACGGACACCGAGCCCCACCCCGCGGGACCTATCTTCCTGGCCATGGCCGCCTATCAACTTGGTCACGACGCACAAGCCCAGAAGACCCTGACGGAGCTCGAACCGCTGATGAACCGCCCCCTCTGGGCAAGGCTGGCAGGCGGACTCTTTGAGGAGGCCAAGGGCCTGGTCCCGGCAGGGGACTAGCCAGCCAAGAGCTAGAGCTTCTGGCCGCCGTGCATTCGATTTGCGAAGGGCACTTGAGCGGCAACCGTAGACTCGAGATCGATCAAGACAGCCAAGCGCGCCTGGCTCTCCTCTACGCCACACTCGGACTCCGCTAAGTTCAAGAACAGCCTCTGGTGCACAAGCTCTTCGGGAGCAAGAGAGCTGTAGAGCTCCCGCAGCTCGGGCTGCCTGGCCTTCTCGGCAAGCATCTCGAAGCGCTCGCAAGAGCGCCTCTCGATCATGGAGGCCAGCAGCAGTCGATCCATAAGCGAGCTCTTGCTGGTCCCGCCAAGACCCCGCCGCAGCTTATCGGCATAGGGATTCGATTCCGTGTCTCCGAGCTCGCCACCGAGCTTGCGCAAGAGGTCCACTACGCGCCGGAAGTGCCCCATCTCTTCCTCAATGACCAGGGCAGCGGCGTCCACCAGGTGCGGGCGATCAGGATAACGCGAGATGAGAGCCTGGCAGGCCACGGCAGCCTGAAGCTCGCAATGAGCGTGGTCCGACAAGAGGGCCAAGGGGTTATCGGTTACGTCGTGGGCCCAGGTCCCCGGCGTGTGCCAACCAAGCTCAAACGCGTAGTTCACTTCTTGCCGCCCGGGACCCAGAGCCGGTCTTTGGCGCCGTTGTCGTTGGCGACGCGGCCGACTACGAACAGGTAATCCGAGAGCCGGTTCAGGTACTTAGCGCAACATACGGCGCGGGGATCATCATCGCAGAGCGTGTATACGTTGCGCTCGGCCCGGCGGCACACCGTACGGCCAAGGTGCATCCATGCCGCTAGCTGGGAGCCGCCTGGCAGGATGAACGTCTTCAGTGGCTGGAGAGCCTCGTTGTGCACGTCGATCCATCCCTCGAGACGCTCGACGTAGTCTGGGGTGATGCGCAGGCGCGAGCCGGGCTCTTCGTCTTCGGCCGCGGGCACACAGAGGTCGGCGCCCACGTCGAAGAGGTCGTTCTGGATCTGGTCCAGCTCGGCGCGTAGCTTGGGTTCGATCTCGCCCACTAGGGCAAGGCCAATCACGCTGGAGAGCTCGTCGACGGTCCCGTAGGACTCGATGCGAAGGTGCCCTTTCGGAACGCGCGTACCGTCGCCTAGTCCCGTGGTGCCGTCGTCGCCGGTGCGTGTGTAGATGCGGTTGATGTTGACCATGATGGAGTCTAGCGAAAGTTGGTGAGCAGGGGCGTAACGCGGTCGCGGAGACTTGGCGGCAGGCGCTCGTCAAGCACCGCCGCGATTCGCTTCCTGTTGTAGCGGGGGGAAAAATGAGTCATGAGGATGGCCTCGTTCTCGAAGAGTTCAGCGCGCTCGATGACCTCGTCGAGGTGAATGTGGCCCCTCTCGCGGGCTGAGGCGACGGTGACGCGCTCGTCCAAGAAGGTCACCTCCATGATCAAGAGGCGCGCCTTGCGCAGGCCTTCTTCCCGGTCGACCACGTCGATGCAGGTGTCGCCGGTAAAGGCCACCACGGGAACCTCGTTCCGCTCGTAGATGGCCGCGCCAGAGTCTCGCAGTTGCTTTAGCTCGTGGCCGGGCTTGCCGTGGTGGCAAGACTTGAGCTTGTCACGGAACTCAGAGATGACGTACCCCTGGGCGGCGGCGCGGTGGATCGCATGGTAGGGCCGGGCGATGTAGCGTCCCTTAAGTTCGAACTCGTCTCCGACTCCCAAGGGGACTAGATTGCAGGGCAGGTCTCCCCCATCCAACGAACGCCAGGCGTCCAGCAGCTTCTCCACGTTAGGAATGATGTGGGGCGGCAAGACATAGGTCGGCGGCCGCATGCCGCGCAGGGCACGGGCGGCGGCGTGGGTGGCAATGCCGCCGAGGTGATCAATGTGGCTGTGGGTAAACAGGATCGTCTCACATGCGAGGGAGTCCTCGTGGCCGCGGCCTATGTCAAAGCTCATTCCCATGGAAGGCAGGTGAATCCAAGTTTCAAACCCGCCCACGGAGTGCCCACCCACGGGCATGCCCGCGAGGTTAAGCTCGAACCGGTTGGCCTTCTTAGAACCCATGGCCTAGTCCGGGGAGTCCGCCTTGTTTTGCTCGCGCTCCTGGGCGCGCTCGAGGGCCTCGGCCCGGCGCGCGCGGCGTGGCTGCTCGTCTTTGATACCGTAGTCCGCAGGGATCTTGTGGTTGCCCAGGGCGCGCATGATGGCGTGCCAAGCCCGGCCGTCGCGAGACTCTAGGGGCGCGGAAGAGATCACGCGATCGACGGAGTTGGTGATATCCACGCGCACGGCTTCAGACCTGGCGATCTGTCCAAAGGTATCCTTCATCGCCTCCTTGAGATACAGCCGCGCGTTTCCGCGGAGGGCGTTGTGGGGCTTGGCCTTCACGACCTTACCCTCGTCCACGTAGGTTCCGAAGAGCCCGACCCCGACCGCCATGGACAGGTTAATCGAAGTGTGCTCGCCGCTGGTCCGAATGTGAACTAGCCTGTGGCAGAGGTCGGTCTCGGCGTTGCCAAGGCCCTCGACTTCGTTGCCGAAGACTAGGCCGACGCACTCGTCTTCTTGGGCGCCGATGGCACCGACGATCGGCGCCGCAATACGCCAGTCTTCAAAGGGACGGAACCTGCGGGCACGAGCCGTGAACCCAACTACATGGGTGCAGTCGGCGATCGCCTCCTCGAGTGTATCGACGACCTTCACGCGACCGCGCGCATTCGGCACGCCGTGGGACATCTGCTCGAAGTCGGGGTTGACCAACATCGAAGCGCGGCGGGGTGCGACAAGCACCACCTCCACGGACCCAAAGTTGGTCGCGGTGCGTAGCACCATGCCGACGTTGCGCGGCCCCTCGGGCCGCACGAGGATGACTTTTCTCATGACTGGTTCCGGATAGCTTGCAGCTGCTCGGGCGCGGGATTGCCGCCGGAGACGATCAAGGCGATGTTCTGGAAGTCGAGGTGGTCGACCAAGTCCGTGAACAAGAACGCGGCCAAGGTCGCCGCGCCAGCGGGCTCGACAACCAGACCCGCGTGGTTCACCAGCAGCGCTTGGGCAGCGAAGATGTGCTCGTCTTCCAGCTCGACGACTTGGTCCACCGCCGCCTGGGCGGCATCGATATTGAGGGCACCTACGTTCAGCGGGCAGAGACCTTGGACCTTGGTCTGGATGTCTGGGATGTCGATGGGCGCGCCGGCTTCGAGACCGCGCGAGAGGGTCGCTGCCCCCTTCGGCTCCGCGCCGACGATGCGCACCTGGTCGCCGAACTTGGAGCGCAGCGCAAGGGCGACTCCACTGATGAGTCCGCCCCCACCTACTGGGCAGAGGACCAGGTCCACACAGGGCAGATCCTCGGCAATCTCAAGGCCGACGGTGCCTGCGCCCTCGATCGTGCGGACTGCGTCGTAGGGATGCACGAGGACGGCGCCGGCTTGGGCGAGCTCGGCGCAGATGGCGTCGGTCTCCGGGCGCGTGTCGCCTAAGCGCACGGTGGCGCCAAGGTCGCGGCAGGCCTGGATCTTGTTCGGGTAGGCGTCGGCGGGCATGCAGATCGTCGCGGGAACTTCGGCTCGGCCGGCGGCCCAGCTGAGGGCGCGGCCGTGGTTGCCAGAGCTGGTTGTGACGACGCCGCGGGCGCGCTCGTCCTCCGTAAGCTGGGAGACCTGGTTCCATGCGCCCCGGGATTTAAACGAGCCGGTCTCCTGGAGGCACTCGAGTTTGAAGTAGACCTCGGTGGCGGCCAAGCGGGCCTGGGCCTTGGGATGGCCAGCGAGTGCGGGGTGCAGTTGGCTCGCCAGTTGGACCAAAGGCGTGCGCTTGACGGTGCCCTGGATGCGCAGGGCAGCGGCTTCAAAGTCTAGGTCGCGTAGGGCTGGGGGGACTTGGGGAGGCATGGGGTGCACAGTTTACTCTTCTGGGTTGTTTGGCGGGAGAGGGTGCGCCTGTTTCGCGTCTGGTGGGCAGAACTTGGGCAAGGACGGGGGGTATGATGGAGCGATGTTAGGGATGCCGTTTACTTCGCCTTATCTTCTCGCGCCTATGGAGGGGGTGACGACGCCGGACTTTCGAGGCCTGGTGCTGTCGCGCAATTCCTCGGATTGCCTGGGGGGCGCGACGACAGAGTTCGTCCGGGTCGTGGATGCCGCGATTCCTGTGGCGCCCCTAGAGAAGGCGCTCGGGTGCGCGTCGAAGGCATTTGGGCGGCCCGTGGGGCTACAAATCATGGGCTCGAATCTCGAGGCCATGGCCGAGACGGCGGTGAATGCTGCAGAGGCGGGAGCGCCGTTTGTGGACATCAACTTTGGGTGCCCGGCAAAGGGCGCCCTGCGGGGAATGGCGGGGTCCTCGACCCTAGATGACCCGCGGCGCGTCTTTGCCTTGGTGGACGCCTGCGCGCGGGCGATGGCGGGAGGCTCGGTGCCGCTTACGGCCAAAATCCGCGCGGGGGGCGAAGACGACACCCTGTTGGAGGACCTGGCCCAGGCGGCCGAAGACGGGGGCGCCAGCCTACTGACCGTGCACTGCCGCACGCGAAAGGAGGCCTACCGCGACACGGCAGACTGGAACCGCTTGTACCGAGCCGTCCAGTCCGTGCAGATCCCAGTCTGCGGAAACGGCGGCATGGACACGGCGGCCGACATGGACCAGATGATGGCCGAGACCGGCTGTCGGTACGCAATGATTGGTCGCGCCGCCCTGGGCAATCCCTGGGTCTTCTCCGGGCACCGAGCCAGCCCCCGGGAGGCCGCCGATTTCCTCCTGGAGTACGCCCAAATGACCTCTGGCAGCCAAACTAAGCAGTCCCGACTCAAGCAGCTTCTCGCCTGCTGGACCGCCGGCGGCCCCGAGGTAGCTGGCTTGCTGGGCACCCACCGCCGTCCCTGGCTGCGGGTCAACGACGACGCCCATCTGCGCGCCTGCCTGGACGCAGCCGGCGACCTGCATCCCTCGCCCCTCGACCTCCCGCCGCAAAAACAACCATCAACCCAGATGCGCCCTATATAATCGTCCCCCAAAATACGCCCATGACCTGGACTCCCACCGACAGCGAAAAGCTCTACAACCTCCCCAACTGGGGCGGGGAGTACTTTCGTATCAACGAGTCCGGCAACCTCGCCGTTCGTATTGCGGACCAGGGCAAGACCTCTGAGATCGACATACACGACCTCACCCGCGACATTCTGCAGCGCGGGGTCCGCGCTCCGCTGCTATTGCGCTTCAACAGCATCCTGCGGGGCCGCGTCGAGGAGCTGGCCGGCGCCTTCAACCACGCCCGGGAAGAGTTCGGCTACACAGCGCCCTACCGCAGCATCTACCCGATCAAGGTCAACCAGCAGCGCCACGTGGTCGAGCAGCTCATCCGCAGCGGACGCGAGCTTGGCCTGGGCTTGGAGGTCGGCAGCAAGCCCGAGCTCCTGGCCGCCATGGGGCTAGAGCACGGGCCCGATGCGCTGGTGGTCTGCAACGGCTACAAGGACCGCGACTACATCGAGATGGCGCTGCTCTATAGTCGGCTTGGCGTGAAGCCCTTGATCGTGGTCGAGAAGTTTACCGAGCTCCAGACGATCCTCGATGCGGCCGCGGACTTGGACATCAAGCCTCACATTGGCGTGCGCATGAAGCCGCGCGTCGAGGGCGCTGGTCGCTGGAAGGACTCCGGCGGTGTGCGCTCGAAGTTTGGGCTTACCTCGCGGCAGATCGTCGAGGTCGTTCGCGTGCTCAAGCAGCTTGACATGCTCGACCGCCTTGAACTGCTGCACTTCCACATCGGCAGCCAGATCACCGACGTGCGCTCGGTCAAGGCCGCCCTGCGCGAGGCGACGCGCACGTTCACAGGGCTGCGCGAGCTCGGCGCTCCAATCTCGTACTTCGACGTCGGCGGCGGCCTAGCCGTGGACTACGACGGGTCCAACACCACCGGAGACTCGTCCAAGAACTACACCCTGCAGGAGTACGCTAACGATGTGGTATGGCAGGTGGCCGAGGCTTGTCGCGAGTCGGGCATGGCCGAACCGACGATCCTGAGCGAGTCCGGGCGCTCTCTCACCGCGCACCACGCTCTGCTGGTCACCGAAGTGCTTGGGGTAACGAAGTTCTCGGACAACGCGCCCAACTCGACCCAGCCTGGCGAGCACCCCTCCGTCTGCAAGATCGGCGAAATCCACACAGACCTACTCGCCCTGGGCAACGACACCGAGGGCGCTAAGTTCCGCGAGGCCTTCCACGACAGCGTGCAGCTCTTGGAAGAGGCCATGCTGCTGTTCTCCACGGGTCACATAAACTTGAGCGAACGCGCGCGTGTCGAGGAATTCCACTGGGCCACCTGCCGCCACATCCTAGAGATCGTTCGCGGTGTAGAGCACGTTCCCGAAGAGCTCGCGGACCTAGAGACGGAGATGGCCGACACCTACTTCCTTAACTTCTCCCTGTTCCAATCCCTGCCCGATTCCTGGGCCATCGACCAGCTCTTCCCGATCATCCCCCTGCACCGTCACAACGAGGAGCCCGCGGAGCGCGCGACCCTCGTGGACGTGACCTGTGACTCCGACGGAAAGATCAATCGCTTCATCGGTCGCGACGGTGTCAAGGATGTGCTCGAGGTTCACAAGCTCAAGCCCGGCGAGCCCTACTTCATGGGCTTCTTTCTCGTGGGTGCCTACCAAGAGATCCTCGGCGACATGCACAATCTCTTCGGCGACACCAATGTGCTGCATGTGGACGTCGGTCCCGACGGCAAGCCACGCCTCGAACACCTTGTGCGCGGTGACCGAGTGCAAGAGCTACTAAGCTACGTCGAATACCACGAGAACGACCTACTCGCCCACCTGCACCGAAGCATCGAGAGCGCGATCAACGACGGTCATCTCACCTACGAACAATCCGCCCTTCTGCAAGAGCGCTATGAGCGCGGACTGGCGGGCTATTCCTACCTCACCCAAGCCAACCAACCGGCACAACAACCCACACTCCTGTGAACATTACCCAAAACGCACTCGTTACCATCGCCTACAAGATCACCGATTCCGAAGGCGAGATCTTCGAGCAGAGCCAATCCGGCGACCCCGAGGACGGCCCCATCGAGTACATCCACGGGAACGGGGAGCTGCCCGAAGGCCTCGAGGCTGCCCTAGAGGACAAGACCGTCGGCGCCCTAGTCAATGTAGAGTTGACCACCGAGACTGGCTTCGGCGACCACGATCCCGAGCTGATTATCTCCGTTCCGCGCGAGGAGATACCCATGGAGAACAACGACGAACTTAGGAAGGGCGACATCCTGCCTGTCGAAATCGCGGACGAGGAAGGCAACGTCTCCGGCGAGGTTGACATGCGCGTCATCGAGGTCCGGCCCGACGCGATCTTCCTAGACGGCAACCACCCCCTCGCGGGCCAAAACGTCACCTTTGAAGTCGAGGTGCTCGCCGTGCGCGAAGCCACTGAAGAAGAGCTCAACGGCGAAACGACCCACGATCATTAGGTTGTTCCCCTGGCTAGAGATAGCCGGACCGGTCCAAGCTCATCAAAAAAATCCCCACTTTGGCCTTCGGTCCAAGCCCCCGGCCCCGCTTCACTTAGTGAGCGGCAGAGGCGAGCACCCACCGAATCGATCACCCAGCTCCTTGAGAGCACTTCTAGACTTCAGATTGGGTAGCTCTCCCCCCGCCACTCATCAACCACAAGCCCCCGCGCCCCTTGGCCGCGGGGGCTTGCTTTGTTCTAAGGCCAGAAGCGTCCCCCATCGCGCGAAGCGCGCCCTGCCCAACCACACTCAAAAACCTAGAAGCCCGCCCTCCCCCAACCGCCCCCCCTTTCGTATCCTCTCCCCCGCCTAAGCCACCCCCCAAAAACAGAGCACCCCCCCATGATCATCATCGACACCATCAAGAACATGACCGACGAGCGCTTCCTCGCAATCTACGAAGCCCTCACCGACCGAGGCTTCGGCCCCCTTGATGGCGAGGTTGCCAAGGCTCTCAAGTTCCGCCCCCAGGCTATTCGCAAGCTGGCCATCGATAAGCGCGCCCGCAAGGCGCGCCAGATCGTCCTGTCCGGGAACAACGCAGAGCTCGCCTACGAACTCTGCGGCGGCTACCTGATGCGCAGCCACGAGAAGCTAATGCCCGACTTCCTGGACGCCATGGGCATTCCCCACGAAGATGGCATGATCGAGGACATGGACG
This sequence comes from Planctomycetota bacterium, assembly GCA_029250885.1. Lineage (GTDB taxonomy): Bacteria > Planctomycetota > UBA1135 > UBA1135 > CALBMX01. The sequence goes on from JAQXEK010000019.1 coordinate 88,045, forward strand.
AGACTACCCCCGATGCCGCCAAGCTGGACGACGTGCTTGCCCAGCTGGACAAGGACTATCCCTCTGAGGATGTCACCCTGTACCTCTGCATCTGCGCGATGCAGTGGCCGGAGATTCCCGAGCTGCTCAGCACCTGGGAAAAGCGCGTCGCCTAGACAAGCAGACTACGCACCTGGGGCATTGACCCTGGAACGCGAAAAGGCCCGCGTCCCCCGCATTCGATGCAGGGGACGCGGGCCTTCTCCTTGGGCAGCTGGGGCCGCGCTACTTCTTTGCACGCTCGACGAAGCGACCGTCGCGCGTGTCCACGCGAACGCGCTCGCCGGCGACGATGTAGCTGGGCACTTGAATCTCTGCGCCAGTCTCCAGAACCGCATTCTTAAGTTGCGCCTTGGCCGAGGCGCCCTTGATCACGGGATCCGCTTCAGCGATGTCAAGCTCAACTACGGTGGGCAACTCGATGCTGACCAAGAGACCGTCAACAGAGAGGGAGGTGATGCCCTCAAGGCCGTCCTTAAGGTAGCCCGTTGCGTCGCTAATGTCCTCGCCACTGAGCTCGAATTGCTCGTAGCTCTCGCTATCCATGAAGTGGTAGTTCGTGCCGTCGGAATAGAGGTAGGACACCGGGCGCTTTTCGGTGTCGACCTCGTCGAACTTCTCGCCGCTTCGGATCGAGTCGCCGAGTAGCTGCCCGGTCAGTAAGTTCCGCATGCGGGTCTTCGCGATGGTGCCGCCGCCCCGAGCCGTAGGGGTCGAAAAGGTCACAGAGACGATCATCACGGGGGCGTTCTTGTACATGAAGCACACGCCCTTTTTAAAATTGGTTACATCAATCATAGCGCGGGGATTCTAGCCGACTCGACCACCAAGGGTGCCCCTACATCGGGTAGAACCTGTTCCATGGTCACGGAGAATCAGTCGAGAGGTCGTGAGGAGCACTGTGAAGATTGCGGCGAGAAGCTTCCCGAGAAGCGCCAGGCTTGCAGAATTTGCGGTTGGCGCCCGGGTGACGAGTGGCTGGAGCCCGACGTCCCCAAGGTCCCTGCGGGCCTAGGTATGCGACTCATGGCCGGAATGGTGGACTGGGTCCTTGTATGCGTTTTGACCTTCGGGATCTACCTCGTGCTCTACATCATGCTCTTCTATCTCAACGCCCAAGGCCAAACGCCGGCTCAACAGGACGGGCGGGCACTGGCTTCCATCGGTGTGGCTGCCATGCTGACTCCCTGGCTCTACTTTGCTCTGTTTGAATCTTCTAGCCTTCAGGGTTCCATCGGCAAGGCCCTGGTTGGACTTCGGGTCACGAACCTTGCGGGCAACCGTATCACCTTCCTGCACGCGAGCCGCCGCCACGTCGCCAAGGTAGGAACGCTCACGATCCTAAGCATTGGCATGGTGTCGATCCTCTTCACCAAAAGGAAGCAGTCCATCCACGACCTACTGGTCGGCACCCTGGTTACGATCTAGACGATATCTAGCGCGCTGCACTACGGGGCAGGCGCTGGCAGCTAGGGCAGAAGTGGGTTCCCCGCTGGGCCACCACGATGCGGTTCAACCTGCGGCTGCAGACTCGGCACGGCTTGCCGTGCCGGCCATAGACTTGGAACTGGCTTTGGTAGGATCCCGGCTGGCCTTCGGGCGTCCTATAGAAGGTGTCGAAGGAGCTGCCTTCGCGCAGGATCGCCTCTTCCAACGTACGTCGGATCGCGGCGTGTAGGAGCCGCACTCTGGCTCGCGGGATTCGGTTGGCGGGCGTCTGGGGGTGGATGCGCGCCTCGAAGAGCGACTCGTCCACGTAGATGTTGCCGAGCCCCGCGAGGAAGCTCTGATCTAAAAGCAGAGACTTGATTCGGCCCCGCCTTGCGGCCAGCTCGTCCAGCAGGAACTTGGCAGTGAAGTCGCCCTCGAGGGGCTCTGGTCCTAGGGCCGGCATGGCGTCTTCAAGGTCGCGGGTCGGCACAAAGCGACCGAATTTTCGCGGGTCGATAAACTCGAGGCGTGCGCCGTTGTCCAGGGTCAGGCTGACCCGGGTGTGGGGACTTGCGGGCTGGGCACCAGCCTGGACCATGAGCCGACCCGTCATGCGCAGATGGATCACGAGCCAGGTGTCGACCTCCGTTGACTTGGGCTTGCCCTTGGCGGAGAGCCCTAGCAGGATGTACTTCGCGCGGCGCCCCGCGGTCAGGAACGTCCGGCCGTGGACAAGGGCACGCAGCTTGGCGGAGCTAGCACCTCCTAAGGTCCGCGCCCAAGCGACCTGGGAGCCCGTGACCGATCGGCCCATGAGCTTGGGACGAACGAGCCGGACCATCGTCTCGACCTCGGGGAGCTCAGGCATAGCAGGCGGCTTTACGAGCGGCTAGAGGGTCACGTGGCGGTCAAAGATCATCGACCGGTCGAGGCGCGCATCAAGGCTCTCGAAGACGTCCGCCAGGCTCGGCTCGGGCTTGCCCCGGTAGACTTCCTTGCCGTTGGCTTCGATGATCACGTCCTCGGCGGGGTTGATCATCTTTGCGTTAAGGCGAATCGTGATGCCCTGGACCCCGCGCTGGGTTCCCTTGGTCGTGAGCGTGATCTTGTTGCCCACGCGCTCGGCGCGGATCTTCTGGAAGTCCTGGGGCTCGGCGCAGCTCAGCCAGTAGAAGTCGTTCTTCACCAGGCGCTCGCAGGCCTCGCCCGGGTTGTGCTGGGGAAAGGGGTCGGCGACGTATTCCCAGACGACGGTCTCGGGAAAGGTGTCGCGGCGCTGCTCGAGCATGAACTTCTTCGCGGCCGTGGGCTCGCCGGGTGGGAAGGCGTGGGCAAGGCCCTCGTAGGTCTTAAAGTGGATGTTCCCGTAGCCGCTCGGATCGCCCTCCTTCAGGGTCTTGAGCATGCGCTCGACATAGAGGTACGTGCCCGGCATGCAGTTCACATCGGCGAGCCCGATGAAATAGTACATCGCTAGGTTGCGCACGTTGGGAACGAGGCCGTGCTGAAGGGCCGTAATCGCATCGGGCGAGGCGACCTGGCTCTTGGGGGAAGCCATCAGGACGCCGGCGCAGGGCATGGAGACCGCAAGCAGGTCGGCGTGTCGGCCAGCCATGAACCAGGATCCGGTGCCGCCCATGCTGAAGCCGCCGACATAGATCCGGTCGGGATCCACACCCAGGCTGGCCTTCGCAAAGTCCAGCAGGGTGAGCAAGAAGCGCTCGCCTTCGACCGTGTTCCATGTGTCATGGACCAGGTGGATGCCCTGGGGGAAGATGCCGTTGATTCCAGTTGTGGACCAGGTGCTTTGGGCGGGTGCCGCATCACCGGCGTTCTCACCGCCGCCGTGTAAGCCCAGGATCAGCGCCGGCTTCTCGCCGCGCTTGGCCTTGACCGTATCCAGCAGAAACCAAGCCTCCCCATAGGGCGTATCGAAGGTCACCTTGCCGGCCTTGGCCTTGCCGATTGCGCTGGGCCAGCTCTTTTGCAGGGGCTTCCAGATCAGCTCCACCAGGGTGTCAAGGTTAGCCCTCTCGTTCTCCGAGTCGAACTCGGGCAGCGGGTCAAGCTCGGCAATCTTCTCCAATAGCTCAGCGCGCTTCTGCGCGTCCCAATCGACGAAGTGCGTGGCGGGCCTCTGCTCCCACCACCCCTTGGCCAGCTTGCCGATCTTCGACTTGTTCTTTTTCAACCACTTGGCCGGGTCGGGCTCCTCGGCTTTCGCCTTGGTCGACTCCAGCACCACAGCCGTGGACTCCGCAAAGGAGAGCGAGGCGGCTTGCCCCAGAACGAAGGTAGCCCCGAGGGCGAGGACAAAGTGTTTAGGATTCACGAGTTCATCTCCTTGGTGTTGTGCGGGCCTGCCGAGGGGCTTCTGCTAGATCCAGACTTCCGCGTCGTTACCAATCTCGCGCACCTTGAAGATCTTTGCCTTTTTGCACTGGGCACCCTGCTCGCGCCCGGTCTGGGTGTCGAATTCATAGAGATGCATCGGGCAGACGATCCGACCATCGGTCACGGGTCCGTCATTCATAAGGACCCCCTCGTGGGGACAGATCGCATCCATCGCCCGCAGCTCGCCATTGACTCGACTGAACATCACTTGGATTGCGTTTCCAGCGAGCACATCCCCGAAGGTCACAACCTTGGCCTGGCCCTCTTCCAGTTTCCCCGCGCCGGTAACTAGGGCAGGCTTGCCTCCGAAGAGGGATACTAACTTTTTGAACATGGGGGCATTCTAGCCCGTCCATCCGCAGTTGAGGGCTCCAAGATGCTGAACACAAATCGATCCCATGCCTGGTCAACCGAGATACCCGCTCTTCAAGGCCAAGGTCCGCGGTCCCATGCCGTCTCAAGGGCGTTATGATCATGGGGTGAAACCACTCCTTGTCATTAACGCCGTGGGCCTAGCTTGGCGCCATCTTGGACCGAACACCCCGAACCTTAACCGGATTGTCGAACGCGGCTTCGGCGCGCCCATGGACACGGTCCTGCCTGCGGTCACCTGCTCCGCACAGGCCACGATACTTACGGGAGCCCAGCCCGGGGAGCACGGCGCCGTCGGCAACGGCTGGTTCGACCGCGACTACAGCCGCATCGAATTCTGGCAGCAGTCCAATGCACTCGTGGCCGGAACCAAGGTCTACGAGGAAGCCAAGCAGCGCGATGCGTCCTTCACCTGCGCGAAGGTGTTCTGGTGGTGGAACATGGGCGCCCAGGTCGACTGGTCCATCACCCCGCGGCCCTACTACCCCGCCGATGGTCGCAAGATCCCCGCGGTCTACGGCTGGCCTACGGATTTCCCCATCGGCCTAGAGTCGAAGCTCGGCCCCTTTCCCTTCTTCGACTTCTGGGGGCCCAAGTCTGGGCTGCCGTCAAGTCGCTGGATTGCGAGTGCGGCCATGGAGACCCTGCGCTCGAAGTCCCCCACCTTGACCCTGGTCTACCTGCCCCATCTTGACTACAGCCACCAGCGATTTGGCCCCGATGCGCCCCAGTCCCTCCAGGCCATCGCCGAGCTAGACGTCCTTGTGGGCGAGCTCTTGGCCACGGCTGACGAGTGCGGAACGGAGACGATGGTCGTCTCCGAGTACGCCATCGAGGACGTGAACGAGCCCGTTTACCTGAACCGTATTCTGCGCGAGGCGGGCCTATTAGAAGTGCGCAACGAGCCCACAGGCGAGCGGCTCGATCCCTTTGCCAGCCGCGCCTTCGCCGTCGCCGATCACCAGGTGGCCCACATCTATGTGCGCGACGATCAGGCCAAGCAGCAAGCCCAGCAGGTGCTCGCCGCAGTGTCCGGTGTCGACACGATTGAAGAGCCGAACCCGAACCTCGCTCACGACCGCGCCGGCGATCTGATCGCAGTGGCCAAGCAGGGCGCATGGTTTGCCTATCCCTACTGGCTTGACGACGAGCTAGCACCGGACTTTGCGCGGACAGTCGCGATCTTCGACAAGCCCGGCTACGATCCCTGCGAGCTGTTTGTCGATCCCAAGATTAAGCTCCCCATGGCCCGCGTCGTGCGCCGGTTGGCCCAGAAGAAGCTCGGCATGCGCTACTTGATGGACGTGATCCCACTGGATGCCAGCCTTGTGAAGGGCAGCCATGGACGCCTACCGAGCTCGCCCGAGCTTGGGCCGGTCTTCCTGTCGACCGTTCCGGGCGACGGCAGTACCGACCCGATCGCGATGACCAGCGTCAAGGCGCGTATCCTTCACGCCATGGGTCTAGCCGACTAGGTCGCCTCGGGCAGAATGCCCTGGATGATCTCGCAGTCAATGGCGCCGTTCTTCAGGGGCAGGTGGCGCATCTTCTCTAGGTAGAGCTGCTTGGTGAGCTCCTCGTTGCCCGAGAAGATAGCGACCTCGTAGCCGCCGCAGAGGCTGCGCAATCGATCGCCAAATTCGCGGTAGGTAGGCACCAGGTCGCGCACCTCGCCAATGCGCTCGCCATAGGGCGGGTTCGTCACGACGCAGGCATTCCACCCGGGCTTAAAATCGAATGCGCAGGCATCGCCGACGCCCAGCCTGAACTTGCCCCCCAGGCCGGCGGCCTCGGCGTTCTGCTCCACGTCTTCCAGGCGTCCGGGCTCGATGTCGTTGCCGACCATTTGAGTCTTGCCGAGCGGCCGGATCTCGCTGCGCAGCTTGTCCTTTAGCTTCGCGAAGCCAGCCGCGTCGTGGCCCTCCCAGTTCTGGAAGCCGAAGCTCTTCCGAAAGAGCCCGGGTGCAGTGTTCGTTGCCAGCAAACCGGCCTCGATCAGCAGCGTGCCCGAACCGCAGAACGGATCGATCATCGGCGCCTTTAAGTTCCAGCCCGTGGACATGACAATCGCGGCGGCCAGGGTCTCGGCAAGGGGTGCGCGGCCTTGGGCCTGGCGGTAGCCGCGGCGGTGCAGGGAGTGCCCAGAGGTGTCGACCTGCAGGGTGACGCGGTCCCGGAAGATGTGCACGGCAATGCGAAGGTCGGGCTCATCTTTGTCCACGCTAGGGCGCTCCCCAAACTTGTCGACGAACTGGTCCGCGACCGCGTCCTTTACCCGCTGCTCGACATAGTTCGAGTGATCCAGAGCCGAGTCCTTGACCTTGGCGTCCACACGCAGGGTGCCCGATGGCTTGACGAAGGTCGTCCAGTCGACCTCCTGCACATTCGCGTAGAGCTCTTCGCCGGTGCGAGCTTCGAATCGAGACAGGCGCAACAGCACGCGAACAGCCGAGCGCAGGCCCAAGTTAGCGCGCCAGATGTCCGCGGGGAGAGCCTCGAAGTAACACCCCCCGACCTGGCGCTCGACCTTAGCGAACTTGAGGCCACGGAGTTCGGCGTGGAGAAGGGGTTCGAGCCCGGGGGCGCAGGTGGCGAAGCAGATGTGGTGGCGGGACATGGTGGAATCGAGAGGGCTAGATTTTGGGTCGACCATTAAACAAGTGCAGAGGCGGCGTGGCGCCAGAGACTGGGGGAAGATTGCCCGCGTTCCAAGTACACTTGGGCCCATGGGCAAACTCACGCAGCTTCTGCTTCCCCCTGGAGGGCGAAAATTCCCGGGCCAGCGAACGATCAAGATCAGCCTGCGCGGTGTGCACACCCTCTGCGCGGGGGTTCTTACGGGGAGCTATCTTGTGGATGCTGGGGACGAGGCAAAGGCCATGTGGCTGCTTTGGACCGTCGGGACGGGCTTGGGGATGCTGGCCTTGGACTTGCTTGAGAGTGTTGGTTTCTTGGCCCAGGTACGGGGCTTGGTCCTGATGCTGAAGATCGGCGTGGTGCTGTCCCTGCCCGTGCTTGGAGCCGCTACCGGCTGGGCTCTAGGGAGCTTGATGGTGATTGCGGTGATCTCGAGCCACGCGCCATCGAAGGTGCGCTATGCGACTTGGATTGGCGGCGGCAAGATCACGGGTGGGACCTCTAAGGGCTAGGTCGCGGTAGACTAGGCACTCCCACCCCAACTACTACTCCACGCTACTGTGATCATCCACCGCTCTGAACACCCCCGGTTCCTCTCCAACAGCTACCTCGTCGCGGATCGTCCCGGCGGTACAGCCCTGATTATCGACACGGGGGCCGATCCTGCACCGCTGTTAGAGGTGGTCCAGGAACAGAGGCTAAGTGTCGAGTGGGTGCTCTTAACGCACCACCACCACGATCATGTAGAGCACAACAACTTTTGGAGCGAGACCTACGACGCGCCGCTCTGTGGCCACCGTAACGAGGTCGCCCTCTTCGGCTACCTCGACCGCTTGCTCGAACACGAGGAGATCATTCAGGTCGGCGAGCTTACGATCCAGTCGATCTTTATCCCAGGCCACACCATCGGCCAACTCGCCTTCTACGTCACCCATAAAGCCGAACCCCAAGGACATCTATTTACCGGCGACACGCTCTTCGCCCGCAGTATCGGCGGTACCTGTGGCCCCGGCCATGACACCCACGACAACATCAAGCGCTCGATCCTTGAGCGCTTGATGTGCCTTGACCACACCACGAAGGTTCACCCCGGGCACACGGTTCCCACCACCCTTGGCGAAGAGTGGGAGCACAATCCGTTCATTCGCTACTGGCGCGGCTTGGACGCTCCACTCGACACGGAGTGCGAAGTATTTGGCGAGGTGGCGACTCTGATTGTGCGGGCAGAGGACTATGACGGCGGGACAAAGTGTATTGTTCGCTATCGGCACAATGGTGAGTACTCGGTTGTGCCTGGATCGAAAGTGAAGGGGTAGGGGGCGCGGTTAGGCGCATGCTGGCGGGCGGCGTTCGCGCGCTGCCCCCATACTTGATTCCACTCCCTCCAAGAGAAAGTCGTGCCCCTTCTAGGCTACTCTCTCGCCAGGAGTGAAGAAGGAGACCTTTCGCCAGTGACTAAAACCTCCGATGAGCGCGGCGACACCGGGGACCGTCAAGATACGAGCAGCGGCCGCACGGGGCAGTTTGAGGGCCCGTACAGAGACTGGCTCGATACGTACGATCACAAGTACGTGCAGGACTACGAACACGGTGATGAAGCCAAGCAGTGACACCGAGGTGTCTGAGCAACCAAATTGCCTGCTGTTGAGCGAACGGCAAGTTCGCGGATTCCGTGTGGGAGCTGTACGCTTGTACGCATGGATCCCCGCCGCCTACCCGCCGTCGCCCGCTGCCTCTTGCTTGGCCTCGGGCTCTACCCCGCCCTCTCCTGTGCAATCCTAAAGCAACCGAGCAAGCCGGCACCCCCCTTGAACATCATTCTATTCCTCGTGGATGACCTCGGATGGCAAGATACAGCTGTGCCGTTCACGGCCGAGCCCACGGCCCAAAATGGGCAGTGGCGGACGCCCCACCTCGACACGCTCAGCACCCGGGGCATGCGCTTCACCAATGCCTACGCGGCTGCGCCCGTCTGCACGCCAACGCGCGCGAGCCTCCTGACAGGTCGCAGCCCCGGGGCCATCCACATTACCTACTGGTCGCAAATCAAGGACCAGGACACTTCGGCCAAGCACCCGACCTTGTCTCCTCCGGCCTGGCGAATGAACGGGCTCGACGAGACCGACGTCACTTACCCACAACTCCTCGGCAAGTCCGGATACCGCACGATACACGTTGGTAAAGCACACTTTGGAGCCCGTGACACCTTTGGCGCAGACCCCATCAACCTAGGCTTCAACGTCAACATTGCTGGGCACTACGGCGGCCACCCCGGAAGCTTCTTAGGCACCGAGGACTTCGCCCTCGCCAAGCGAACAGGCAATCCAAGCGCCAACACCCTTTGGGACGTTCCAGGCCTCGAGTCCTGGCATGGTAAGCAGACCTACTTGACTGAAGCCCTTGCCGCCGAGGCCTGCCTCGCCATCGAAGATGCTCACCGCGACGGTGCCCCCTTTGTCATGAACTTCGCGCCCTATGCCGTACACACCCCGATCACGGCCAACATGCCCCTGCTGGGCAACTACGAGCAGCTTGATGCTAAGGAGGCCAAATACGGCACGATGATCGAGTCCGTGGATAACGCGCTTGGGGAGCTGATGGCCAAGCTCGAGCAGCTAGGCATCGCCGAGCACACCGCGATCGTCTTCACGTCAGACAACGGTGGGCTCAGTGCCCACAGCCGTGGAGCCGCGCCGGATGGGACGACCAAGAACCACCACAATGCGCCCCTGCGCAGCGGCAAGGCCTCTGCCTACGAAGGGGGGACCCGCGTCCCCATGGTGGTCTGGTGGCCCGGCCACACCCAACCCGGCTCTTGGTCCGACGCCCCCGTGATCACCTACGACCTCTTCCCCACCCTGCTCGCCATGACCAAGGTCGATGCACCTCCTGCGGTGGCTGAGGACCTCGAAGGAGTCGACTTGTCGCCCTTACTTGCCGGTGTAGCCGAGTCGCCCGAGCGATCGATCTTCTGGCACCAACCCCACCAATGGGGCGCTTCCGGGCCAGGCATTGCACCCTATACGGCGGTCCGATCCGGCCCCTGGAAGCTGATCTACTTCCACGAATCTAAGCGCCTCGAACTCTACCACTTGGACCGCGACATCGGCGAGGTCGACAACGTTGCCCGAAACCACCCTAAGATCGTCCACGAGCTTGCGACCCAAATGCAGCACTGGATCGATCGGCACGACGTGCAGCTCTCCCATTGGAAAGCCACCGGCAAAGTGGTGCCCGGCCCGCTTGCGATTGCTGTCAGCGGAGACGGCCAGTAATGGTAAAGGCCACATACCTATTGCTGTTCATCGCGCTGCTCGGAGCGTGTTCCAAAGACAACCGATCCGCCGTCGTCGAGCGCGGCGCCGCGGGTATAGGCAGCGCCGGTTGTGCTGAGTGCCACGCCGAAGAGGCTGCACTCTGGCGCGGCAGCCATCACGACCTGGCTATGCAGCACGCGACACCCGATACGGTGATTGGTGACTTCAGCGCCGAACCCTTCACCTGGTCCCGCGGCGACGAAGTTCACCGAGCCTCCTTCCGCCAAAATGAGGGGCGGTTCTTCGTGACCACGGAGGCACCACCGGACGGGGCGTACCCAGACCTTGGCTCCGCAGACGCGAACGGAAACCTCGAGTTTGAAGTGCAGTTCACCTTCGGCGCCGAACCGCTGCAGCAGTACCTTGTCGAATTTCCCGGCGGCGCCATCCAGTGTCTGCCGATCGCTTGGGACACACAGAAGTCACGCTGGTTTCACCTCGACCATGAAATCCAACCTGGAGATGCCCTGCACTGGACTGGCCGGCTCCAGCGCTGGAACACCATGTGTGCGGAGTGCCACTCCACGGGCGTGAAAAAGGGCTACGATGCATCGAGTGACACCTTCTCCTCCAGCTTCGCGGAGATGGACGTAGGGTGTGTGGCGTGCCACGGAGAGGCCGAAGAACACGCAGAGCTCGCGCGAAACCAAGCTCTCTCGGGTGCTCTAAACCATGGTTTTGGGACCCAAGGAGATCCTGCGCGATTCGAACTCAATAACTGCGCGCCTTGTCACTCGAGGCGAGCCAGCCTGACCAGCGAGTGGGAAGCCGGCCAGAATTTCCTCGACCACTTTAGCCCAGCTCTACTTCAGGAGAACCTCTACTTTCCCGACGGGCAGATTAAGGACGAGGTCTTTGTTTGGGGCTCCTTTACCCAGAGTCGCATGCACGCGGCCGGCGTCACCTGCAGCGACTGCCACGATCCCCACAGCCTTCAGCTCAAGCTACCCGAGGGACCCGGGCACAACGAGCTCTGCCTCCAGTGCCACTCCGTTAGCCCGCCCGCCGAGCGCTTCCCCACCCTTGCTGCCAAGGACTACCAGAGTCCACTTCACCACGGCCACGAACTTGGCACCGAAGCCGCACGCTGCACGACCTGCCACATGCCGGAGCGCACCTACATGAAGGTGGACCCTCGCCGGGACCACTCCATGGGCGTGCCTCGGCCCGACCTGTCCCTCGAGCTCGGCACACCGAACGCCTGCGCCACCTGCCATGGGGACGACTCCGATCACCACGATGACGCATGGGCCGCCGCCGCCATCGCGGGCTGGGTGGACAGCGCACCGCGCTCGCCACGCACCCTCGCCCAGCGCCAACTCGACACACTCGTCGCGACCGCCTTCTCCCGGACCTTGGAGCTGGCCGAGCTCAGCCCAACCGAGCGCGCCGAGAATTACCGCGACCTCTCCCAAGTCCTCGCCTCCACCGACGCGGCGCCCCTGCAAAGGGCAACCAGCCTTGACCTCTTGGCGCGGTTCGGGGCCGCCTCCATCGACCTCGTCGTGGACGCACTTGACGACCGCGACCCCCTCGTGCGAGCGGCTGCCGCCGGAGCCCTGCGCAAGCTGCCCCAGACCGGAACCTTTGGACTTAAGTTACGGGGCCTCCACGCGGACCCCGTACGCATGGTCCGCGTCGCCGCGGCCGAGCCTTCGGATTTCGAGCGCTACCGCCAAGTCAACGCGGACTTCCCCACCATCCACTTCGAGAGTGGACTATGGGCCCAGGTTCAGGGGCGCTTTGACGATGCGGAGACTGACTGGAGACGGGCGATCGAGCTCGATCCGGATTTTATGCCAGCCACCTACAACCTGTCTGTCTTGCTAAGCGCCATGGGCCGTGGTGGCGAAGCTGCAGCCCTCTTGCGTGAGGCCGTTACCCGCCAGCCTGAGGAGGGCGAGCTGCACTATTCCCTGGCCCTGCAACTTGCAGAGCTCCAGGAGTCCGAAGCCGCCCTCGCTTCGTTCCAGCGCGCGGCAGCCCTGCTGCCGGAGCGCCCCCGGGTCGCCTACAACCTCGGACTCATCCACAGTAAGCTCGGCCAAAGCACACAGGCCGAGCGCGAGCTGCGTCGTGCCATCCGGCTCTACGGCGACGATGCAGGAGGCGCCGCAGATGCGACCTATGCATTGGCCATTGCCCTTTTGGGTGCTGAGCGAAATGCCGAGGCGCGCCAGCTTGTCAATGAGCTGCACAAGCTTGGGCACACGGGTGCCGGCCCACTCTTGGATGAACTAGATCGGCGCAAAAGTCGACCCAACCAGAGTGCCGATCGAAAGTAGCTCGACTCCCAACCTACACCCTGTGCCTTGCCGCTCGTGCATCCCACAGCTAAAGGCGGTGTTCCCCCTACCCTCCAGTTCGCGACAGCGACTACCTGCGGTTCTGTTTGAGCAGTTCGAGCCGCTCCAGCCCTGTGCGCATGGTCGTCATCTTTAACTGCAGTCCCACGGATTGTGGGTCGGGTGCGGACGGGTTCCTGCACAAGCCGTTCACGCGGCAGCAGATATCACAACCCATCTCTGAAGTTATGGGCACCTCGGTACCCTGCACCCTTTGGCGTCAAATGACTACCTAGTCCGCAAGGACCGACGAGTGGGCCCGCATGGCCAGATAGACCTCCTTCAAAACCTCGATAGGCTGTACGCCTTCGGGCTGCTCGAGCCCGATTCGGCCAAGTAGTTTGCCGGTGATCTTCCTTGAGATCGTGCTCTGCTGCTTCCTGGATAGGCCGGGCGCGCGCAGTAAGAATTCTTCGATCGAGGAGTACTCTGAGCGGCGCAGCTTAGAGAGCTCACGGATTCCAAGGACTAAGTGGTGCACCGGCAAGTCGCTGTATTGCTGATTGGCCATCGGGACGCGCGTGTTGGCCTCTTGGGCGACGCTCATCACCAGTGTTCCCCCGACAAAATCCCCAAGGCGTCGGTGCTTTTTATCCAAGGCGGGCACGACCCAAAACAGCGGGATCATGTCGACCGCGCGCAGGATCGAGCGCAGCATGGTCGCGGTTGTGGTCAGCCCGTATCCACCGTCCATTACTACGCGCAGACCGACACGGCGCTTGCCAGGAGTCAATCCGCCTGAGCGCCACTCCCACAGGCCGAAGTAGAGTATCTCGCCAAAACCGACTAGGGCGATGACCAGGAAGCCCAGGGCTCCGCCCATCTCATCTAGCGAGCTGCCAAGGACATTGATGAGGATTCTGACAAAGAGGTACGTTGCGATCTGGATCAGCAACAGCAGCAGGCGATCGAAAACGTACGCGCCTAGGCGGCTCGCAGGCCCGGCTAGTTCGTAGCCGAGGTCGACATCTTCGGGAGTAGAGAATTGGATACGGTCCATGAGATGCAGGCGGGAGCGTTGACCTGAGCCACTAAGGCCGAGATAATGCTCGGGAACACTCTATCATCCAAACAACGCCATGGACTCCACCACATTCGACGACTTCCGCATCCAGCGCGATGCCGATTGGAGCGAGCTGGGCCAACTCTTGGATGGGCTCGAGTCCCGGCGCGGCAAGCCGACCTCGGCCAGGGAAGCCGAGCGCCTTGGAGAGCTCTACCGCCGGGCGGTCTCTCACCTCTCCATCATCCGCACTCGACCCGAGGAGAAGCGCTTGGAGAGATCGATCAACCGGTTGGTTGTGCGCGCCCACAGCCAGATCTACCGGCCACCCCCTAGCCAGGCTGGCCCTAAGACGCTGGCGTATCTGACGTCGGGATTTCCCGCTGCAGTACGGGGGCACATTCCAGAGATCGGAGTGGCTGCCAGCGTGCTCTTCGCAGGAATCGGACTGGGCTGGGGGGCGGTCACCATTAACCCAGACACCTTCTACGCCGTGGTCCCCCTCGAGGAGTCGAGGTCGCCGGGGGCCTCCGTGCAGAGCCTACGCGAGAGCCTGTCTTCGGGACGCGATGCCAGCAATACCGAACTCGCTACGTTCTCCGGGCAGCTCTGGCAGCACAACTCAAGGGTTGCGCTCTTTAGCTTTGGCCTGGGTGCGCTGGCGGGTATCCCGACAGTGATCCTCATTCTCCTTAACGGCCTCATGTTGGGTGCCATGTCCAAGGTCTTCGTGGATGCGGGTCTAGCCGTGGAGTGGTTCGCCTGGCTCATCGGCCACGGCGTCACGGAGCTCGGCGCCTTGGTGCTTGCGGCGGCCGCTGGCCTGATCTTCGGCCGTGCTGTGGTCTCTCCCGGTTCACTCACCCGTGGCAAGGCCCTTGCCACCGCTGGCAAGCGCGCCCTTAGCCTCGCCCTCGGCGCGGTCTTCATGCTGTTCTTCGCCGCACTGCTCGAGGGCTTCTTCCGCCAGACCAGCGCAAGCACATCCACGCGCTACATCGTTGGCGCCCTCACCGGACTCTGCTGGCTTGTCTACTTCTACTTCGCCCCGCGCCCTCAGAGCGACCCCGAGTCCTTGAGCCGCAGGTAGGCATTAATTACCGGGCCCGTGAGCTTGTCCGGTTGCAGGTCCAGCACCGTGGCACCGCCGCGCCGGATTCTCTGTAGGACCTC
>JAQXEK010000045.1 GCA_029250885.1 Planctomycetota bacterium
GTGGCTTCGGCGACGGGTGCGGCTTCGGCGGCGGGCGCGGCCTCGGCGGCGGGTGCGGCTTCGGCGGCGGGTGCGGCTTCGGCGGCGGGCGTGGCTTCGGCGACGGGTGCGGCTTCGGCGGCGGGCGTGGCCTCGGCGGCGGGCGCGGCCTCTGCCGAAGCTTCCTCGGACTGCTCGCCACCCTTGGCAGGCTTCGGGTTCGACTTCACCAATAAGGCGGCGAGGGCCTCGAGGCCATGGTCTACCGCGCGGGTGACCTCGATCTCGGGACGGCGGTTCACGAGGAAAAGGTCCTCTAGCTCAAACCGGTCCATGCTCTTGGCAGCGGCCTTAAGCATTCCCGCGGTGGTCGCCTCCTTGCCCTTGAGGCTGCGCAGCACGTTCGCGCGGCGCAACTCCAGCTCGGTCAGGTCTGCGTTCGCCCGGCCAAGACGACGAATCACGGTCTCGGAGAGCCCGCCACTAGCGTCGCGGCAAGTCCGGCTGATGTAGGGAGCTAAGTAGCCCGCCTCTAGAAGGCCTAGGGTCTTCGTTACGGCGGCTTCGTCAAGGGAGAACTCCTTGGCGAGGAAAGCGGGGATCAAGGAGTCGTTACTAGGGGTATCCATGGCTCACGTACCTCGTGGGTCGTCAGGCTGAATCAGCTGTTCGCACTTAGGGCCGGGAGATACCGGTGCACCTTGGCGTGGGGCACCTTGGAGTGAATCCAAGGCGATGAAGAGTTAGGCTCAGATCATAGCCGCTGACGGCCAAAATGCGCCACGACCTTTCTGAGTGTCACTAAATGGGGATCTCGTAGAGGGAGATGCGGGTCTCCTCTCCGAGTAAAAGGGCGCCCTGGGAAACGCTCCAGGCGATGTGCTCGTCGAGGCCGGGGATCGTAACGGCGCCGAGAGCTCGGCCAGTCAGCGTATCGCGCACGCCGCAGTGGGCGCCGCGGTTCACGTACAGCTTTCCACTGTCCGAACGGATAGTGACCTCGGCGATGTCGTCCTCGGGGCTTGCGCCCACAAAGTCAAACCACAGGGGTGCCTGATTTTCATCGCCGTCAGTGCGAAGGGCCAATAGGGCTAGACCGCTGGTCTCGTGGCCAGCCTCCTCGATGTCACCAAGGGTCGTAGCCGAAGAGACCAGCCCCTCGTGGGAGAGGGCCGTGATCAGCTCCTCAAGCAAGAGCACCACCGCGTGGGGACCGACGACCATGCCGTGGATCACGGGTACGTTCGGCGCAACCCAGACCGTAGCGCGCTTGCCCGTCTCTGCGTCGAGCATTAGCACGCCCTGCTTCTTGGTCGTCGAGTCGGTGTAGACGATGAACAGCCGCGAGCCTTCCCGGGCTGCGGTGTGGTAGCGCTCGCCCGAGCGACCGAACTCCCAGGCCCGAGAGAAGTCGTCTGTGTTGTAGCCGACGACGCGGCCCGGCTGCACGCTAATGCACAGGTCCTCGTGGACAAGGGCCACATCGAATGCGGGCAGGTCCTGGACCATCAGCAGTTCGCCCGAGTTGATGTCCATCCGAATGGCGCGGTGACCCTGGTTGCTGGGGCCAAGCACTACCGCATTCTGGGCGCGACCAAAGCCCGCACCAAAACCGCGGCCATAGCCGACCTCGCAGGGGCTCGACCAAAGGGTCTCCCCCGTGGTTCTATCGATGGCGCCGAGCTTGCCGGGGATCACGTCGTCAACCCACTTGCCCCCCACTGGCTCTTCGTAGCCATGCAGGAGGATTGGTCCGGAAGCGGCCAGGCAAAGCCCATCCACTTGAGTCTGGAGCTCTCGGCTCCAACGTCTGCGCGCGGTGCGTGTCATAGTGCTGAGGAGTCTAGCAACCGAAGCTGCGGATCGGAATCAACTGTCCGGCAATGGATGGGATGAAATCGAGGCGCCGCCAACGAAACCGGGGATAGAGCTACTCACGTAACTCTATCCCCGGTTCTTGGTGGAACTCGTTAGCTCTACTCGACGTCGGTGCCCGAGGACTCGAAGACCTTGGCAGCGATGTGCTGGGGCGTCTCACGGTACTCTTCTAGCTCCATGGCGTAGGAGCCTCGACCTTGGGTCGCGCCACGCAGGGAGGACGAGTAAGCGAACATCTCAGCGATGGGCACCATGCCGCGCACGATACGCAGGTCGTCTAGGGTGTCCACGTCGGAGACCTCACCACGGCGAGAGTTGAGGTCACCCACAACAGCGCCAAGGAACTCTTCCGGCACGCGAACCTCGACCTTCATGATCGGCTCGAGCAGGGTGATGTTGCCCTGGCATGCTTGACGGAAAGCCAGTGCGCCGGCCTGCTGGAAGGCAAGCTCGGAGGAGTCGACGTCGTGGTACTTGCCATCATAAACAGTGGCTTTGACGCCGACGAAGGGGAAGCCAAGCTTGCCACCGGTCTTGACGCTCATCTCAAGGCCCTTGTTTACGGCGGGGATGTACTCGCGGGGGATGTTGCCGCCCTTGATGGCGTCGACGAACTCGTACTGAGCCGTCATGTCTTCCATCTCCTCGAAGTTCACGTGACAGACAGCGTACTGACCACGACCACCGGACTGGCGCTTGAAGGTCGCGATGGTGTCGACAGGAGCCGTGAGGCGCTGCTTGTAGGACACCTTCGGGCGACCGGTCACCACGGGGCAGTTGTGCTCGTTCTTGATGCGGCCAACCATGACCTCAAGGTGCAGCTCACCCATGCCTGAGATGACCAGCTCGCCAGTCTCTTCGTTGGTCTGGGCGCGGAAGGTCGGGTCCTCGCGAACCATGCGACCGATGATGAGGCCCAGCTTGTCGCGATCCTCACCCTTTTCCGGCTCGAGGGACATGGCGATCACGCCCTCGGGGAAGTTGATCTTGCTAAGGGCAATCGGGTTGGCCTCGTCACAGAGGGTG
Organism: Planctomycetota bacterium; assembly: GCA_029250885.1. Taxonomy (GTDB): domain Bacteria; phylum Planctomycetota; class UBA1135; order UBA1135; genus CALBMX01. Next base: position 2,884 of record JAQXEK010000045.1, read on the forward strand.
TCGCCGGTCACAGTCAGCTTCAGGCCGATGATGGCTGCGATCTCACCTGCGGAAACCTCTTCCACAGCCTCGCGCTTGTTGGCGTGGATGCGAACGATACGGCCGATGCGCTCGGACTTACCTGTACGCGGGTTCATCAGGCGGGAGCCCTTCTTGAGCGTACCGGAGTAGACGCGCACGAAGGTCAGGTCACCGGTGGGCTCGGCGATGGTCTTGAAGGCCATCAGGCTCACGGGGGCCGAGGGCAGACGATCGCGGAACACGGGCTCTTCGGAGCGCGGGTGAATGCCTTCCACCGGGGGAAGGTCCTGGGGGCTTGGCAGGTAGTCGATGACTGCGTCGAGCAGGAACTTGACGCCCTTGTCCTTGAGTGCGGAGCCGGCCAAGACCGGGGTCACTTCCATAGAGAGGGTCGCGGTGCGGAGCACGCGCTTGATCATCTCAACCGCGATCGGCTGGTCATCCACAAAGAGATCGAGCATCTCCTCGTCAAACTCAGCGACAGTCTCGCAGAGGTCGTGGTGACGCTGCTGCATCTCCTCCATGTACTCTTCCGGGATGTCCTTCTCCTCAACAATGTAGCCATCGTCGACGTCGAACTCATAGAAGCGCATGGTGATCAAGTCCACTAGGCCGCGGAAATCGCTGGCCGAGCCGATCGGCGCTTGAATGACAACGGGGCGCGCGCCAAGGCGGCTGATGATCGAGGCGACTGCCTTGTCGTAGTCGGCGCCAACGCGGTCCATCTTGTTGATGAAGCACATGCGGGGCACGCCGTAGGTATTGGCTTGGCGCCACACCGTCTCGGACTGAGCTTCCACACCACTCACGGCGTCGAACACGGCGACGGCGCCGTCGAGCACGCGCAGGGAGCGCTCGACCTCGGCCGTGAAGTCCACGTGACCGGGGGTGTCGATGATGTTGACTGCGTAGTCATCCCAGGTCACAGCCGTGGCGGCGGACTGGATCGTGATACCACGCTTCTGCTCCTCTTCAAGGTAGTCCATCGTCGCGGCGCCGTCGTGCACCTCGCCAGTCCGGTGGATGATGCCGGTCATGTACAAGATGCGCTCGGTCACGGTGGTCTTGCCCGCATCAATGTGGGCCATGATACCGATGTTGCGGTGCATCGTGAGCGGGTCCTTCTTCGTGGAGGCTTTCGTCGTCGTGGCGGTCATGACAGGTCTTTCGGGCAAGGGATTCGGCTGGGCCGAGTGCGTGGGCGGGCGCCCTTCTTATAAGGAGGCACACCCGATTGGGAGTTAGAGGCTTCGTTGTTCTGAGATGGCCCCAGAGATTCGAGATTCTGAGAGAAGAGAACGACGCTCGGCGGCTCCATTCGGAGTCACCTTGGGACGAAATCGCACTCAGGGCGAACTAATGTAGCGGCAACGACGGATCCGTCAACCCCTGCCGGGCCGGATCAGGTAAAGCTCGGCGCACCCCCTAGGGAGCACCCCCCGTATGGCCTCCTAGGACCCGCCTGGCCGGTTTCGCCCAAGGCTCTCGTGGGCCTCCACGAACTCGTGGCTACAGAAGGCGGCCATCAGGGATAAATCCCCGGCCAGCACCATAGCGGCGGCGATCTCGGCAAAGCGGTTGCCGGCCCCATTTCCTCGGCACCCCAAGAGATCTAGGCACTCGGCGGCGGTTCCCTGGCCGCTGCCACCCCCCACCGTGCCCACCAGCATCGACGGGATCCAGACGCTAGCGTGCAGGTCCCCTGAAGCAGTCACTGCGAAGTCGAGCTGCCCGCAGCAGCTCTCGGTCACATAGGCGGGATCTTGACCCGTCGCAATGAACAGCGCTGCGAGCCCGTTGGCCGACTGCACCATCTGGTTGTGGGTGCCGAGCTCCGCATAGCCGACGCGATAGGTCTCGAGGATCTTGACCATCGCCTCGGGGGTGCAGCGCGCCTTCTTAGCGAGCAGCTCCCTGGCCACCACCACCTCCGCCCCGACGCTGCGCCCGCGTCCCTCGAGCACGCCATGGGCGTGGGCGCGCTTCTCCACATCTTGACCGTGGACGTAGCGCTCGGCGGGTTTGGTGCGCTCGGCAAGAGCAGCGGCGCATAGGTCGCAAGCACGGGCCGCCATATTGATGCCGATGGCGTCACCCGTGGTGAAGACCAAGCGCAGAACCAAGCGCCTTCCGAGCACCTTGGGAGACACCTCCACTAGCTTGCCGTGGCTCGTGATAGACGCGGTGATCGCCTGGAAATCGCGCTCCATGGAGAGGGCTATTTCCCGCGCGGCCTGGGCCCCGGCGATGGAGTCGAAGACTAGGATCGGGTGCTGGCTGAGCCCCTCGTGGACAACCCTGGCGAGGGCGCCCCCGCTAGCGGTGATCCACGCCATACCCCTAGAATAGGATGCGACCATGGCACCTTCGGTGGTGGCCATGGGGACAAGGAATTGGGCGCTGCCAGAGGAGGTCTCCACCTGCATGGGCCCCGCGATCCCGATCGGGATCTGGGCAAAGCCGATGAAGTTCTCCACGTTGCCACGGGTCTCCTCGGGCGCCACTCCCTGGCCAAACACGTGCGGCAAGTCCTGGCCCACGACCCCGCGCACTAGGTCTCGGCGCGCCTCGATGACCTCGGGAGACAGGTCGTTGTCACGGGAGCGAGGTATGGACGAGATCGGCGTATTCATTTGCCGAGTATACGCCTCGGGGTGGTCCGTTCAACGCAGCAACCGGCCGGCACGCCCCATAACGCCACAAGCCAGCCTCCGCACGCGGCGGAGGCTGGCTCGTTG
>JAQXEK010000053.1 GCA_029250885.1 Planctomycetota bacterium
ACACTCGAATGAAACTCAAAGGCAAGGTCACCCAAGGAATCGGTGACTATGGACAGTGGCTTGCGAAGTACGCGGATGTGTACCGGCAAGCGACGGGCATCGCGTTGTTTCCAGGCACGTTGAACCTAGAGCTCCCCGCACCCTATGACGTCCCCGACGGTTGCCAGCGCATCGAATCAGCCGACTACGGTGGAGCCGTGAATGTGAACCTGGTCCCGTGCCGAGTCTTCGGACGCAGGGCCTTCATCCTGCGGACGGATGCCAACCAAAACGGAACGGGCCCCCACCCCAGGACCGTGATCGAGGTCGCCACGGACGTGAAGCTGCGCGACGAGTACAAGCTTGAGGATGGGGACGTGGTCGTCGTAGAGGTCGAGGCGACCTGATCGAGCACCGCTTGGTTTGCAGGGCTGGACTCCGCAATTCTCTCCCGTCGTTCGCGCCCAGCCCTTACCCTTGTACCCATGGATGCTGAACCAAGTGGCCAAGACCAGACCGACGAGCGCTTCAACAAGGGGGCCTGGTATGGTTCGCAGTTTGGGGCCACTTTGTGGATGCTACTCGCGGGATTAGGGCTACTGGGCGAAGACATCCTCGTCGCGGCAGCATTTCTCGCGGGCTTCGCCTGCCTTAACCTCTGGGGTGTTTTCCTTTGGCGCCAGAGTCGCTCGGCGACCGCCCATGCCACCGTCCAGAAGTTTCTAGCCGGCGGCGCGATTGTCGTTGCGACGGTGGTGCCCATGGCGAACCAGCGCGAGCTCTCCCTTGACCTTCCCTACTGGACCCTGGCCGTCTTTCCAGGGATGATGCTGTGGACTCTGCTGTTCCTGAAGAACAAGCTGGCGTCCGGATCGCTGTCCTCGAGTCCCTAGGCCTGGGCTGTCCACCGCAGTCGGACCGATGCGGCCAAGCCAAAGCCACCCCAACCCACCCCCAAGGAGCAAGCCCCTATGAATGTAGAAACTCAGATTGAGATCCAAGGGACCAGAGCTGCCATCTGGGCGGTCATCTCGAACATTGCCGGTGCCACCGAGCACATCAGCGGCATTGAGGAAATCGAGGTCTTGGAGCAACCGGACGAGGGCCTGGTCGGATTCAAGTGGAAGGAGACGCGCGTCATGTTTGGCAAGACAGCCACCGAGGTCATGTGGGTCACCGAAGCCGTCGAAGATGACCACTACATCACCCGCGCCGAGAGCCACGGCTGCATCTACCATTGCGCCTTGCGGATCTCCGACCACGGGGACGGTTGCCTGTTGACCATGAGCCACCACACCCAACCCATGGGGCTTGTCTCCAAGATCATCGGCACGCCGATGGGCTTCCTCTTCAAGGGCATGATGCGCAAGGTCCTGCACAAGGACTTGGTCGACATCAAGGCCGTCGTCGAGGGCTAGCTCCCTGAGGGGAACCAGCGCATGGCGACATTGCAGCGCGCATAGGACTTGGCGTAGGTGTCCATGATCTCGGCGTCGTCCTGGAAGCCGTGCTTGCGGTACAGGTGAATCGCCGCCTCGCACTTCGAACTGGTGAGCAAGAAGAGGTTCGCCACTTGCAGCCGCTGGACTTCCTTCAGCACGGCCTCCAGCAGGAACGCGCCGACGCCCAGGTCCCGGGCGTCCTCAAGCACGCCCATCTTCGTCAGCTCGAAGTCGCCATCCCGGCGCGGGATGATGGCGGCCGTTCCGATGACGCCGCGGGTCCGGTGCTCGACAAACCAGATGTGGCCACCGATGTCGACGATGGCCGACTGGGGATTGGCGAGCAGCTGCTTGTCGCTGGGCTCCATCTGGAACATGGCGGAGATCCACTGCTCGTTGATGCGCTGGAAGGTCTCCCCGAGCTCTGGGCGGAAGGGGATAAGCTTCAGATCTGTGGTGTCTTCGGTGGGCATGGCGTGATCATACCGAACCGCTCGTCTTACGTTCTTGGCGAGAAGTAAACGCGAACTGATCGGGCGTTCGCGCCGGTGGATCGGTACAACAGAGTCTGGACGCGCCGGCGTCCCCACTGCAACGGCTACGGCCCTGTCGACAAGCGAATTATGAAAGCCAATCACCTTGCCCTCGCGGGCCTACTTGCCCTCTGTGTGCTTCTCACCCAAGCGCTCTCCCGGACGCCGTCCCAGCCCATCGGCACCCTCAGCTCGCCCGAGTTCGTCCGGGACGATGCCCAGGACAAGGTGCAACCCTACCCTCCGGTTGGGAAGCGCGTCACCGTTCACCTGCGCAAGGATGCCCTGGGGATGGCCACGTCCTTCGCGACCAGCCCGGTCCAAGACTCCGTGGGCAACATCGAGCTTAGCCTGACCGGCACCCTCGAGAACATCAACGACGACTGGCTTGTGCTCGAGCTCAACACGGGCAAGTACTGGGTCGCCCGCGAGTCCATCCTGCTTGTGGCGACGGACCAGTAGTCATGGCTGCCACCAACTCCCCCATCGAGGGCAGCTGCCTCTGCAAGGCCGTCAAGTACCGCATCACGGGCGAGCCGGCGGGCTTCCAGTACTGCCACTGCTCGCGCTGCCGCAAGTTCACTGGTGCCGCCCATGCGGCGAATGTGTTCGTCTCCAAGGACAGCTTCGCCTGGCTCAAGGGCGAGGATTCCATCGGGAACTTCCGCCTCGAGGCCGACCCGCCCTTCGCAACCGCCTT
>JAQXEK010000074.1 GCA_029250885.1 Planctomycetota bacterium
GAGGCGACTACAACGCAGTGAACCTCGACGTTGACGTCTAGCTTGGCGAGGGCGTGGAAGGTGCCCATGACTGCTGCGCCACCGGACATGTCGAACTTCATCTCGTCCATGCGCGCGCCCGGCTTCAGGCTGATGCCACCCGAGTCAAAGGTCAGACCCTTGCCTAGCAGGCAGACGCGGCCTGTGGCCTTCTTCTTCGGCTTGTACACCATGTGCACGAGCTGTGCCTCCTCCGAGGAGCCCTCGGAGACCGAGAGTAGGGAGCCCATGCCGTATTCGGCCATCTTCTTTTCACCGAGCACCGTCACGCTGAGGCGCTTGTTGCTGCGCGCGATAGCGCGGGCGTGCTTGGTAAAGTCCTTCGGGGTCATGTAGTTGCCCGGACGGTTCTGCAGGTCGCGAGCGAAGCAGTTCGCGTCGCCGAGTGCGTAACCTTGGCGCAGGCCACGCTTGAAGTCGGCGCCAACGCCAACACAGGCCACGGCCTTGACCTTGGGCGTGTACTTCACGCTTTTGAGCTCGCTGAACTTGTAGGCTCCCATGACGAGGCCCTCACCCAGGGCACAGCCCGCGGCGAATGCTCCGCCCACGGCCTTCTCCACGGCTTCGCTGATGTAAGCCATAGGAGTCACGATCCCGAGCTTCTCGGCCTGCTTGATGGCGATGGCGGCGCAGCGGCGCAGTGCCTCGGCGTCGGCGTCCTTGGACGCGCCAAGACCGACCAGCAGGACGCGCTTAGCGCTTCCGCTAACGGGATCGCAAAGGCGCGATGTGCGGAAAGAACCGTCAAAGTCTTTCTTGGCAGCGGCACCAAGCTCGACACCTTCAGGCAAGCCGCTGAGGCGGCCCTTGGTTGCGAAGACGATGAGCAGGTCAGTGCGCGCGAGCTTAGCCGTGCGATCCTTTGGGGTAAGTTTCATTGGGGAGAAATGAGGGTTGGTTTGCAGCGCGCCGGTTGCGGCGCGCAGTGATTACATGTCGGTGTACTTTGGGCCGCCGCCGCCTTCGGGCACGGTCCATTCGATGTTCTCGTAGGGGTCCGCGATGTCGCAGGTTTTGCAGTGCACACAGTTCGAGAAGTTAACCATGAGCGGCGATTTCGCGCCTGGCTCCTTGGTGGCCTCCGCGGCTGTGCTGCCACCTGGTCCCCACTCGTAGACCTGGGCCGGGCAGAAGTGCTGGCAGGGATTGCCATACTCCTTCGTGCACCGGTTCACGCAGATGTCCGGGTCCAACACCAGCAGGTGTGAGGGCTGGTCCTCTTCGTGGACCGAGCCAGAGTGGTAGACGTCCGTCAGGCGGTCCATGGACGCGCCGTCGTCGAACTTCGGCCGGGACATCGTGTTGCCGCACTCGGACAGCTTCTGTGTGCGCTTGTGATCGTCGATGGCATAGCGGCGCGACTTTAGGCCGCGGCCGCCGGTCACCATGGCCACGGCCGTGTCGACCATGCCAACCAGAAAGCCGGACTGGAAGGCCTGGCGAAAGTTACGCACGCTCCAGAGTTCGTCCTTGCCCCAGCTCGCCTCAAACTTCGTGGCGTAGGCGGACAGGCTGGCGTCGGAGGCGTCCGGCGCTTCGGCGATCGCTTCGCCGGCCAGGCGACCGGAGAGAATCGCAAGGTGCACGCCCTTCAGGCGCTGCATGTTCATAAAACCAGCCGAGTCCCCCACGATGACGAAGCCCGCGCCGTAAAACTTCGGCAGGGCCCAGTAGCCGCCGCCGGGAATGGTCTTCGCGCCATAGCGCACCACCTTGCCACCGGCCAGGTGCTTCGCAATGGCGGGGTGCTGCTTCCACTCCACAAAAAGAGCGTGGGGATCGAGGGTCGGGTTCTTGTGGTCAAGTCCGATCACGTAGCCGATGGAAAGCCGGTTGTTCGAGAGACCGTAAATCCAACCGCCGCCGTAGCCATTGTTGCCAAGGGGCGCGCCCATGGTGTGCTTGACCTTGCCTAAGAATTCCTTGCCGATCTCCTCCGGCACCTCCCAGATCTCCTTGACGCCCGTCTCGTAGAGCTGATGGTTTTTCCCCTTGTCGAGGTCCAGCTTCCGGATCAAGCCCTTCGTTAGGCTGCCGCGGGTCCCCTCGGCGAAAAC
>JAQXEK010000075.1 GCA_029250885.1 Planctomycetota bacterium
GAGGCGACTACAACGCAGTGAACCTCGACGTTGACGTCTAGCTTGGCGAGGGCGTGGAAGGTGCCCATGACTGCTGCGCCACCGGACATGTCGAACTTCATCTCGTCCATGCGCGCGCCGGGCTTCAGGCTGATGCCGCCCGAGTCAAAGGTCAAGCCCTTGCCCAGCAGGCAGACACGGCCGGTGGCCTTCTTCTTCGGCTTGTACACCATGTGCACGAGCTGCGCCTCTTCCGAGGAGCCCTCGGAGACCGAGAGCAGTGAGCCCATGCCGTACTCGGCCATCTTTTTCTCACCGAGCACCGTCACGCTGAGGCGCTTGTTGGAGCGCGCGATGGCGCGGGCGTGCTTGCTGAAGTCCTTCGGGGTCATGTAGTTGCCCGGACGGTTCTGCAGGTCGCGAGCGAAGCAGTTCGCGTCGCCGAGGGCGTAACCCTGGCGCAGGCCACGCTTGAAGTCAGCGCCAACGCCGACGCAGGCCACGGCCTTGACCTTGGGCGTGTACTTCACGCTCTTGAGTTCAGTGAACTTGTAGGCCCCCATGACGAGGCCCTCGCCCAGGGCGCAACCGGCTGCGAATGCTCCGCCGACGGCTTTCTCAACGGCTTCGCTAATGTAGGCCATCGGAGTCACGATCCCGAGCTTCTCGGCCTGCTTGATGGCAATGGCGGCGCAGCGGCGCAGGGCCTCGGCGTCGGCATCCTTGGACGCGCCAAGACCGACGAGAAGAACGCGCTTGGCGCTTCCGCCAACGGGGTCGCAAAGGCGCGAAGTGCGGAAGGAACCGTCAAAGTCCTTCTTGGCAGCGGCACCAAGCTCGACACCTTCGGGCAAGCCGTTGAGGCGGCCCTTGGTTGCGAAGACGATGAGCAGGTCAGTGCGCGCGAGCTTAGCCGTGCGATCCTTGGGGGTGAGTTTCATTGGGGAGAAATGAGGGTTGGTTTGCAGCGCGCCGATGGGGCGCGCAGTGATTACATGTCGGTGTACTTGGGACCGCCGCCGCCTTCGGGCACGGTCCATTCGATGTTCTCGTAGGGGTCCGCGATGTCGCAGGTCTTGCAGTGCACGCAGTTCGAGAAGTTCACCATGAGCGGCGACTTTGCGCCTGGCTCTTTGGTCGCTTCTGCGGCGGTGCTGCCACCTGGGCCCCACTCGTAGACCTGGGCCGGGCAGAAGTGCTGGCAGGGGTTGCCGTACTCCTTCGTGCAGCGGTTCACGCAGATGTCGGGGTCCAGTACCAGCAGGTGCGAGGGCTGGTCCTCTTCGTGGACCGAGCCCGAGTGGTAGACGTCCGTCAAGCGGTCCATGGATGCGCCGTCGTCGAACTTCGGCCTGGACATGGTGTTGCCGCACTCGGACAGCTTCTGGGTGCGCTTGTGGTCGTCGATGGCGTAGCGGCGCGACTTCAGGCCGCGTCCGCCGGTCACCATGGCCACGGCCGTGTCGACCATGCCCACCAGAAAGCCCGACTGGAAGGCCTGGCGGAAGTTGCGCACGCTCCAGAGCTCGTCCTTGCCCCAGCTCGCCTCGAACTTCGTGGCGAAGGCGGACAGGCTGGCGTCGGAAGCGTCCGGCGCTTCGGCGATCGCCTCGCCGGCCAGGCGGCCCGAGAGGATCGCCAGGTGCACGCCCTTGAGGCGCTGCATGTTCATGAACCCGGCCGAGTCCCCCACGATCACGAAGCCCGCGCCGTAGAACTTCGGCAGGGCCCAATAGCCGCCGCCGGGAATGGTCTTCGCGCCATAGCGCACCACCTTGCCGCCGGCCAGGTGCTTCGCAATGGCGGGGTGCTGCTTCCACTGCACGAAGAGCGCGTGGGGATCGAGGGTCGGGTTCTTGTGGTCGAGTCCGATCACGTAGCCGATGGACAGGCGGTTGTTGGAGAGGCCGTAGATCCAACCGCCGCCGTAGCCGCCATTACCCAGGGGCGCGCCCATGGTGTGCTTGACCTTGCCCAGGAAGTCCTTGCCGATCTCCTCGGGCACCTCCCAGATCTCCTTGACGCCCGTCTCGTAGAGCTGATGGTTTTTCCCCTTGTCGAGGTCCAGCTTCCGGATCAAGCCCTTCGTTAGGCTGCCGCGGGTCCCCTCGGCGAAAAC
>JAQXEK010000076.1 GCA_029250885.1 Planctomycetota bacterium
TCCCAGATGAAGGCCTTCATGGCCGGCACCAGCCGCAACCAGTTCAACAAGGCCGACAAGAAGATCGTCCTGTCGAGCATCTTCGACTGGTACGGAGAAGACTTCAAGACCGAGGCCACCGCCAGCAAGCGCGCCACGGACCTGCGCGACTACCTCATCGCAAACGGCCCCGAGTCCGCCGGCAAGACCGCCGCCGACCGCGCCTGGATCCGCGACGCGGCGATCGAGTACGGCGAGTACGACTGGAAGCTCAACGACTACGGCGGGAAGTAAGGTACGTGTCGCTTCGTCAAACCCAACCGGGAACGACTCGCTACCAGAGTCAGCCCGGTCGGTTTCTCCTTCTCATTCCTTGAGCGTCCGCGGAGGCCAAGCTTCGCCCAGTGCTATAGAGAGCGCGGATCTGGTCTCGCCCGCGAGTCGGGCAGTCAGGAGACAAGCCATTGCTCAGTTGCTGCCAAACTTTGGAAGATGAAGGCCACCGACGATACTTCCATCAGGACCGAAGAATGTCCAATGCGTCAAGTCGGAGGTTACGTCCGCGACAGCATCCGGGCATCTCTCTAGAACTTCGCGCTCCATCTCGGCCCCCCGTCGGAGTAGGTAAGCAGAATATGCGGGAGCTGAGTAGATTCGAACGACTTCATCCCGTTGAGCAAAAGCAGTGGCAGATAAATCGGGCGTAATCTCAATGTAGCCATATTCTGTCTCGAGCTCACCTGTGTCCGAGACCACCTTCCTTTTCGAACCGTACAGTATGACGTGTTCGTCATGCCAGCGGCTTTGGTTCGTGTAGTCTTCGGCCGTTACGAATAGGTGATCGGTGGGCATCGCAGCTTTGACCCGATTCTTCTCCATGATCTGAAAGGGCTGGATCTGCTTAATGACTTCCTTTAGGTCAGCCATCTCCCACTCGTCATAATTTACCTGGCTCAAGGGGAAGTCACCCAAGTACAGAATCCCGTCCCTCTGCGTGACCGATTCCCCCACTAGCTCGATGCCCCCTCTTGGAGGTTCACTCTCCTCGACAACCGCAATGGGTGTTCTCTCTTGAAGCCCAGGGTCGTTCACTTGACGACGAAGGGGGTCAGAGCTAGGGATCTCCGGTGAAGGTTCAGATCCGGGTATGAACTCGCCATCAAATTCCTCAACTGACTCCGGAGTTCGGAGCATGAGGCCCGCAGTCAGTGCGGCGATGATGGCTAAGATGAGTATCAGCTTCTTTTGCATTTCAAGATGGGCGAGGTAAACCGTTGGCACCTGTAGTACTTTAAATCTTGGAGGACACTGAGGGCGCAGGCTATTTGGAACCTGCACCCTCGAGGCCAGTTTGGACTAATGCATCATTATCAGCCTCAGTCGATGACGACTTCGTCCAGATCGTCGCACTCTGTGCAATGTCCCCATACTTTGAAATTCTTGATCGTGAACTTCTTAATCGCTGGATTGAGCGGGTCAGACCCGAGCTGGACAATCTCTTCATAGCTCCAATCCACCTCCTTTTCGCAGCCCGGAAACTCACAATCTGTCTCACAAGAGACCTTACCGTGATAATCCTCGGCTGCTAACCCAGCCGCGGTCTCGTCGTTCCAGGCGGACATGGTTTCACTATACCTATTCGTTTGACCGTTGCTGTCGTGGACAGTCTGGTCCACACCAGTACATGGCCACTTGGGGCGGAGCGCATCGTCTGCACTGTACATGGCAATGGCTGGTGAGGCAGCGAGAGCTAGGGTGAGAGCGAAAGTGAGAGGTTTCATAGCGCGATCCTGAGATAGGGTAGTGCCGATTCCAAAGCGAACAACTGGACATGCGAACTCCGCACGAGCGAACCAGGTTTGAGCCTTGAACCGATTCCTTTGCAATCTAACAACGCAAACGACGGGGGGGGGGAGGGGGATTTCTTGATTAATTCTCTACCGGCCCAGAAAACGGATAGCTCATATAGGATGCCTTTTACACCTGCCTGCTTGAGGAAGCGATCGAAGCTCAACTTGGAGCATAGATAAAGTTGGGTCTGGCCCCGGAGCTAGGGTTTTGGGTCTGACTTGCCGAGCAGGGCTTCGAGTTCGGGCCAGTCGACCTCGTCGTTTTGGTTGCTGTCGACGAGGTCGAGTAGGGCGTAGAAGCGGTTGCGGCTTGGGTTTGTTGGGGCGCCCGGTACCTCGGAGAGCTCGTGGCGGCCAAGTCGCAGGCAGTTGGAGAAGATCGCCCTGTCGAGCATCTTCGACTGGTACGGAGAAGACTTCAAGACCGAGGCCACCGCCAGCAAGCGCGCCACGGACCTGCGCGACTACCTCATCGCAAGCGGCCCCGAGTCCGCCGGCAAGAATGCCGCCGACCGCGCCTGGATCCGCGACGCCGTCATCGAGTACAGCGAGTACAACTGGAAGCTTAACGACTACGGCGCGAAGTGAGATACGTGCCACCTCATCCGAGCTAAACGGGACGGACTCACTAGAAAACGACGAGGTCGGCTTCGTATTCTTAATCCTGCAGCATCTGCTGAGACGATGCCCACCCAGGAGATTCAGCAGGCAGGACAACATTCAGTTGCCGCGGTGCTTTGCCTGGAAGGGGCGGTCTGGCCTGCCTAACTACTTCACGGTAGAGAAGCCTGCCTAGTCTTCAGTATTCCTATAAACCAGGTCTTCGTAGGTGCGGAAAAGCTCGTACACCTCTGGGTCATCGAAGGGCATGAGCTGTGAGAAGGCGAAGACGGCGAAGCCTCTCTCTTTATCAATTGTGTAGTAGGTGTTATAGATTCCTGACCAGTAGCCGGCACCCTCAGAGCGCAAGCCGTCTTCGGAGCCAACTTCAAGCGCCCAGGCGAGGCTGAACTTGTCGTCGTAATCCCCTTGGAAGGTACGCCTGCCACCTGCCTCGACTCCCTCCATGGGATCCATCTGGACCATGACCCCTGCGGGCAGCTGGTTTGAGAAGAACAGCTCAACCGATTCGGGCGAAAGGATCTGCTCCCCCTCCAGGGTGCCACCATTAAGCATGCAACGTAGGAAGGTCGCATAGTCTCTGGGAGTGCTGAGGAGGTCGCCACCCCCGTAGAACCGTTCTAGGCGTGCGGGCCGCATGCTGGGAAGGATGGAGAGCTCTCCGGTTAGCGGTGAGCGCAGGTGGAGAGGGGCCAGCTGAGTCATCAACTCGGGCGAGACGTTGTAGCCCGTTCGGCTCATGCCAAGCGGCGCGAAGATGTTGGCCTTCGTGTATGTGTCGAGGTCTTCTCCCGAAAGTCTTTCGATCACCCTGCCCGCGACGCCAACGCCGCGGCCGTAGACCCAGTCTTCTCCCGCGTCAAAGATCCTGCGTGGCTGCACACCGAAGCCCCAGTCGTACTGCCCCTCCGGGATCTCTTCAGCAAGCGGGAAACCGTTCGACGGGTCGAACTGCAACGACTTCGCTATGGCGGGACTGGTAAAGAAGTAAGCGAAGCCGGAGGTGTGGCTTAGAAGATGTCTAAGCGTAATGGCTCCATTTGGCGTGCGGCTAGTCCCGTCATCTTCGAGGATCTTGACCTCACGCAGCTCTGGGAACACCTCCTCAAGGGGATCATCGAGCGCAACATCTCCAGCTTCCACAAGTTGAAGCGCCGCGGTCGCCGTGACGGCCTTCGTCATTGAGGCAATCATGTAGAGCGTGTCCTCGTCAACCGGGGTCGGGTCCTCCGAGCTAAGGCTCCCGTGGGCAAGGAACTCCGTCGCACCGTCTCGTGTCACATAGCCGAGGATGATGTTAGGGATGTCAGCCTCGGCTATGACTGCATTGATTTTAGCCGTTCGCTCTAAGGCGGACTTCTCAAGCAGCTCCGAGGTGTAAGAGCTAGCGGTGTGGCAGCTTGCGAAGAGGGCCAGAAGGGGAATCAGGCGAAATGGACTGAAGCGCGTCGATTTAGGTCTCAAGAGTCGTAATGTGGGAAGGTGGGCCGAAGGCTCCGGCAGAGAGTGTGTTTACAGGCCAGGACAAGTACGTCCACTTGGCAACGAAGCCGGCCGCTCTAGATCTCTTCGTAAGTATCTAAAGTGATGTCTGCCCTTACATCACCAGTGTGCTTTGTGCTCAGCGGCTCAAACAATAGAAGGTGAGTCTCTTCGACCGCTGTGGGTTTGTGCTCTACGCCCTTTGGAACGGTGTAGAATTCACCTGGGTTGACAACCACTGTCCCATTCCTGAGCTCTAGCCTGAGCTGTCCCTTCAGGACCATGAAGAGCTCGTCTTCGTGCTCGTGTTGATGAAAGACAAACTCGCCTTGAATCTTTGCAAGCAATATTTGCTGACCGTTCAGCTCTCCTATCTTCTTAGGAGACCACTGATCGGCGAAGAGGTCGAGCTTCTCTTGAATGTTGGTAGGTTTCATTGTGATGCAGGTCGTGGTTAGCCCAACGATCTAGAGGTCTCCTTTAGTCTGTGCTTCCAGTTGCTCGGCGTTTGCTTCTATCTGCTCGTGGAGTTTGCGTGAGAGCTCCTGGCCCTCTGCCCTCTCTTGAGCGTTCATTAGATTGGCAAGCGCGCTAAGCTCTTGCTCGTTGGCAGCAACGCTATACCAAGCATAGGCAGCTACATGGTCCCTCTCGAGTCCACCTTCTCCCTTGAGGTATCTGAGCCCAAGTTTGTTTTGGGCTATGACATGGCCCTGCTCTGCCGCCCTAAGCCACCAACTCACGGCTTCCTCTTTGTTTTTGGTCACGCCAGTTCCGTTATCGAGCATGAATCCAAACTGCCACTGGGCTTTTGCATGTCCCTGCAGCGCAGCTTTGCGGTACCAGTTGGCAGCCTGCTTGGCGTCGATCGTGACGTCTTCCCCATGGTGGTACTTCCAACCGAGCATCCATTGCGCCTCTACATCACCAGCACCGGCTCTCCTATGGAGGTCCGCTGTATCCTTGAGCTCAAAGGTACAGCTGGCAAGCAAGACGGATGTGAGTGAGAGGGTGAGTGCAAACCTAAGCATGGCAGTACCTCGTTGAGTTGATCGATAACTGCACTAGAGAGATACACTTACCCGTTTTCTAAGCGCACGTTCACGTCGCCGAGAAGGACGTGCACCTGCTGAGTGCAGGCGCAGAAGAGGGAAGCATCATTTGAGTTAAACCCGGCCCTTGGATCAAGGACTGCCTGGAGTCCCTTTAGCTAGTGACAACAACCTCGCAAGGGTGTGGCATTCTTATTGGATGCGCACCATTGGTTCACTCTGCGCCATCCACTTTTGCGAAAGCTCAACCTCATAGAGGTGCAGGCCACCGCCAGAAAACTAGGCGGAAAGCGTTTGTCATAGCGGTATGCGAACACGCCCCCCCTCTATATCGGCAGCGTGCGCTGGGCTACCCTTGGAAAGCTGGTGGGAGCCGTGCTAAGTCATGCGTCACTGCCCCCAATTGCAGTGACGCGCGCTTGAAAGCAAGGAGCGGCGAAATCCATCAAGGCTGGAAGAACGCAACTTGATATCCCCAACTGACGATAAGTAGCGCAATCCAAGCATGGGAGAGGCTGTTGGGGAGTCTCCTGTCGCGGGGCGCGCCTTCCGCACTAGCTAGCGTCCAAATCGTCGCCGCGATCAGCACGAGGTAGGGCAGCAGGAATGGGTTCCACGCGAGGGAGTCGGCGATGCTGAACTCGAGCAAGGCATACAGTGCGCGAAGACTGCCGGTTGTAGGAGACGGTATCCCGGTGAAGTGAAAGAGAATCGAGGGCGGGATTCGTCCGCTGCCCAAAAAGAACAAATTCCACCCTACGTAGAAAACGAAGGATGGAATTGCTATTCCGACGAGCAGTGCTCTTAGAGGATCTCGCGACCGCATTCGGTGCAGAGCATCTTCTTCATGCCGTCGCTAACAAATGGGATCCAGCAAAGAGGGAAGCAGGCCAAGAGTAGGACGATAAAAACGATGATCCCAGTCTGGTTGAGCCCACTGGGCGTGACCGAGTCGATTGCTTTACAGTGTCTGCAGTTCATAGTGGTCATTTGGGGGGGAGCGTAAGTTGCAGCGGAAGCCAGGAGCCTTGCAGATGCTTT
>JAQXEK010000086.1 GCA_029250885.1 Planctomycetota bacterium
CAGCCGAACTGGTGGCTGAGCCTTTTGACACCATCCATTGGATCGGTACAAGCCGCTATTTCTTTGAACCCTATGGTAAGGATGATCGCTGGAAGCCATTCGTTGGTGTGGACTATTCCTATATCGACGAGATTGACTTCGGCCCGGTGACGGTCAACTACCCGGCTCCCTTCCCTGCAGAGGATGTAAAGATCATCGGCGAGTCCTACACCACTATTGCCCTTGTTGCCGGTACGTCGTTCCTCTGGCAGGACAATATTTCAGTAGATATGGGTGCCTTCTACGAGTGGACCGACAAGGCCAGCGCGGTTACCTTGACCTTCCCGAACTTGGGCGGCGCAACCGCCGATGTTCTGACCGAGCCCGAGGGCTTGATTCTGTTCATGGGCGCGACCATGTACTTCTAGGGTTTCGAGCATTGGTGCCCTTGCACCAGTCCGCATCTCGGCCGTGCGCCCCAACCGGGGTGTGCGGCCGACCGCGTTAGTTTGAGATGCAGGCTTCCCAGCCCCGGCGTAGCTCAGCTGGATCGAAGCCCTGGCCAATCAGGACTAGGTTGGACTCAGCGGGCAGCGAGCCTTGGCCCGGCCCAACCTCAAGCCACTGATAGACGGCCTGTACGACGACGGGCCCAGGTTGGTCGAGGCAGCGCAGCACGCCCTTCATGCGAAGGATCTCTGTGCCCGAACGATTGGCCAGAAAGCGTAGCCACATTTTTACCTTGTGGATGTCCATGGGAGCCGTGGAGCTAAGGGCGAGGGTTGACACTCCGGCAGCGTGGCTGTGGTCGCTGGATGCGGCACCAAGCAGGTCCAGGCGCTCTAGATCAAAGAGCTTGCTCAGGTCAACGTCCGAGCGCGTCGTTTCTAGCATGGGCGCTGCGCCATTGACGGCAACGAGTGCCTGGCGTACGCCGTCAAGTTGGCCTGGTTCTAAGCAGTCGAGGTGGTTGATTAAAAGCAGATCCGCGTAGCCCACTTGATTGCGGGCTTCGGGAAATCCAGTCAGCTGTTCACCAATCTTGGCAGCATGCACCAAGGTGATGACACCATCCAAAAAGAGCCGGTCAGATAGATCCCCATCTACCTCAAGGGTCTGTGCGATGGGCCCCGGCGACGCAAGACCAGAAGCCTCAATTACAATGCGGTCGAACTTGGCACGGCCCAAGATCGAGCCCCGGCGGGTTAGCATCTGCCCTAGGGCCTCTTGCAGGTCCCCGCGTACGGTGCAACAGACACAGCCGTTCTGGAGCTCGACTAGGTCATCCTCCGCAGCTACGATCAGCTTCCCGTCGATACCCACATCGCCAAACTCGTTGACGAGAACGGCGCACTTCGGTCCCCCCTCTTGGGTGAGGATGCGGTTCAGCAGGGTAGTCTTGCCGCTGCCCAGAAACCCAGCAAGCAGGGTCACAGGCAGCAGCTCTTGGGCGACGGCCAATTAGCGCGCTGCCGCGGCCTGGCCCTTGTAGAGCGGGTGGCTTGCAGCCATTGCGGCAGCCTCGCCGCGAATGCGCTTCGCGAGGGAGTCGTCATTAGGGGAGTGGAGCAGGTCGGCTATCCAGGCTCCCATGGTGCGCATGTCGTCCCCATTGAGCCCACGGGTGGTGATTGCCGCCGTGCCGATGCGAACGCCAGATGCCTTCATGGGCGGCTGCTGGTCGTAGGGAATCAGGTTCTTGTTGCAGGTCAAGCCAACCGAGTGAAGCAAGTCTTCGGCGACGTCGCCGGTTAGGCCTTGGGCCGTGACGTCCACCAGCATGAGGTGGTTGTCGGTGCCGCCTGAGACTAGGCGCATCCCACGTCCCACTAGGGTCTCTGCCAGGATGTTCGCGTTCTCCACCACGTTCTTGGCATAGGTCTTAAAGTCATCGGTCATCGCTTCGCGGAAAGCGATCGCCTTGGCCGCGATGACGTGCATGAGCGGACCACCTTGACCACCCGGGAAGACGGCGGTGTTGATCTTCTTGAGCCACTCGACATCATTACAGACGATGGCGCCGCCACGGGGACCGCGCAGAGTCTTGTGGGTTGTCATGGTCACGACATCCGCATAGGGGACGGGACTCTCGTGGACGCCCCCGGCAACCAGACCGGCGATGTGCGCCATATCCACCAAGAGCAGCGCACCGGCATCATCTGCAATGCTCCGGAAGGCCTTGAAGTCGATGCTCCTCGAATAGGCCGAAGCACCCGCTAGGATGAGCTTTGGACGCAGGGACATTGCCTGTTCGCGGACTCGGTCCATATCGAGGCGACCGGTGTCCTCTTCGACACCATAGCCGTGGAACTCATAGAACTCGCCAGAGAAGTTCTTGGGGTGACCGTGGGACAGGTGCCCCCCGTGGTTGAGGTCCATGGCAAGCACCTTGTCTCCGGCGCTTAGCAAGGCCATCAGGGCCGCCACGTTGGCTTGGGTTCCACTGTGGGGTTGAACGTTGGCGCGGTCCGAGCCAAAGAGCTGCTTCAGGCGGTCCCTCGCAATATCTTCGACCTCATCGACGTGCTCGCAGCCTCCATAATAGCGGCGGTTTGGGTAGCCCTCCGCGTACTTGTTGGTAAGGCTCGTGCCCATGGCGGCGATCACTTCGGCCGAGGCGTTGTTCTCCGAGGCGATCAGCTCAAGCTGCTCCTCTTGGCGGTTGGTCTCAGCGTCGATTGCGCTCCAGATGGCGTCGTCGGTACGTTGGAATTCCATGGTCTGTCAGAGGTGCGGTTCGGGGGGGAGTGAAGTCGGGACAGTGGCTGCCCAGGTGGGCGAAAAGCGAATGCCGGCGTGGAAGCTTTAACTTCCGCGCCGGCATTCTAATGCAGGTTCCGATTGGTTTTCCGATCGGCCTCTGAACTTGGGTCTACTTTTGGCCCGGGGGCTTCACCGGCGACGGCAGGCTAGGCTGCTCAAGGTTGGTGTTGCGCATGGCTTCCAGGAAGAAGTCCTTGTTCTTGCGGCCCTGTGGGCGCTGCGTACGGGCAGTGATGGAATCATTAATGGCCGGCTGCATCCTTTCACCTTTGAATACGGAAGTGCGGCCGATGGCCTGGCTCCAGATCGTCGAACCGTCCGCAGCACGGCCGGGGGTCAACTTACTGAAAAAGTAGACTTTGCTGCCGCCGGCATCGACGGAAGCAGAAGCAAGCATGTCTTCACCAAGGTGGCCAAAGCGCTTGTTGAGGCCATTCTTGACCCTTTGAAGCTCCTTAGGAGCCTCTTTTTCGCTTAGGTTCATCAGGTGGTTTACCACCTTATCTTCCTTCGGAGCCTCTTGGGCCGGGGGGCTGATGGAGTTGTTTGCGTTGACGTCGTCATCTTGGAGAGTCTTGAAGACGCCAAAACCGGCGCAAAGGGCAACTACGGCCGTGATGGCCAATTTTTGATTCTTGTGCATGGAGGAGGGTGTTTCCACTGACTGGATACGGGACTAGTGTTCTACTACGGACGGTACACATCGGTTGTTTGTGCTGATCAATCTGAGTCTGATTAGTCCCTTCTGGACCTAAATGTAGTCTCGGACTAGAATTATGTCCAAACTTTTAGCCCTCCCCCCCCATATGCCCCATATATCCAAAGTCCTTCTCCTCCTGCTCTGGCTCGTCGCCACCCCGATTCTTGGTTGCGGGAACGAAGCGGAGGTGACTAATCATGGTGTTGAACCCGGACTCGTGGTCGCAATCCAGCCGGATGAGGATCCCGAACGCCCAGGCTACTTCGACTTTGGCGTCGTCGAGGACGGCCAGATCGTCTCCCACACCTTCGTGCTGGAGAATAAGGACTCACGTGACGTCACGATTCAGAAGGTCGACCCCGGCTGCGGTTGCACCGTAGCCCGCGTCATGCGCATTGAAAAGGACGGCAGCCGCACCCCGCCCATGGCAGAGCGTCCCCTGGAGTTGCTCATACTTGAGCCTGGGATGAGGGCAGAGATTGAGCTGCTGGTCGATACGAAGGCCGTCAAGATCAAGAATATCGACAAGCTCTTTATGGTGCGCATCAGTACAAACGCCCTCGATAACCCCTACCTAACCCTCGAGTGCCACCTGATCGTTGACCAGCCATGGCAGATCGCTCCCGCTAGTGTAAATCTGCTGAACGTCCCCCAAGGTGCGGGTGCCACGGGAAAGGTCACGATCAAGTCCGCCAACGAGAAGAAAGGACTGATGCTTGGTGAGATTCAGAGCCTGCCTAGGGGCACCACGGCAAAGCTCGTTCGGCAAGAGCAGTTTCAGGCCCCTGTCTGGACCCTAGAAGCGGGCTTCCTTGCCCCGGTCCCCATCGGTCGCCAGGGCTTTGACGTCTGGATCGATACCGTTCGTGCCGACGGCTCCCCAGCTGAGCCGATTCTCGTAAAGGTTGCCGGGAATGTAACCGCCGATGTGGGCTTCATGCCCGAGCGTATGATTCTAAGGCCCAATCCCTCAGGCATTGGTATCAAGACAGAGGTCGGACTCGGCAAGACCATCGCCAAGCTGAGCAGCCATCTCAGCGGCCATACCCTAAAAGTGGTCGGCTACCAAATCACGGGTGATCAAGCCGATCATCTAGAGTTTGATGCCCAGCCAGTCCGGCCCAATGCCAACGGGGCAAGTAGTGAATGGAACCTCAGCCTGATCGCTAAGGACTCCCTGTCGGTCGAGAAGTTCACGGGTACAATCAACATCGAACTTGATGACGCACAGTACAAGCAAATGGAGCTTCCCTATGTCGGTCTTGGATTTGTCCAGTAAGCCGCTGCTCACGACCGCCTGCGCAACCTCCTTGGTGTTGCTAGCAGTCCTCTCGTTTACGAAGAGCGAAGCGAGTAAGCCCGCACCTCCCGCTGTAATAGCTTCTAAAACCATTCAGACGCCGATCGCGGCCTCTGTTCCCGTTGTGGACTTACCGCCCTGGAGTGCGCTCGTGATCGGCCCAGCACGCGGTAAGCTCGAGCCATGCGGTTGCTCCGGTGGGCAGCTTGGCGGCATCGATCGGCTCTCTTCCATGCTGGGCTTTGCCGCGCCGCCAGATGGCCACCAAGCCGTACGAATTGCGGCGGGTGGCGTGGTCGCAGAGGACGCCCGGGCCCACCGCAGTTGGGCTAAGGCACAACTCGAGACTCTGTGGCAGTCCTTTGGCATGATGTCGATGGACATGATTGGTCTGGCCGAGTCTGACCTCGTGCTTATGGACGAGATGGCCGGCGTTAAGGTGCTGCTAGGTGACGTTCCTGTCGTGGCCACTAACCTGCTTATCGAGGGCACCAAACTTTCGGCACCAAACTCCGCCGGGGAGACGCCCTTCTTTCAGCGCAGCTACCAGCCTCCGGGTGGTCCCCAGTACTTCAGCTTTGTGCCCAAGGCTGCCAAGGCCCAGTCAACTTTAGGCTCGGGCGAGGATGCGAAGACCATCCAATGGGGTGCCGTCGACGCGGTACAAGCCCTGAAGACCCTGCAGGTAGCGGGCATCTTTGACCCTTCTACGCCCAGCGTGGTTCTGTTTGAGGGCACCGACGCCGACCGCGACGCGCTCGGAGCCTTCCTCGGAGAATCAGGCACCTTGCTGCGTGTGAATGACGAGTACGAGGCGAGCCACGCCTTGGAGCTTGCGGACGGCCAGAGCGGGTCGGCAGAACTCGGCACCCGGCTGCGCTACGTGGTCCGCCTTGACAGCCGCGACACGGGGCTCACCTACCACCTAAATACGGTCACCGAGGACGTCCCCGGTGATGAAGTACTCGCGTCGATGCGCGGCCTCTACCGGATGATGCTGGAGGTTTACGGTGCCAGGGATTCCTTTGCAGACTCTAAGGGCCAAGCACCATTGGGTGGATTTGTCGGCTCAGATGCTTGTGCCTCTTGCCATCAAGACGCCTTCGAAATTTGGCAGGAGAGCCTGCACTACGTGGCGATGGAGGCCCTTGCTGATGATCTGCGCGATGGGTCCCCGGCCACGAACGACCCCAACTGTGTCTACTGCCACTCGGTCGGGTTTGGATACACCTCGGGCTACGGCTCTTCCTCGCTTACAGACGAGCTTCGCTGGGCTAGCCTTGACGGGCTCGCCGGTGTTGGGTGTGAGAGCTGTCACGGCCCGGGTGGCCAGCACGCAATGACAGGGGCGGCTGAGCACATCGAGCGCAGTGGCGAGCACACCTGCCTAGAGTGCCACGATTCGGAGAACGATCCCACTTTCCACTTTGGCCGCAAGTGGCCGGACATCGAGCACAACAACCAGTAGACTTCCTCCATGCGAAGGGAAGCCATGAAGAAGGGGCACAGGGGTGCCCATAAGCCGAGACTGTGCACTCTGGCCCTTGGGGTGCTGCTTGCCGCCATGCCATCAGCATGTGGCGGTGACTCCGGGGAGACTGGGGGCCGGACCGTACTTCTGGTGTCTCTAGACAGTGTCCGCGCGGACTTCCTTACCTTCATGGATCCAGAGACCGCGCCGAACATGAGCGAGCTCGCCCAGCGCGGCACCGTATTTAGCTCGGCCAGCGCTCCGTCCAGCTGGACCCTGCCCAGCCACACCACGATGTTTACCGGCGCACCGGTGCAGCTGCACGGCGTGGAGTGGGATGATCTGGCCATGGACCCCGGCCACCAAACCCTTCCGGAGTTGCTGCAGCAGAATGGCTGGTTTACCGCTGGCTGGTGGACGGGTTGGTTTCTTGCGGGCGAGTATGGCTTCGAGCGCGGCTTCGATATCTACGACAACGCGATGACCGGTGGTCGGGATATCGAGCGCCAGTATGGTGATGCCTTGGCCGCGGAGGACTACTCCCGGGTGCGTTCGATTCTCCAGGGTCGCGACGTTCAGGGCCACGAGGACATCACTACGCCCAATGTGATGAAGGGCTACGACGCCACCCTTGATTTGGTCAAGCCGGACCAGGACCTGTTCCTTTTTACGCACCTATTTGACGCGCACTACGATTACATCCCCGAGGCTCCCTTCGACACGAAGTTCGATCCGGACTACAGCGGGTCGATGACGGGGGAAAGCTTCTACAAGAACCTCGCTATCTACAACGGGAAGCTTTCGCCCGCCCGGCAGGTGTCCGATCGGGACCTCGAGCATCTGACCGCCTTGTACCGTGGCGAGATCGCGTATATCGATTCGTACATTGGAAAGATGATCGAGAGCTTGGAGCAGGCTGGGCGCCTGGACAATGCGTTGATTGTGATCACTTCGGACCACGGAGATGAGTTCTTCGAGCATGGCAACCGCGGCCACCGCCAGAGCCTCTACCGGGAGGTGCTCGAGGTCCCGCTCCTAATTGTTCAGCCTGGTGGTACAGGCGGCCAGAGCGATGCCCTGGTTGGACTCGATGACATCCTGCCCACCATTGCAGACTTTGCCCAGGTGCCCCCCCCACCCACAAGCCTTGGCCGTAGCTTGCTGCCCGCGGTCTCGGGCCAGGTGATTGAAGATCGCGGCCAGCTCGGCAGCCTGCTGCACTACCGGCTCTTGACTAACAGCTACGTTTTCATGGACTCGTTCCGGACGCGCCAGTCGAAGATCATCCGTACCCTTGGCTTGGATGACGAACGGGTCCTGGAGTTGAACGGGGTGGTGCAGTACGACATGGCCACGGACCCCACCGAAATGGCAGGAAACTACGACCGCCAGACGATTGTGGCCAGCGACGCTTGGCGGCAATTTGAAGCCAGGCTAGACGAGGTTACCGAGGTTTACCATGCTGCCGAACCCGCTCCCCGGAGTGACCGTGGCACTCGGGTTCGGGAGCTCTTTAGTCACAACCTCGAGAGCCTAGGCTATATGGAAGAGGGTGAAGAGGCCAAGCCGGGTGGACTTGGCCAGCCCTGGCCTCCGGGACCGCGCCCTAAGCCAAAGCTCTAAGGCGGCGAGGGGGCGGGTCCTACTCCGAGACCTTGACGCGGCCAAAGCGGCGCTTGCCGACTTGGATCAAGAGCTCGGCCTCGCCCTGGCCAAAGCGGCGCTTACCATCCTTCTCCGGCTCGCCGTCCAAGCGCACCGCACCTTGGGCCACAAGTCGCCGAGCCTCGTTCGAGGAACCTGCCAGGCCAAGCTTAGCCACCAGCAAGAAGAGGGGCAGCTCCTCACCGGCTGCGGGCCACTCCAGCAGGGGGATGTCATCGGGCACGTTCTTGTCCCGGAACTGGCTGTCAAAGGCTGCCCGAGCCTCCTTGGCAGCCTCGGGGCTATGCAGGAAGCACGTGATCTCTTCGGCCAGGCGAGCCTTGGCCTCCCGGGGGTGACCGGCTAGGACGGTGGCTCGCTCCTCGGCGCTCAGATTCGTGAGTAGCTGGAACCAAGTCTCCATTGCACCGTCTTCGAGGCTCATCAGCTTGCCAAACATGTCCTTGGACTCGTCGGTGAGTCCTACGGCATTGCCGTAGCTCTTGGACATCTTGCGCCCGTCGAGACCATTGATCAGGGGGCCCGTAAAGACGACCTGGGGCTTCTGTGCTTCCTGGGCCTGCAGTGTGCGTCCGACAAGAACATTGAAGAGCTGATCGGTTCCACCGAGCTCCACATCTGCCTGAACCTTCACCGAGTCCCAACCTTGCATCAATGGGTACATGAACTCGTGGATCCCGATGGGTTCCTTCGCATCCATGCGCTTGGAGAAGGTGTCTCGCTCGAGCATCTGGGCCACAGTCATTCGACTGTTGAGCTTTAGGGTCTCGAGGAACGACATCTTGTCAAACCACTCCGAGTTGCGCCTGATCTCGGTCTTGTCAATGTCTAGGATTAGCCCGGCCTGGTCCATGTAGGTTGCCAGATTGTGGTCGACCTCCTCCCTGGAGAGCTGGGGTCGTAGTTTGTTCTTGCCCGAGGGGTCCCCCACCATGGCCGTTGCGTCACCAAGGATCAGGACGATTTGGTGCCCAGCTTCTTGAAGTCTGCGCAGCGTCATGAGCTGAACCATATGCCCGACATGTAGGTCGGCCGAAGATGGATCCAAGCCAAACTTTACGCGAAGGGGCCGATCCTCAGCTAAGAGGGCCAGCAGCTCCTCCTCGTTGATCAGGTCGACTGCATTTCGGGTAAAGAGCGCGAGGTCGCCTTGGCGGCCCTTAGGTGAGTTCACGGAGGTCATCGGAAGGTCTCAGGTCGAGAGTTCTGGAACAGACAGGGAATGGATTATTGCACAAGTGCCCCGGAGCGCCATGGACTAGCGAATGGGAAGATCGAGATTGCTGGCCGGTTTTTGGTTTCGCTGGGCGGCGCGTGCTTGCAGCCATCCACGCCAAGCCGAAGGATTGTGGAGCAGGGCCGAGGGGTGCAGAAGCTGGCCGTCGGCAAATACGTGTCCGGCGTCCATTGACGAGAGGACGTCCTCAAGGCCCCAGTCGGATGCGGCCATTTCGGGCATGGCAAACCAGGCTAAAACGGGCGCCACTTGGGTGAGCCGCGCCTTGGTGAGGTCGTCCAAGATCAGGGCGACCTCGTCCAGGGCCTTGGCCCATTGCTCCGGGGGCGTACGGACGGCGCGCTCCACAAGCTGCGGCGTCGTTGGCTGATCCGTAGCCGTCAGCAGGCTAGAGACTGCGTCTGCCTCGAGCCAGCCCAGTTGCAGGTGGTTGGCCAGCAGGTAGCGGTCACAGGACGCGACCGGGGGTGCATTTACGGGGATACGCTCGCCATCAAGCTCGAAGTAGCAGTGGTGCATCTCCAAGCTCCAAGTCTCAAGCACCGCCGCCGCTTTGCTACGTGGGACCATCAAGGGCGTAATGGGAAGCCAGTCGCCCTCGCCATCGGTGAAAGTCAGATTCGTGAGGCTCTCGACCCCAACCGAGTCTGCCTCCTGCCCGCTCTGGCCATTGGGGACAATCCAGCTGCGCTCTACCTGCAGCACGGGAGGACTGATAGAGAAGATTACGGGACCTGCTGCTAAGGAGTCCGCCCTTAGGCCAAGCATGCGTACCATCCCGCCACCCTCGAGGGGGAGCTCGCGGATCTCGAGGGTGAGCTTGAGCTCGCGAACAAGTCGGCGGCCCGTCAGGATGCTGTCGACATTCTCAATCCAGGCCAGGGTGTCACCGCTTGCTCCGCGGGCACGCATTCGCAGCAGGAGATTACTGACGAGCTCGTCATCCCCTGAGTGAAGGGCCTCTGTGACGATCGCCATGGACTGGTCGAAGTCCTGGGACTCGGGGCCAGCTTCGGGTTCCACATCTTCGTTTCCCTTGGCTAACAAGGCGATGAGCGGATCCTCCTCGGACTCGAAGAGAGCGCAGCTGGCTCCTAGAAGAGCTAGAACGAGAAAGGACAGGAGTCGCTTCATGGGGTTCACTATAAACGCAATGAGTGCCCTGTGGATACGATCCACAGGGCACTCACGGCTTAAGTTTCTTGCCTAAATCAGAGAGGGCTAGGCGCCCTCTTCCTTCGTGGGCTCGTCTTCAGGGGCTTCCTCAGCAGGAGCTTCCTCAGCAGGAGCTTCCTCAGCAGGGGCTTCCTCAGCAGGGGCTTCCTCAGCAGGTGCTTCCTCAATGGCGGCAACCTCCTCGGGAGCTGCGTCTTCCTGGGTAAGCTCCTCAGACTCGGCCTCGGCGTCCCGAAGCGACACATCGCCAAGGGCAGCCGACAGGTCGATGCCACCGCCGGTGGGCTCGTCGGGGGCTTCCGCAGCCTTGACAGCCTTGGCGGCCTTCTTGGCAAACTCCTCGTTCTCCGGGAAGTCACCGTGCACGAAGGAGAGACCGATCTTGCGCTCGTCGAGATCAACGCGGATCACACGAACTTCGATCTTCATGCCAAGTGCGACCACATCTTCGGGACTCTCGATCTTGTGATCGGCAAGCTCCGAGACGTGCAGAAGACCTTCGAGGTCATCTTCAAGCTTCACGAAGACACCGAAGTTGGTGATCTTCGTCGCGTGGCCTGAAAGCAGATCGCCAACGTGGTAGTTGTTGGGGATCGAATCCATCCAGGGGTCGGGAGTCAGCTGCTTGAGGCCCAAGGCGATGCGTCGCTTGTCCACGTCGACCGAGAGGACAACACAGGTGAGCTTGTCGCCCTTTTTGACGACCTCCGAGGGGTGCGCAACCTTCTTCGTCCAGGACATGTCCGAGACGTGAAGAAGACCATCGATACCCTCTTCGATCTCGACAAATGCGCCGTAGGTCGTGAGGTTGCGGACACGACCTTCGATGATCGTACCTTGGGGGTAGTGCTCTTGTGCCAGGTCCCAGGGGTTGGCCTCGGCTTGCTTCATGCCGAGAGAGATCTCTTGCTTCTCGAGGTCGAGGGCAAGTACCACAACTTCGACTTCCTCACCTTGAGTGAGCAGCTCGGAGGGGTGGTTGATGCGGCGGGTCCAGGACATCTCGGAGATGTGCACCAGGCCTTCCACGCCGTCCTCAAGCTTGACGAAGGCGCCATAGGACATGATGTTGACCACGTTGCCCTTGACCTTGCTGCCGACACCGTAACGGCCTTCAATGCCGTCCCAGGGAGACTCGCTCTTCTGCTTGATGCCGAGTGCAATGCGCTCGCGCTCACGGTCGACGCGAAGCACCATAACTTCGACTTCGTCGCCAATGGAGACCATCTCGCTGGGGTGCTTCAAGCGGCCCCAAGACATGTCGGTAATGTGGAGAAGGCCGTCGATGCCGCCGAGGTCCACGAACACGCCGAAGTCGGCGATGTTCTTGACGGTACCCATGCGGACTTGCTTCTCTTCGAGCTTCTCCATGAGGGTCTCGCGCTTCTCGGCGCGCTCTTCCTCGAGGAGCTTGCGGCGCGACACGACGATGTTCATGCGCTCCGGGTCAATCTTGATGATGCGCGCGCGCACGGCCTCGCCGATGAACTCGGAGATGTCGTGGGTGCGGCGAAGGTTGACTTGGCTGGCCGGCAGGAAGACGTTGACGCCTTCCACGTCGACGAGCAAGCCGCCTTTGATTTTGCGTTGGACTTCGCCTTGGACTTCGTCGCCCTCGTTGTATTTTTGGGAGACAGTCTCCCAAGCGGCGAGGCGATCGGCGCGGCGCTTGGAGAGCATCGCGGTGTCCGTGTCGTCCAGACCCGAGTAGTAGACGTCGAAGACTTGCCCCTTCTCGGGAAGATCTTCTCCAAACTCGGAGAGAGGGATTGTACCCTCGGACTTGCCACCGACGTCGAGGACGACGAGGCCTGTACGCTCGTCGACCGTGTCTACGGTTGCCTTGACAATGGTGTCAATGGCAATGCTGCGGATGGTGGCGTTGAGCTCTTCGGTGAGAGCTTCGGCGGTAAAACCGCCAAGGATGTCTTCGACTTCTGCGTCGAGAACTTCCGCGTCAAGCTCGAAGGCTTTGACGCGACGTGAAGTGAGTGCCATGGGAATGGAGTGGGTTATCTAAGAGACGAAATGGGAGTCCATAGAACAAGAACTCATCGCCCGACTAGCGCCAAAATTGCGCCTAACAGGCATTTGAGGACCGAGGATTCTAACGGCTGCCGAGCATTGCCGCTACGGCAGATTGAACCTTTTCGATCCCTTCTCTAGGATCCATCGCGGGGCCAAATTCCAATGTAATGCGATGGGGATGGGGAATCTTCTGCCCCACAGGCCAGGCTCCAAAGGAGCCGCTAATCGCCACGGGCACGACCTGGGCCTTGCCCCGGCGGGCTGCCAACAGCACTCCCCGCTGGAACTCCGCTAGGTCACCGTTTCGGCTGCGCGTGCCCTCGGGGAAGACGCAGAGACAATCCCCCGCATCTAGGTGCGCCACCATTTCCCGCATAGCGGCCACATCCGATTCGCCGCGCTTTAGCAGAACGGCCCCGGAATGATTGAGGATATGGGCCATGACTGGCCCCTGGGCCAGGGTGTCCTTGGCGACAAAGGACACGTGCCGGGGTGCGAACGCGGTGATGATCGGTATGTCCAGCCAGGATTGGTGGTTGCTCGCCAGGACCACCGGGCCCTCCTTAGGGATATTCTCCAGACCGATCACTTTCGTCGGGATATAGATCCGGCATGTGATCCATGACGCGATCTGGCAGAGCCGATAGGTCAGCCCCTTGCGGGTCCTCAGATTCGGTCCTACAGGCTCCATGGTCTCAGGAATGCTCAAATGGCCCCGTCTCCAATGATCGTGAGCAGCTCTTCCACAACTTGGTCGATGGTCTTTCCGTCCGTGTCCACTAGGTGGGCATCGTCGGCCTTCCGGAGTGGAGAGTGCTGTCGGCCGGAGTCGTGGCGGTCTCGACGCTCGATATCTGCTTGGATATCCGCGAGCTCGTGCTCGCGGCCCTCCTCCTTTGCCCGTCGCTTCGCTCGCTCAAGGGAACTCGCGTCGAGATAAAATTTGTAGGGCGCCCCCGCAAAGACGACCGTGGTCGTATCCCTACCCTCGGCTACGAGTCCGGGCCAAGTCTCCCCAAGTTCGCGTTGGCGGGCCACGATGGCCTCTCGAACGGAGCCATGGGCAGAAACCTCCGAGACCAGCCGGGTCACGTCTTTGTCGCGAATCGCGGGCTCTAGGCAGCGCCCCCCCACCAAGATCTTGCCGTCGCTGTCAAAGTCGATGGCAAGGCCAGCGGCCAGCTGGCCCAGGGTCTCCCCATCGCTAGGCTCCACGTCGCTGCGCAAGGCCTTGAGGGTCACGGCCCGGTACATGGCGCCGGTATCCAAGAAGCGGACACCGAGCTTGGCGGCGACCCGCTTGGCAACGGTGCTCTTGCCAGCTCCGGCGGGGCCGTCAAGGGCAACTACAAGGTTGTGGGGCTCGTCACGGCGGTGCGGTACCGCTGTGCTCTGGGAGGTCGAGTCTTGCATCGTAAGGTCCATGCTAGCTCGCCGAGCCCGGGCCACGGGACCAAAAAATCCAGTCTTGGGAGGCTTCGCACCTCATTTTGTTGGCGTCAGGCACGGCCCCCACTCGGCGCCGCCCTCGGGCCCCACGCGGAGGGCATCCTTGGGGCCCGCTCGAAAGGCATCGAGCACATACCACTTCTTGCCCTTGGACAGCTCGGTCTCACGAAATGTATGGGCGTGGCCGACAACGAGCCTGACGCATGACGCGGCGCTCATTAGAGTGTCCGCGAAGCCGGGATCCTGCCCCGTCTCTCCATCGGTCTTCTTGTACTGAACGCTGTGCGAGGAGTGACGCCGCAGGCGCTTGGCGAGGCCGCGCGTCACGAAGCCGGGTAGGTTGTAGACCAAGAAACGCATCGTTCTCGAGCGTAGAGCTCGGCGCAGTCTTAGGTAGGCAGTGTCCGCAATGCACAGCTCGTCCCCGTGCAAAAAGAGCCACCGCTCACCGCCGAGCATCCCCACAAATCCGTCCATTAAGATTGGGCTGCCGAGGCTGGCTTCGAGCTCCCTGCCACACAGGACATCGCGATTTCCAGGGACGAACACGAGCCGGCCGGGGAAGGCCCGGATGGCTGCCAGGAAACGTTGGGCGCCAGGTAGCTGGGCTTGCTTAGGACCAAGCCAGTATTCGAACAGGTCACCTAAGATGACCAGGACGGGGGCGTCCGCCAAGTGATCGAGCAGCTCCTCGAAGAGCTGGCCATGGACGGGCAGCTCACCGTCGAGGTGCAGGTCTGCGATGACCACGCTACCCGGAGGTAACTCTACCACCGGGAGGTTCGGCATGATCGCGGCTAGGGAATGGGCAAACGTCACAGGAAGCTAGCCTTCGTCCTCGCTAGTGATACCGTGCTCACGGAGTTTCTCCCACAGGACCTTGCGAGAGATGCCAAGCAGCTCGGCGGTCTGGGTGCGGTGCCCTCCCGTGGACTCCAGTGCGCGTTCAAGGTGCAGGGCCTCGGCAGCCTTGATCACCTCGCGTAAAGGCCGCACCTCATCCGAGGGCTCCGTCGCGCCTCGCCATCGGGAGTCAAGGGGCAGTAGGTGCTCACGCTTGAGCTCCTTTGCCTTGCCCGCCAGGGCAATTGCGCGCTGCACGGCGTTCTCGAGCTCGCGTACATTGCCGGGCCAGGGGTACTTCTCCAGGGCCGCCTGGGTCGCCTCGGAGAAGGTGTACTCGCGATCGCCGCCATGCTTCTCAACGAGGTGCCGCGCCAAGAGAGAGACGTCCCCACCGCGGTCCCGCAGGGGCGGCAGGTCCACGGGCACAACGTGGATGCGATAAAAGAGGTCTTCGCGGAACTTGCCGTCGCGAACGAGCTGGCGCAGTGGTGCTTTGGTTGCTGCGATGACGCGAATGTCGATGTCAACAGTCGTCTCGCCTCCAAGGCGCTCGAAATTGCGCTCCTGTAGAACCCGCAGTAGCTTGACCTGCACGGGCATGGGCATGTCGTCGATGTCGTCGAGGAATAGCGTTCCGCCGCTGGCCAGCTCGAAGCGACCTCGCTTCTCCTTATGGGCGTCGGTGAAGGCTCCCCTCTCGTGGCCGAACAGCTCAGCCTCTAGGAGGCTCTCGGGCAGGGCCGCACAAGAGATTGCGATGAACGGGCCTTGGGACCTGGCGCTGGCCTCGTGCAAGGCTAATGCGACCCGCTCTTTTCCCGTTCCGCTCTCGCCTTCGATGAGGATCGTTGCATCGGTGACGGCGACGGTGCGGATGCGGTCGAAGACGGTGGTCATGGCCGTGGATGCGCCGACCATAGAGCCACAGGAGGTTTGGACCCGGAGCTGTTCGCGCAGGGACTTGTTCTCGGCCTCGAGGGCGCGCACTCTGGAGCTGCCGCGCACCATCTGGACAACGGAATCGTTGCTAAAAGGCTTCTGGATGTAGTTGATGGCCCCGAGGCGCATGGCTTCGACGGCATTGTCAACCGTCGCGAAGCCCGTGATGACGATCACGGGGCGCAGCTTGTCACTCTCGACCGATGCGCGCAGGATCTCCATGCCACCCGCGCCGGGCATGCGGATATCGGTCAGGACGACATCGGGATCTTGGTCCCGTAGGATAGCCAGGGCGGAGTCCGTGTCGACTGCCTTGAGCACCTGGAAGCCAGCTTCTTCCAAGCTGTCCCCAAGAGTCTCGGCGATCAGCGGCTCGTCTTCTGCAAGCAGGACCTTGAGCCCCTTGGGTGCGAGCTGGGTTCCCTTGGAGTCGGGGGGTGAAGCTGGAGAGGTCATGCTGGAGTCACTGGGGCGAGCTTTTCTGGGACACGTGGGCGCCGGGCTCGGCAGTCTGCAGGGCCGCTTCGGCCCCATCAAGTAGGGCGTCAAAGAACATAGGGGCGCCGTCTTGAAAGTGGCTACTACCCGAGGTCAATGACAGCCCGCCGGCCGGTGCGCCCTCGGGCAGTTCGATCGTGGAGAGCATGACCCTAAGCCTGTCCACAAGTGCACCGGTTCCCTCGAAGCCGGTGTGGGGCAAGATGGCTAGAAACTTGTCATCCATCATGCGCCCTAGGTAGTCGCAGGAGCGCGTCTCAATCTGTAGGTGCTTGACAAAGTCGGCACAGAGATCCTCCTTCGGATCGAAGCCAAATTGATCCCGGAATGCGCCGATGCCGGAGATCTCCAGCAACAGGCAGGTGAGCTCGTACTTGTAGCGCTTGGCCCGGCTGAACTCGGTCTTCATTAGGTGCCGAATCTGCGTTTGGGAGTAGAGTCCATCGAAGTTTTCTTGAGTCGTCATGGCTTGGGTTCCAGGTGTCTAGTCGCCAATGGCGGGAAAGAAGTCAATGATCGCCTGGAAGAAGGGGTCAAACTCGACGCCCTTCATAGCGGCGACGAGCAGGAAGAGAAAGGTCAAGATACAGAAGATGCCTACCACGATGAACTGCATGATCAAGGCAGCCGCGCCACTCTTGGCGGCCCCGCGAACCTTGCGGCTCTTGCCGGAGACCCCCTTGAGCAGGGGGGTCATGAGTAGGTCGCGCTCAAGACGAGTCGTTCGGGTAAGGACGGCCTCCTCTTCTCGCGCGGGCTTTAGGGGACCGGTCGCTAAGATTTGATCGGTGCATAGGTCCGCGTCGAAATCGCCCGACTTGACTCGTGCTTGCCAAGTCTTTGCGAGCTTCTTGTCTGCGTTTCCAAGCTCCACGAGCATGCCAGCTCGAAGGCGGCGCCAAGCTATGAGCTCCCACTCTTCTAGCTCGGTCGACGGGTCATTTTCATTTGTCATAGCAGCATTATGGCGCGAGAGCCGGCCCACAACCACCTTTGGGGTGGCAAGTTGGGTTGCTTCTCGAACTCAATGGACTAGAAAGATCGTGCCTTGAGTGTCTGCACACCCTCTAAGGACCGCTGCTCGCAAGGCAAGTCTGCCCAAAGGCGCTCCGCCCCTCTATACTCACCACCCTATGAAACTCGGTCTCAATCAAAATGCACGCATGGAGCAGCGACTCGTCCAGTCGCCGCAAATGATCCAGGCTATGCAGATCCTGCAGCTCTCGACACTCGACCTAGAGGGGCGCGTCGAGCAGGAACTCATGGAGAATCCCTTCCTTGAGGTAGCCGAGGGCGCCACGGAGGGCCAATCCGATGACTCCTCCGCGCCAAATCCAGACGAGAACCCGGAGAATCCCGGGGTCGAGGGCATGCTGGAGGTGCTGGAGAACTACGAGCGCGAGCTCGGCGACGGAAGGCGCATCGCCAGTTCGGACCCCGAGGCCGGGGATCGCAAGCTTGAGGCCATGAACAATACACCGGCTCGCACCCTGAGCCTGGGTGAGACGCTGCACGAGCACCTCACGTTCCTCAACTTCAGCGAGACCGATCGCCAGATCGCGGAGTATTTGATCTACTCCCTAGACGACCGCGGCTATCTGACGGAGACCCTCGACGTGCTGGCCAACGGCTATTACAAGTCGACGGTAAAGTCCGCAGACCTGCTGGATGTATTGGGTGTCTTGCGCTCCGCGGCCCACCCAGCGCTCGGTGCTATGGACCTGCGCGAGTGCCTCTTGCTTCAACTCGAGGAGCATCCCTTTTGGGATCCACTTGTCCACGAGCTGGTCGAGAATCACCTTGAGGACATTACGACTAATCGGTTGCCCGCCATCACCCGAGCCACGGGTGCGAGCATCGAGGAGATCAAGGATGCGCTGGAGATGATCCGTGGTCTCGACCCCTATCCGTGTCACGGACAGACCGAGACAACCGCCGCCGTCATCCACCCCGACATCGTCGTAGAAGAGATCGACGGCGCCTTCGAAGTGCGCCTCCCTAAACAGCGCCTTCCAGATCTGGTGGTAAGTCCGAACTACAAGTCTCTTCTGCGCCAAGCCCGCGAGGCAAAGGATAATCAAGCGGTTCAGGAGTGGGTAAAGAAGCGCTTGGAGTCAGCGCGTTGGTTTATCAACGCCCTAAACCAGCGCAAGTCCACCATGGAGCGAATCGCGGATGCGATCTTTCGACGCCAGACTGGCTTCCTCAAGGAAGGCGTCAGCCACCTGGTTCCGATGCGGATGCAAGAGATCGCAGACGAGGCCCATGTTCACATATCCACCGTCTCCCGAGCAGCATCGGGCAAGTACGCTCAGACACCCCGGGGCATCTTCCCCCTGAAGTTCTTCTTCACCTCAGGCACCGTCAATGAGGATGGTGAGGCCGAGAGCCAGATGAGCATTAAGGACAAGCTCAAGCGCATTGTCGACTCCGAGGACAAGAAGAAGCCCCTCTCGGATGAAGCGCTTGCGGGCTTGCTTGCCGCCGAACAGGGCGTCAAGATTGCCCGCCGTACTGTGACCAAATACCGCCGTGCCCTCGACATCCCCTCGTCGAGTCGCCGACGAGAATACTAATACCCTCCTAAACTCCCCCACTTCAACACTAAGTTATGGCCAGCCGCGCTACCGAAATCCGCAAGGGACAAGTCCTCGAGAAGGACGGCGACCTCTTCCTCATTACCGAATACGAGCACCGCACCCCGGGCAACCTACGCTCGATCATTCAGATCAAGATCAAGAGCCTCTCCACAGGCGGTGTTCAGTCCATGCGGCTCTCATCTGCTGATTCCGTAGACGTGGCCTTCCTGGATAAGAAGGCCGCTGAGTACCTGTACCAGGAGTCCAATGGGGACTACATCTTCATGGACTCTGAGAACTACGAGCAGTTTCCCCTGGGCAAGGATGTGGTCGGCGACAAGATGGGTTTTGTTAAGCCCAACGAGCAGGTCGAAGTGACGTGGCACAACGAACTGGCCATCGGCTTGGCTCTGCCAACTTCGGTCGTGTTGGAGGTCATCGAAGCAGAGATGGCTGTGAAGGGAAACACTGCCACGAATGTGAAGAAGAATGCGGTGCTAGAAACCGGGCAGCCCATTAAGGTCCCGTTTCACATCAAAGTTGGCGAGCAGGTCAAGGTGAGCACCGACACCGGTGATTTCATGGGCCGAGCCCAGGAGTAGGCTGGACTTGCTCTAGGGACAGGCCGTAGGCCCAACCGGGAATCGCGTTGGTGGATTTCTGGGCTTCGCCCGAAATCACGAAATCGACGCTCTTCGTAGCTTCATCGAAAAGCTGGCGAGCCCGGCCTAACCTCAGTCCCGGACGTAGACTTCTACCGAGAGGTCCCGGGATTCCACAAACAGGGGCCAGCTCTTTACCAAACGGCAGTCTTGGCTTAGCAGCTCTGTAAACTTTGCCCGACTTTCTGCCGGCCAGTCGTACAGCTCTTCGCGATTGAGTACGAACCAACTCTTGCGGTTAAACCTGGCCCATTTGCCAGGCTCTAGGGCGTTAAATTTAGTGAGGTAGGTCACGCCCCGTACATCGCGGACCTCCAGCTTGCGGGGCTCGAGATAGTACTCCGCCACCGGCCCCGCCATACCGAAGACCTGGTCCGAGGGAGCTCGGTGGTTCCAGACGTAGCGATAAGCTTCGCGCCATTTGGGGCGCTCACCTTGGCGCACCGTAAGGTAGAGCACCTCTTGGGTGAGCCCGGAGAGTGCGACGACGGCCAGCAAGCCAAGGGATAAGGCGGAAGCTTGGGGGGTGGATTGATCCGCCTGGTTGTTGGCTGGTTTCTTCGCGCTTCGGGTGCCCAAGGGCATGGCCGCCAAGAGCGCGATCCACGGGAGCAGTCCAAACAGGTACTGGGCCGAAACACGGGCGAAGAAGGCGGTCGCCAACGCGGCCAAGACGCTGGCCACGATCGTCGCCAGGGCGAAGATACCGATCGTGTTTTTCGTAGTAACGGCTTGGTGGGCAGCGAATAGGGCGGCTGCACCTAGGACGGGCGTCACGAAGAAGCCAAAGGTCAGAACGAGGTGCGCTGGGTCACCTACGCCCTTGGCCGCATCTCCATTCCATGTGGACCAAACCTGGGGCGCCCAGAGGGCCAAACCGATGAGGCCTACGACTCCGAAGAGATAGAGTGTTTTCCGGGGCGGCCCGTCCATGCCAGGGACCTGAACCTTGAAAAGAGGGACCACAAAGGCAGCCAGGAAGAGCGCAGCCCCCACGATCGCGGCCGTTGGGTGGGCAAGGGACGCGACCCCAAAGGCCAATAAGCCGGCGGAAAGCTTTATAGCGCTGCTCTGCCAAAAGCCGCGCAGACAGAGCCCCGAGGCCACCAGGACTAGGTCCTGGACCAGGGTGTAGAAACGCGCGTTCTGGGACCAGTAGAGGTGCCAGGCGCTTACTGCCAGGATCAAAGCGGCGCCCGCGGCTACTCGCTTACCCGCAGCTGGGTAGAAGGCCCAAAAGGTGAGCGGCACACCGAGCCAGCCCAAAAGGGCCGGCAAGAAGCGCATAGTGAACTCATCCGGGCGAATTCCATCTCGCGCCCCCATCATTTCGAAGTAGCGCTCGAAAATCCAATACCCCAAGGGGTTGTTCTTGGGGCTCCGGAAGAGCGAGTCACTGAGGGCGAAGGCCTCGTCAATCCACAGGCTCCACTCCCCCAGGCGGACGAAAACCAGGGTTCCTAGGAGACATGCAGCCACCAGCAGAGCCGTAGCGATCGGATCTCGCTCGGAATTCTGTGGTCGTTGGGTTGGACTTGGGGCTGCCATAGGGTGAAGATTGGCTAAGGAAGAGCCAAGAGGCAAGCCCGATGTGCTTGCCTCTTGCACCAATCCTGTCGACAATACACTTATGGCCTGCCCACAACGAACCCTGAATTCTTGTCTGATTCTCCCGGTCGCCCTGTTTTTGGCGTCCGCGCTGTCCTCTTGCAGAGTCTGGCCATCACCGACTCCAGACATGACTTGGGACCGCAAACCCCTGGGCGTGCACTTCTCTACCAACCCACCGGGCGCTCTGGTAGTCATTGACGGTATGCAATCAGGCTTCGCGACACCTTGCATGCTGGACTTGGACGAGGACGAATCCTACCGAGTGGAGTTCGAGCTCAAGGGCTACCAGACCGCTGGGCTGTACCTGTCCCCCAATCGTCGCTGGGAGCTGGTCACCTTTGACGAGTCCCGCAACGAGGGGCTAAGCTGGCGCTTCCCCCTTTGGCTTCCCTTTGCAGATTTTTGGATGCCGCTTCGCACGAACTCGGCCCTGTCCCCCAGCCGTATCCACATGCGCTTGCGCCTAGGCGCTGATGACTTGGACGCACCCCCGCCCGCCTCGGACGAAGGCGCCCCACGGAGCTAGCGGTCCTTGGCCAGGGCCCTTTTCTTAGATCGTGACGGCACGATCAATCGTGAGGTGGACTACCTCGCTCGCGTTAAAGATCTCGAGCTGATTCCCGGGGCGGCGGAAGCGATTGCCCTGGCCCAAGCCGCGGGCTGGAAGATCGTCGTGATTACCAACCAAAGCGGGATCGCTCGCGGGCTCCTAACTGAGGCCGACCTGCAGGACCTCCACGACGCTATGGACATCGCTCTGGCGAAGGCTGGCGCATCGGTGGACTTGTATAAATTCTGCCCCCACCATCCCGAGGTCGGACCGATTGCCTATCGCCAGGTTTGCGACTGCCGCAAGCCGAAGCCGGGCATGTATCTGGAAGCCATGGCCGAGCTCGATCTCGATGCCGCCACAAGCTGGTGCGTTGGCGATTCCCTGCGCGACCTAAGTGCTGCGAGAGCGGCTGGGGTACCGGGGTGTGTCTTGGTGGAGACGGGCAAGGGCTCCCAACAGAAGAAAGACCTTACCGAAGGCGATCACTTAGCCGCGGATCTACCCGCTGCGATCGCCTGGATACTAGACAGGGCTTAGGCTTCCTCTTGGTCGTTGCTGAAGTGGCGGATCAGCAACCACATCCCAAGAATAAACACGCTGGCTAGCACAGGCATAATAAGCACGTCCAGGATCGAGAGGTGCCCTTCCGGTTCTTTGGGCATGATGTAGGCGAGCGTGCTAGGGATCGTCATCCCGTCACCCTACGCTCATGGCCCAGATCGATCAAGGTGAGACCGGGATCTAGCGTTGCCGCCCAAGGGCCCTTCGCATGTCCTGCTTGATGCTCTTTTCCTTGTCTGCCGCACGCTTGTCAAAGAGCTTCTTGCCGCGCACCAAAGCCATCTTGACCTTGACCAGATGGCCTTCGAAGTGGATGTCTAGTGGCACGATTGTGACGCCCTTCTCGCGGACCTGCTTGAACCACTTGTCGATCTCTCGGCGGCGAGCCAAGAGCCGGCGCTCGCGCTCGGGCTTGTGGTTGTGCAGGTTCCCGTGGGAGTACTCGGGAATGCTCGCGCCGAGCAGGAAAAGCTCACCGGAGCGAATCTGCCCATAGGCGGCTCCAATCACCGCATGGCCGTCCCGCAGGCTCTTGACCTCGGTGCCCAGCAGCTCGATTCCACAGACGAGCTCGTCCAAAATGTGGTAATCGTGGAACGCCTTGCGGTTCGTCGAGATGACGCGCAGCTTGTCGGATTCTCGGGCCATGGTGGGCGTAGTATAGACGTGAGATATGGAACTCGCGATGGAAAGCTAGGGTTGCGGTTGACTAGCCCCTCGTTTCTGATAACTTTTCGCGCCTCACTCGGTGCCCGGGTGGCGGAATTGGTAGACGCGCATGGTTCAGGTCCATGTGTTCGCAAGGACATGGGGGTTCGACTCCCCCCTCGGGCACCAACTCTCTCTTTTACTGAATCGAGAGGAATGGCTCGCAAGCTTCGGAGTGACGCTCGCTCTTCCTGACAAGAGCCAGCAGGTTCGCGTCGCTTCGCGCATGGCGCGCCAAGCCAGCCAACAAGATCTCTAGGCCAAACCAAAGTCCTGGGAACCACTGTATGCACCCGCGATGACCAGCTCGGAGAGAGCCCGCATATGGAGGTACCCTCCGGGGGCAACGCGGGCATCTAATGCTGGGTGATCCTGGCTCACTTCGATGGATCGAAGGGGAAGCTCAGCTTTTGGGGCGCAAAGATGCGGCGCCCTTGGAGAGGACGTGACGAGTTATAGGCCGCCGGGAGCGCTGTAAACTAGTAATGCGCGCTTGCCAAACTCGCCCACCAACTCATGCTCCCAAACCGTATTAAAACGAAACCCGAGCCTCTCCGACTCCCTCTCACCAGCCCGCATCTCACGCGACCATGACTTCCCCTTACACATGATAAGGTCCTTCATGCTCTGGCGAACCTTGCGCAGCATCCGGACGTTCTCGCGTACGGACGACAGGCCTCGGATGACAACGATGTCCACCTTGTTGTGCACTAGGTAGTCTTCACCCCGGTTCCACTGAACCTCGACGTTCTTGAGGCCTAGCTCGGCAACGCAGTCCTTCATGAACTCGGCCTTTTGGGGGCGACTGTCCACGGAGATGAACTTGGTGTCAGTCTCGGCCAGTGCCATCGGTACCGTGGGGAAGCCGCCGCCAGCGCCGATATCAAGAACCTTGCGACCGAAAAGGGGCAGCAGTTGGGTTGTTCGCCAGGAGTCCAGATACTGCTTCGCAGCCAACTCCCTCGGGTCCAAGTCCGTTACCAGGTTCATCGTACGATTCGCCTCGAGCACGAGCAGGGCGTGCTTGGTCAGGGTGTCGAGCATGGACTCCTCGACGTTCTCTGCCTCGAAGGCCCACCCCATGGCAGACCGCATTTCGTCCACGGAAGGGATCGGAGTGTCGGGGTGTTTGATCTCCTCTTCGGCCTCGGCGGCGATCTCCTTTGCCTTCCAGATCTCTTCCGGATTTTCGGGCTCAGGAGCGTCTGGGGGCTGGTTGGGAGATGGAGTCATATTCTCTAAATGTGCCCGTCAGATGCGCAACAAGAGCCCCTGGGCAGCGAGACGCTCGCGAACTGGCATCGCGGTTCTAGCCACGGGCCAGTTGGAAGATGGCAGGGTAGCAGGGACTCGAACCCCGAACCTACTGATTTGGAATCAGTCGCTCTAACCAATTGGAGCTACTACCCTTCCAAGGGCCGGAAGAGTATCCCTTCCGGGCCTCCCTGGCAAGCGCAGCAAGCAGTATTCTCGTGGGAATACCGCCACTTGTAAGGCTCTAACGGGGCACGTCCCGGTTATTGTCTACGCACAGTTATGTCAGAACCATTTCAAGAAGAAGGGAGCACCGGCGACGAGTCCCCCGCCCCAAATCCGACCGCTCATTCCCGCTCAAAAGGACGGAAGTCCCGCGCCCGCGAGGTCGAATCCCAGCCGATCGAGCCCTCCGGCGATATGGAGCCGGAGACCGTGAGTGCAGACGATATCCCGAACCACCGCATTCACCAGGATGCCCTGCGTGTCGTCTCCAGGCTCATGCGCAGTGGCCACGAGTCGTATCTCGTTGGCGGGTGCGTACGTGACCTGCTGCTTGGCCGCAAACCTAAGGACTTTGACATCGCTACGGCGGCTCACCCACGACAGATCCGGAGGCTCTTTCGCAACGCGCGGATCATCGGTCGACGCTTCAAACTTGCGCACATTTACTACGGGGATCACATCCTCGAGACGGCCACGTTCCGGCGGCCCCCAGAGGCCCATGGCGAGGATCTGCTGATTACCGACGACAACGCATTCGGCACGGCTGCCGAAGATGCCATGCGCCGGGACTTTAAAATCAATGGGCTTTTTCTAGATCCCGTACATGATCTGATCCACGACTTTGTGGGCGGACTCGACGACCTTGAAGATGGGATCCTTAGCACGATTGGTGATCCGCGGGTTCGCATGGCCGAGGACCCCGTGCGCATTATGCGAGCGATCAAGTTCGCAACGCGCCTTGGCTTTGAGATCGAGGACGACACTTGGGAAGCCATGTGCGAGTTCGCTGAGGAGCTCGAGCGGGCCGCCCCGCCCCGTATCCTCGAAGAGCTGATGCGCCTTTGCCTGTCGGGTACTGCCCTGGGTGCCTTTCGTATGATGCGTGCCTGTGGTGCCCTTGGGGTTCTGTTGCCGGGCATCGACCAGTTCATTGGCGCGAGTGACGACCCCGATCCTGAGACCCGCGACCGGGCCGATTCTTACTGGCGACTCCTTGAGGCCCTGGACGCGGACGTGCACGCCGAACGAGAGCCGTCTCGTGCCTTGTGCTTGGCCGTACTTTGGCTGCGCGTCATCGAGCGTGAGGCGGACCCCGATTCAAGAACCCTGCCCGGCGCACCCGGGGACATGTTTGATGTAGTCAGCGAAGTGCTCGATCCACTCGTCCAGGACAGCCGTCTGCCCCGTCGTATCTTTATTGTCGCACGGCGTATGATTGTCGACCAGCACCGCTTTGATGACCTACCCGGTTCCGACCCAAGGGCTTTGGTCTTCACCACCACCGAGGGCTTCCCCGAAGCGATCAATCTGTTCCGCATTCGCTCGGCAGCATGGGGCCAAGGCTGGGACGTATACGAAGCCTGGCGAACGGTCTCTGAAGAGGTTTCGGATCTCCCCGCGGACGACCTGGCTGCCCTTCGAAAGAAGGGCCGTCGCAGGAGGAAGCGCCGTCCCCGTCGTAAGAAGCGCTCTTCCCAATAGGCTTCTGTTAAAAATAAGGCAGATGTGGCGACCGCAACGTAGCTCCCTACTTCCCTAGTCGATAGGAGAGACCAAAGGTCAATCCACGAGTCCGGGGCATAACTAGGCCACGTGCTCGGCGCACAATCTACCGAGCCTCTTTAGCACGACGCGACACGCACCTTTTCTCCTCTGGCCGAATCATGATCACGACCCTCTTCGCGCTCTTCGCAACGCTGCTCCCGGCTGCACAGGATCAGACCCAAGAGCAGCCGCCCTCGGACGAGCAGATCCGAGCCGCATGGAGCTATCTACTGCCCGACGAGCAGCGCGAGGTCTCCCAATGGTTTACGGCAGAGACGGAGTATCTGCAGACAGCCCAGAAGCGGCTGATTGATTACGTCATCAGCGGCGAAACCCGTGACCGTGGCACCTGGCCCAGCCCCGAGCCACTGAGTTGGTTCGACCCCGAGGTCCATGCCCCGAACCAGCCAATCAAGCGCAAGTTGTTGGACGAAGATTCCCGCAAGGCCAAGGCAGTGCACCAGGAGATCAAGGGACGCATGCCACAGGATCCGCTGGTCAGGGCCTGGGACTACGATTGGACCACGGGCAATCTCATCCAGGTCGGAGATGAGACGGATCCGGCTGCCATCTTCGAGAACGGCATGATGGGCCTCCCACCCCGGACCGACCTTGCCGAGGCGCTCTTGCTACGCCGCCTCGACGACGAAAGCCAACGCGAGACCCTCAAGGCCTTCCACCACATCTACACGGACCGCAGCGGCAACGCTTACCCGGGCGTGACTTTGTACGACGCATGGTGCTCGGGACGCGTCTTGGAGATGCCGGACGTGGATAACCTTGGGCTCTACCACGTGCTCTTCGACGACTGGAAGTCCTACAAGGCCCCGGTGCCCGAGTCTAAGCACGACAAGCTCTACGGAAAGATCGGCGACGTTTTCCTGGAAGCCAAGCACCACCGACAGCTGCTCGAAGCGATTACTGTTAACTACATACGCGGCAACGCGATCCCAACCAACGTCTACACCCCGAA
Source organism: Planctomycetota bacterium (assembly GCA_029250885.1). Taxonomy (GTDB): domain Bacteria; phylum Planctomycetota; class UBA1135; order UBA1135; genus CALBMX01. The sequence continues at coordinate 26,723 of JAQXEK010000086.1, forward strand.
TGCACTTGCTTTCAATGCCCTCTGGCAAGAGTACGAAGGCGACCCCGAGGCCTTCGCCAAGGAGCTGCCTAAACCGGACAAGTGGGATAAGTACATGAAGGATCTGGTCAAGAAGACCAAGAAGAAGGACTTCCGCGACATGGGCGCGAATCGCGTGGCTTGGTTCGAGGGTGAGCGCTGGCAAGTGAAGGCCAAACTGATCTGGGTGATGCAGCAATTCGAGGCCTTTGATCGAGACTCGCTGCCAGATCCGCCCAAGAACAAGTAGCTCCTAGGTTGACTCGCATCTCTATGAAATCTTATCCCTTGATCGCTGCGCTAACCTTGGCGCTGTTTCCAACCGTAAGCCTATCGACTGCCTCCCCCACTCCACCCGGTTGTAGTCAGGAGCAGTCCGACCCCTTCGAACTCGAGTCCTTAGAGCAGAAGATTAAGGCCATTGGACGCCTATCCGTAAAAAACGAGAAGGCCTTTTGGGACGACTTGCAGGCGTCCTTGGCTCAGTCCGGAGCCCCCCAGGTTGGCCTGGTCAACGCACTAGTCGCCGACTCCCTCATAGACCGGCAGAAACTTCCATTAGCCCCCAAGATGGAAGCGCACGACCCCAAGACTTACCCGCCAGGTGCTAATCGCAAGCTTGTGCGCCAGGGCTCGAGCTCGTGGAAGAAGTTAGACAAGGACATGATCACGATCGACGCCGGTCGAGCCCTGCCCACCTACTACACCTACGACTTTGGGACCGGCGAAATTGTCTTGCTCGACGAGGACGTGCGGAAGAAGAAGCGCAGCCTCTTGGCTCTGGAGAATGCCCTCTCGGGATTTCCGATTGACCAAGATCTCGCTGAAGCGATCTTGATCGCTCGCCTTGATGTTCCGCGCAAATATGGCAAGGAGGACTTCTTCTTTGCCCATGACTATGCAGACCTAAAGTCTAAGTCCTACGAGGGCATCTCTCTGTACCGAGTGTGGTCCCACCAGATCCCCCTAGATGTCCCAAACATTGATCTTCGTGCCTACGCGAAGCTTGTTCACGGCGAAGATCTGTTGGGCAAGGTCAGCAAAAAGTTAAAGAAGCAGTGGTACCCCCGTATGTCGACTTCGCTTTTTGATTGCCGCCGCCACCGCCAAGCAGCCCTTGCGACGGCAGCCCACTACTTCCAAGCGGCGCCAAGTGTGCCCGGTGGCTGGGTCGCCTCGTCAAATGTACTGCACGCCTACTCTGCTTACCTTGGACTGGATGCCGAGTCCGGGCCGGACGACCTAGTCTCAGCCTTCCGCGAAAAGGGAGCTCGGATTGCCACGGCCGCCCTGCCTATCATTCAAGACAGTGGCAACGAAGCTTGGAACAAAGGTAACGCTCGCAAGGAGAGCCTAGTTGCTGGGCGCATGAAGATCCGCGAGGCGGCCATTGCAGCCATGGAGCGAGCACTTATTAAGTAGAGCTGCTTTGGGCAAGATCCAAGGCGCAGGCTTCACCCGTAGCAAAGGCCGACTGGAAGTTGAGGCCCCCAATCGGGCCGTCCACGTCCAAGAGTTCGCCGATCACCCAGAGCTCCTCCTGGCCGCGAACTCGGCACGTCCCTGGGTCGACCGCACGCAGGGCGAGCCCACCCGAGGTCACCTCGGCCTTGTCATAGCCGAGGGTACCCGAAACCGGGATTTGCAGGCCCTTGAAGGCTTCAATCAGATCGTGGCGGGCGGACTTCGTCAGGGCCTGGTGCCCGGAGCGAGCCGACAGGCCAGCTTCGGCGAAAACCTCGTGTAGGATGCGCTTTGAGGGCAGCTCTAAAAGCGGGAATCGCTGGGCAAGAACAATGGGAATACCCTTAACCAGGAGCGGTGCGCCGGGCAGGGCCGCGACGGCGATCAGGACCTCCCTTAGCTCCTCACGCGAAACGTCGGGCAGTAGGTCGGCGCGAAGGCACCATCCGGCAATTTTGGCCGCACCGCCATCCTGCTTTGTGCGCGCAATGATTCCCGACAAATCCATGGCACCCGGGCCCGAGACCCCCGCGTGGGTAAACAAAAGAGGCCTGCGCCGGCGGCCGAGCTCCTTGCCTTTGGCGTTAACAAGACGCAACTCCACGTCCTGCAGGGAATTTCCACTTAGCTCGTGGACCCACTTCTCGTCGGATTTGATCGGCGCGAGGGCGGGCGCAGGCTCCACGAAGCCTAGGCCGAGCTTACGCAGCCAAGGGTAGCCATCCCCGGTTGTGCCCGTGCCCGCATAGCTCTGTCCGCCGGTGGCTAGCACAAGGCGCTTAACGCCAATGGTGCCGCCACCCGCGAGCTCTACGCGCCAACTATGGCTCGCGTCCGTTACGGGCACGATGGAGACCACCTGAGTGTCCAAGCGCATCTCCACGCCGGTCATGTGCACGGCGTTGAGCAGCGCGTCGCGTACGTCCTTGGCCTGACCGCTCTGGGGGAACACCTTCTCCAGGGGGGCGGCCAAGGTTGGCACCCCAAGCTCGTGGAAGTACTCCCGAAGCTTCTGGGGCGGGAGGATTCGGAAGGCCCGCCGTAAAAAACGGCCCCCCGATGTGCCAAAGAGGTCGGCGGCCTCATCCGGTCCTAGGGTCGTCGTCAGGTTGCACCGAGTCCCCCCACTGGCAAGGATCTTTGTCCCAAGGCGCGGAGTCTTCTCGAGCAAGAGAACGTCCTCCACCCCCTCGCCCGCTGCGCGCCAGGCGGCCCAGCTGCCGGCTGCCCCAGCACCTACGATGACAACATCACGCACTTCCATCGTTCCATTATCCATGGCCATTTAGCCCCCACCAAGGGCCTTGTCCCACGCTGCCAGCTCCGCTTCGGAGATCGGGCCCTTGGGGGGAGTGTCGTCATTCAAATCGTCGAGATAGCCCTCGGGCAAGACGACCTTTTGTTTGCGTGACCCCTTGGCCCGGTTCGCACGCAGGGCGCGCTCGGGAAAGGGCTCCTCTTGATTAAGCTTGGACAGCGCACTAAGCATGTCTTCTAGGTTCGTCACTCGCACAAGAGACTCGCGCACGGCAGAGGAGCCGTGAAAACCCTTCGTGTACCAGACCCCCCACTTTCGCATTTGGCGCATGCCAAGTTCGGGACCAAAGAAATCCATCAAGCGAGTGGCGTGGTCGGCCATGATCGGAATGATGTCCCCCACCGTCGGCGGGGGACCTGGCTCTTGGCCGTTAAAGACCTGGGCGAGCTCCCGGAAAAGCCAGGGGCGACCAAGACAAGCGCGGCCGACCACGACACCAGCGCAGCCCGTTGCGCGCATCATGCGCAGAGCATCCCAGCACTCCCAGATGTCGCCATTACCTAGCACTGGAATCTTTGATGCCTCTACGAGCTCGCCAATTACGTCCCAGTTTGCATCGCCACTGTAGAGCTGGGCCGCCGTCCGTCCGTGAAGGCAGATCGCAGCCGCACCCTCTTCGTGGGCTACGCGCCCAGAGTCGCGCCATGTCGAGAGCTCGTTCGAGGCCCCCATGCGAACTTTAATGGTGATTGGTGTCTCTCCAGCTGCCCCGACGGCTGCCCTGAGAATACGCGCAAGAAGCCTGGGCTTGAGGGGGATGGCACTGCCGCCACCGGCCCTTGTGACCTTGGGCACAGGGCACCCGAAATTTAGGTCGATGTGATCGATGCCCGGCGCAATCCGCTTCACGAACTCGCGCACCTCGTCGGGATCGGCGGAATAGATTTGAAACGAGCGCGGACGCTCGTCCTCGGAGGAGCTGGCCAGCAAGTGCGTGAGCTCGTTGCCCCGTAGCCAGGCGCGGGCGGTGATCATCTCAGAGACACACAGGGGGGCGCCGAACTCGCGGCAGAGGCTGCGGAAAGGTGGATTCGTCACCCCAGCCATGGGCGCTAGTAAAACCGGTGGCCAGACCCTGAGCTTGGAGCCAAGGGCAAGGGGCTCGAACTCACCAGGGGCGGCAACAGGAACGTCCCGGTTGATCTCTGTGGAAAAGCGCTCGGGGGATGCGCCGGGCTCGGGCTTCTCAACCATCGCTCGGGGGTGCGGGCTGCTCGGTCTTATCGGTAGGTTCGACTGCATCAGGTACTGCCGCACCTTCGCCATCCTTCGCGGGGCCCGACACTACAGGGGGCTGGTTCGGAGACGTGGTCATGGTCTGCTTCTTCGAGGCCAGCATGGGCATGCCGGGACCTCCAAAGGCAGACTCTTCCAGGATCTTGGTCTCGATTCTCATGATGTTCTGGTTGGTCGCCAGGTCACCGGTCTCGGTCTTCCAAGAGTTGATGCCACCCTTGGGCGTATAGGCAAAGCCCATCAGGGAGCGTTGGGTGCGCACAAAGTGGATCATCTGCTCGGCGATCTGCAGTTCCCACCCGATGACTTCGGCGTCAAACCCCTCGTGAAAGAAGATTACGGGCATGTTTCCCGTGCGCTCGATTTGGCCCAGTACAAGTAAGGATGTGATGCTGCCCACTTCGATGGTCACAGGTCGCTCGGGCGTCTGGGACTTGTCGACGAAGATGCCATTGAGACGCCGCTCTAGGTGGAAGCGCTCGCCGGCCCAGTTGCCCTTGAGGACGAGAACGTCGGGCCCCTGCTCAAGCTTAAGAAAGATGCTGTCGAGCTTGCCCTCGCGGGTTCGCTGGACAATGCTGAGATCCGTGTCCAAGAAGGCCCCGTTGCCATTGGTTACGATGCGACCGCAGTAAGAGACGCCTCCGTCCGGCTCTCGCACAATGGCCCAGCGTTCAGCCGAGATACGGGCTTGGCGAGCGCTGGATTCTAGGAAGCCCTCTAAGACGATCTCGCCCTCGGGGGTGTCCGGCTTCGCAACCTCAATTGGCATAGCCGCCAGGTCGCGCAAGGTCTTGATGTCAGAGGCTAGGGTGCGCTTGATCTTGGCCAGGTCTTGGTACGACATGACGTGACCCCGGTTGATCACCATTTCGGGGTTGTAAAGGTTGCCCGCGGTTAGGCGCGGATCGCGGGCAAGGCAGACGAGGTTAGCCGAGAAGCCCGGTTGAATTTGGCCGTGGGATCCTGCCAGGCCGAAGGCGTCCGCAGCCTCGACAGTGGCGGCTGCAAGGACACGACTTGGCTCTAAGCCGGCCTCTTCCCACAGCATTAATTCGTCGATGAGCCCGTTGCCTGGAAAGAGCCACGGATGCGGCGCACCACTTCCTGGCACAATGCGCGCGCCGGCATCATCCAGCATCTTGAGCACCTTCAACTGCTTGGTAAGCACGCGTTCACCGGTCTCAAGGTACCCGTCGTTCCTGGCAACCTCGGCATTGCGGGCCGCGCGGTCATCGCGCCAGAATGCCTCGTAGTGAACGTCGAGGTACTTAAAGAAGTTCTCCTGCAACTCACCCGCAGGTGCGTCAGCCTCAAGCCTCTGGGCCGTGGCGTGCAGCATGGGGACAATCGCCGCATTGTGCTCGGCCAAGGCAGCGATGTTGCGCTTGAAGGCCAAGGGCTGAACGAAGTCCCACTCGGTCTTCGGCGGCAGGAGCGCGTCCAAGTAGAAGAAGCCCTCTTGGCCGGCCGCAAGGGACGCCATCAGTCCAAAATGGCTCGCTAGCGGGGACCAGGTCTGGAAACCGTGCTCGTTACCCAGCTCGATGGTCCGGCGCCAGGCATCAGCGGGCATGTTCGGATAGATCGATAGAAAGTCCACGCCGGCACCAAGTACGATGGGAAGCAAACGGTCCACGTCCTCGGCTGTCTCAAAGATGGCTGCCTCGGGAGAGGCCGGCGGTTTACCACCAAGCACCGAGCCAGCGGTGAGCAGCTTCGGACCGGGCACGTTCTCGCGGTTGTCGCGCAGCTCTAAGAGACGCGTCCTCGACCCGCCCACGTCGCGCACCGTCGTCACGCCGGCGGCCGTGTAGAGGGCATCGTGAACCCCGTCAAATTGGACAAAGCCATCAATCAGGCCGGGGATAATAAAGAGCCCTGTGGCGTCAATGATTTCCGCGCCCTCGGGGATAACCACATCGGGCCCGGCTTCAAGAATCGCACCGTCTTCGATCAGCACGGTTCCGACATAGGACACGTACCCCGGGGGGGCAACCGGAAGGGCTGGATCTACAGCGGCCGGGGTCATCGTGAGCACGGTTCCGCCCGCGAGGGCGACAAGTTCAGCAATCAATGGAAGTGACATAGGGGGGAGGATACAAACATCCCTGACCAAGAGCCCCCCCGCCTTGTTACTCTATGTGTTCGATTTTGATTTTGTAGCCGCCCAAAGGCCGTTACCCCCTTACCGAGAACCTCCCTTGAGTACAAAGAGCGCCCAGGACGGGCTTCGCCCCGTTTGGCTTGAGCCCGATTACCTGCCCCGAGGCCCCCATGTTTACGGGCGCGAGGTGGACCGCTTTGAAAAGCCGGAGGACGAGCCCAGCCCTGGAGAGCTGGTCGAGGTCTTTGACGACCGCGATCGCTTTATGGGCCACGGGCTCTACAACCCCTACTCGGATATCCGCGTTCGCTGGATTTCCAGGGGCCGTCGTAAGGACCTTGATCGCCCCCGGGAGTTCTTCCAGCGCGTGATCGCCAACGCGGACCGCATGCGCCGCAAGGGCCTGCGCCTGGAAGACGTGACCGACACCTACCGCATCGTGCATGCCGAGGGCGACAGCCTGCCAGGCCTGATTGTGGATCGACTTGGAGATGTGCTCGTCTGTGAGTATCACTCCCTTGGGTTCTGGTACCTCCGGGAGGAGATTGAGTTTGCCTTGGGGCAACTCTACCGGGGCATGCTTGTGCTGCACAAGGTAGCTCGACTTGCCCGCAAGCACGAGGGCTTCTCCGACGACATCCCCACTATCATTGCCTCGGATGGACGCAGTCAGGACGACCTCGAGAGGCTCAACGTAGAGATCACCGAGCGAGGCATCCGCCACCGCGTGCAGCCCGGCCTGGGGCACAAGACCGGCTGGTTCTGCGACCAGCGCGACAACCGCGCCCGGGTGGCCGAGCTCGTCAAGGGCCGTGAAATGCTGGACCTGTGCTGTAACGCCGGTGGGTTCGCCCTACAGGCTGCCAAGGCGGGTGCTCGGCACGTGACGGCTGTAGACTTGGACGAGGTTGTGCTCGACAAGGCCGTTTGGGCCGCCGAGAAGAACGACCTCGCCGTGGACTTTGTGCACGAGGACACCTTCCGGTACTGCCGGGGCCTCCTCAGTGGTACCGCGCGACCCGAGGTTGTGGTTCTCGACCCTCATAAGATTGTCGCCTCGCGCCACGGACTTGAAGATGGCCTGGTTACCTATGGCGACATGAACCACCTAGCCATCTCTTGCGTCCGAAAGGGAGGCTTCTTAGCTACCTTTAGCTGCTCCGGCGCTCTTGATCTGCCAACCTTCCTTGGCATGGTCTTTCAGAGCGCTCGTCGGGCCGAGCGGGACGTGCGCCTGCTCGAGATCCTAGGGGCATCACCGGATCACCCACAGCGCCCGGACTTCCCTAGGTCCCGCTATCTTAAGGGCGCACTGCTCTCCGTGGACTGAGTTCGGCCAGCCTGACTTACTCTTACAATCTTCGCCAATCTCGAGAAGACTCGGAGAACCCCGGATCGACGCTTTCCGATTCCCTCCGACCTCGGCATCATATTACCCCGATAATTAAAGAGCACCTCCCCCCGCCCTCTACATATGACGCTCCTCTCACTCTTTTCTAAGAAACGCTGGCTCGACCTTGATGACGCCTGGACCGAGCACATGCTCGTCGAAGGACACGAAATCGAGCCAATCCTGGCCCTCCTCCAAGCGGCTCGTGAACGCAAGGAGGTCAGTCGTCTGATGATGATGATCCGCGAGCACGCCAACAACCTGTTGGCAGCGGACCGATTTGAAGACGCTGCCTCGGTAATCGGAGCTGCCCTTCTCGGTGGCGGAAACCCCGGGGAGCTCTCGGACCTGCTCTTTAAGGCCTGCAAGGGCGCTTGGTCCGGCAAGGACTGGTGGGATGCCTATGTGGAGACCACAGGCTTCCACGAGGGCTGCTCTGATGTGCGCGGCTCTTGGGAGGCCTTTGCCACATTGAAGGCCTTCGAAGAGGGCGCGGTCATCTTCCATCCATCGGGTTGGGGTCTCGGGCAGGTGACCAGCGTTAACGTGGAAGAGCGCGAGATCAACATTAAGTTCGCCAACGGTCGCCCCGACCACTTCCCGTTCAGTACCGCCGTTGACATCTTCGACGTTCTGCACCCCGACGACCTGCGCGGCTTGGTCCTCTTGGACCCTGACAAGCTCGCCGCCATGATTAAGGACGAGCCTCTGATCGTCCTGCGAACCATCCTCGAGCGCCACCACGGTCGCCTGCACGTGCCGATCCTGCGTAACGCGATGGCCCAGCTTGGCAAGACCGGCCCCGGCTTTACCGCTTGGTGGCGCAAGTGCCGCAAGGAAGCTGAAAAGTCAGAGTGGTTCGAGGTCATTGGAACTGCGACGAAGGCCCAGGTTCGCCTGCTGGCAACGGCGGCTGACCCCGCGGAGTCTATGCGCAAGCAGCTCTTGCGCTCGGCAACCCTCCACGATGCCCTGGTCCGTGTGCGCGACCTCTTCTCCGGTAAGTCCGTGGAAGAGAACCTCGCCAAGGTGGGCCTCGAGGTCCTCGGCGAGCTTGCCGAAGAGGGCGAAGCTCCTATCAACCACCGCCTTGGTGCTTGGATGCTGATCCGCGAGAACTCCGAGGGCACGACCCCGGCACCCCTTGTGGAGATGCTGGTCGACGCACTAGAAGAGGAAGCCGAAGGCGGAGAGATTCCTGCACTCTGGAGCCTCTTCAATCACTTTGACTCGATCCGAGACCAAGAGCGCTGCGTCGGCTTGCTCCAGGAGACGGTTTCGGATGATGGTTGGCTCGACGAGGCCGCGATCAACTTGAAGCACGCTCCCGCGGGCATGGTGAAGCCGCTGATTGAGGCTCTCCTAAAGGCAAAGCGCCTAGATGAGCTGGCCAAGCACTTCCGTGGGCTGCTTGCACGCCCCATGCGTAATCCCCAGGCCTTCGTGGCCTTGGCAGAGCTCGTCGAGAAGGGCAAGGTCAGTAAGGGCGAGTCCACCTCTCCCCAACGACTTCACGCTATGCTGCAGATGGCTAGCTACTTCAAGAATGACGTGGGCGCCAGCTCACCGGAAGCGCGTGCGCACAAGAAGCTGATCAACCTTCTGGTAAACGGCGAGCCCAGTCTTGTGAAGAGCCTCTGCACGGACTCGGACATTGAAGCTCTGCGTACCGCTCACCTTATTGTTGAGCGAGGCGTGGACGTGATGCTCGATCGCACCTTTACTCACGTGATCGCAGAGCTTGCCCCTGAAATCTTCAAGGCCGGCGAGCGTCCGTTCTGGGAGTCGGGCAACCTTTGGACAACCCAAGTTGGCTTGTCCGATCGCAAGGCCGAGCTGCGTGAGCTTATCGATGTCAAGATCCCGAACAATGCCGAGGCGATTGGAAAGGCAGCTAGCTTTGGCGACCTTTCCGAGAACTCCGAATGGGATGCTGCTCTGGAAGAGCAGCGCAACCTGACTGGCCGCGCACAGGAGATCGAGACGGAGGTCGCCAAGGCCGCCCTACTCGACTCCGCGACCATCCCCGAGAATACCGTGGCACCGGGTACCGAGGTTCAATACCTTGAGCTCGAGTCCGGTGAGAAGAAGACGGTGCGGATTCTTGGGCCTTGGGACACCAAGGATGCGGACACGATCTCCTACCAGTCCCCCCTGGCTAAGGGCATGCTGGGCGTTCACCCCGGGTCCAGTGCGACCCTCGAGTTGCCCTCGGGCGAGCTTGAGATCGAGGTGATCAGCGTTTCGGTCATCGAGCTAGGCGTCACGTCCTAAACTAGGTTGAAGGCCCCAAGAAGGCCGAAATCTTCATGAATCGGGGTGCCAGGACGCTGTTCCTGGCGCCCCGATCTCGTAGATAGATTTCTGGGAAAGATCGCTTCATCAGTTGATCATGATGGTATGTTTCCCCCATGTCTGGGACTAAGACTAGCCTAACCGCAGCCCTCAAACTCTTCGGAGACGGAACCCGCTTACGGATGCTCGCTCTGCTGAAGGGTGAAGAGCTGACCGTTGGCGAGCTTACCCGGGCCCTGGACTTGTCCCAAAGCCGTGTATCCAACCACCTGCGCCTGCTGCGTGAGGCGGGCCTCTTGGCCGAGCGCCACCGAGGCACAACCTGCCACCTGCGTCTGGCTGCAAACCCTGCGGCTGACGATATGTTGGGCCGTATTTGGCAGGGCCTAGACGGCGAGCTAGAGCACATTCCCGAGCACAGCGCCGACCTAGCACGCCTGGCCCGCATCCTTGCCGAGCGAGCGGATAGTCAGGCGGAGTTCTTCAACCAGCTGGCCGGAGAGTGGGACTATCGCGCGGGCGACTTCGCCTCGGGCGGGGGCCGCACCAGGGCTCTTTTAAACCTGTTCCCTCGCAGAGGCGCCTTTGCCGATATTGGCTGCGGCACCGGCTACATGTCTTTGCCCATGTTGGGCAACGTGAACGAGCTGATCCTTGTCGATAGCTCCGCGGGTATGCTCGAGGTGGCCAAGCAACGCCTTGATTCGGAGAGTCGGGGCACAAGCCTCGATTTTCGGGAGGGAGACTGCACAGCTCTGCCGATTGACGATGGAGTACTGGACGGCCTGGTGGCCGGCCTGCTGCTGCACCACATTGACGATCTGTCCCTAGCCGTCTCCGAGATGTTCCGCTGCCTGCGCCCCGGTGGCAGCGCTGTGGTTCTCGAGCTCGCTCCCCACAACCAGACCTGGATGCGCGCCGAGCTTGGCGATCTGCACCTGGGGCTGGAGCCCCGCGATGTGGCGGCGGCATTCGAGCGCGCTGGATTTGTCCAGTGCACCCTGGATGCTGTTGACGATCGTTACCGACCAAGCTCCCCCTCCGGGGAAGCCACTGACCTTTCTATGTTCTTGTTCCGCGGCACTAAGCCTGCTCAATAGGCACTCCGCTGCAAACCATCACTGACCTACTTCAACCCTTAGAATCCAATGACCATTACCCTGACAGCCGCCGACTTTAAGGTTGCCGATTTGAACCTGGCCGACTACGGTCGCCGCGAGATTGAGATGGCCGAGATCGAGATGCCCGGGCTCATGTCCCTGCGCACCGAGTACGCCGGCAAGTTCCCTCTGAAGGGCGCTCGCATCACGGGCTCTCTGCACATGACGATCCAGACCGCGGTTTTGATCGAGACCCTGGTTGACCTGGGCGCCGAGGTGCGCTGGGCATCCTGCAACATCTTCTCCACCCAAGACCACGCTGCCGCTGCGGTCGCGGTAGGCCCTAACGGCACCGTTGACGCCCCCAGCGGGGTCCCGGTCTTCGCCTGGATGGGCGAGAACCTCGAGGAGTTCTGGTGGTGCACCGAGCAGTCCCTTACTTGGCCCGACGGCACCATGCCGAACATGATCCTGGACGACGGCGGCGATGCCACCATGATGGTGCTTAAGGGCGCCGAGTGGGAAGCGAACGGCGTTCCCGAGGCCAACAAGGAGTCCGACCCTGAAGATTGGTACGAGCTGATCCAAAACCTGAAGCGCTCTATCGAGAGCGACCCGACCAAGTGGACTCGCACCTCGAAAGAAATCCAAGGTGTCACCGAGGAGACAACCACCGGTGTCCACCGTCTCTACGAGCTTGAGGAGGCTGGTGCGCTGCCCTTCCCCGCGATCAACGTCAACGACGCCGTGACCAAGAGTAAGTTCGACAACGTGTACGGCTGCCGCCACTCCCTCGTGGACGGCATCATGCGCGCCACCGACGTCATGCTCTCGGGCAAGGTCGCAGTCATCTGCGGCTACGGCGATGTGGGCAAGGGCTCGGCCCAGTCCATGCGCGGCCAAGGTGCACGCGTAGTGATCACCGAGATTGATCCCATCTGCGCTCTTCAGGCACTGATGGAAGGCTACGAGGTCAACACCATGGAGAACGTCGTCGAGACGGCGGACATCTTCATCACGACAACCGGCAACAAGGACATCATCACAGCCGATCACATGTCCAAGATGAAGCACAACGCGATCGTCGGTAACATCGGCCACTTCGACAACGAGATTGGCATGGCCGAGCTCGCCCGCACGCCGGGCATCAAGAAGATTAACCTGAAGAACCCCAAGGAGCACGGCAACCAGGTCGACCAGTGGGTCTTCGCTGACGGCCATGCTGTGATCATTCTGGCCGAGGGCCGCCTGCTCAACCTTGGCTGTGCAACGGGACACCCGTCCTTCGTGATGTCCGCTAGCTTTACCAACCAGGTGATGGCTCAGATCGAGATCTTCTGCAACCCCGGCAAGTACGACAACACGGTGATCCTGCTGCCCAAGGAGCTCGACGAGAAGGTCGCGCGCCTGCACCTCGGCAATCTCGGTGCCCAACTGACCGAGCTCACCGCCGCTCAGTCTGCGTACCTGAAGATTCCGGTCGAGGGCCCCTACAAGCCGGCTCACTACCGCTACTAAATTAGGGCTGAACTTGGGCGCCACTAGGCGCGCGAGGTGAGGGGCCGCACTTGCAGCAGCGAGTGTGGCCCCTCTTCGTTTTCCTTTCGTTTTCAAGGGATGGGTCGATTTGGGCCAAGCTATCATGAACATCCATGGACGCTTACCCCCCCTTGGCACCCAAAGTGCGCGGCCGACTGGCACCAAGTCCGACCGGCAGGATGCATATTGGCCACGCGCGTTCATTCCTCCTGGCTTGGTGGTCTGTTCGGGCCCAGGGCGGAGAGCTATTGCTGCGTATCGAGGACCTAGATCAGACCCGCGCTCGGCAGTCATGGTCGGATGGAATTGTGGAAGATCTTGCCTGGCTCGGTCTCGATTGGGACGGCGAGGTTGTCATGCAGAGCGACCACACGGTGCACAGTTTTGCGGCTAGGGACAGGTTGATGGAAAAAGGGTTGGCCTACGCCTGCGTCTGTTCCCGAAAGGAGGTCCGCGAGGCGGCCAACGCACCCCACGAGGGGCTCGGGCCGGTAAGTGGCGAGGTGAACTACCCTGGTACATGCCGGGGGAAGTACGCGTCTCTCGAGGACGCTGAACAGCAGACAGGACGTAAAGCCGCCTTGCGCTTTCAGATCCCGGACAAGCCGGTGCACGTTTCGGATGGCATCTTTGGCGAGCTTGACTTCGCGCTTGCCAACCACGGTGGCGACTTTGTGATCCAACGGCGTGACGGGCTCCCCGCGTACCAACTTGGGGTTGTCGTTGACGACGGTCGCAGCGGCATCAATGAGGTTCTGCGCGGGAATGACCTGCTCGTTAGCGCCGCGCGTCAGCAGCTCCTTTATGCTGCCCTCGACTTGCCTTGCCCGTCATGGCTCCACGTTCCCTTGGTTGCCGATTCCCGCGGTGAGCGCCTCGCAAAGCGCCTAGGCTCTACGAGCTTGGCGGAGCTGCGAGAAGCGGGAATGCAAGCTCACGAGATTGTGGCTTGGGTGGCTCAGAGCTCGGGCATGAAAACTCCGACGGGGTGCGCGGCGAGCGAGCTCGTTGGCGAGTTCGATGTCGCAAAAATCCCCCACCAGACGGCCACCTGGCCACAGCCCTCATAAATCGTGCTTCCAAGAAACGCACTCGGTCGATTGTCCCTGGCTAGCCTGGGTTTGCTTCTCATGGGCAGCTCCTGCTCCACTCTGGCTGGGAAGACTTCGAATCCCGGGCATGGCGCAGACCATCCCCATGCGCTCATCATTGGTCTCGATGGTGTGCGCCCAGATTGCCTGCTTGCGGCCCATACGCCGAACCTGGACAGCCTCATGGCGCAGGGCTCTTATTCCCTGGACGCCTTTGCTGGAGGCGGTTCCAAAGCGAGCGACCTCACGACCCAAGCGACCTCAAGTGGACCGGGCTGGACGAGCATCTTGACTGGCGTCTGGCGCGACAAGCACGGCGTCCACGACAATAGTTTCCAGGGCAGTAATCTAGACCAATATCCCCACCTCTTCGGTCGCATCCGCGCCGCGAAGCCGGATGCCGAGCTGGTCTCGTTCGCACATTGGGCTCCCATCAACGAGCACTTATTGAGGCCGAATCCTGGCATGGCTACCTTGGCGTTGGACTGCAAGAGCGATCTCGAGGTTGCCGTTTTGGCCTTGGACCAACTCTCTACCTCGGACCCCGATGTGCTCTTTCTTCATTTTGACGATGTGGATCACGCGGGACATGCCTTTGGCTATGAAGCTCAAGTGCCTGAATATCTAGCCGCCATTGCGCTCGTGGATGAGAAGCTCGGTGTCGTTTTGCAGGGCCTTAGGGTGCGTGAGCGTGAAACTGGCGAGCGTTGGCTGGTCATTGCGACCACGGACCACGGGGGACTGGGCACGGGCCATGGAGGGCAGTCCGCAGACGAGCGGACGATCTGGCTGGCTGCTCGAGGGCCGGGCATTGGCCAGGGCGCCGTTTCGCCCGGCCCTGGGCACACAGCTGTGGCTAGGACCGTGCTCCAGCACATGCTAGGGGAGGTTCCAAGGGCCTGGGGAATGGCCGACGAGCAGGCCTTTGGGCTAGACTCGCACTAGCCTGCGCCCATAGGCCGGGTTCATGCCGCGGACTTACCAGAAGAGCCGGGACTCTTCTGCACCTTTAGATTAGATTACGCGCCTCTCAACTGAAACCTGGGGGCCTCGGCTCCCTCTCTCCCATTTGATTCCTATGAGCCACCTTGAAAAAGGCGCCACCGCGCCCGACTTCACGCTCGACAGCCACGCCGGTGAAACGGTCTCCCTGTCTGGCCTTAAGGGAAAGAACGTCCTTGTGGTGTTCTACCCTTTCGACTTTACGCCTACCTGAAGCATTGAGATCCCAGGCCTCAACGACCTCCTCGGAGAGTTTGAAGCCTGCAACACCCAAGTTTTGGGTGTCTCAATCGACAGCACGCACTGCCACAAGGCATGGGCTGCTAGCCTTGGTAACGTCAACTTCCCCCTTCTGGCCGACTTCCACCCGAAGGGTAAGATGGCACAGGACTACGGAGTCTGGCTTGACGGACCCGGCATGAGCGACCGTGCTACCTTCCTGATCGACGCCCACGGCGTGATCCAGTTCTCCGAGGCCGTCGGCCCCGGCGGACAGCGCGACCCCAAGGCCATGCTCGCCATGGCCCAGGCGCTCTAAGGCCTCGGCCTTAAGCGCTAGCAGCGCGCCCCCGCACTTCCCTAGGAAGCGCGGGGGCGCGTTTTCTTTTGTCTGTAGTTTTCCCAGGCCCATCCACTTAACCTAGCGGCATGGTCACGACTAAGAAGCTCGCCCTGATTTTCGTCCTTGCCGCCCTCGCCCACTCATGGGTCCTGCCCCTTGGATTCCGGGGCGGAGACTTCTCTCTGCTTTCCAACTCAGATATCGCTGGGAGAGAGGGTTTGACTCTGCAGTGGCTCATCAAGTCATTGCCTGTCTCGGCCCCTGCGTTCCGAGTCCTTGCGGTCCTGCTTTGGGCAGGCGTGTCCGTCTTGATTACACGCACGACCGCCCACTTAGCCGGCCCGAAGCTGGGAGCGAACGCCGGGCTGTTGGCAGGCCTGATCGTAGCCCTCAGTGCGGGTGCGAGCGGTACGCTTACCACCGTCGTTGGTTTGGGTGCACTGCTTGCCGTGTTCTTTATGTTGTTTGGCTTCGAGTTGTTCCAAGCTGCGCATACGTACGAGTCCCGGCGCACACTCCGTCGCTTACTTGGTGCCGTCTGTATTCTGCTTGGCGCCCTAAGCCATCCCATCGCACTGCTCTTGCCGTTGATCATGGCTGGCCTGCTTGTCTTCCCATATAGGCAGCGCGAGTTGACACGCAACGAAGCGAGCCCCGCCATCGTGATCCTGATTGTGCTCTTTATCGCGGGCCTAACTTTGGAGCAGACGCTGGACACCGCCGGCCATGGCGTGCAGACACCAGTGGAGTTGATGGCTCCTGATAAGGATTTGCCTAGGTTGGCCCTACTTCACGTCGGAATGCAGGCATTTGCCCCATGGAGTCGCGCGCAAGTCTTTGAAGACCTGGCGCCGGTCCTTGGCACAGTCCTAACCTACGGCCAAGTCTGTTCTGTAATGGCTGCCGTGCTGATTGCCGGGTTCTTTCTGCTCCGCGGCACAAGGCGCGCCATCCTTGTGACTGTGCTCCTAGGGGCGTTGTTCTCGGCGACGGCACGCATACTGCCTGCTGGCGCCATAGGGATCTTTCCAGAGAGCGTCGCCCCAACCCGTCCCGAGACCTTGCTTCCGCTACTTGTAATGTCCGGTAGCTTTGGGCTTGTCGGTGCCGCAGCCTTCGATCGTCTTAGCGAATCAAAAGCCAAGTATTTGCCCGTCCTACTTAGCGTGCTTTTGCTCGTTTCGACCATCGACAGCGCAGTGCATGTGGCTAGAACCGAGGCGAGGGCCGACCAATGGCGAAACGAGAGCATCGCTGACATTCAGAGCAATGTTAGAAGTGCAATTGAACAGGGCTTAGGCGGGAAGAACACCCTGACTCTTGCCTTCTCGCCCCCACTCAACGTAGGTGGCATCGCAGGCCTCGGACGCGACTTGAGCCTAGCCCTCGCGCCACCATTTCAAAAATCAAAGATCGAGATCATCTCGTCATGCGAAGAACAGGACCTGCTGAATTTGCTCAACGCCAGGCGGAGTGCTGATCCCGGGTTTGCACGCAAGGCCATTCAGTTGATGCAGCCCATCACAATGACAAGTGTTGAAGACGAAGTACTGCACCCCTTATTGCCTCGTTACCGTACGAGCACTCCCTTACGGCTGGGCTGGCAAGCGCCCTTGTCAGCCGGATCCTCCACTGATGGCCTGGTCGCTAGCCCGGCCCCATTAGCTGAGCTACCCCGGGCAGACCCGCTTGTCTCGTCCAGGTCCACGAAAGCCTGGCGCTTTACACCCGCTGTGCCCGCCCACGGACTCAGTGCTATCTCGTTTGCCATTCCCGAGAGGGGCTTGCGTGGCATGCTGCAGGTGCACCTGGCCAGCACCTCCGAGTCCGCTCCACGCGAGTACCCGATCCACTTTGATGCGCGCTCGCCCGCAGCACCTGTTACGTCTCACGTGGTCAACCTAGGGCTCGACCTGATGGATCATCTCGCAGCTCCTCTGCAATATGTCTCGTGGGTTCCATCAGAAGCTACCAAGAGCAACAGTGCTCCCCTGGCTCCAACCTTGGTTGACTGGAAGCACTCTCCTTCACTGCTCGAGCCAGGAAGTGACTTTGTCCTAGACCTCTCGGAAAACTGCAAGCCTCCCCGGCTTCACATCAGCCTACCCACCCTGGCGGCTGTCCCTGAGCATTGCGACCTGGAGATGCGGCTCTTTATCCCTCGGTTGGTCCAAGATGCCAAGGGAGCAAGGCTCGATGGTGCTTCCACGGCTTTGGAAGTTAGCGCCAGGGCCCGGCCCTCCTCTCTAGGCCCAGGCGAGCTTTTTGCGACTCCTACCTTGCTAGGACCTACCGACTCCACAGGCGCTCCCAGAGCGGCCCTCTTGAAGCCATTCAACACTTACCTAGCCACAGGCCTCCGGCAAGCCCTCATTCGCGAGGGCGCCAGCACAGGGCTAATGCACATGCGAGTCCACCTACGGGGCAAGTCCGGCATGGACCTAGGCACCACGCCCTGGCAATCCGCGCACTTCACGACGAAGTCGAAAGAACCC
>JAQXEK010000003.1 GCA_029250885.1 Planctomycetota bacterium
GAGATCCGCTCGGACTCGAACATGGTCAAGGTGCCGATGAATGGCGACTACACGATCACGTGGAAGCTGCGCGGACTCGGCGACATTGGGCCGGACCGGAAGAGGTCTTTCATCATCGACGAGTTTAGCGCTATCCCCATGAAGACGGCGTCGAATGGCAACTTTTGGATTCGCAACGCCTGGATCTGGAAGTGGTTCGGCATCGTCGAAGCATCCGATGGCAGTGGGCGCAAGTTCACCCTCGAGGACCTGTTCGAAGCCAACACGGGGACCGACGCTGCGCCGTCCTATGCAGACCTGGCCCCGCCAAGTCCCGCGTACTGGTTTCGCGCAGACCGCAAGTTCAACATGGGCAGCTACATGGGCAAGAACACTCTGAACGATCCCGAGGATCGCTGGGAGACGACGGACTTGGACCTTTCGGGCGCGATTGGCGGCTTCTTGGTCGACGGTACCGACACGGGCTTGCCCTACGACGGCACAACCAACAGCGCGGCCCAGTTCAACCAGTACGGCAACAACGAGTACGCCGTGCCCATGATCGACTGGAGCGCGGGTCCCTACGCGGCGCCCCACTTTGCCTACGACTCGACCTTCACCACCGTGCGCAAGGGCATGGCGACGGACACGGTCGTGCGCTATGGCCAAGGCATGAACCAGACCGGCATCTACATCTGGGGCTGGCGTGTGCACCCCCCGCGCATCAACTGGCTCGAGAGCTACTCCGAGGGCCAGATGCTGCCCGGCGGCGTCCCGAAGGACTGGCGCTTTGGCGTCAAGTGGGACGAGGTCGCTGCGCTCGGCGTGGACGCCCTGGGCGACCACTCCCCCGAGAAGGTGATCTACAATGCACTCGTAGCCTTCTTCGCGAGCCCGGCCGCGCCGGCCGATGTGGACGCCTTCGCGGCGGCTACCGATGGCATGGTCAAGCACATCCGCGACCGCCGCGGCCTGCCGCCCACGGACGACATCCTGGACTTCCCCAACGCGACCTCGGACGTCAACCTGCTGTTCAGCAACCTGGACATCTTCGGGGACAGGGACAGGCTCGGCCGCGGTGCCAAGCGGCTCTGGGACGAGGGCGATGCGATCCAAGTGACGATCCACAATGACGAGGACTTCACGCGCTACCTCCGCGTGGTGGACTTCGGCACCACGGACTACCAGTTCAACGGCACGGACATGGGGATCCTAGATTGGAAGCCTGTGTTCGGCGTGCCCCAGATTGTCGCCAAGGCCTGGACGGGCCAGTTTGGCATCCAGGGCACTCCTACGAGCCCCTATTGGGACGGCAGCGACTTGGATGGCACGGGCAACCCCTTCTATGTGGACCCGGCCCAACCCTTTGGCGTCGACCACCTCGGCAGCTTCCCGAGCTTGAACTTCGCGGGATCCGAGCGCGACATTCGCCACACCTTCGCCGACCTAGCAGGCTTCAGTGGCCCCGGCTTCCACGCCCTGGCGGGCGGCGGCTACGAGCCCTGGGGCAGCGACGGACTGGCGGGCAAGGCGACGGGTAGCCCGGGAATGTGGGACTACGCCTACGGCAAGCCGATCCCTGCGCACACCACGGTGACCATCGATATCGAGGCACCCCGCGCAGCCGGCCTCAACACCGGCGCCTTCTACATGTTCGATCCCCAGTTCCACTACGCTGCGATCTGGACGATGCACCCCCTTGCCGAGCAGATCCCCGACGGACTGACGGACTGAGCAGGCGAACTCTCCAGCGAGGCGATCCGGGACATCCCGGGCCGCCTCGCTTCGTTTAAGCGCACTTCTCAGGGGCGATGCTGCTAAGCTGCGCGAAATGCCGGGCGGGTATTCTGCAACCGAACCCCGCGGCGACCGTCCTATGACCATGACCACTCCACGACTCTTCGATCGCGCCGCCAAGGAAGAGCGCGAGGCCACGCACCTCGCGCCCTACGCCATGCTGTCGAGCCTGTCCCTCGGACGCGTGCATCCCCAGAAGGCCGACCCCCTGCGCACGGTTTGGGAGCGCGATCGCGACCGCATCACCCACTCGATGGCCTTCCGCCGCCTGCGCCACAAGGCCCAGGTCTTCGTATCCTGGGAGGGCGACCACAACCGCACGCGGCTCAGCCACAGCCTCGAGGTGTGCCAGGTCTCGCGCAGCGTCGGCAATGCGCTCTATCTCAACGAGCCTCTGTGCGAAGCCTTGGCCCTCTGCCACGACATTGGGCACCCGCCCTTTGGCCACCGCGGCGAGTGGGCTTTGAACACGCTGATGAAGGACTACGGCGGGTTCCGCCACAACGCCCAGGTGCTGCGCGTCGTGGACCTGCTCGAGCGCCGCACGCCCCTACATCCCGGGCTCAACCTGACCCGCGAGGTGCGCGAGTCCCTGCTCAAGCACGAGAAGACCGAGGACTGGCCCGACGAGTTTGGCACGCCGCCGAAGCAGCCCTGTGTCGAGGCGCAGATCGTGGACCACGGTGACTCGACCGCATACAACGCCCATGACGTAGACGACGGCCTGCGCACGGGGATCTTCACCGAAGAGACTCTGGTGGAAGGCAGCGCTCTTTGGCGCCGCGCGCGCGAGTCCGTCGAGCGATCGTGCCCCGGATTCTTGGCCGACACCAGCGACCTGGCCCTGCGCAACCGCCGTATTGTGAACGACATGCTGCGCCTTTCGATCGAGGACCTGATGTCTCACACTGCTAAACAGCTGCAGGAGTCCGGGCTAGAATCCGCGGAGGCCGTCAAGGCCTCGGGCACCGTGCTCGTCGGCCACAGCAAGGCCATGCGAGGTGAGGTCGGCGAACTCCAGCGCTTCCTGCACAAGAACTTCTACAAGCACCCGCACCTGCTCGCCACCGAGCAGCAGGCCTCGGAGACCCTAGAGCAGCTCTTTCAAGCCCTGTTGGCCGCGCCCCACGAGCTGCCGGACTGGTACCAAGCCTGGCGCGACGAGGTCGGCCCCGAACGCGCGACCTGCGACTACATCGCCGGCATGACCGACTCCTTCGCGGACTCGGAACAGAAGCGGCTCAGTTAGTCCCGGTTGGGGTCCTCTCTTCAGAGTCACGTCTTTGGCGTGGGGTAACAGAGTGGTATGTGTGCCAGAGTGCCAAGTCATGAGCCCAATCAAACCCTAAGCCGACCTAAAGGCGGCCCTCATAAAAACAAAGTAAGCCCGGCCGCCAAAACGAACCGCGGACCCCGCTGAACTTGTTAGGAGACCAGCCTCGCGTCGTCAGCTTGACCGCAAGACGATCGCACTCGCGAAGATCTGGTAGGAATCCGTGCGCTGACCCTTCGGCGTCTGGGTCCACTTACGGTAGGAGTAGTGCTGATCGCTGCAGTAAGTATCCGTGCCGCAGTCTTCCAGACGGGACACGCCAACCTTGGCCAGGACGTCTCGGATTCCTGCCGCTAGATCGTAGGTCTTGCGGCCATCGGTCTCATCGAGGAAGTGCAGCTTGTCCCCTGGAATCTGCGTTACGAAGTCGTCTTGGACCTCGAAGTTCGGCGCCCGTAGGGTCGGTCCAAGGTGCGCTTCGAAGTCCCCCATCGAGAGCCCTCGCCCTCCGCACAAGGCGGCGAAGTCCTCGATGATGCCCTCGAAAAATCCGCGCCAGCCAACGTGCAGCGCAGCCACGATACCCGCCTTGTGATTCCACAGGAACAGGGGCCCGCAGTCCGCCGTCTTCGCAACCAAGACCACGCCCTCCTGATCCGTCCACATGCCGTCGACCTCTTTTACCGAGATCTGGTGCGGGTGATCCGTAGGTATGTAGCGGATCGTCTTGCCGTGGACCTGGTTCATCCAAGCGACCGTCTCGCCCGCGCGAAGCTGTACCGCGTCCTCGAGGCGAGCGAGGTAGGCGGGAATGTTGCGCGTCACGTTACCTGTCTCGCGAGTCGTGATGTACAGGTCGTGGTGCAGGGTCTTCATGGGTCCGTCCATGCTAACGGACTTGGTGCTCCCCTTGCTAGAACGACCGCCCATCCGCATGCACATTGACAGGTTCACTCAACACCTCGAACCGCGCAGAACTCGTACGCGCGAAGTGGCTACAGCTCAAAGAGGTGATCGTTAGAATAGTGAGCATGCAACACGACGACCTCAACCAGCTCACCTTCAACAACCGCTTCGTGCGGGAGCTGCCCGCCGACCCCCAAGCGATGAACTTGACGCGACCAGTCCACGGTGCGTGCTTCTCCCGGGTGATGCCCACGGCGACCTCGGCTCCGAAGCTCATCGCCCATGCTACGGAGGTCGCCGACCTGATCGGCGTCTCCGAAGCGGCTGTTCAATCGGACCACTTTGCCCAGGTCTTCGCCGGCAGCGCGACCCTGGACGCCATGGATCCCTTCGCGATGACCTATGGCGGCCACCAGTTCGGGACCTGGGCGGGCCAGCTCGGGGACGGGCGCGCGATCAACCTTGGCGAGGTCGTCTGCCCCGACGGCAAGGTGCGCACCCTGCAGCTGAAGGGCGCCGGGCCGACGCCCTATTCGCGCACTGCCGACGGTCGCGCAGTGCTGCGCTCGTCCGTGCGCGAGTTCCTGTGCAGCGAGGCGATGTTCCACCTGGGCGTGTCCACGACGCGCGCCCTGAGCCTGTGCCTGACCGGCGATGCCGTCATGCGCGACATGTTCTACGACGGCCACCCTGGGGACGAGCCCGGCGCGGTGGTCTGCCGCGTGTCCGAGTCCTTCGTGCGCTTCGGCAGCTTCGAGCTGCCCGCGTCCCGGGGCGAGGTCGAGGTCCTGCGCGAGCTTGCGGACCGCACCATCGAGTGGCACTTCCCCCACCTAATGCAAGGCAAGTCCCAGCCAGATGCCTCGACCTACGTCGCCATGTTCCACGAGGTCGCGGACAGCACGGCCACCATGATCGTGGACTGGATGCGGGTGGGCTTCGTGCACGGCGTAATGAACACGGACAACATGTCGATCTTGGGCCAGACGATCGACTACGGGCCTTACGGGTGGCTCGAGGACTTCAACCCCGCCTGGACGCCCAACACCACCGACGCCGGGCGTGCCCGCTACGCCTATGGCGAGCAGCCGAAGATCGGCCTATGGAACCTGATCAAGCTCGGCAACGCCCTGGTTCCCTTGGTCGAAGACGTCGACCCGTTGAGCAAGATCGTGGAAGGTTACCAGGACCTGTACAGCGCGAAGTGGCGCGTGATGATGGGCGACAAGCTGGGGCTAGGTGTTCTCGATGACGAGGCCGGGACCGAGCTTGCCCAGGACCTCCTGGCTCTGCTCTCGGAGGTCGAGACCGACATGACCATCTTCTTCCGCCAACTCGCCAGGGTACCTATTCCCGCTGAGGGGACCGCGAGCACGTGGAGCGACCTCAAGCCTCTCTTGGAGGCATTCTACGACCCGTCCCAAGGAGCTGACGAGACATCCCAGGACTCCATGGAGCGCCTTGCTGGCGGCATCGATCATCCAGGGCCGGCCACGCCTAGCGTTCCCGAAGCCCATCGCACGAATCTAATCGCCTGGTTCCAGCGCTACGCCCAGAGCGCCCGCGCCTCGAGCCTGACTGAGGAAGAGCGCGTTCAGACCATGGACGCCGCGAACCCGAAGTACGTGCTCCGCAACTACCTCGCCCAGCTCGCCATCGACAAGAGCGCAGAGGGCGATCACTCCCTAGTCCAGGAGCTGCTTGAGGTGCTGCGCCGTCCCTACGACGAGCAGCCGAACCGTCAGGCCTTTGCCGCAAAGCGCCCGGAGTGGGCGCGCCACCGACCGGGCTGCTCGATGCTGTCTTGTAGCTCCTGAGCTGCTTAGCTTACAAGTGGGCCCTTGCCGGGCGCTCAGTCCGACAGCCGGTCAAGGACCTGCTTGCGATAGGAGCGGCCGATAGGAAGCGTGCTGCCGTCGGTCAAGACGACCGAGTAGTCGTAGCTGCCCGCAAGGGGGCGTACCTCTTGCACCCGCGTCCGATTGACCACAAACGAGCGGTGGATACGCAGGAAGAGTTCCCCGTGGAGTCGCTCGAGCAGGCGCGAGATCGAGAGCCTCACCAGGTGGGTCTCCCCCTTGGCTTGCACCTTTAGGTAGTTACCCGCAGCCTCGATAAGGTCGATCTCGCCTTGCAACAAGAAGACTATGGACGACCCGCTAGGGTCGCGGGCAGCAGGAAGGCACCCCGTCTAGCGCTCAACGGTCACCTCGACGGAGATTTCGAGCTCGCCTTCAAAGGAGGAGATCTGCTCGATCTCCATCGATTGGGGGCCGCCTTCGAATGCCATCTGGAGGGTCTGCTCGGACGCCGTCTCTAGGTTCGCATCAAAGCTGACCATATAGCCGCCCTCGATGTTCCAGACCACGGTGGCCTCTCCTTCGGTGCTCTCTTCCGTGGTCAGCCCTTTGATGTCCGGCATCATGGCACCCTCGGGCACGTCACCGGGATCCTCGCCTTCTGCCTCGGCCAGGACCGCTTCGGTCATGTCTATGAACTCGCTGATCTCCACCGCAAGGGTGATGGTGGCCAGGCCGTCTTCGACACTGGTGAGGGTAGCTGTAATCTCTCCGTCCACTTCGGCTTCATCCGTGTCGGGGTCCACCGACAGCGTGCCCTCCACGTCCTCGCCGTCTTCCCAGGCCAAGTCCGCGCCCAGGGACAAGCTGGACCAGAATGCGCGCGGCTCGACTTCCCATTCGTCATCCACGGACACCTCGCCACTGGATAGCAGGCCACCCCAGGGAAGCAGTGCCTCAAGACCTTCCAAAAGGTCCTCGTCGCCGGCTTCCCCTTCGGGGAAACTGGCCGTGTAATCCCCCTCATCCAGGGTAAACAGCACGGTGAGACCCTCGAGATCGCTCTCAAATTCCTGGCTGGATTCTTCGTCACCCATCATCTCGTTGGACATGTACATGTCGGCAGTCTTCTCGAGGTCAGAATAGTTCCGAGTGAAGATCGCCGGCGCTCCATCAGCCCCACGTCGCACGCTGTCCGTGAAGACTCCCGCGCGCATGCCGGTCATCTCTTGGGTCATCTCCATCTCGCCCATGCCGCCCTCTTCGCCGTTCATCAGAACCTGCATGTCGACCATTGAAGTGGACTCTGTGATGGTAAAGGTTGTGACCCGGGTCTCGCCTGCTTTGTGGGTCGATTGGAGGGTAGTGCCAAGGGGAACGAGGGCGAGTCCTGCGACTGCTGCGAATCGGGTCAGTTTCATGATTGGTCTCTGTGTTGGTGGGAAGGGGGCCGATCGAGGCCCCCCGGGATCTTCTAACTACGGAGGACCCGGGAACGATTCGGCTCCGTGGGACGAACTGCAGCATGCCGTGCTGAACTGCTACAAGAAAGGGCCCGGCCCGGCTTCTGGAAAAGTCGAGCCGGGCCAATAACGAACATCTAGGGCGCTGTCGCCTGGGTTTACAGGTCCTTGAACTCGGTCACCATGTCCTCGAGGGCCTGCTTCGCGTCGCCAAAGAACATCAGGCAGTTGTCGCGCTCGAAGAGCGGGTTCTTGATGCCTGCATAGCCTGCGGAGAGGGAGCGCTTGATGACGATCACAGTCTGGGCGTCCCAGACGTCGAGCACGGGCATGCCCGCGATGGGCGAGGCCGGGTTGTCGTAGGCCTCGGGGTTGCAGACGTCGTTGGCGCCAATCACGATCACGATCTCGGCGTTCTTGAACTCGCCATTGATCTGGTCGAGGTCGAAGAGCTTCTCGTAGGCCACGTCGGCCTCTGCCAGCAGCACATTCATGTGGCCGGGCATGCGGCCGGCCACCGGGTGGATGCCGTAGGACACGTCGATGCCGGTGGCCTCGAGCAGATCTCCGAGCTCGCGGCACTTGTGCTGGGCCTGGGCGACAGCCAGGCCGTAGCCAGGCACGATGATGACCTTCGAGGCGGCCTCCAACAGGGGAGCCAGCTCCTCGGCGGAAGTCGAAGTCACCCCCTTGTATTCGGTGTCGCCCTTCTCGCCGTCGTCTTCGCCGAACTTGGCGAAGAGCACGTTCGAGAGGCTGCGGTTCATGGCCTTGCACATGATCTGTGTCAGGATCAGACCCGCCGCGCCAACCAACATACCGGCAACGATCAGCAGGTTGTTCTGCAGGATGAAGCCCGTCATCGCGGCTGCAATGCCCGAATAGGAGTTCAACAGCGAGATCACCACGGGCATGTCCGCGCCGCCGATGGGCACGACCAGGCCAACGCCCAGGAACAGGGCGACCGCGGTCAGAATCAAGAACGCCGTGGTGGACATGGCGCCGGTAGCCAAGAAGCCTCCGAAGACGACCAAGCCGATGGCGGCCACGGCCAACAGAATGTTAAGTCCAGGGGTTCCGACAGGGCCGAAGCGGTTCTTCCACATTTTGCCGGACAGCTTGGCGTAGGCGACCAGGCTACCGGTGAGGGTGACCGAGCCGATCAGGATCGACAGGCCGATGGACAGGGAGATGTCGCCGCCCTTGAAGGCGGACAGGGTCTGCTCGGAACCGATGGACACCGCTCCGCTGCCGAAGGCCACCACGGTGGCTAAGGCAACGAACAAGGAGGACGCGCCGCCCATGCCGTTGAAGAAGGCCACCAGTTCGGGCATCTCCGTCATCTCGACCTTCTTGGCCAAGAAGATCCCGATCAAGCCGCCGACCACAAGGCCGCCGACCATCCAGGGGATCGAGGCCTTGATCGCCTCGACGCTGTCCCCGTGGAATTGGCCCTTGAAGGCAACCAGGTAGACGGTCATCAGTACGGCCACCAGCATCGCGATCGATGCCATGCGGTTGCCCGCCCGGGCCGTCTTCACCTTGGTCAGTTTCTTGAGTCCCGTGACGAAGAAGAACGCTGAGGCCATGTAGACAAGCTGCTCGATGAGAGTCGTGTCCATGGCTGCGATGGTTGGTGTGATCATGACTTACCTCCCTTCTTCTTCGACCCGAACATGGCCAACATGCGGTCGGTGACCATGAAGCCACCCACCACGTTGACCGTAGCTAGGACGATCGCCAGGAAGCCCAAAACTTGGGCCATGGTGCCCACATCGGAAAAGACGCAATAGAGGGCTCCAACGACAGTGATTCCCGAAATCGCGTTCGCTCCGCTCATCAGCG
The DNA here is from genome assembly GCA_029250885.1 of Planctomycetota bacterium. Classification (GTDB taxonomy): domain Bacteria; phylum Planctomycetota; class UBA1135; order UBA1135; genus CALBMX01. The sequence goes on from JAQXEK010000003.1 coordinate 9,063, forward strand.
GGGTGTGCAGGGTCGGCGGCACCTTGGAGATGATCTCGAGCCCCGTAAAGGACGCCAAGATCAGGATCCAAAGGCCGATCAGGTAGAACGGCAGGGTGCCCGACGAGGCGCTGGCCTCGCTCGTTTCCAGGGCGGCAATCCACAGGTTCATGTTCATGACTGGGCTCCTTCGGTTTCGAAGAGTGCCTTGGCGCGGTCGTGCTTGACCTCGCCTTCGTGGGTCAACAGGCAACCGTCGAGGCACTCATCCTCGAGCTTGTCCACGAGGTTGCCCTCGTCGATCATTAGGTTGACCAGGTTCAGGACGTTCTTCGCATACAACTCGGAGGCGTGGACCGGCATGGTGGCCGGCAGGTTGGTGGTGCCGATGATGGTGACGTCGTGCCTAGCGACGACCTCGCCCGATTCGGTCAGGGCGCAGTTGCCGCCGGCTTCGGCGGCCAGGTCGACGATCACGGCGCCGGCGGGCATGGACTTGACCATCTCTTCCGAGACCAGCTTCGGAGCCGGGCGGCCCGGAACCAGAGCCGTGGTGATCACGATGTCCGCTTCGGCCACGCGCTTGGCGACCTCGATGCGCTGCTGCTCCAGGAATTCCGGTGTGACCTCCTTGGCGTAGCCGTGCTCGTCTTCCATGTCCTCCATGCCGGGGACGTCGATGAACTTGGCGCCCAGGGACTCGATCTGCTCCTTGGCGGCGAGCCGGATGTCCGTGGCCTCGACCTTGCATCCGAGGCGCTTGGCCGTGGCGATGGCCTGCAGGCCCGCGACGCCCGCACCGAAGACCACGCACTTGGCGGGGGGCACGGTACCGGCGGCCGTCATCAGCAGCGGGCAGAACTTCTCCAGCTGCGATGCGGCAAGCAACACGGCCTTGTAGCCCGAGACCGTGGCCTGGGACGACAGGACGTCCATGGATTGGGCGCGCGAGATACGCGGGATCAGGTCCATGGCGTAGCAGGTGATGCTGTGGTCGCGGTAGTACTCGATCAGCGGCTTCTCATAGGCCGGAATCACAATCGAGAGCACGCGCCCGCCGTCCTTGAGCTTGGCGGCCTCCTCAAGAGTCGGAGGCGCAACCTTCACGACGAGGTCTGCTTCAAACCAGGAGTCGGCGTCGACGATAACCGCACCAGCAGCCTCGTAAGCACCGTCAGAAACCCGAGCGGATTCGCCTGCGCCGCGCTCGACCTTTACGGTCAAGCCAGCCTTCACAAATCGCTTCACACTATCCGGAGACGCAGCAACGCGGGTTTCCCCATCGCGGGTCTCCTTCGGAACAAGAACCGTAGCCATTTTGGCACCGTGTTAGAGGTAAGGATGGACGGGCGAGACTAGCAAACTCGCTCGTCTGATCCAACTGCCCCACGGGCTCCCTTGACAACCGTTCCTAACTCGATCGGGAATGCCTCCGGCTACCAGGCTTTGAGGGCCGTTTCTTTGGCCCGTTTGGGGTGCTGTGCTTCCCGTAGATCCGCACTCCTTCGACCCCGCTTCCTACCCCATGCCCAACGATACCGGCCCCCTTCGAATCCGCCTATCTGACAATCGGCGCGGAGCGCTCAAGCGGGACCTCTCGGCCTACTTCGAGGCTCAATTCGGCGACCCCATGAGTGATTTCCGGGCGGACGAACTGGTGGGTTTCTTCATGAAACACCTCGGGCCCCAGGTCTACAACCAGGCGATCGCGGATGCCCGCCAGCCGTCCAAGTTTTGTCCGTTAATGAGCTGTGAACAGCGGTCGATAAGATTGTCGCTCTCCGGCGTCCTTGAGGCCCAAGAAGAACGCTCCACTCTTACGGCCTCTACCTAGCGCGCCGTGGTTTCTATAAAAGGAAAAGGTGGCCAAAGTGGGACGTATGGCCGGTGGTGCTTTGCCCTTTGATCCGATAGCATGCTCCTGTTCTCTCTCTCCTGTATAAGAACCGAAGCGCTATGACCAGCCAGCCCTCGAACTCCCGTCGCGACTTTCTCAAGTCAGCGCTTAGCGCCAGCGCGGCAGCGTCGGGACTTGCCGCTTGTCAGACCGTAGGGCCCTATGGCCGCACGCCTCGTTTAGGGGTGTAGGCTGGGCTCTTCCTCATCTACCTCGCTACGCCGCAGAGACTTGTCTGGCACCTCGATTCTTCGACCTTGCGCGTTCTCTGATAGGCAATCCCCGTCGCAGCAGTTGCGCTTGCTGGCCCTCTTATTATCCGCACCCCATCTTGGTGGCCGCCCTCGACCATGAGCACCCCCCTTCCACCCGACGCCGCCGCACACCTCGCGGATTCATACCCTCACAATCACAACTATCGCATTCGCTCGGGAAAGCTCAAGCCGAGTTGGCAGCTATGGACTCGATCGCGACGAATCCGAAAGCACTACACACCCGGCGGCACAAGCCTGTTGGACCTCTCTAGCTGCAAAGGATTCTTCCTCTTCGATGCAATCCTTCGCATAGGCATGCAACGCGTACGGGGTATCGACGTACACGGACCCGACGTTGATGCAAGCCGCGCGGCAATGGAGCATCTTGGCGTTGCCGACAAAGTTCGGATCGACCAACTGCATCTTCACCAGGTCGCCGCGGAAGTCCAAGCGGGCATTACTGCCCCCTTTGACACCGCGCTTTTGATCAACACCTATCATTATCTATTCTTCGGGAGTCGGCGCGAGGAGCATCATTACGAGAGTCACGCTGAGATCTTCGAGTGCCTCGCTGCTCTGACATCAAAAGGTGGCCGCCTGATTTTCAGTAATCGTGTCGAAGTCGCACTTTGTCCCAAGCACATCCAAGAACGAGCAAAAGAGATGGGCAGAGCGTCGCGCTACGACGAAGTGCAAATACGTTCCGCCATCGATCCCTTTTTTCAGATTGAGCCGCGCGGCAAGCTTGGCAAAATTCCCTTGTGGATCTTGCATCGCCGATAGGACACAGGGTACTCCACTCGAACCAGCATCCCCATGCCTCGTGGAGAGTCAGTGGACGACCCTCGCGAGAGGGCCCGTAGCCGTTCGAGCGATGTCAATGGCGGGGGGTTATGCTCGAGAAGATCGAGGACTTGGAGGTCGAGGTCTACGAGCCCGAAGGTGAGAAGCGCTAGGGACGACAGGCCCCAAAGGCGAGGTTCAACAAGAAGCTAACAATAGAACGTGGGCGTAAATCATATGAATGCGCTAGGGTGAGTTGTCCTGATGACGACTCCTGCATAATTAGAAGAACCCTTCCACGCCGGCGCCCCATGCTTTCAGCTCGATTCAACTCCAGTGCGGCTCTCGCCATTGCGCTCGTCTTTCTCGGCATCGGCGTCGGGCTCGGATTCGTGCTCGCTCCCTCAGATCTCTCGATGGCGGTGAAAGCATCTGACCAGTCCCTCGGCCCCGGGCCCGGGGGGACCTCGCTCACCCTTGATGACAGTGAAAAGTCTCGGACCATGACCGGCGCGGAGCGGGGCGCGGGTCGGGAGTCCGCAGGTATTACGGCTACGAAGACCGAGGTCTCGGCCGCGCGAATGCAGGATGCCTTAGCGGATATCGACCTTCCCTCGGCACGCATGAATACAACGGGCTTCGGTGGTGACGGGGAGATCACCGGTAGGGTCCTTGGCGAAGACGGCTCGCCTCTTGGCAACATCACGGTAATTGCAACGCGGTCGGAGCTGCGCCTAGCCGAGGGCCGCAGCACGGATTACATTGGCGCCGGAGCTCCACCCGACGAGAGTCTGCGCGAGGCATTGGAGAGGGCTGCCGAGGACTGGGCCGAGGGCCGCGACAGGCGTGCGCGGGTCACCACGAGCAGCAACGGAGATTTCCGGCTCTCGGGCCTGACCGACGGGCGCTACCGCGTCTCGGCTTACTTGGAAGGCTGGGTGTTGAAGGCAAGCGGAGCGAGCGAGTGCTTCCCCGGTGATGTGCTCGTCTTCCGAGCTATGCGCGTCTCGCCCCTGACCTTAAATGTGACCCTGCCCGACGGCACAGTCGCCGAAGAAGCCATGGTCGAGATCACCTACGGCCGCAACAGCGAGAAGGCTAACTGGACACCCGAAGAGCCGACCCTGCGCTTGAGCTCGCCGCGCCTGCAGCTGCGAGTCTTCGCGGGGATGCTCGAGACTAGGGAGTACCAGCGCGACACGAAGTCCCTGTTCCGCTCCGAGCAAATGACGGTAGATGCAGAGGCCTTGGCCGGCACGCCCCTGGAGGTTGTGCTCGAATCGCGCCCCGGCATCCGAGGCAAGCTCACCAAAGACTGGACGGGAATAGACACGTCCCAAATCATGATCGCCAGCCTCGAGAGCGAGGCCGAATTTAGTCCAAAGGGTCCACACAAAAGCCGCCGGACCAGCACCGTGCAGAACGGCGAGTGCCTCTTCCTCGACCTGCAAGAGGGTCTCTATGTGGTGGGTATCCAGGATGGTCGTAACCGCAACGCCGAGGTCACGAACTATCAGTTTGTACAGGTCAAGGACGACCTTGAGGTCGTCAACCTAGACGTTCCCTCCCCCGACATTTCCAAGCACCTGCTGCTCTCTTGCCTGGACCCCAGGGGACAGCCCGTATCCGGCGTCAGTCTGCGTGCTCTGGCCACCTGGGAAGGCGGTAGCGAAAACAGAACGCTAAGCCCAAAGACATCTGCCGACGGCGTCTATTGGATTAGAAAGGGAACCCTTGGCCTGCCCGACTTCAACGCGTGGCCCGTGCGCGGCAAGATCGTCTTGACCGCCACATCCCAACTCTATGGCACCCAGACCCTTGAGCTTACTGGCCCCGTCGGCGAGGCCACGGTCAACTTCACCGATCCGGTCTCCCTGACCGTGAATGTCGCAGGCCGCGAGGACCTCGCTTACAAAAACGAGACTAGTGTCTACGTCATGGCCCAAGACAGCCAGGGCAACTACAGCACTCAGGTTGCTAGCTCTGAAAGCAGTCGCCGCAGGGGCAACTCGCCAAGCTTTACCAAGGCCGGCGACATCAAATTCACGTCCATGGCACCCGGCTCCTACGAGGTCCAGCTGCGCAAGGGCGGGCGCTGGCAAGGTACCGAGATCATGGACAAAATGACCGTGACCCTTGGCGGTTCGGACGCCTTCGTTCAGCTCACCCCGCCGCGGCTCCACGACTTCGTAGTCTACGCGCCGAGCTTACCCGAACGGTCCTACCTCACACTGACTCCGGAGGCGGACAACGACCGCGATAACGTTTTTGGTGGCATGGGCTACTACGGCGGCTATTCCGGCAACAGCGAGCGACTCGACTCGTCCAAACGAGCCGTCTTCAAGAATCTCAAGCCGGGTATCTACACCTTGAAGAATGGCAGGAGCGACGAAGGGGTCGAGGTCACTGTTCCCGGTGGCGAGTACGTGTTCGAACCCCGGGTCCCCAACGTTATTAAGGTCGCGATCTCTGACAAGGAGGGCGAAATGCACAAGGCTGGCCTACGTGGCGGCGATTTGATCCTATCGGTCAACGGTGTGAGCGTCGAAGAGAAGGGCCTTTACCAGGGTGCGTTCTTGGCGATGCAGAAGGGTGGCGCCCAGGTGCTTATGCGCCGGGACGGCTCGACCGTGACCGTGGAGATTGCGGCGATGGTTGGAAAGGCAACTGATCAAGGGCAGATGGGAGGGATGTTCCTGCCTGAGATCGAGTAACTTCGAGACCAGAGCCAGCTCACTCCGTGAACACCGCCGTCCAGCTCAAGACGCTCCCTGACTGACTTCTGAAAGCGAGGCGCTTCCCTCCGTGTTTTTCCAGATACGAGGGGGGCTCGCGGTACCAGGGACCGTCGTTCGTGGCACACTGTGCGGCTGCCCTCACCGCTAGAATCCCCATGCCGACTCCCCCACCAAGCTCATTCCTCTGGAACGGTCGCGTCGTAGTGCCCGACGACGTTGCTCCTGGCCGCCTACTCCTGGACTACCTGCGCCGCGACCTGCGCAGTGTGGGAACAAAGGAGGGCTGCCGCGAGGGGGACTGCGGTGCGTGCGCTGTGCTGCTCGGAGAGCTTGGCTTGGATGGCGCGGTAACTTACCGCGCGGTGCCCTCGTGCATGGTGCTAGTGGGGCACGTAGCTGGTCGCCACGTAGTCACGATCGAGGGGCTAAACCCGGGGCGCGGACTGAGCCCTGTACAAGCGGCCGTAGTCGAGCACGGTGGTAGCCAGTGTGGCTTTTGCACGCCGGGCTTTATCGTCAGCTTCACGGGCTTCCTGCTGAATGCGACCGAGTTCACCACCGAGGCCGCCAAGTCCTCTATCGCCGGCAACCTCTGCCGCTGCACGGGCTACGTCTCCCTGGTCCGCGCAGGTGCGTCAATCGCGAGCCACTTCGACGGACTGACGGCACCGGGGCCAGACCGCATCAGGGCCCTGGTCGCGACGGGCGCGATCCCCGCTTGCTTCGATGGAGCCGCTAGCAAGTTGGCGGCTCTGCCCAGCCCCGATAGAAACGGTAGAGCCACGGGTGATGGGACTTCGTTCGAGGCTCCCCTCGGGGGAGGCACGGACCTCATCGTCCAGCAAGGAGCGAAGCTTGACGAGGCCGCACCACGCATTCTCCTGCGCAGCGAGTCCGCGCGGGCACCGTACGTCGAGGGCGACCACCTCGTGATGCCTGGGGACACCACCTTCGAGGACCTGCGCAGGTGCACCGCCTTTGCGGGATTGTGGCCTCTTGCCCCGAAGGATCTTGAGCGCTTCGCGTCGGGCATCATCCGCGAGCGCGCGACCGTCGCCGGCAACATCACTAACGCCTCCCCCATTGCGGACGGCACGGCCATGCTGCTCGCCCTAGGGGCCGAGCTCGAACTTAGCACAGGCGCAGGCACGCGCAGGTTGCCCCTGTCCAAGCTGTTCCTGGGATACAAGCAGCTGGCCCTAGAGCCCGGCGAGATCATCCACGCGGTGCGCACACCGCGGGAGCTAGCACCTGGCCGCCACTTCTCTTTTGAGAAGGTCTCGAAGCGCGAGTACTTAGACATTGCGACCGTAACTACGGCCTTCTCGGCAAACCTCCACGAGGGCACGTTCTCCTGCGTGCTGCTCTCCGCCGGCGGCGTGGGGCCGACGCCGATGCTGTTGGAGAAGACCGCGAGCTTCCTCGAGGGCAAGGCCGTTTGCGCCGAGTCCGTCCTAGAAGCCGCAGCTGTGATCGACACCGAGATCGCGCCCATCAGCGACGTGCGCGGCTCGGCCTCGTACAAGCGCTTGCTGCTGCGCCAGCTGTTCTTCGCTCACGTTCTGAAGCTGTTCCCGGACCTAGTCGCCGAGTCCGAACTCATGGAGGTCTCCGCATGAGCCTCGACGCAGCACAGCACACCCGGGGCGAGTCCCTGTTCACGGACGACCTGCCCGAGCCCGAGGGTTGCACCTTCGGGGCGGTCTTCACGTCGACGATCGCCCACGGCAAGGTACTTGCTCTGCATACAGACGAGGCCCTTGCCGCACCGGGCGTAGTGCGGATCCTTACCGCAGCGGACGTGCCCGGCGAGAACCAAATCGGCGCGATCGTGCCCGACGAGCCCCTCTTTGCCGAAACGGACGTCCATCATGAGGGTCAGCCGATTGCAATGGTCATCGCAACGACCCCAGAGGCGGCCCGGGCAGCCCGGCACTTGATCCGCGTGGACTTTAAAGAGCTCGAGCCCGTGACCTGCCCCCGCGAAGCCGCCCGGCGCGGGCACTTCATCGTGCCTTCGCGCACCCTTGGCAACGCAAACCAAGCGAAGCTTACAGACGCTTTCAAAAAGGCTCACGTGGTTGTCGAAGGCACGGCATCCATGGGCGGCCAAGAGCACCTCTATCTCGAGAACCAAGCCTCCCTCGCCGCGCCCCTCGAAGGCGGGCGCATGCGTATCTTCGCGGGCACCCAAGGCCCCACCGCGGTGCAACGCGTTGCGGCGCGCGTTCTCGACCTGCCTATGAGCGCCATCGAGGTCGAGGTCAAGCGCCTCGGCGGCGGCTTCGGCGGCAAGGAAGACCAAGCCACGCCCTGGGCCACGTTTGCTGCGCTCGGTGCCCTTGTCACCGGCCGGCCCGTCAAGGTCGCCTTGCAGCGAGAGGAGGATATGATCTCCACGGGCAAGCGCCATCCCTACGACGCGGACTGGAAGATCGGACTAGACGAGGAAGGCAAGATCGTCGCCTACGAAGCGACGCTCTTCCAAAATGCGGGCGCCTCCGCGGACCTATCGCCAGCGATTCTCGAACGCAGCCTCTTCCACGGGACCGGCAGCTACTTCGTCCCCGCCACGCGTATCACCGCCCACTCCTGCCGCACGAACCTGGTGCCCTTCACGGCCTTCCGCGGCTTCGGCGGCCCCCAGGGAATGTTCGTCATAGAGTCCGCATTGGCGCGCGCCGCCGAGGTCATGGGACGCAACCCCGAAGAGCTGCAGGCGATCAACCTTTTGACGGAAGGCGACCGTTTTCCCTTCGGCCAAATCGCCGACGGCTGCCATGCCCGGCGCGGCTTCCAAGAGGCCGCTGAGCGCTATGACCTGGCTGGCCAGCGCAATTCCGTTGATGCTTTCAATACGGCGAACGTGCGGCATAAGCGCGGACTGGGTGTCATGCCCGTTTGCTTCGGCATCTCGTTCACGAACACGATGATGAACCAAGCCGGAGCCCTGGTACACATCTACACCGACGGCTCGGTCCACGTGGCCACGGGCGCGGTCGAGATGGGGCAAGGCGTCACCGCCAAGCTGCGGGCGATCGCGCACCATGTTCTAGAGTGCGACATCGAGCGAATCACCATCGCCACTACGTCTACGACGACGGTGGCCAACACCTCGCCCACCGCAGCCAGCGCCGGTGCCGACCTCAACGGAATGGCCGTCAAGATCGCCTGTGAGCAGCTGCGTCAGCGCCTGGACGACCTGCGCGCGAAGCTCGACAGGAAGACCGCCTGGCCCGAGCTAATCGCTACCGCTCACGCCGAGCGCATCCACCTGTCCTGTGGCGCCCACTACTCGACCCCTAAGCTTGAGTACAACAAGGAGCTCGAGTCCGGTAACCCCTTCGCCTACCACGTCTTCGGTACAGCGATCACACAAGCTACCGTAGACTGTCTGCGCGGAACCTACACCATCGACTCTGTGCACATTGTCCACGACGCAGGGCGCAGCCTGGCGCCATTAATCGACCAAGGCCAGGTAGAAGGCGCTCTGGCCCAGGGCATCGGGTGGCTTACCTTGGAAGACCTGCAGTTCTCCGATCAGGGGCGGCTGCTCAGCAGGGCGCTGGCTACTTACAAGGCGCCGGACATCTACTCTAGCCCTGGGGACGTCCGTGTCACCTTTCTTGAGGACGCGGACAACCCCACCGCTGTGCTTGGCTCCAAGGGCATCGGCGAGCCACCATTAATGTACGGCATCGGAGCCTACTTCGCGATTCGGGCTGCTGCTAGGCAGTTTAGGACCAGAGCGAATGGTGGCGACCTACTGCAAGCGCCGCTCACTCCAGAGCGTCTATTAATGTACCTGCACGGCTAGCGATCCACAGCTCCGGAAATTTCGGCACAGATTGACCCGCCCCAAACTGGCTGCTCATTAACGCCCTCGAATCCAGGTGGCCTGCTACATTGCGGCGATGCAATCCCTCCTACTGCTAGCCGCACTCGCCCCTCTCCAAGATCCCGCTCCCCAGAGCGTGCTCTTCCTTGGAAACAGCTACACGGGGGTCAACGATCTTCCCAAGTTGGTCAAGGGCTTCGCCAACGCTGCAGGGTATCCCCTGGTCACAGCTAAGAACGTGCCGGGCGGCTACACCCTTGGCAGTGCACCTAATGCCCACGCGACCAACGCGACGAGCCTCGGCTTGATTGCGCAAACAGACTGGGACGTAGTAGCCCTTCAAGAGCAAAGCTACCTGCCGACGATCCCCTTTACGAAGACCAACTTTATGTTGCCTGGGGCCACGTCCTTGGACGCGGCGATCAAGGCAAACGACCCCACCACGGAGACCGTTCTGTACCAGACCTGGGGACGTCGATTCGGAGGCCAGTTTTGTTACGGCGCAAACTGCAGCCCGGACTTCGCGGACTTTGACGCAATGCAGGATTCACTCACCGCGTCCTACGCCGAGCTCGGCACCTTGATCGGAGCGGAGGTCATTCCCGTCGGCGAAGCTTGGCGTAAGTCCATCGCAGACAACCCGACCCTTGTGCTGCACTCAGGTGACAACAGCCACCCAAACATGAAGGGCAGCTACCTCGCAGCAGCCGTCTTCTTCGGCAAGCTCTTCGACCAGAGCCCGGTTGGCAACAGCTTCTCTGTTGGACTCTCCGCCACCAACGCCGCCTTTCTGCAGGATGTCGCGGCGCACATCATCTGGGACGCAACCTGTGGAACGGAATCGTATAACTCTGGATCGGTCAACCCGCTCACCCTTACGGCCACTGGCTCGGCCGCCGGCGGAGGCAGCTTGACCTTCGACCTGCAGAACCAGGCTGCCGAAACCACAGGCCAATGGTATGGCGCAAGCTTTGGACAGTCCGGGGCAAGCCTCTTCGGACAGACCCTGTTGATCGCACCCAGCCAGCTCATCGTGCCCTTGATCCCTATGGGCGTGGGCGTTTCGTGGGATGTAAGCATCCCCATCGACCCCGCCTTTACCGGCCTAGACATCTTTGTCCAAGGTCTCGCGGCGAACCCGTCGGGTGTCGAGCTCTCCAACGGAGTCCGCGTCGAGATCTGCCCCTAGCGGGGAGCCTACTGTGATACGTCCAAACGTCGCGCCAAAGTGGCGTAGGACCGGGGGGCTCTTCAAAATCGAGACGCCATCGATGGTGGCACGGCGCTTGTGGACGGCATCGATGATCTCGATCACATAGTCCATGTGGCTCTGTGTGTAGGTGCGGCGGGGTATAGCGAGGCGCACGAGCTCGTGCTTGGCGGGGGTCTCCTCGCCGGTCTCTGGGTCTTTGCCGCCCAGCATCACGGTGCCGATCTCGCAGGCGCGAATTCCGCCTTCGAGGTAGAGCTCGAGGGCCAAGGCGTGGCCGGGGTAATTTTGCCACGGCAGGTGCTCGAGAAAGCGCGCGGCATCTAGGAAGACGGCGTGGCCGCCGGGAGGACGCAGGACAGGGACGCCGCGCTCGTGTAGGGCCTCGACCACGTAGCGGATGGACGCGGCGCGGTAGGCGAGGTAGTCTTCGCGCACGACCTCGCGCAGGCCCTGGGCGACGGCCTCTAGGTCGCGGCCTGCAAGACCACCGTAGGTCGGGAAGCCCTCGGTCACCACCAGGCGCCGGCGCAGCTCGTCGGCCAAGTCCTTGTCGCGGCAGGCAAGGAAACCGCCGATGTTTGCCATGCCGTCCTTTTTTGCGGACATGGTGCAGCCGTCAGCTAGGTCGAACATGTCCCGAACGATGTCGGTCACGTCGCGTTCGCCTTGGCCCTCTTCGCGTTTCTTGATGAACCAAGCATTTTCGCCAAAGCGACAGGCGTCGATGAACAGGGGCAGCTTGAACTCATCGCAGAGGCCGCGGATACCACGCAGGTTTTCTAGGCTCACGGGCTGTCCTCCACCAGCATTATTCGTCACCGTCACCATCACCAGGGGCACGTTCCCGCACTCGAGGGTTGCTCGCAGTGCGATCAGATCCATGTTGCCTTTAAACGGGAACATGCTGGCAGTGTCGCCGCTCTCTAGGCACGGATGGTCCAGCGCAATCGCGCCGGAGACCTCGGCGTTGGCCCGGGTCGTGTCGAAATGAGAGTTGTTCGGGATCACGTTCGGGGCCCCGCCGAAGATGCTGAACAGCAGGTGCTCGGCGGCGCGACCCTGGTGGGTCGGGATGACCTCTTCGAAGCCGAGGATGTCCTGGACCGCCGCTTCGAATCTCTCGAAGCTTGGGGAGCCGGCGTAGCTCTCGTCGCCGCGCATGAGGGCGGCCCATTGAGCGCTGGACATGGCGCCCGTGCCGCTGTCCGTGAGGAGATCGATGATCACGTCTTCACTGCGTAGAAAGAACGTGTTGTTGCCCGCAGCCTGGAGTAAGCCCACGCGCTCTTCGGTGGTGGTCATGCGAATCGGCTCCACGCTCTTGATGCGGAAGGGCTCGATGATGGGGAGTTTGGGCATGGCTACGGGATTCGGGTGACAGTTTGATCTCAGAGGGCGGCATCATAAGGGATTCCCGGGTCCGATTATAGGCCTCCCGGCGCTTTGCGCAAGACTGGCAACCTTTCCCCCGGCTGCCCGACCTCGACGTAAAGCGCAGTCCGCCTTGCCATGAATAACTGGCCGCCGTTCACGGCAATCGCGGTCCCTATGGGCTTTGGGCTGCTTAGGTTTGCCTACTTGTGGATGCGAAGGCAGCGGGAGTCACCATGGCGGATTGCCTTGCGCTGGAGGAGTTCAGGCGGCATGGCCGATTTGGACTTTGCGAAGGAAGTCAGCCTGCCCCTGGCATAGGCGGCCAGGGTCAACAGCGAAATGCACCGCTCCCCCCCCCAAGGTTTCGCACACCACCGGGAGTTTCACCCGAACAGAAACTCGCTCTCTTTCGACCAGGCTGCCCAGCGGTACAGGCCTTCGAGGCCTTGGAGGGCGCGGATCATTTCTCCGGGCACACCAGCGGCAAGGGCAAACTCCCGGTTGCCCTCGGGTGCGGGCCAGCGGAAGTCCACGGCAAGGCTGTGCTCGCCGGGGGTGTAGAACTTGAAGAACTCCGCTAGGCTCTCGCGGGTCAGCTGGCCGCAGATCCACTCGCCCTTCCAGTTATCCAGACGCAGGCGAAAGCCCGGCAGCGCATTCAGGGTTGCCAGCAGCTCTGCCTCCCCTCCGCCGTCATAGCGCCGCTTCATGTTCTGTCCGTCGTACCACGCATCCACGTGGATGCGCAGGCTGACCTCTAGGGCATCGGGCTCGATCGCCAGGCACAAGTACGCGTTCTTGTACGCCTGATCTAGGTCCTTGGCTAGGTCCGCGCCCAGGGTCTTCTTGAGGCGTGCCTTCTCCTTCTTTGGCCGCACTAGATACGCCCACAGCCGCCCCACCCTCTTCCCATTAAACTGGTGCGGGTTATGTAAGCTCGTGCGCTGCTCGAGTTCGAGCCCTGAAGCCTTCAGTCGGGCGACTGCATCCTTCGCCATGTCAGCGAGCTTGCGCTTGGTCGCTAGGCGCGCGTCGTTGTACTCGGGGTTCTTGCTCGCCCCATCCGCCAGGGGGCGGAAGTCGGCCTCGGAAAAGGTCAGGTCTTCGATTCTTGCTGCTGGAGTCGCCATGATGCGAGGGTAACCGGGGCTAGACGCCGTGCCAATTCTAGCCTGCGGCAAATGCGATTCGGACAGCAAATGGTGCGATGGCCCAGCAGTCGTTAGGATGGTGGTCCCCGGATGCCTCGCCGCCCGGGCCCACCCATGAAGTTTGGCAAAGACGATCGCTACGAGTTTGATCCCAAGGTGGATCGACTTGGGGAGAGCCCGCACTCGGAGGTCTTCCGGGCGCGGGACCTTCAGCTTGAGCGCGACGTTGCGCTTAAGGTCTTGCGACCCAACGCCGAGATCGATCCCGCGGCCGTCGAGCGCTTCACCCGCGAAGCCAAGAACACGGGCATGCTTACCCACCCTAACGTGGGCATGGTCTACGACTTCGCGACTCTGCGTGGAGAGGAGTTCGGCCACTTCGACGGCGCCAGCTACATCGCGATGGAGTACCTCAACGGACGCTCCCTCTCCCAAGTGCTCCAGCAGCGCCCACTCTCCTATGAGGAGGGCCTTCGGGTGGCCGAGCAGCTGACGGACGCCCTAGCTGCTGTGCACCTAGCCGGGCTTATCCACCGCGACCTGAAGCCGGCCAATGTAATGTTGCTCGAGGACGGCACCGCAAAGCTACTCGACTTCGGCATCAGCCGGGTCAAGGGCGAGCTGAGCCTGACCCAAGACGGCGTTCTGGTCGGCACAGTCTTGTACATGTCGCCCGAGCAGGTGCGCGGCGCAGAGCTTGGCGGACGCTCGGACCTGTTCTCCCTGGGCGCGGTGCTCTACCACGCCCTGACCCAATCCCTGCCCTTTCCCGGCCGCACCTTCCCCGAGGTGTGCATGGCGATCCTGGACGGCCGGCCCACGCCGCCGACCCAGGTCCGCTCGGGCTTCCCGCCAGCCCTGGAGAACTTCCTCTTGCGCTGTATGTCCCCGGATGTGGAGGACCGCTTCCCCTCAGCTTCTGCCGCCCACGGCGCCCTGCTGGAGGTGCGCAACTCCATGCGCCTTGTGGGGCGATCGGCACCTCCGGAGGCGCTCCAAGGGCGCCTATTCCTGTTGCCGCTGACGGTCACCAAGAAGCCCATCTCCGAAGGTGGAGACGCGCCCGCTAGTGGCTACGATCCAGCCAAAGGCATCGCCCGCGGTCTGATCCGCGACCTCGAGGCAAACCTCACACGCTCGACCAAACTCGAGGTCGTGCGCCTACGTGCCTCGGACTTCGCGATGTCGGCGACCCTGTCGACGAAGGGCTTCAGCGCCCCACGAGAGGGCGACCTGATGGTACGCGGGGCGCTCACCATGGACGGACATGATGCAACGCTAGACTACGAGGTCGGCCGCAGGCAGCCTGACCGTCCGGGTGCGAACAAGCCCAGCGAGGTCGGCTTTCGGGACCCAAACGGCGGTTCGTGGACGAACCTTTGGAATGAGCAGCTCGACCACCAGGACGAGAACGACTTCGGCCTGCAGTTGCACCTATCAGACGCACTCGCGCGCACCATGCGCCGGCGACTAGCGGAACTGACCAAGACCGCTAGCCCTTCAAAGCAGCGTGAGACCGCCCAGGCCCGGGCGATCACCCTGCGCTCCCACGAGATCCTGCACAAGTCCACGTCACGACAACTGCTGCGCGCCATCAGCGGCTTCCGCAAAGCGCTGGATCTGGACCCCACCTGCGCAATTGCCCACGCGGGCTTGGCCGAAGCGCTTGTCTACAAGTACCTGATGTGGGACGGCAACAACAGCTTCTTGACCGACGCCCAGGACGAGGCCAACCGCGCCTTAGACTTGGACCCAAACTGCTCCGAAGCCCACACGTCACTGGGCTTTGCCTATTCGATGTTGGGACGCGGCGCGGACGCTCGGCGCGAGTGGCGCCTGGCGATCCAACTGGACCACAACGAGTGGCTTGCCTACCGCCTACTCGGCGCGCGCTATGCTCGCCGCGGTAACTTCGCCGAGGCGATCGCTCTGCTCAACAAGGTCATCGACCTGAAGCCCGATCATCTGGCCGCCTATGACCACCTGTACTCGGCCCTGGACAAGGCGGATCGCTACACGGACGCCCTGGTGATTGCGGACAAGGGAGTGCAACGAGCTAAGGTTCGCCTGGAACAGGTCCCCGACGACCAGGACGTGCGCCTGCACCTGGCTCTGTTACTTGCGCGACGCGGATCGAAGCAAGACGCAAAGGAAGAGGCCGCTCGCGCAAAGGCAATGTTCCCGAAGGACGGCTACACGCTCTTCCACTTGGCATGTGTCTTTAGCCTGTGCGATGAGTTGGATGCGGCCCTAGGACTTCTAAAAGAAGCCCAGAGCCGCGGGTATTACATCCAAAGCGAGCTGCACTCCAACTCGGACTTGGACCCTCTTCGGGGAAACTCCGAGTTCCAAGAGCTGTAGCCCTCAGCAGGCGGCCCCGGACGCCCGGCACATTCAGGACGCACGGGCCCCCTTTCTTCGAACTTAGTCTTCCAAGAATGCGCCTCGGGCCCCGGGGCGGCCCGGCTAAAATCTTGCCATGGTCAAACGCCGCTCTCGATCAAAATCTCCCGTCCTGGACACTAAGGACTTCCTCCCCACCACGGCGGAAGAGATGCGCGAGCTTGGTTGGGACCAGCCCGACATCGTCTTCGTCTCGGGCGATGCCTACTTGGACCACCCCTCGTTTGCCGCGGCCCTGCTTGGCCGCGTGCTCCAGGCCGCCGGCTTCCGCGTGGCGATCCTCAGCCAGCCCGACTGGAAGTCCGTTGAGCCCTGGCGCGAGCTTGGAAGGCCGCGGCTCTTCTACGCGGTCAGCGCGGGAAACATGGACTCGATGGTCAACCACTACACGGCCAACAAACGCCGCCGCAAGCAGGACGCCTACTCCCCCGGTGGCGAAATCGGCCTACGCCCAGACCGGCCGACGAACGTCTACGCCCAGCGCTGCCGCGAGGCCCACAAGGGCGTGCCCGTAATCATCGGCGGCGTCGAGGCTTCCCTGCGCCGCATCGCGCACTTCGACTATTGGAGCGAGACCATACGCCCAAGTATGTTGGTGTCGAGCAAAGCCGATCTCTTGGGCTTCGGCATGGGAGAGGACGTAATCCTAGAGATAGCAAAGCGGCTCGATGCCGGGCAGACCACGCACGACCTGCGTGACATGCGCGGGGTCGCCTATCTACTTGGCAAGAAGGACCAGCTGCCCGCGCACGAGGGAGAGACCGTGGCCCTCCCCAGCTTGGAAGAGGTCAAGGCCGACAAGGTCGAGTTCGCGAAGATGACGCGCACGCTGCACAACGAGACCAATCCCTTTAATGGGCGCCGCATCACCCAGATGCACGGCGACCGCACCTTGGTGATTAACCCCGCCGTCCTGCCCATGGAAGACGGGGAGATGGACGCGCTCTACAACCTGCCGTACACGCGCCGGGCGCACCCCTCGTATGACGCGCCGATCCCGGCCTATGAGATGATCAAGGACTCGATCACGATCATGCGCGGCTGCTTTGGGGGCTGCACCTTCTGCTCGATCACGATGCACCAGGGGCGAACGATCCAAAATCGCTCGGAGGAGTCGATTCTAAAGGAGGCCCACCAGATTGCCGAAGCCCCCGACTTCAAGGGCACTATCAGCGACCTCGGTGGACCGACCGCGAACATGTACCGCATGCGCTGCACGAAGCCCGAGGTCGAGGCTGTTTGCCGCCGGCTCTCATGCATCCACCCCAAGGTCTGTAAGCTGCTGGGCACAAACCACAAGCCCACGATCTCACTGATGCAGAAGACCCGCGCGATCCCGGGGATCAAGCGCGTGCACATCCAATCCGGGGTGCGAATGGACCTCGCCGCGAAGGACGACCAGTACCTCGAAGAGCTTGCCGCGCACCACGTTGGCGGGCATCTGAAGGTTGCTCCCGAGCACGCCAGTAAGCGCGTGCTCGACCTTATGAAGAAGCCCGACGTAAGCTCCTTCGACGAGTTCGCAGACAACTTCAAGAAGGCCTCCCAGCGCGTGGGCAAGGAGCAGTACCTCGTGCCCTACTTTATCGCCAGCCATCCGGGCTCGACGGTGGAAGACATGATCGACCTGGCCGTCTTCCTCAAGGCGCGCGGCTACAAGCCCCGCCAGGTCCAAGACTTCATTCCCGCGCCCATGGACATCGCCACGTGCATGCACTACACCGGGCTCGACCCCACGACGATGAAGCCCGTGGCCACGGTGACCAAGCTGCGCGACCGCATGACCCAGCGGGCCTTGATGCAGTTCTTCGCCCCGGAGAATTACGACACGGTCTACGAGGCCCTGGTCGGCGCCGGCCGCCAAGACTTGATCGGCAGTGGCCGGCTGTGCTTGATTCCCGAGCGCAGTGGAAAGGGCCGTCCGGCTGAAATGCGCGACAACCAGACCACGGAGCGCGCGCCCCAGAGCCATGGTGAGCTTAAGAGGCGCCACGGCAAGGCCCCTGGTGGCCGTGATTCGCGGCCCAACAAACGTCGGCGGCGGTAGGGGCTTCTAATCCTTGCCAACACACACAGGCCATCCAGCACATGCCCAGCACCAAGTCCGACCTCCAAACCAAGCGTGTTCAATTGCGCGCATCCACCGCCCTGCTCGCAGGTCACGGCCACGCTCACCCTGCCGATGAACTCGAGCGCGTAGCTGCCTACATCCGCGAGCACGACATCACACCGGACAACTACGGCACGGGCAAGGTCCTAGAGGAGTTCGAGCGCGAAGTCGCCGAGCTGCTGGACATGGAGGCTGCACGCTACATGCCCTCGGGCTGCATGGCACAGCCGATCGCACTGCGCATTTGGGCCGAGCGCGTAGGTGTATTTGAGACTGCGTTCCACGGGACCTCCCACCTTGAGCTGCACGAAGAGAAGGGCTACTCGGCTCTCCACCGCCTCAAGGCGCACCTGCTTGGCGACATGGGCCGTCCGACCCAGGTGGCCGATCTCGAGGGTCTAGCACCTGTTTCGAGCCTCTTGATCGAATTGCCAGCCCGCGAGATTGGCGGCCAACTTCCGACCTGGGACGAGCTGGTCGAGCTCACCCGAGCCGCGCGCAAGCGCCGCATTCGCCTGCACTTGGATGGTGCTAGGCTCTGGGAGGCCGGCGCCTTCTACGGGCGTCCTCTGGCCGAGATTTGCGCGCTCTTTGACTCAGTATACGTCTCCTTCTACAAGGGCATCGGCGCACTCTCCGGCGCCATGTTGCTGGGGTCCCGGGACTTTATCGACGAGGCGACGCTCTGGCAGCGGCGTCAGGGCGGGACCCTATATTCGAACCTAGCGCACATTGTCTCGGCGAAGATGCGATTGGAGCCCATGCTTGCGCGCATGGCAAACTACCGTGCAAGCGCCCAAGAGATCGCGAGCTATTGGAGCCTTGTGCCCGGCGTCACTGTGGTGCCGGCAGTACCCCAGGTGAATATGTTCCATCTAATATTTGATGGTGAGGTCGAAGACCTCATGCTGGCTCGGGATCGGGTTGCTGAAGAGCACGGCGTCTGGCTACTAAACTACCTGAACCAAGACGAGGGCAAGGCCCGCTGTGAAATTACGATCGGCGACAGCGCCGCCGGAATCCCCAGCGCCAAGCTAGAAGCTGCGATCGCCGCCTTCGCGGACTAGCAGGCTTAAATCAGGCGGGGTCCTTCGACGCTGCTTGGCGCGCCGCCAGCAGCTCCAAGATCTCGTCCCGGCTGTCGTGGGCCAACAGCATCAAGAGATCGCCGGGCTGAGCCCACTCCAAGGCTAGCTGTACGGAAGCCAGCTCATCCTGTGCGTGGCACCAGCTGCCGTCCGGAGCACCAAGTTTTTGTAGCTCGTCCTCCATGATCGCCGGCAGCTCGCCGATTTCCCGACCGCGTAAGTGCAGGGTCAGCTCCTTGAGGACAAGAAGATCGGGCCCCGCTTCCCACGCCATGCGGATCATGTCCCGGGTCGACTTCTCGTCGCGGTCCCCGGCTTGGCCGATGGTAAATAGGGCGCGCTGCGGTTTTAGGTGCTTGCGCAGTCCGAAGAATGCGGCCAAGCCGCCGGGGTTGTGGGCAAAGTCCACCAAGACCTGGATACCATCGAAGCGGAACTCATTCAGGCGGCCAGGATTCTGGTCGGCGTCGCTTTCAAAGGCTGCCAGTCCATTGGCGATAACCCCGATGGACAGACCGGCGTCTGCGGCGATTGCCACAGCAGCGAGGGCGTTGGAGACGTTATAGCGCGCCGCCCCATTAAGAGTCATCGGAATGTCTACTACAGAGGCGACGTTGTTCGAGCATCCGTTGCTTCCCGACCAAGCGCCACACAGGCGGATCATCTCACCGTCGAGCACCACTGCGCGCCCACCGGCTTGAAGGTGTTCGATCACCACGCTCGACTCGGGATCCAGGCTGAACCAGATCAGCTCAGTGTCATCGCTGAGATTGCGCTTTGCGCCGGCCACGAGCTGCTCGTCATCTGCATTTAGGATCACACGCTTGGCAACGCGCGTGACGATGAACTTGGCGTCTGTCAGGCTCTCCAGGTCCGGTGTGCCCCAATCGGACAGGTGGTCATCACTGATGTTGAGGATCGCACAGAGGTCTGCCTCTTCCAGGGCAAGTCCACGGCGCATCATGCCGCCGCGGGCCGTCTCAAGCAGACCGAAGGTGACTCGCGGATCCCGCAGGACCATGCGCGCGCCGCCAGGACCAGACCAGTCGCCGTCGTCCACAACCTCATCCCCCACTCGGACCCAATCCGTAGAGCTGATGCCGGGGGTAAGCCCTGCGCTGTGAACGATTGAGGCCAGCAATCGAACCGTGGTCGACTTGCCGTTCGTCCCGGTCACGATCACGTGCGGGATGTTGTGCACAGCGGACCAGTCCACGTCGCTCGCATTGGGCAGCTCGCCCACGGGCCATGTGCGGGAGCCGTCGCCCATGCCGACCGAGGCGTGGTCGTCATCGGATAGAAAGCAGACGCCGCGAGCTTGGGCCTCTTCGCGCAAAGCTAGCAGAGCGGGGTTTACCTCATCGGCTACCTCCTGGGCGAGGCGCTGCCTCGCTTCGTCGAAGGCATCTTCGGAGAGAGCCGTACCGCCGAGCTCGGAGGAGGCTGCTTCGAAGGCGAACTCGGCAATGCTCGTAGCCGCGTACATGGCGTCTAGGGGGGAGCTCAGGGCAAAGGCCACCGAATGGGCACAGTTGTCGTTGCGGGCCTCGATAGGAATGCCGAGCTCGCGAACCTGGGTTTCTTCACCGGACCAACCAATCGCGTTTAGCATACGCCGGGTGTGAGCGCACCACGACTTAGTCATGGCCGCAACGAGGGCGATCTCGCTCTTAGCGAAATTGACCTCGACGACGGCACCCGGCCGGCGCCAAATGAAGTTGGCCCCGGGCAGGCGGCGAGAGTCACGCAGTTCCATGGAGCAGGCTAGTCTTCGAGCTCCACGGGGCGCGCTAGGCGCACACCGCGATCGTCGCGGATCAGCTCGTCGCTGCGGGGAATGGCGACCTGGGGCACGAGGTCAACGCCGGGCAGATCGGTCTCCATCGTCGCGGGTGCGGTGGGCACCAATTCGCCAACGTGGCTTGCGTCAAAGTCCACGATCTGCTTCCAGCTTCGCTCGATGGCGTCGCCGAAGACCAAGAATAGGTCGCCGGGGTTGCACATACGCAGTCCGCGGTCGATGGCCTCTTGCTCGGCGGGGATCTGCTCGATCTGCTCTGGCGGGACGCCAGCGGCCACAAGGGCCTCGTATTGCATACGTGGTACCTCGTCCCAGTCACGCCCACGGGTGTGGTCGTCGCGGCGACAGATGTAGTGGTCGTAGTGACCGGCACAGGCCGTTGCAATCTCGATGATGTCCTCATCGCGACGATCGCCCGGAGCGGCAATCACGAGGACGCGCTTGCCCTTGACCTCGAGGCGGTCGGTCAGGGAGACCATTGCCGTGACGGCGGCCGGGTTGTGGCCGTAGTCGAGGATCACCTTGAACGGGTGATCGTCGCAGATATTCATGCGACCCGGAGCTTGAAAGTAGGTCGTGTCGAAGGTGCGTAACCCGTGGCGGATGTCGTCTAGCTTGACGTCCATGCTGAAGGTAATCGCCGCCGCAAACATGGCGTTCTGTACGTTGTGCAGAGCCTTGCCCTCCACGGTGCATGGGATCTCGTGGGACCAGAGCAGCGGGATGTGCGCGCCGTTGTCATAGATCGTCAACATGTGACCGCCCATGCCCTGCTCGAGCACGATCGCGCGACCGCCGACCTTGATGTGCTCCTTCACAAGGCTGTGGTTCTGGTTCACCGTCACGTAGCAGACGTTGGTAGCCTTCGTGTAGTCTGCCATCTGCAGGCAGAGCTCGTCGTCCGCGTTCAATACGGCCGTGTCCTTCGCGACCTCGGCAATGATGCGCTTGACCTTGGCCAGCTCTTCCAAGGTGTTGATCCCGCGCAAACCAAGATGGTCTGACGCAACGTTAAGCACCGCGCCCACATTGCAGGAGCGGTAGCCCATTCCACGGCGCAGCAAGCCACCTCGAGCTGTCTCCATGACCGCCACGTCGACGGACGGGTCCCGCAGAACCATGCGCGCCGCTGCCGGGCCAGTCATGTCGCCTTCGACCGTCTTGTGGCCGTCGATGTAGACGGCGTCGGTGGTCGTCATGCCAACGGTCTTGCCGCTGCTCTTCAGGATATGAGCCGTCAGACGCGAGGTCGTGGTCTTACCGTTGGTGCCCGTAATCGTCGCAATGGGAATGCGCGCCGGCGTTCCAATGGGAAACAGCATGTCGATGACCGGACCCGCCACATCCCGTGGCGTACCTTCACTGGGGGCCACGTGCATGCGGAAGCCTGGGGCCGCGTTCACCTCACAGATTGCTCCGCCGTGGGTGCGGTAGGACTGGGTGATGTCGTAGGTCAAGAAGTCCACTCCGCAGACATCCAAGTTGATCGCCTTCGCGGCGCGCTCGGCCATGTCCCGGTTCACGGGGTGGATAATGTCGGTCACGTCCACGGCGGTTCCGCCGGTGGATAGGTTGGCGGTCGAGCGCAGGTACAAGGTCTCGCCCTTTGGCAAGACGGTCTCCGGTGTGTGGCCTGCCTTGTCCAGGTGCTCCTTAGCGGCGCGATCAAACTCCAGCCGCGTCAAGACCTTCTCGTGGCCCACGCCACGGCGCGGGTCCGAGTTCACGATATCCACCAGCTCAGCCACAGTCTTTTCACCGTCGCCAACCACATGACCAGGCACGCGCTTGCTAGCGGCGACGAGCTTGCCGTTCACCACAAGCAGGCGGTGATCGAAGCCCTCGATGAAGCTCTCCACCAAAACGGTGCGGCCGTGCTCGCGGGCGGTCGCAAAAGCGTCGCGGGCCTCTTCCTTATCCGCGATGCCAATCGTGACGCCGCGGCCGTGGTTGGCGTTTAGGGGCTTGATTACGACTGGGAAGCCGATTCGTTCGGAAGCCCGGGCGGCATCATCCTCGGAGTAGACCAAACGCTGCTGGGCGACGGGTAATCCCAGGTCGCCGAGCAGCTGGTTCGTCTCCTCCTTGTCCGAGGCAAGCTCCACGCCGATGTGGCGCGTCTCGCTGGTGATAGTCGCCTGGATCCGGCGCTGCCACTTGCCGTGGCCAAACTGGACTAGGCTGTATTTATTCAAGCGCAGCCACGGAATGTCGCGGGCCTCGGCAGCATCAACCAGGCTCTGGGTCGAGGGCCCCAAGGCGCGTCGTTGGGACGTGCGGATAAAGTAGTCGCGCTCGCGCTCCCAATCGAACTCAGCGTCTCGGTACTCTTTGTTGCGCAGCTCCTTAGGCAAGAGTGACTGCAGCAGCTCTAGAGCGAGTTGTCCCGCTCCTGTGCCGACTTCCTCTTGTTCGTACTCGTAGATCACAGAGTACTCACCAAGTTTCCCTGTGCCGCGGGTCTTGCCGAAGGTTACGTGGGCGCCAGCGACGTTCTGCAGCTCGATGGCGACGTGCTCGAAGATGTGGCCCATCCAGGTGCCCTCGTCTTCGATAAGCCGCCGCACAAAGCCACCGGGTTCACCATAGGAACAGCCGTGTTGCTCGAGTCCTGGAAGAGCCTTGACCAGCCCGTCTGTAAAGTCCTTGCCCAACTTGGCCGAGGGCCACTCTTCCAGCACACCCAAGTCGACCGTCAACCGAATCACCCGAAACAGTGCGTAGAGGTTCGGGCCGAGATATACGTTGCGTGAGAGGATCTTCATGGCAGTCGAAGGGGCTGGTGTCTAGGAGAGCTCGGGGAGAGGTGCGGGACTCGCAAGGCGGGTCACCATGTCATAGGTGCACCCCTCGATGAGAACGTGCAGACGCATGTTGATCAAACACACCGCCTCATGACGACGTGCGGAGTCCATGGAGGAGAACTCCAGGTCGCCAGGATCGATGATTGTGATCGCCCCACTACCCACGACGGTCAGCTTGCGCTCGTGGTCGATAAAGGCGGCGGTATCCTCGTCCAGGCCAATGCCGATAGGACGAGGGTTATAGGCGAGGGAAGTCATCAAGCGACCAATGCGATTGCGCTGGCCAAAGTGTTGATCGATGATGGCCCGGTGGGTCAAGCCCAGTCCAGGTGCCAGGGTCACCATATCACTGCGAGGAGTCGGGCCCTCGTCGCCGTAAGCGATCATGTGCTCGGCCATGATCGAAGCGCCTGCGGAGGTACCTGCCACGTGCAGGTTGTCGGTGGCGTTGCGCTCGCGAATCATGTCCGCGACGGGCGTGCCACCGAGCAGGGTCGACAGGCGCAGCTGGTTGCCGCCGGTCATGAAGATCGCCGTCGCCTTGGAGAGCTTATCGAGCCAATCCGCGCGCTTGCAATCAGCGCGGGTCTCATAGGGAAGGCAGAAGGCCTCCTTTACGCCGAGGTCTTGGAAGATCGTCGCGTAACGGTCTCCTGTATCCTTCAGACGCGAGGCCGTTGGAATGATCGCAATGTTCGCTTGGTCGCCACCGGCGACCTCGACAAAGCGTGTGAGGATCTGCGCGTCGCGCACTTTTTCCTCTGCCCCACCAATGGGGATGATGTATCCGATGTTATCCGTCAAGGTCGTCTATTCGTTGGACCGCACGCGTGCAGGTCACAGGGTTCAGTAAGGCCATTGGTATATAAATCGCGCGTTGCCTTAGGCCTCGAAGGTTCCGCGTTGGACCAGAGCGCCGTCGCGGACATGCCACGCACCTCCAGCCATCACGCCAGTGGCGCGAAGTTGATCATCAAGGACCACGAGGTCTGCGTCGGCGGCAACGGCCACGCGGCCCTTGTTTGCCAAGCGCAGCAGCCGCGCGGGGTTGCTCGTAAAGGGCATAAGAACATCGCAGAGCTCGTGGCCCGCGGCCACCAGCTTGGCGATCGTCATTAGAAGCTCGTTGGGACCACCAATATCCATGTGGGTCATCACGCCGTTACCATCGAACACCGGCAAGCAGCCGCCGCAGTCCGAGCTCACTGTGATCTGCCCCTTGGGCAGGCCCGCCGCAAAGTACTTTGAAAGGGCCGCCTCGGCAGACCAGGCGTCCTCGTCGTCGTCGACGGGGAAAGCCGTCACGTCGATGGTGCAGCCGCGCGCCGTCAGGGCCATGGCCTCGTCGAATAAGGCGCGCTGGCGGTTGACATGGGTCGGGTGGAAGACCCGCGCCGGGAGCTCGGACTGGTCAAGGGCCGCGCGCACAAGCTCGAGCCCCCGGGGGCCATCGCCCATGTGCAGATGCACGATGCCCGCCTTGCCCGTCAGCATGCCGCCGATTTGCGCTTCGGATGCGATACGCAGGAGCTCGTCCAAGGTCGGCTGGCTTGAGCGAAAGTCCGAAAGGGCGAGCTCCCCCACGCCAATGATCTCATCGATGTGGGTGATGTCGCCGCGCAGGCTGCCTGTGATCGTGCGGCCGGGAATGTGGTAGCCGCCGGTTAGGCAGTAAGCGCTTAGGCCCTCGGCGCGTAGGCCGCGCACAGCGGCGCAGACAGCGGCCATATCCCGGGTCTCGCCATCGGTGCCCAACATACCCACGATCGTGGTCACGCCGGCCCGTGTGTAGGTCGAAAGCATCGGCGCGGGTACGCGCGTCTCGGGGCCCGCTTCGCCCCCGCCCCCCGTGGGGTGACTGTGCCCATCCACAAGGCCCGGTACCAACGTCGCACCGCCCAGATCCACCTCCTCGCCGACCCAATCACCTGCGGTGGGAGCCGCACTGTCCAGGCCCATCCACAGTACCTTCCCGCCTCCGACCACGAGGGTCTGGAGCCCAAGGGGCTCGGGCGCATAGACGTTGGCGTTGCGGAGAATGATCATCATGGAGAGGCGCCCCCGTAATTCGGACCGGGTATTCAGCGCCTAGGGGGGAAGCGCGGTCCAGATTCTAACGCCTAGGCGCGATTCAGGGGTGGCCCAGGTGCTTAGTAGCCCGAGCCCGGCTCGCGATAAACGCTGGGGCCCTGGGGTCCTAAAATACCGAGGTTCGTGGTCACGCCGACAAAGAAGGCATCCTCTGATGCGTCGCTGTTCAACCCCAAGGAGACGCCGAAGTCAAAGACCGTGGTGCTCGAGTTCTGGAAGGCCAGTCCGAACAGGAGGTAGGACGGGTCCAAGTCGTCGGTAAACCTCCGCGAAACCTCACCGAATGTTTCCAGCCCCAGCCCTGTGGGAGCGCCCCAGCTGACCGCGATGGTGCGCTCGACATCCGTATCGTCATCAATCGCGTCACCGATCACGCCAAGCTGGAAGAAGCCGTTGAGGGTCAGGTTAGAGAACTCCTGCGTGACCATGCTCGCCGCAAAGAAGTCCAACTTTCCGTTGCTGGTCCCCTCGTCCTCGTCACCTGTCGGGAACTTAATGAAGCCCTGCAAGCCGGCGGAGGTGCCGCTGGCGCCCTCCCAATACCGGTGTCGCACTCCCACGCCAAGGTCACCAACGCCTTCGCCATCGTCACCGGGTAGAGCGACCTTCTCGTAGACGGACCAGTCCATGTACAGCTCGGTGAACTCGGAGTGGCCGAATTTCAACGTGAGAGGAATGGCCCTGCGGTCCCCGGGATCGGCCTCGAAGCCGGCCTCAACTTCAAAAGTGCCATAGGCTGTCGTTCCAGTGTCAGAGGAGAGCCCAGCGCGGCCAAAGTCCGACTGCTCACCTGTGGTCGTAGCACAAGCGCAGCAAAAGAGGGTCGCCGCAAGGGGCGCGACGGTGAGGGGGGTCTTCATGGCCCCTATTTTGCCAAGGTCTAGGTCCTTCGCAATGCAAAGGCGGCGACAAGTGAAGTAGTTCACTGATCGCCGCTTATTTTCCGCCCTCAGGCCCTGCGGCTAGGTGTCTTAGCCTACCGGGTAGGCTGCGCACCAGCACGGCATGGTGAACCGATTGTGGTCCCGGGGCGCGCGGTCGTTCGCGTGGCTGATGTCGATTCGGTCTAGGTTGCATGAACGCATCCTCTCCACGGTGCGCAGGATGTCGCTGTATTGCCCGCGCATCAGGTCGGGCAGGAGCGAGAGGCCGAATCCGTCACAAACGGATTCATTGCCCTGATCGAGGCTCGGCCAGGCATCGACATAGAAAGAAGACGCATTGCGAAATTCAACCGAGGAAGCGAATCAGAGTCACATCACTTTTTTGAAAACAGGCAAGTGCCGAATCTCCGAAGATAGCTCTCAACGTCCAACGGGGAAAATCCGAAAAATGAGGGGCCGCCGTCCTCGCGCCGCCTCCGCCATGTCCCCATCTACCCTTCCCCGCCTCTTAGCCAATCTTCCCTGGCTCGAGCTTGCCACCATGGCCTCCTTGGTCGTCGGGCTGGCCCTTGGGGACGACTTTGGGCCCGATGCGGGGCTCCACGGGCGGCGTCTGTGCATCGGAACTGGGCTCGTGATTTTGCTTTTGAGAAGGCGAGCCAATTCACAGGCGACCCAAGTAGATGGGGTACAAATCGCCTTTGGAGCCGTCGTCCTGATCGGTCTCTGGGGCCTAATTCGCGCAACGGACCCTCTCCTAGCCGGGACACGCCTGGCGGATGTCTGTCTGTTGGCTTTGTCCTATAAAGTAGCCCGGGGCGTGCTGCTAGATCAGCGCCCCCGGGACCTTGTCTGTCTTCTAACCGGGGCCGGACTCCTTGCTGCACTTGTGGGAACTGCCAGCCTCTGGACCACCCTTCCAGGGCAGGTTGACCCTGGAGGGGGCGCGTTGGGGACCCGTAACTTGTCCGCAGGTTTTTGTGCCATGACCCTCCCCACAGCTCTGGCCCTACGTAAATCTCCACTTGGACTGCTCTCGATCGGAGTGGTCGCCAGCTACTTGGTCCTCTCCGGAAACCGCTTGGGACTGCTGGCCGGGGCCGTTGGATTCATGGCCGTTCTGCTTGTGTTGGGTGTGGGCAAGATCGGTGCGGTCAAGGGCCTGCCCACGCTGTTTGCCGTGGGGCTCTGCCTGGCGGCCGCGGGGGTGGTCTCGACTATGCCCAAGTCGGGCTCCACCTCGGTCACCGAGCGCCTCCACTTGGCCGGCGTCACCATGGACCAGCTTCCCGGCGCGGGCTGGTTCGGCCAAGGACCCGGCTCTTGGCGGCTTACCTACCCCTTGGCTGCCGCCGGCAAGGACCCCGCGTCCTGGAGTCAGCGCTTTGATCGGCAACCCAACGCCGACATCACCCTGACCGCGGCCCGCCAACCGGCCCATGCCCACCAGGACTTTCTAGAGTTCGCCCACGAGTTTGGCCTGATCGGGCTGGGCTGCCTGCTCTTCCTTCTTGGCCGAGCACTCTGGCCCCCCGGGCGCGGGAGGCGCTTGGCGGCTGAGCAGCTGGCCGCCCGGGGCGGCGTACTAGCCTTTGGGGTCCTAGCCATGGGCTTCTTTCCTCTTGCCGAGCCCCTCTGCCTGCTAGCCCTGGGAATCTTGCTCGCACTCGCGGGGCCACCTCCCGCGGTGGCGCGATCGAGGCGCGGGCTCTTCTATTCTGCCCCTGCGGCCCTTGCCGTCTGCGCGCTCTCGATCATCCAACTTGGCTTCGGCAGGTCTCTGGCCATTAGCCGCCAAGCCGCGGAATCCCAGGATTTCCAAGGCGGCCGGGCCGCCCTCGCGGCCATGCCTTGGAGCTTTGAAAACGAACGCTACGGGGCCTGGCTTGAGTCCGTCTGCATGCGCCACGAGAGCGCGCTCGAGCACGCCCAAGCTGCCCACCGACTGCGACCCCACCACCCCGGCGCCCAGAACGATCTGGCCCTGGTCCTGCGCCACTTCGGGCGTGACGACCGGGCCGAAGAGCTGCTGCGTGAAGCCCACCGGCTGGTGCCCCAGGATCCCGAGGTTGCACTGAACCTGGCCCAGATCCTAGCGGATCGGATCGAGGCAGCGGACGCCGCGCCCACGCCCGCGCAACTTGTCGAGGCCGCGCGGCTCTTCCACATTGCCGTCGATGGGAACGCGAACCTAGTGCCCGCTTGGCGGGGCCTCGCTCGGTGTGCTTCCTTGTCCGGGGATCAGGCCGCAGCACTGCGCTTTCACGAGGCCAGTCGAGCCGCGACCCTGCGCTGCCAGATCGCCCAGAGGGCTGCGCCTCCGATTCCGTGACCCAATATGGAAGATGCGGTCAAGAACTGCCCCCAGGCAGTCCGAAACAGTTTCTTGGTGTTCCCCTAAAGCCCTTGATTCCCCCTGCAATGAACCGCATCTCAAGCCTCGTCTCCTTGGCCACTCTGGCAATTGCCGCGACCCTTGGCTCCTGCTCCGGAGGTTCGTCCTCCTCAGGACCGGCTGCGGCCCTGGCTTCAGCCCCGGTAATCGAACTCAATTTGACGGGTACTTATACGGACCCCGTTAGCGGCGAGCTCAAGGGTGACCCATCGGGTACGGCGACGGTGAGTTTTGACCTGGAGCAGCCCGAAGGTGCCACCGCGTCTGTGGTGGTTGAGTACAGCGTGGACCAGGGCTCCACCTGGAATACGGCCAACATACAGGAGAGCCTGGACGGGCTCGGTTCGCCGGCCAGCGCGCCGGGGACGGTGACGCCTGGTGCGAGCAGCGGCGCGTCCTTCTCCGTCACCTGGAACATGGCCTCGGACATTGGCTCCGGCAACTTCGCCGGGGGCAACGAGTCCGTCGGCTTCCCGCCGGTCGAGCTGCGGGTTGTCGTAGTGGGCGGCAAGCCGTCGCCCCCGGCAGTGGATCCCGTCGAGGTCAACCTGATGGGCCTCCCCTTAGCCAGCGAAGAGGCCATGGGTACAGCCCGCTACGACAACGTTAGCTTCGTGGCAGACGGGACCGACCTCATGGTCTTCGGCGGCGCCACCGCGCCCGGTACGACCCTGGCCGGGGGCGAGCGAGGCACCCGTCAGGGCAGCGTATCAAACTTCGTGTTCAGCCCGGCCGGCAGCCTGAGCGTAGCTCGGGCAGGCCTGGCCCAGACCCTGCTCAGCGACGGGAGCATGCTGCTGATCGGTGGCCAAAACAGCTTCTCGCCCCGCGCCGAAGTCGAGCTGTTCGACCCCGTGACCGAGACCCTTACCGTCGTGGCTCCGCTGCTCGAGGCGCGCTCGGGCCATCGCTCGGTCCTGCTGCCGAATGGCCAGGTCGCGGTGATCGGTGGCGGATCGACCGGTGCCACGGGCGAGGTCTACGACCCCGTGGCCAACACTTGGACCGGCTTCGCGTTGGCCAACAGCTACGGAGACTTCACCGCCGTGCTGCTTGGGGACGGCCGCGTCTTCGTAGCGGGCTGCGCTCCCGCGTCCGACACACCCGTGGCAGAGTTCCTGAGCTTAGATGTCCTTGGCGCCATCGCCGCCACCGGCGCGGCGGCTCCCGGCGTGGGCCGCCACGGCGCCACGGCAACGGTGCTGCTGTCCGGCGATGTCCTTCTATTCGGGGGCCGTGATCTTGCCGGCAACCAAGTGTCGCCCGTGGCCGAGCTCTTCGATCCATTGACTGGGACCTATAGCCCTGTGACCGACGTCAACGCGGCGATTCCCGGATACTTGGCCGAAGGGCGCTGGGACCACACCGCGACTATGGTCGGGTCGGGCAACGTGCTAATCACAGGAGGCAGGACCTCAAGCACCGGTGGCCTGCTCGCGCGCACGGACTACTTCCAACCCTCAACCCAAAACTTCACCCCCGCTGGCAACCTGCCCGGCGCCCGAAGCGCTCACCACGTGGACCGTATTGATCAGGGCTACTACGTGATCTCGGGGGGCGTCTCTACAAGTACTGGTGTCGAGGTACCCGAGGGCAGCACGGCGACCCTGATCCCGCCGAGCGGTCCTGACCAGGCGCCTGTGGCCACGGTGGATTCCATGGTCCACGTGGGGGCCCAGGGCGTGATCTGGGTGAATTACACCCTGGCGGATGCAGAGCAGAATGACGCCCGGATTACCGTCGAGTGGAGCCTTACGCCGGCGGTCGAGTCCAGCTGGCGCAGCGCCACCCAAAAGCTAATGGGCGGAGTGCCCCTAGGCTCTGGACAGGGTCAGCTCGAAGCCCTAGCCGGAGGCTCGGCGCACCTCTTCGGCTGGGACTTTGCCGCGGACGGCGTTTTTGACGCGGGATCTCCCCTGGATGTGCATGTGCGCGTGACACCGATCGGAAGCGCACCGGGCCTACCCGCCGCGCTGAGCCAGATCCTGCCCTAGGGCTCGGCCCAAGGACAGCTTCGGCAGGGGCGCGGAGCCCTAGGCGGGCTCTACGGGCTCAAGGGCTCGTGACAGAATTCCAGCTTGTGCGCATGGCCCGCCGCACACGGGCTTGGATTCCGTTTACAATGGATGGCTTCGCGCGGTGGACAAAAAGTCCCCAGAGCCGCGTCTCTCCGACTTCAACGTCCTCCCGTCCTTCTAGGTTCTGTCATGAATACGCCTGTCCGCAACATCGCCATCGTCGCCCACGTCGACCACGGCAAGACCACCCTCGTGGATACGATGTTCCGCTTCGCCGGCACCTTCGGTGCCCACAAGCAGGTCGCCGAGCGCGTGATGGATTCGGAAGATCAAGAGCGCGAGCGTGGTATCACAATCCTCGCGAAGAACACGGCCATTGACTACAAGGGCGTGCGCATCAACATCGTAGACACGCCCGGCCACGCCGACTTTGGCGGCCAGGTTGAGCGCACCTTGAACATGGCTGACGGCATCATCCTGCTTGTCGACGCCCGCGAGGGGCCCATGCCCCAGACGCGCTTCGTGCTAAAGAAGGCCTTCGAGCGCGGCCTCAAGGCGATGGTCATGGTCAACAAGATTGATCGCCCCGACAAGCGCCCGGAGTGGGTCCACGACCAGATCCTCGAGCTCTTCATTGACCTAGGTGCCGATGATTCGATGCTTGAGTTCCCCGTCGTCTACGGCAGTGGTCGCGACGGCTTCTGCTCCGACGAGATAGAGCCCGCAGATGGTTGGGATGGAAAGGACCTCGAGCCCCTGTTCGATATGATTTTGCGGGAGACGCCGGACTTCGACGGCGACCTTGAGGGCAACGTGCAGTTCCAAGCTGCGACCATCGACCGCGACGACTTCCAAGGCATGATCGCCGTGGGGCGCGTCAACCGCGGCATCCTGAAGATGGGCGACCGCATGGCCCTGTGCCACCCGGACCGGCCCCGTTACGAGAATGTGGTTATCAAGAGCCTCTTCCGCTACGAAGGCCTCGAGCGCGTGCCCGCCATCGCCGTTCCGGCTGGCGACATCGCCATCGTCGCGGGCATCGAGGGCATTGCCATCGGCGACACCCTATCCGAGTCCGAGCACCCCGATCCCATGCCGGCGATCAAGGTGGACGAGCCGACCATCTCCATGGTCTTCTCGATCAACGACTCGCCCTTCGCGGGCAAGGAGGGCAAGTACGTCACCAGCCGCCACGTCCTCGGTCGCCTCGAAAAGGCCGCCGTTCGCGACGCCGCGCTCACGATCAAGCCTACGGACAGCGCCGATAGCTACGAGGTTCTTGGGCGCGGTGTGATGCACCTCTCTGTGCTCATGGAGAACATGCGCCGGGAAAATTTCGAATTCGCGGTCTCAAAGCCGCGGGTCATTATCAAGGATGTGGATGGCGTCAGCTGCGAGCCTATCGAGCGCGCGACGGTGGAGACCCCGTCGGATTCAGCCGGCCGCATCATCGAATACCTTGGCCGTCGCCGCGGCGTGCTCGAGAACATGGACGCCGATGGCGCCATGACCAAGCTCGAGTTCTTCATTCCGTCCCGTGGCCTGATCGGCGCGCGTACCGCCCTGTTGACCCTATCCCAAGGCGAGGCCATCCTATCCCACGTTTTCGAGCGCTGGGAAGCTGACGGAGGCGTCATCCCGCGCCGCCAGAACGGCGTGCTAATCTCCGACCGCAACGGCACGGTGATCCCCTATGCTCTGGACGGACTCCAGGATCGCGGTACATTCTTCGTCTCGCCCGGAGACGATGTCTACGAGGGCATGGTTGTCGGTGAATACAACCGCGAAGGCGACCTGCCGCTTAACGTGTGCCGGACAAAGAAGCTCACGAACATGCGCGCCTCGGGTCGCGACGAGAACACCAAGATCGCCCCGCCGCGCCAGATGTCTCTCGAGGAGTTCTTAGAGTATGTCGAGAGCGACGAACGCCTTGAGATCACCCCGAAGAGCTTGCGGTTGCGCAAGACTCTGCTGGATCCGAATGCGCGCAAGCGGGCTTCCCGCGCTGGCGTTTAAGAGAAACCGGATTCGTTGTAGCGCGCCGCCGCACCCTGTGGGTGTGGCGGCGCGTTGCGTTGAAACGCTCCGCGGAGAGGATTCGCTGCGCTCCACTCTCGGCCTAGCTACCCCAGGTCTAGCGGTTCGAGGTGCACGTAAACGGGGCGCTGTTTTAATCACCTCGCTTGTAGTGGAAAGGTTGCGCGCCCCATCCTGCGCGCAGCACCCAAATAAGCCCAGCGCAGCGTTACTCCCCCTCCATTTTATAACGACCGCATTAAGGCGCGAGAAAATGGGCCGCTTGCTAGATAAGATTTGAACATGAGAAAACTACTGCTAATCCCCATGTTGGCTGCAGTACTTGTTGGATCGGGCTTTTCCAAGGGCGCGGACGAACAGGCTAAGCTGCAAGCTAAGTACGAAAAGAAGATTGCCAAGGACTTCGTCTCCTACGGCAACTGGATGCTGGACTATGACGCCGCGCGTGCGAAGGCAAAGGCAGAGGGCAAGCTGCTCTTCACCTACTTCACGCGATCATATGCCCCCTGACCTCCCTGTGACGTCCTGGAGGGCCGTGCGCTCTCCGACCCAGCATTCCCCGCGTTCAGTGAAACCGTCGTGCCATACATAAGTATCGCCACGAACCTAGACAACGTCCCCCACGACAAGCTGCTCCAAGAGAAGGGCTTTAGGGGCTTTCCGACCCTTGCCTTTATGGATGCCGCAGGCAACGTGATTGGGCAGCCGTACGACCGAACGTTGGCCGCCTTCTCTAGCTCGCGCGATGCGCTGATGGCCATCGGCGAGGTTCGCCGCAAGTCCGATGCTGGTGACATGAACGCCGCCGTCGAGCTGCTGTTTCTAGAATACACCCTAGGCACCATCGACGCCGAAGCCCTTCAGATCGGTGTTGGGGAGCTAGCCGATCACGCCAGCCGCGAGCAGCTTGCCAGAGCTAAGCAGATCGGCTTGGACGGCGACATCTATGACCTGTACCTGATCAGCCTTGAAGACGACGAGTCCTATGCCACGGTGAAGATGCTCGCTATGCTAGATGCTGGCCAGATGCCTACACCGGGATCCCGTGCCTGTATCGGCTTCTGGAGCGCCCTTGGCGAGCACGCCCGCGAGAAAGGCGATGCTGAGCTGCTGCGCCGTGTGGTTAGGGGCATGCGCGCAGACATGGCTTCGGACAATAGCTCCATGCAGCAGGCCGATGGCTACGAGGAGATCGCCGTTGGGATCGACAAGCGCGACGCCTTGGTTGCACGCCAAGACGCCGGCGAGAAGAAACTGGAGGCTCAGATCCTGCTGATCGAGGCCAATATTGACGCTGTCAACTTCACCGCATTCCGCGGGCGTCTTGCTGCGGCCATGGCTGTCGCGACTGACGAGGAGAAGACCGAGCTTCAGCAAGCCGGAGTTGACCTGGAAGTTAAGGAAATCATGGATAGCTATGAGAGTGGTGGTGACCGCGATGAGACCCATCTGCGGCTCATGGCCCTTTTGGTGACCAATGACCCCGCGCCTTCCGGGGATCTTTTGGGGATGCTGGGCCTGCCCATCTACTACTACTCGCGTTCTGTCACGGATCCTGCTGTCCTCGACAAGCACGCGGCCACCCTCACCGCACGGTATGGTGCCGATTCCCAGGCCGCGAAACTAGCAGAGATACTCAAGGACGCCGCCGAGAAGTTGCGCAGCACGAAGTAGCCGCCGGCTCTTTGCACTAGAGAGTTGCGGTCATTGACGAGCCGCGCGCTCCGGGAACCATCCCGGAGCGCGCGGCTCTTTGTTTGCCCTGTCCAGATTCGCGGTGCCTATTCCACGTCCCCGTAGACTTCCCGCAGGCGCTGCAGCTCAAGCTCCAGCTCGCCCTGGACCACGGCATACTCAGGTGCGCCGAAGCAGCTCTCCAGCTCGTCTGGATCGCGCTCGAGGTCAAACATCTCCCACTCGTTGAGGTCGTGGTAGTAGATCAGCTTGTGGCGCTCAGTGCGCACACCGTAGTGCGGCGGCACCGCGTGGATGCCGACCTCGAAGTAGCGGTAGTAGATCGAGTCGCGCCACTCGCCCTTGCTCAGCTCTTCGCCGCGCAGAAGCGGAACCAGACTCTGGCCTTGCATCGCCTCCGGAATCTCGATGCCGGCGACCTCCAGGAACGTCGGTGCGAAGTCCAAGTTTTGGACGAGGTGTGCGTCGGTGCCGCCAGGGGCGACCGTGCCGGGCCAGCGCACGACTAGGGGCAGCTGTAAGCTTTGCTCGTACATCCAGCGCTTGTCATACCAGCCGTGCTCCCCAAGGAAGAACCCCTGGTCCGAGCTGTAGACCACGATTGTGTTCTCGTCCAGGCCGTTCGCCTCAAGCCATTCAGTCACCCGCCCCACGGAGTCATCAACACCGTTAATGCAGCGCAGGTAGTCCTTGATGTAGCGCTGGTACTTCCAACTCGTCAGCGCGTCGCCCTCGAGCTCGCCAGCCTGGCGCGCGTCGCGGAATGCCTCGTTACCCGGCGTGTAGGCTGCCAGCCAAGCCTTGCGCTGCTCGTCGTTCATGCGCGCCTCTATTCCCGCCGCCCATCTGTCTGGGCCGTCGAGCTCGACCGAGTCCGGATCCTCAAGGCCCCAATAGACCGTGGGGACCTTTAGGTCGTACCACAGCCACATGTGGTCGGTGATGCTCATCTCTTGGGTCTGGGCCCCGCTGGCCCGGCCTTGGTAGTCGTCAAACAGGGTCACCGGCTCGGGTAGATCCTCGTCCGCGTAAAGAGTGTGCTGATCCGGCGACGGCATCCAATTTCGGTGGGGCGCCTTGTGCTGCAGCATCAGCAAGAACGGCTTCTCGGGATCGCGCTGCTCCTCCAGCCACGCCAAGCCTAGATCCGTAGTCACCTCTGTGGCATAGCCTTCGATGCGCTGGGTTTCGGTCATGCTCTCAGCCGCTTGCCGTTCGACGCTGGCCTCTTCGTCATAGTTGGCGGCGGGGCGAATGAACTCCGGCGCGTAGTACTGTCCCTGGCCCGGCAGAACGGCCCAGTAATCAAAGCCCGTAGGATTAGTCTTGAGGTGCCACTTGCCGATTAGGGCCGTCTGGTATCCCCCATCGCGCAAGAGCTTGGGGAAGGTCACCTGACTTCCGTCGAAGATGCTGCCGTTGTCTGTGACGCCATTCACGTTACTGTGCTTGCCCGTTAGGACCACGGCCCGGGCCGGCGCACAGATACCGTTGGTGCAGAAGGCACTATCAAAGCGCATGCCAGCGGCGGCAAGGGAGTCGATGTTGGGCGTCTCGGCATAGCTCGCCACAACCGAATTTTGGTACGTGCCGATAGCAGCGGTCGCATGGTCGTCGGAGTAGATAAAGACGATGTTGGGCCGTGCTCTCTGGGAAGACTCCGGCGCGTCTTGGCGCGGCTTAGTCTTGCCGTTCGAAATCCCCGAGCAGGACGCCACCAGGGCTAAGGCCATGGCCGAAAGGGGACCAGCCCAGGGGCTCTTCATTGCACTTGAGTTCATGGGGATCACCTGGGCCAGTGGCCATCAGCTCGGACTTCGCGATTGGATGCGCCGCAGTATGCGGCGGAGAGGGAGACTACTGCTGGACCCGGGCGCAGGCCTCGAGCAGCGCGCCGACGGTCGTGCGGCAGCGCGCCACACAGGTGTCGGCGGCACCGTAATAGACCAGCACCTCGCTGGCCTCGTCGGCAAAGCCGTCCGCGTCTAAGTCGCGCACCAGCCAGCCGCTGGGGAAAACGACGTTCGGGACTTGGCCCGTTAGTTCGTAGACCTCGCGTGGCTCCAGGATGTTGTCCCAGGTCCGCGCGAGCACCCTAGACGGGTCTTGCAAGTCCAAGAGCGCAGCGCCGGCTTGGTAGATGTTTGAGCTGGCAAAGTGAGTCGCGACGCCGTGGTAAATGTGCAGCCACCCCCGGCGTGTCTTGACCGGCGGTGGGCCTGAGCCGATCAGCTCGTCCCAATAGCGCCAGCGACCTTCGAGCACGGGCGCGCCGACAAGCGACCAGTGGACCAGGTCCGTAGACTCACTTAGGCGGATGGCGTCGCCCGTGGCCACGCCGCCAGCTGTGGTGGTTCCATTGGGGCGCTCTAGGCGCAGGTAGCGGCCGCCGATCTGCTCGGGAAACAGTACGCCGTTGCGCGAGGCATCTTCCGAGAAGCCTAGGAACCGGAAGCGCTGCATGTCGTCTGTGACCGCGACACCAAGGCGGCAAGCATCGTCCATGTCAGCGGCAAAGATAACCACGACCTGGTTTCCGATGGCGGTCAGGCGCGGATCGTAGATGTGGTGGATGGTGCGGGCCTCGGATTCGATGCCCTCGAAGGTGACGCAGGCTTCCGCGACTTTGAAACTTCGGCCATCCGTAGACGAGGCTAGCACCAAAGACGTGGCCCGAGACCGCGCTTGTACTCGCAGCATCAGGTAGTCGCGCCCGCGGAAGTGAACCGCGCCCGGGTTAAAGACGGACGAGGGATCGATGAGCCCTGTGGCTGTCGGGATGTCGGCGCGGGTCAGTAGCGGCGTCTTGGGGTCACGCTCTAGCATTACCAGATGTGCCCCTTCTCGTCGATGCGCAGGGTCATACCGCGATGGTCTGTCGTCCAGGTCAACACGGCCTCGAAACCCGATGGCGTGGGGTAAAGAGACAGCTCGCAGCCGGACTCGGCAAGCAGTACTTGGGCCAGCAGTGAGAGCTTTGTGGGGTCAGCAGTGAAGCTGTGTGTCAGGCCGCGCAGGGCGTGCATGCTGTCGTAGACCTCGTGCAAGAGCTCGCGCTGGACGAGGTCTGCGGGGGGAACGAAAGCCCGCTCGGTCCTCTGGTCTGTGGCCCCCTCCTCGGCGAACATCACCAGCCCCCACGACTCGGGTTCGTGCATGGCGATCACACCCTGGGGCGACCAGACCCAGTTGTCCTCGGGTAGGCGCTCGCCGGCGGGGCCCTTGCGCTTCACATACCCGCGCTCGCCCTCCACCTTGTCCAGCTGCCATTGGACGCGGCTAAAGTTCACCCACCACACGTCCCCATCGACGGGCGGTACCGGGCGGCCCGCGATGGCCGCCAAGGCGTGGAAGGGAATCGCGATCTCCATGGTCCAGCCCTGGTCCACATCGCGGTTATCGTTCAGAGTCCCCATCATCCGCACGCCGCTCAACAGACCCGGCGTGTCGAACTCGTGCAAGGCCGGGCCACCGTCGCGGTAGGGCTTCTCGAGTAACAGGTCCCACTCGGTGCCGAGGGCGTTGATCTCCAGCTCGTAGTAGTCGTGGGTGTCGCCATCGGGGTCGATGAAGACCTCGAAATCGTTGTCATAGAAGATGACCGAGTCGCGCTTAGTCAGGGTTGCCCAAAGGTCGGGCTCCTCCATGATCGCGCCGATGTAGAAGTAGTCGTCATCCCACAGCATCTTGGCGCGGGTTTTGTGGCGCGGCGCGGGGAGAGCGCTGCCTTGGATGTCCACGAACAGTCCCGTTTCGGGTGCGCCGAGCCAAGAAGACTCGTCCAGCTTGCCGTCCACCACCATCGATGTACCGGCCCGGAGCGCCACGTAAGTCTGGCGCTCGTCCAAGGCAGAATCCCTAACGCCGCCTGCGCTTGCCCCAGGGGGCTCGACGGCCCCGGATGGCGACCGCAGGGCCGGGGCATCGGGGGTGGACTGGCAGGAGAAAGCACACAGGGGAAGAACGAGCAGGGGCACGACTTTCATGTGCCCAACGATAGCACGGGAGCCTTTCGGTGGACCAGTCTGTCGCCTACACTTGGTCGATGAACCTCGCCACGCTTGACTGGATCATCGTGGGCATGCTGCTCGCCACCTTGACGGGCGCAGCTCTCCGCACCAAGCGCTATGGCAACAGCGTCTCGGGTTTCCTCGCGGCGAACCGCTGTGCGGGCAGATATCTAATCTCGGTTGCCTTCAACATGGCACAGCTGGGCGTGATTACCCTGGTCTGGTACTTTCAGCAGAACTACGACGTGGGCTTCACGTCGATCTGGTGGAGCCTAATGGAAGGCCCGGCCATGATTCTGATGGCCCTATCCGGCTGGGTCATCTATCGCTTCCGACGCACACGGGCTATGACCCTGGCGCAGTTCTTCGAGATGCGCTACAGCAAGAGCTTCCGGGTCTTCGCGGGACTGGTCGCGTTTATCTCGGGCATCATCAACTACGGCATCTTCCCCGGCGTTGCGGCGCGCTTCTTCATCGCGCTCTGTGGCCTGCCCGAGCACTTCCAGTTGCTGGGCTACCAAGTCAGCACGTTCCTGTCCTTGATGCTCGGCCTGATGGCTATCGCGCTGTTCTTCGTGTTCCTCGGCGGCCAAATCGCCGTCATGGTCACCGACTTTCTACAGGGTGTCTTTAGCAACGTCGTGTTCCTCGCAATCATCGGCTACATCCTGTTCAGCATGCCCTGGGCGCACATGTCCGACACGCTGCTCGGCAACGTTTGGGAGGGCGCCTTCGTCGTCGATAGCGTCAACCCCCTAGCCGGCAAGTCCATGATCGATCCCTTCGATCTGGGCAAGGAGAGCAACTTCAATGTCTTCTATTGGCTGATCAGCATCGTGATCCTGTTCTACGGAATGCGAGCTTGGCAAGGCGACCAAGGCTACAACGCAGCCGCCAAGAATGCACACGAGGCGCGCATGGCCAACATCCTAAACGGCTGGCGCTTCCGCGTGCTGATGCTGATCACGATCGTGCTGCCCCTGGCTATCCGTACGATCATGCACCACCCCGCCTACGCCCTCGACGCGGGCACTATCGACGGAATCCTGGGCGCGTACCCGACCGATGCGCTTAAGTCCGAGGTCCGCACGCCCGCGGCCACGGCGCTGCTGCTGCCCACAGGCTTGCTCGGACTCTTCGCCGCGTCGATGCTGGGCGCATTCATCAGCACCAACGACACGTACCTACACTCCTGGGGATCGATCTTCGTCCAGGACGTGGTGCTGCCCTTCCGTAAGAAGCCTTTGTCCACCCGCGCCCACCTGCTGCTGCTCAAGTCCTCGATCTTTGCCGTCGCGATCTTCGCAACAGTCTTCAGCTACCTCCACGACGAGCCGAGCCAGTACATCTCGATGTTCTTAGCCTTGACGGGAGCCGTGTTTGTCGGTGGCGCCGGGTCTGCGATTATCGGTGGTCTGTACTGGAAGCGAGGTACGACCGAGGCTGCATGGACCGCGATGATCCTTGGCCTGTTGTCCAGCAGTACCGGTATTGTGCTCAAGCAAGACATCTTGGTGGCAACTCTTGTCGGCTGGGAAGCCGGCGGCGGACTGCTTGCACCGCTTGGGCAATTTGGTCTTTGGGTCCACCACAGTCCTTGGATCACAGGGCAGGTCCTGGCCTTCGTTGCGGTCCTCCTGTCGATCACTTCGTACATCAGCGTCTCCCTGCTCGGTCCCCGCCGCGAACACAACCTCGACAAGCTATTGCACCGGGGCGAGTTTGCCGCGGTCGAAGACAAGGTCGAAGGTAAGACCGATCACGCCCCTTGGCTAGTCAAGCTTGGCTTTAACCCCGAGTTCACTGGCAGCGACAAGTGGGTCACCCTGGTCACCGTCTCCTGGCCACTGGTCTGGACCGTGATCTTCCTGATCGGCACGATCTACAGCGTCAACTTTGAGGTCCCCGACGCGGCCTGGCTCTCCTGGTGGCGCGGCTGGATGTGGTTTACCTTCGCGGCCGGCATCGTGATCATGACCTGGTTCACCATCGGCGGCGCTCGAGATCTGCGGGACATGTTCCGCAGCCTGGAGCGCTTCCGCGCAAGCGAAGACGACGACGGTCAAGTCTAGGTGTTCGGCGCCTTCCCGTCCTTAGAATGCGGAAACGGAAGGCGAGCCACTGCCAGACTTCTTTCTAGCCGTCGCGAAGCGAGTCCGGAACGAGGGCATCGCCGGCTGAGTGACACCGAGCTCGAGGCGCCCATCGAAGAATGCATGTGGGGCCGGTCTACCGGCCCCTGTTGGCCGACTAGTTAAACTAACCCGTGAGGCTGTCCTGATCTGTGCCGAGCGCCGCCCTAAAGGTTCGCCTCCAGCAAGGCCAAGATCTCGGTCTCCAGTGTCTGGGCCTCGGCGCTAATTGCGGCCGCGCGGTTCACGTAGTCCTTAGCCGTGGCCTCGTTGACTAAGTCCTTGACGTTGATGCGCACGTTCAGCTCGCCACCCATGACGGCCGAGCGGGCACAGAGGGCCCCCACACCA
Organism: Planctomycetota bacterium; assembly: GCA_029250885.1. Classification (GTDB taxonomy): domain Bacteria; phylum Planctomycetota; class UBA1135; order UBA1135; genus CALBMX01. The sequence goes on from JAQXEK010000003.1 coordinate 50,109, forward strand.
GCGTCGGATGCCGAGGCCGGATTGCCGATCTTGGCCATGGCGCGGATGGTCTCCATCGACTCCAGGCTGACCTGCATCACGCGCAGAGGGATGTCGATGGCTACACAGGTGGCAGCCTCCATGGCCTCTGCCCGGGCTGCCTGCTCGGCGTCTGTAGACTTGGGCATGCGGATCGCATCCATGATGCCGTTAAAGGCGTCCGTGTCCGCGTCGATCAGGCGGATCAGCTCGTCGTGGCAGGCCTTACCCCTCACGGCCCAGTTAGAGAACTCCTCCCAACGATCGTCCCAGCCCGGCTTGTGGGCCGAAAGGTTTGCCACCATGGTACCTAGGGCGGCACCAAGGGCGCCCAAGTTAGCCGCCACGGAGCCGCCGCCCGGGGCGACGGACTCGGAAGCGGTCTCGTGCACGAATCCCGCTACGGTCAGGTCAGCCAGCTTCTTCGGACCACCCTTTGCCAGCACATATTCGATGATCTTCTCGTCGGGCTCGAAGGGACCCAGCTCGTCAAGGCCCATGGACTTGACGGCGATCTTGATCTTCTCGGCATCGCTAATGCCTAGGCTGCGGCCCTGTTTGGCGAGGTAGTGGTCGGCGGCGGCAAGCACGGCTTGGAGCGGCATCAAGCCCACCACTTCCGAGCCTGTCACGCGGATGCCGCGGGCGGCGGCCTTGGCGACGACCTCGTCGAAGGCGACGTGTACCGGCGTCACAGTGATGTTGGTCAAGTTCATCGAGATCTGGGCGATGCCGTACTCTTCGATAAACCACCCGATGCCCTTTACGCATTTTAGCGAGCCCGGCTCCCAGACGTCGTTGCCGTTCGCGTCCTTGACCACCGGTGCAAGCATGCTGATGGACTCGCGCTTCTTGCGGCCTTTCTCGCGGACGTCATAGGCGATTGCGTTGGCGCGGCGGGTTGAGGTCGAGTTCAGGTTCACGTTATACGCAACCAGGAAGTCGCGGGCACTGACGGCGGTGACGCCTGCGCGGGGGTTAAACTTGGCCGGGCCGAAGTCCGGGGCCCAATCGGCGTCGGCCAGCTTCTTTGACAGTCCCTCGTATTCGCCGGCACGCACCACCGCAAGGTTGCGGCGACCCTCGATCAGGGCGGCATTCTCGTAGCAATAGACGCCGATGCCGGCCTCGCCAATGCGGCGCGCCATCTCGCGGGCGTACTCCACACACTCGTCCATTGTGACGCCGGAGATCGGCACGAGGGGGCAGACGTCAGTGGCGCCGAAGCGCGGGTGCTCACCGGTGTGCTTGGACATGTCGATCAGCTCGGCGGCCAGGGTCACACAGGCCACGGCCGCTTCGATGACGGGCTCGGGCGCACCGGCGAAGGTGACCACGGTGCGGTTAGTGGCCTTGCCCGGGTCCACATCCAGCAGGCTGACGCCGTCGATGGCCTCGATGGCATCGGTCAGCTTGGCGATCAGGGCCATATCGCTGCCCTCGGAGAAGTTGGGGACACACTCGATGATGCGGGGGGTGGACATAGCGCGGGGCAGCTTGGCTTGGGGTAGTGGCGGTTGGGAAGCGGGGTAGTTTAGCCTTGGCCGGTTGGGGTTGGGCGGTGTTCTTGATTTGGAAGGGCAGTCCTCTTGGCGCGCAGTAGTTCGATGTGGGCCTTGGACCTTTAGCTGCCTCATGATGAGGTCATATAAAAGAACGCATCCCCAGCCTTGGTAGCAGGAGGATGCGTTCCTTGGGGGGCTGGTTTTGGGAGAGACTACGCGCCTAGGACAAGCTGTAGAGGGTTGGTCAGCCAGGCGTTTTGCCCGTCTACGACTAGGGACTGGACACCGACCTTGAGGCCGGCCAGGGTTGGGGTCGCCGGCAAGGTGGCCGGTAGAGTGGCGGGGGCTTGGTGCCCTTGGCCGATGAGCAGGGAGAGCTGCCAGATTAGGCTAGGATCAATCCAGAACGCTTCGCTGCCTAGGGGGTAGCTGAGGAGACCCTCGCCCAATGAGATCCCGTTGATGATGATTGCGCCCGCCGGCGCAAAGAGCTCAAAGACAATCGCGTCACCGGGTCGGACTCCCCCACCGAGCACGAGGAAGGGTTCGGGGATGGCAGGGACCTGGGCGGCTGGGGGCAACCCGGCTTGGCCCACGGAGATACCGCTTGCGACGAGGGTGACACCGCTCACCTTTAGGGTCGACAGGGTGTCCATTTGGACGATCTCGGGAGTGTTCGTGCGCATCTCGTGGTTTTGATTTCCACGGATAGTCACCCGGGAATCGCTAACTAGGACAGCCGGCGGTCCCGGGTTCCAGAAAGGAGGCGGGTAGCCATATCCCCGCAAGCTGCATCCGGCGAGCACGACCTCACTTTTCTCGGAGATCACCAAGGGGTTCCCCGCGACTGGGTAGTGTTCCGCGCATTCCAGTTCAGGGTCGAGCGGGTACTCGTCAACCATGTCCCCGCCCTCGAAGTAGCAGTCCGTGAACACGATTCTTGCGTTGCGCACATCTGCTGCTCCTGTGGCCTCCAGCACCGGACCGTCGGGGTAGCAGGCCGACTGGCCCCAAAATTGGCTTCGCTGGACGAGCAGCTCCGTGCAGTCCTCCAACACCGCCGGCCCCTTCGAAAAGGTGCAGCCCTCGATGAGGCTGCGCCCAGTGACTCCCTTGACCACAAGGGTGTTGACCCTGGCACCAACTAGCGCAAAGTCGGTCACGGGACCGATGCTCACCGCGCCAACAAAGAAGGCACCCCCCGAGTCTGAAAGGATATTCAGGCTCTTAGTCACGCTAATGCTGGCGTAGCCACCGGGCGCAACCATCAGCGTTGCGCCGGCGGGCACCAAGGGCGAGTCAATCGCCTCCTGAATCTGCGCAAACTGGCCGCCGGCCCCGCCAACGGTGAAAGTCTGCCCCTGGGCTGCCGCGGAGAGTGCCGTAAGTACGAGCAATGCTAGGAGTCTCTTCATACCCACAGCGTAAGGCAGCCTGGGCATAAAGGGACGGGCGAGTCATGAATTTAGGATTATTCAAATCTGGGGTCTACCGCTCGAATCTCGCAGCACCGTGAGCACGGCCTCATGGAACGTCCCGGCAGAGACAAGGACCGTATTGCCGGGAGTCGGGAGAGCCACAGCGGTCTAAAGTTGATTGAGGTTGGCTCCGTAGCCGGGCCAGCCGACGGCGATCGTGCCAACAAGGGCTAGGGGTAAGAGCAGCGAGAAGGCAATCAGGGGAGTGACGAGGTTCGGTGAAAATGCAAGAGCGGCGCTGGCCTGGGGAATCCCCAGGCCAGCGCCGCTCTGCCGAACAGGCAATAAACTGCCGTGCCCTAGCCGACCTTCTTCATGTAGTCGGGATTGTCGATGCGGTGCTGCTCGATCTCGTGGTGGTATTCACTGACGTCGCCTAGGGCAATCGCCAGGAAAAGGCCCGCGAACAGGATGGCTCCGATAAATAGCAGTCGGTTGACGCCCTTGTCGTGGTTCAGGTGCATGAAGTACACGGCGACCAAGGTGGCCTTGACCGTAGCAATGATCATGGCGATCGAAAAGTCGATCGCGCCCAGGTTAAACTGGGCGACGGCCACGGTCAGGACAGTCAGAACGAGTAGGGCGCCGAAGATGCTCCAGAGCATCTTCATCGAGGCGGGGTGGCCGAGGTCGTAGCCTGGCTTTTCTTCCGAGTGGTGCATGGGATAACTCCTAGTGGATCAGATACATCAGGGGGAAGAGGAAGATCCAGATCAGGTCGACCAGGTGCCAGTAGAGGCCAACGCCGTCAACAGCGGTGAAGTAGTGGCGGTTAAAGTCACCGCGGATCGCGCGGCGAAGTAAGAGGCCGATGGCGACGATACCGAGCACGACGTGGATGCCGTGCAGGCCGGTCATGCAGTAGTAAATACTAAAGAACTGGTGTAGGTCGGGCAGCTGGGACAGGTTCGCCAGGGGCTCGCGACCCGCGGCCACGATAGCGGTGTTGTACTCTTCGAGGGCCACTTCATTGGGAGCGTAGGAGCGTCCCCAAAACAGGCCGGAGTGGAACTTGTGGGTGTACTCCATGGCCTTGATCACCAGGAACCCAAACGCACAAACCAAGGTTATTACCAGGTTGCGGATTAGCCAGGTGCGGTTCTCCATCTGGGCGTTTCGCACGGCCGTTGCCATGGTGAACGAGGACAGAATCAGGACCACCGTGTTGATCGCACCCATCTTCGTCGAGAGGAAGAAGTGGGCGTCGACGAACATCTCCGGGTGATGGGAGCGGTAGTACGCGTAGGCGCAGAACAGACCCGAGAAGAACAGGACCTCGGTCACGAGGAAGAGCCACATGCCAAGCTTGCCGGCCTCGAACTGCTGCTCGGGCGTTTCAAAGAAATGCGCAAGCCACTCGGGGCGGTCTTCGTGTGTTGATGAACTCATCCGTGGTTATCTCCAGATTCTTCTGCGATACGGTCCCAGTTGCCGGTGGCCTCGTTGTAGACGAGGGGGCTGAAGTCGTAGACCGGCTTGACCGAAGGGGTGTCGTGGAAGTTGTGCTCGATGGGCGGCGTCGCCGTCTCCCATTCCATGCTGGTTCCTCCCCAGGGGTTATCCGGAGCCTTCTTGCCTAGGAAGATCGAGGAGAACAGGGTCCAGACGCCAACAGCGACACCGATGCCCAAGATGAAGGCACCCACGGTCGAGACCTGGTGCAGTTCTTGGAACTCGGGAAGGTAGTTCGCGTAGCGGCGGGGCATACCCCGGGAGCCCATGACGAACTGGGGGAAGAAGGTCACATTGAAGCCCAGGAAGATCAGCACGGCGCCGAGCTTGCCCATGAACTCGTTGTACATCTTGCCGAACATCTTAGGCCACCAGTAATGGAGGCCGCCAAAGAAGGCAAACATGATCGAGCCCACCATCACGTAGTGGAAGTGGGATACAACGAAGTAGGTGTCGTGCAAGTGCACGTCGGTACCCATGGTGCCCAGGAACATGCCGGTCAACCCGCCGATGGTGAACATCCAGAGGAACGCAAGGGCGTACCACATGGGTGTGTCCAACCTGACCGAGCCCTTGTACATCGTGCTCAGCCAGTTGAATACCTTGATCGCCGACGGAATCGAGATCGAGAAGGTCAAGGTGCTGAAGACCAGTCCTGCCCAAGCGCTCTGGCCCGAGGTAAACATGTGGTGTCCCCAGACCAAGAAGCCAAAGGCGGCAATGGCGATCGAGGAGTAAGCCACCAAGGTGTACCCGAAGACCTTCTTGCGACTGAATGTCGCCATCAGCTCGGAGATGATCGCCATTGCAGGCAGGATCATGATGTATACAGCGGGGTGGCTGTAGAACCAGAAGAAGTGCTGGAACAGCACCGCGTCACCACCGAGGGATGGGTCGAAGATACCCAAGCCCGCCATCTTCTCAACCGCGAGCATCAGCAGGGTGATACCCAACACCGGAGTAGCCAGGACCTGGATCACGGCCGTGGAGTAGATACCCCAGACGAACAGGGGCATGTTGAACCAGCCCATGCCCTTCGGACGCATGCGGTGCACGGTCACGATGAAGTTAAGGCCTGTGAAGATCGAGCTGAAGCCCAAGATAAAGGCGCCGAGGACGGCAAAGACCATCGAGCTGTCATTGGTCACCGAATAGGGCGTGTAGAAGGTCCAGCCCGTATCGATGCCACCTGTGACTAGCACGGCCACAAAGAACAGCGCACCAATGGCCCAGAGCCAAAGGCTTAACAGGTTGATCTTCGGGAAGGCCACATCCTTCGCTCCTAACATCAGGGGCAGGACAAAGTTGCCCAGCGCACCCGGAATGCCCGGAATCACGAACAGGAATACCATGACCGCACCGTGTAGGGTGAAGAACTGGTTGTACGTGTTGTTGTCGAAGACACCGTCCGGTACCCACAGGTTCAAACGAACTAGCAGGGCAAACAGACCGCCAAGCATCATGGCACCGATGGTGCCGAAGGTGTACATGACACCGATGCGCTTATGGTCAATGGTAAACATCCAAGACCAGATGCCCGAGGTGGCATTCAGGTAGTTGGAACCGTCTCCGTGATCGGAGCCGTGGTCGTTGTGATGGGTATCCATAATCTTATATGAGGGGCGAACCCCGTCAGTTCCCCAAGCTCTTGATGTAAGCGATCAGACCGTCGACTTGGTCTTGGGACAAGTCCTTGTATGGAGGCATGGCAGGGGGGTATCCCTTAACCAACTGGCTGTTCGGATCGACTATGGAGTTCAAGATGTAATTCTCGTCCATGATGGCGGAACTGCCATCCTCGAACTCGCGCTCCGTTCCCCAGGTCCCCTTCCAGCTTGGGCCGATAACTACGGAGCCGTCGTTGGAGTGACATGCGATGCACTGCTGGCTCCAAATCTGTTTGCCGTACTCTACATCTGTGAGCCCGGCGCTAGGATCGGCCTGGGCAGCGACCCACTTATCAAAGGAGTCTTGGTCTTCGACAGTCACCTGAACCATCATCTGAGAGTGGTTCGTGCCGCAGTACTCAGTGCAGAACAGGGTGTACTGCCCTTCCATGGTTGGGTGGGCCCAGGTCTTGGTGTAGCGACCCGGCACCACGTCCTTCTTGACCCGGAAAGCCGGGATCCAGAAGCCGTGGATTACATCCTTCGATTTCATGACGAAGGTCACGTCCGTGTCCACAGGCAAGTGAAGCTCCTTATAGGTCTTTGCCCCGTTGGGGTACTCGAACTCCCACGACCACTGCTGGGCAGTGACCTGGATCGTGTACGCGTCAGGGGGGACCGTGTCACTGTACATGTAGGACTTGAAGCCGCTCCACCACATGACGATGGTCAGGAGGAACGGGATGATGCTCCAGGTGATCTCAAGGGTCCAGCTATGACCCGGGGACGCCTCTCCCTCCCAAACACCCTTGCGGTACCGGTAGCGAATGGCCATGAAGACCATGGCCGCTACGATCAAGGCCGTGAAGAAGGCCGAGACCCAATAGATGTAGTAGAAAGTCCAGTCGGACTTTTCCGCGAGTGTCGAAGCCTGGACCGGGAACCAATAGGTTCCTTCAGCCGTGGGATCCGACGGAACGGCAACCTTTTGGTCTTGGACCAAGCTCGCCAGCGTGTTCAAAATGGGCAGGTTCATCAAGCGATGTCCTCTGCGCTACGGCGGCGCTCTAGAACACGAAACGTGATCAGGAGTCCCGCGAATGTGACCACAAAGACAGCGCCGACAATGCTAAGAATGCGGCGTGCAATCGGGGCGTACTTGCCCTTGGTCTCGTCGTAGCGAAAACAGGTTGTGAAGAAGAGGTCCATCAGTCCACCGATGGATCCTCCACTAGCGTTGATCAGGGCGAGGCGCACCGTTGCGGGGTCGTCCTGAATTCCAGTGAGGTAGAGAGAAACTTGGCCGGTGGGAGTCAACACGATGAGCGTCGCGGGATGCGAGTACTCTGTCGTGTCGATACCTGCGACCTTGCGGTAACCGAAGCCAACCGAATCCGCAAAGGAGCGGTTGGCCTGGTCGGTGCCTCGAAGGAATGTCCAGGCGTCCTCGACTCCATCGCGGTTGTACATGTCGATGTACTTGGCTTTGGTGTCTTGGGTGCGAGAGGCCAGTTCTTCGGGGTTGATGCTGAGAGTGATCAGCCGAAAGTCGGTCCCGGGCTCAAGATCCATCTCCTTCAGAGTGCCGACCGTACTGTTCAGCACAATGCTGCACAACATGGGGCAATCGGAGTAGTGCAGGGTCAAGAGCACGGGACGCACGCCGTCAAACAGCGAACGGAGGGGCACCTCCTCGTCGTTCTCGTCCCGGAAGACAAGGTCGAGGGGGATCTGGTTGCCGGGCCTCTGGATCACACCGACCCCCACCACGTCCTCGGGAATGCTCCCCATAAGGGGGTCCCGATCCGTTTCGAGGGGCTTGTCCCAGACCTGCATGGCAGAGCTGGTGCTGGCGAGTGCCGCCACAAGGGCAAGCGTGAGAGAGAGGCGCAACATGGGGCTACTTGGCTTCGCGCTCCTCGATGACGAGGTCCATGGCCTTGTCGACGGGGATCTGGTACTGGCCAGCCTCCTTGTCGATGGTGGCGTATTCGTTCAAGCGCGCCGCTTGGCTGGCGTCGTTCTCCAAGGCGGCCTGGGGCCGCTTCTCTTGGAAAGCCTGGAGCAGCTTGCGCTCGGTACTTTCCTTAAGTCCGGTTAGCACGAAGAAGCTCGTGATGACGATGCCCGTGAGCACGAAAGTACTCATGAACAGGGGGCCAATCGCCAGGTTTTCGTTTTCAGTGTGTTCCATGGAAAGACCTTCCGATCACGGGTTGTGGAAGTGCAGGGACTCGGTCATGCGCGGGTCGCGGACGGCCAGGATGGTGTTCTTCGAGAAGGCGTGGGCAACGCCAGCGCAGAAGATGCCACCGATGCCGACCAGGCACAGGATCTCGAGGAGGCCAAAGGGCATGGCCTCGAAGCTGTGGGCCGCGGCAGCCAGGGCCTCGGCAGCTTCCGGGGTCGCGGCGTTCGCCTCCAGGTAGCCGAGGCTCTGGATCTGGCTGGGCATGGTCAGGAAGAACATATCGTAGTAGTGCATCGCCATGATCCAACCGCCGAAAATGATCATGCGGCCGGGCACGCGCTTCATGTGCTTGGACATCAAGCCTAAGAACGGAATCGCGAAGCGTAAGGCGAAAAGGACGCCGACGTGGCCCCAGTAAAGGTTCTCGCGCTCGTGGTACCAGGCAGTCTCCTCTGGGATGTTGGCGTACCAGATCAGGATGTACTGGCTGAAGGCGATATAGCCCCAGAACATGACGAAGGCGAAGGTGAGCTTGCCGATGTCATGGAAGTGCTCATCGCGGATGAAGCCGGACAGAATGCCGCCTTCGGCACCCAACTTGTTGGAGAGGATGCCCAACAGCGCCATGAAGACGCCGAAGGAGCCGGCGAAGTAGTACACGCCGAAGATCGTGCTGAACCAGGTCGGGTCTAGGGACATCAGCATGTCCAGGGAGAAGAAGGTGATGCTCAAGGCGAACAGCGGGATCGCCGGGGCGGCGAACTTCTTCATGCGGTTGGTCAAGGTGGGGTCACCCGACACGTCCTGGGCCATGGAGTTCTTGCGGAACCAGTTAGCCACGCCGATCCAGATCAGGAAGTAGATCGCCAATCGAATCGTGAAGAAGGTCGGGTTCAGGTACGCCTCCTTGGTCACGATCAGGTGGGAGAGGCCCGGCTTCGCGTTGTCCACGATATGGGGGTCGACCCAGGTGAACAGCGTCGCGTTGCCCATGAACACCGATGCCAAGATCGGTAGGGACATGACCGCCATCAGGGGCAGGTTCATCGTGATCAGCTCGGCGATGCGTCGCGTGGTCGCGCTCCAACCAGCGCTAGTGACCTGCATGATGATCACGAAGAACAACGCGCCAAGGCAGATGCTCGTGAAGTACATGTAGCTGGTCAGGTACGCGTGAAGGAAGCGGCTGGTAGTCGCCTCGCCACCGGTCAGACCCAGCACGATCGCGATAGCGAGTGCAATGGCTCCGATGCCGGCAAACTTCGAGACCCAGCGGCCCGCGCGGGCGCCGAGAACAAACTTCTCGGGAGAGAGGTCTTGGGTGATTTCCATGGTGTGACTCATAGGGATGACCTCAGGGGCTAGAGGCCGCCGCGTTCCGACTGGGGGACGTCGTCAATGGTTGCGTTAGCACCGCGCTGGAGGGCGCGAAGATAGAGCACGATGGCCCACCTGTCGTCGACGGAGATCTGCTTGCCGTATCCGGGCATGTTGCGGATACCGTTAGTGATCGAGTCGAAGAGCTGGCCGTCCGGCTGGGACGCAATAACCGGCGTCGTGACGTTGGTCGGGGGGACCCAACCATTGGCGCCGCCGGTGGCGATCAGGCTGGTGGCACGCTCGGCAACGATGCCGTCTCCGTAGCCCGAATCACCGTGGCAGGGGGCACAGTAGATAGCGAAGCGCTCTTGGCCGCGCTCAAGGGTCGGACGAGTGGCCGCGATCGGAGCGAACTCCACGTACTCGGATGCCGAGCGATCGGCTTGCGCCTTGTCCAAGGTCTCGTCATCCAACACGCCGCGGAAGTAGCTGCTGCTGGCGAAGAGCTCGCCGGTGGCAATGGTGCCCTCGACGGGAGCGCGCATAGCCATGCCGTTCTCGAAGAGGGGGACCTGCTCGCCGGTGCGGTAGGACTCTTGGAAGTCCATATCCCAGACGAAGTGCCAGGCGGGTTTGTCCGAGGTACTCTTCCAAGATCCGACGATTATCCCGATCGGGATGAAGGTCAGGAAGGCGAAGGCCACAAAGGCCTGCAGCATCCACATGGGAGGCGTGGTCGCGCTGTTGTCGTCCGGGACCTCTTCGACTGCGCTAGCTCCGGTTCCCGCGAGCAGAGCCTTTGCGCTGCTGTCGTTGAACAGGGGATCCTGGGAGTCGATGGCCAAGAAGAAGCGGTCCTGGGTGGCGCGCGCAAAGCGCTTCACGTTGAAAAGCGGGTTGTGCAGCCGGGGCAGGCGGTTCAGGCCAAGCATCGCGAACAAGGTCGTGACACCGGCGAAGAGAACCGTGAGCTCGAAGGTCACGGGGAAGGCGGGTACCCACGAGAACAGGGGCTTGCCACTGATCAGGAACGGGTACGCCACAGCGTTGGTCCAATACTGCAGGACCAACGCGGTGACCGTGCCCGCGGCGCCAGCGCCAAGTACGATCCAGGGCAGGATCGTGTTCTTGATGCCCATGGCCTCATCGATCCCGTGAACAGGGAAAGGCGTGTGAGTATCCCAGCGCTTGTAGCCACCGTCACGGACCTTCTCGGCCGCGGCCATCAGGGCCTCGGGGGTCTCGTACTCGGCCAGAAGGCCAAGGTGTGGGAGATCGTTTTGGTTGTTATCCATATTGAGTAGCCTCCCTTAGTGACCCGAGTTTTGCTTGTACAGGATGCCCTTGACTTCCGAGATGGCGATCATCGGCAGGAAGCGCACGAACAAGAGGAACAGGGTGAAGAAGAGCCCAAAGGACCCAAGGAATGTCAGGTAGTCAAACGCCGTCGGCTTGAAGTAGTTCCAGGAGCCCGGTAGGAAATCGCGGCTCAGGGAGGTCACTGTGATCACAAAGCGCTCGAACCACATGCCCACGTTGACAAAGATGCAGACGACCAACATGGCCGGCACGCTGCGGCGAATCCCCTTGAACCAGAACAGCTGCGGGAAGATCACGTTGCAGCTCACCATAGTCCAGTAAGCCCACCAGTAGTTGCCGAAGGCGCGGTTCTCAAAGACGAAGCGCTCGTAGGGGTTGCCGGAGTACCAAGCGATGAAGAACTCCATCGCGTAGGCATAGCCCACCATGGAGCCTGTCGCCAAGATGACCTTGTTCATCACCTCGAGGTGGCGCAGGGTCACGACGTGCTGCAACTTGAAGATTGAGCGGATCGGGATGATCAGCGTGTTCACCATCGCAAAGCCACTAAAGATGGCACCCGCAACGAAGTACGGCGGGAAGATGGTGGTGTGCCAGCCGGGCAGCTGGGAGACGGCGAAGTCGAAGGAGACGACCGTGTGCACGGACAGCACCAGGGGCGTCGCGAGTCCGGCCAGAATCAGGTAGGCCTTCTCATAGCGGTGCCAGTGGCGGCTCGAGCCGGTCCAGCCCATGGAGAAGATCGCGTAGATGCCCTGGCGCAGCTTGGTGGTCGCCCGGTCGCGGATGGTAGCGAGGTCGGGGATCAGGCCCATGTACCAGAAGAGCAGGGAGATCGTCGCGTAGGTCGAAACAGCGAACACGTCCCAGAGCAGGGGCGAGCGGAAGTTCGGCCACATCTCCATCTGGTTCGGGATCGGGAACAGCCAGTAGACAACCCACATACGTCCGACGTGGATGCCAGGGAACAGACCAGCGCAGCATACTGCGAAGATGGTCATGGCCTCGGCGAAGCGGTTGATGCTGGTGCGCCAGTCCTGCTTTAGCAGGAACAAAATAGCGGAGATCAGCGTGCCGGCGTGTGCGATGCCAACCCAGAACACGAAGTTCACGATGGGCCAGCCCCAGAACACCGGCGACTGGTTACCCCAGATGCCGACACCGGTCACGATCAGGTAGGCAACGATGCCACCGAGCATGGTGAGGATCGAGAGCGATGTCGCGATCATCAGATACCAAGCCATGGGCGTCTTCTCTACAAAGCCCTCGACGATGCCAACCACGTCATCGTCCAGGGACGCGTAGGTGGTCGAGTCGCCCATGATGAGCTTCGGGCGGATCGTTGGATCCTCGATCTCGTTTTGGATCTGCAGGTCGTATTGACTACTCATGACTAGTGGCCTTTGTTCTCAGAGGCGTGTCCCGCAGCACCGATGGGCTCGGAGGGCATCAGGTCCGGGTGGGGATTGCGGATCTTGGCGAGGTAGCTGTTGCGGGGCTTGTTGTTGAGCTCCGCCAGCATCTCGTAGGCGCGGGCGCTTGCGCGACCTTTGGAGACCTTCGACTCGGGGTCCAGCAGGTCGCCGAAGACGATTGCCTGGGACGGGCAAACCTCGCCGCAGGCGGGAACGATCTCGCCGTCTTTGATCGGACGCTGGGCGTTCTTCGAGTCGATCTTGACCTCTTGGATACGCTGCACGCAGTAGGTGCACTTCTCCATGACGCCGCGGACGCGGACGGTAACCTCGGGGTTCAGGGCCAGCTTGGCGACCTCGTTGTTCTCGTCCTCGAGGTCCTTGCGCCAGTTCTTGTAGTTGAAGCGACGGACCTTGTACGCGCAGTTGTTGGCGCAGTACCGGGTTCCGACACAGCGGTTGTACACCATGTCGTTGAGGCCTTCTTCGCTGTGGACCGTTGCCGCAACCGGGCAGACCTGCTCGCAGGGCGCGTTCTCGCACTGCTGGCAGTTGACCTGCTGGGTCACCAACTTCGGGTTGTCCAACTCACCGGAGAAGTAGCGGTCGATGCGCATCCAGTGCATCTCGCGGCTCATGATGACCTGCTCCTTGCCGACGGTCGGGATGTTGTTCTCCGACTGGCAGGCGACGACGCAGGCGTTGCAACCGTTGCAGGTTGACAGGTCCAGGGTCATGCCCCAAGCGTGGCCTTCGGCCGAGCGCTCCTCCCAGAGGGACTCGAGGGGCGGGTGGTGAACCACGTGGCGGAAGTGATCGGGATCGCCATCCTCATGGAAGTCGCCCAGGTTAGCCTCGCGAACCAAGGCGCTCAGGCGATCCTCGGTACCGCGCATGCCGATGTCGTCGACGATGTGATGCTCCTGGGTCATGGCGAGCTCGTGGGTCTCGCTCGCCTTTACCACTTCTGCGGCCGACATGAAGTTTGCCGCCGAGGTGCGGATCGGATTCACATCGAATCCAACCACGGGTGCATCCTCGTCGCCCTCGATGCCGCCGATTTGCCCGGCGTTCTTGCGGCCATAGCCCAAGCTCAAGGCGATGGAACCTTCGGCTTGGCCAGGCATCAGGTAAACGGGCACCGTGACGCTGTTTCCGTCCACCGTGATCGTCACCATATCGGCGATTTGGTGGCCGCCCTCGGCCTTGGCCTCGGTGCGCAAGCCAAGCTTGCCGGCCGTGGCCACGTTCATCATGGCGACGTTGTCCCAAGTCAGCTTGGTCATGAAGTCGGGCAACTCTTGCAGCCAAGCGCTGTTGGCGTGGCGGCCGTCCCAGATCTTCGTGTCCGGCGCAAAGGTGATCTCGTAATCGAAGTCATCGCCTGCGGGAACAAAAGCGCTCACTTTAGCGAAGGTCGGCTCGACCATCTTGAGCGCCTTCTCGGCACGCACACCATCGTGAACAGCCTTGCGCCAGGCCTTCTCGTCGAGTCCGGTTGCGGCGGCTCGCAAGCTCTTTAAGGACTTGGCGTCCAGTAGGGACGTCAGCAGCTCCGGCACCGAACGTGCGCCCCAGAGGGGAGCGATCGTCGGCTGGCTGATCAGGAACGATCCGTCGTAAGAAACCGAGTCGCCCCAGGCCTCGAAGGCGTGGGTGCGGGGCAGGTGCCAATCGCACAGCTGGGAGGTCTCGTTATGGTAGAGCCCCATGCGCACCGTGTTCTCGATCTTCGCGATCGCGGCGGCCACATCCAGGTCGGCGGGTGCGTCGTAGGCTGCGTTGCCCTCGAGGATAACCAGGTGGGTGATCTCTCCGGCGTTCGCGGCGGCCACCATGGCTGCAAGTGCGTCCGTGTGGCTAGGACGAGCGGCGGCGGGCTCCTCGGTGAAGGTGACCGTCTTGCCTACGTTTCCGAGCAGTCGGTTCAGGTGCAAGAGGCGCGCGTGGACTTCAGCGGGCTGGTTCGGGCCAGCCACGAGAATCGACTCGCCCTTGTTGGCGGCCAGGTCGCCGGCGATGGCATGGGCCATGGCCTGGGCGTCCTCGCCGTTCACCGTAGCGCCCGCAGCGGCGGGGCTCAGGGACAGGCCGTGGTCCTTCGCCAGGAGGTTCTCGACCAGGGCCACAAAGTCGCTGACGTCGACCGAGCGCATGGGCGAACGGTGGTCCGCCATGCCGCCTTCGATTCCGAAGCGGCTGCCCGCCTCGTACATGCGGCCCATGTGGCCGTTCTGCGGGCGGCGGTTGTGGGCCCAGTCGCGGTTGTGCTTGACCTGGGCGGGGTGGCTCGAGAAGAAGTCCGAGTCGAAGCTAACGATGACCTTAGCGGCCTTTGCGTCGTACTGGGGACGAGCGGCGTCGCCCAGAGCGATCTTCGCGCCGGCGATCTCGTTGTCCCGGGAGACGGACTCGTACTCGTACCACTTGGCACCGGCATACTCCACCTGGAGCTGGGCGCGGACGGCCTCAACCGTGGGCGAAGAGCTGGACTCAGCCAAGAACGCAAGGCCCTGGCCAGAGCCGCGCAGTGCGGTGAACTTGGACTTGCCGTCCTTATCCCACGCAGCCCAGGTCGACTCGGCGCCGCCCACCATTACAGTGCGACTGCGATCGGGATCGTAGAGCTCCAGGATCGAGGCCTGGGCGAACACATCTGTAGCGCCGCTACTGATCGTGTCGAGCTTGTTGCCCTCCACCTTGATGGGGCGACCGTCATAGCTGGTGACACTGACGCCGTGGCCGTAGCCACCGCGTTCGAGGGCCGAAGCGTAGTGCACGGCCTTGCCCGGGATGCGGTTCGCAGGGCGCGACGCAAAGGGCAGGATCTTCTCGTTTTGCCAACGACAGCTCGAGACGCCCGCAAGGGCCATTGAAGCGCCGGTCAGCTGCATGAAGCGGCGGCGAGAGACGCCGCTGAAGTCTTCGGGAAGGGATTCGGCAAGATCTTCTGCCGCCTTCGCCTTGAAGTCGTCGGTCTGGTTGAGCTCGCCGAGGCTGCGCCAGTATTGGGTGGTGTTAGAGTCCATGAGTCGTTGTTCCGTCGGGTGGCCGTCAGGCGCAGGGTTTAGCGGTGGCAGCCGGAGCAGTTTGTGGGAGGAGCGAGCTCGCGACCGCGGGCAGCGGTCAGCGCGGCAGCCAGGGCCGCTTGGTCGTCAGTCTCCCAGGTCATGTTGGTCACTTGATCGATCGGACGAATGATGTCGTCCGCGTTGCGGTGACAGTCCAGGCACCAGCCCATGCTGAGCTTCTTTTCTTGCCGGACCTCGTTCATCGTGTCGATGCGACCGTGGCATTCCACACAACCCACCCCACGGGTCACGTGTGCACTGTGGTTGAAGTAGGCATAGTCGGGTAGGTCGTGCACGCGATTCCATTCGATGGGCTTGCCCGTCTCAGCGCTCTCGCGAAGAGGAGCGAGCACGGGGCTCTCCGTATGAATGCGATCGTGGCAGTTCATGCAGGTCTCGGTCGGAGGCACCGCAGCCTTCGCACCGAGCTCGACCGTGTTGTGGCAGTAGCGACAGTCCATCCCCATTTCGCCCGCGTGCAGCTTGTGGCTAAATGGAATCGGCTGATCGGGTGAGTAGCCAACGCTTAGCGTGTTTGGCGAGAAGCCAAAGGCCACGACGACGAGCACAAAGAGGCCGCCGCCACCTAGGGCGAGAGGAAGCAAATCGCGAACCGTGCTGGTCCACGCCGGGAAGAGGTTGCCGTCCATATGGATCGAGTGAGCTGTTCTACAGGCCTACTTTCGCGTCCTTATTAGGGGTAGGGTTGCTTCGGTAGGTGCAGTGGTCGCGGACGCCATGAAGGATGGTCGCGGCCATTTTTTGGTTGATGGTCACAAGGTTGACCAAGGGATTTTGCCGAAGAGGATACGCGGATCGAAGCCATCGCACAATCCCGACCGAACGATCATTTTAGGATCATCAGCTATTTCTTGATTGGCTGGGTGTAAGGGGAGATCGAGCGATGCGCTTGCTTGCTCATGACGAGGTCGGTAGCGGGCGACTTAGGAGCACGAGAGGGGGCCGGCCCTTCGGGAGTATGCAGCCCGAGCTCTGGGCTTGGGGTTGAGCTTTTGGGGTCCCCCACTTGCCCGCGACTTCAGCATACGCAAGGAAGCCCCTATCCCTGCACGGCTCCGCCGCAACCAGGAAGAACCCCAATTGAACCTTAAGATATTACCAAATTACCACCAAAAGAACATTATCACGCAATGGCAGCGGCGGTGTCTTGCCTAGAGAGCCTCGAAGGGCCCCTAGAATGACCATCAAGTTCGCCTTACCTGCACAAAAACGCCCGGGGAGAGCTGCCCTACCCCCCACGCGAAGTGCTTCCCCTACCCCCTCAGCCACTCCATCAAGCTCTCCATGTCGTCGGGCAGCTCAGCTCCAAATGTCATCCATTCGCCCGTCGAGGGGTGCCGCAAGGTCAGCTCTACCGCGTGCAAGGCGTGCCGCCGCATTCGCGGCGCATCATCGGGCATAGCCGGGCCACTGCGGCCTCCGTAGAGCACATCCCCCACGATCGGCAACCCTGCGGCATACAAGTGAACGCGGATCTGGTGCCGGCGGCCGGTTCGTGGCATGCAGCTCACCAGGGTCGCGTGCCCAAAGCGCTCTTCCACATTGACCTCGGTCAGAGCGTCCTTGCCCTGTCCCTTATCTAAGTACGCCTGGCGGTCCGTGCCTCCGGGCTTTTGGTCGATGTCCCAGTCGAGGACGGCGGTCTCGAAGTCAGCATTGCGGTGGGCGATGGCAAGGTAGACCTTCTCAATCTCGCGGTTGCGAAACTGCTCACGAAGGTCGTCCATAGCTTCGGGGGAGCGCGCCAGCACGATCACGCCGCTGGTCTCGCGATCCAGCCTGTGCACGATGCCGGGCCTCTCGTCGCCCATGATTAGGGGCATGCGGCCATAGCGTAGGCGCGCTAGGTCCGCCAGGCTGCCATAGCGATGCTTCTCCGTGCCGTGGGTCAGCATGCCCGCGGGTTTGTTCACCACGACAATGTCGTCGTCAGCGTAGATCACGTCCAGCGCTTCCGCCTGGGCGACCAGGTCCGCCAGGCGTTCGGTGTCGAGTCCGGGCAGCAGCAGGTGCGCCGGTTCGCCGGCCTCGAGACAGTTCTCTTGGTTCGGATCCGTGGACTGGATGACCAAGTCTTGGTTGGAATCCGAGCCCATGCCGACGGCCTCCCCCGGCTGCCCCTGCATCGACCGTCCACCGCGCTCAAACCCCGCAGCCGAGCCGCGGCGTTGACTCGCGTTTCGCTCACTCGGCGGCGCCGCCTCGCCCTCGCGCCTGCGCCGGTTGCCCTTCGGCCGCTCGGCCTCCGGTCGCTCCTTGCCAGCCCCCCAGTCGATCTCCAGCCGCGCACCCTGCTCAAGCCGCAGCCCCGACCGCTTCAGCAGCCGCCCGTTGACCCGCACACCGCCGCGCCGGATCAAGCGCTGGACCGCGGACCGCGAGAGGCTCGGCTGGAACGCCGCCATGACCTCTTCCAAGCGCTTGCCCACCAGCTCGCGCCCAAGCAAGTACCTCTGCACCCGTCCCATCTAATTCTCCGCCCACATCACAGTCTTGCCGTCAATCATCTTGACCACAGGGTAACCGATCCGCTCGCTCCCCGAAGTTGCTGTCCCTAGAAGGCGCTACTTTGGCCGAGTCTTCCATAACCTCGAGAAGGCCGGGCCGAATCGCCAATGGCCAGGATGCCCTGCTAAAGGCCAACCAACACCTCAACGCACCAACCGTATCGCTTTGCGCATAGGGCCGTGAAGCACAGACGAAAGGGCACTGCTGGCACCCTGATTTACGGCTAGCCGAACTTTCTCTCTCGCTGTCGCTGAGTCCGCGCAACCAGGAAAATCAAGAGCACGCCCGCGCCCAACAAGCCTGACAAGGAGATCGCTGTGATTCGCGCATTCGAGGATCCGTAACCCTTCGAAGCACCGTTCGCAAAAAGACTCTCAAACCCCGGGCGATCGAGGCTGCGCCCGGCCCATTGTGCGTCGATGAGTGCATCGAGTCGCGCAGTTACGGCCTGGAGAACGTCGCCGCGATGGGCGCGGTAGCTGTCCGATTCCGTGCCCGCCAAAATGCAGAGAGCACGCTGGAAGACATAGGCTGGGTTTACCAAGCCAAATCGAGCCACGGCTGCCTCTCGAGCGAGCTCGTCGGCCACCAGGCTGTCTGTCACATCTTCCACAAGCTTGAGGAACTCGGCTTGCTTGATAAACGTGCTCATTGCTGAAGCCGAGTAGTTCTCGCTGGATTCGTCGGGCCGTGCCAGTCCGGGCCGGCTCTTATAGAAGCCCTCTTCAAATTCGTCGAGAGAACTAAGCAGGATCTCGTAGCGCTCGGAGCGAAGCGTGGTCGTCAGCTCGGTTGCGAACAGAACGGGATGGCTCTGGCTGACCGTCTGCCGCACTGCGGCAGGGACAAGGACACAGATGCTAAGCCAGAGGCCGACCATCCAGAGAGCCGCTGTGGACGTCCCCGCACCACCTGCCAGCACCATGCTAAACAGCACTCCCCAAAGGACCGTATAGCCGAGCGACAGACCGGCGAAAGTCAGCCAACTCGAAAACGAGTCGCCCATGGCCCCGGACCAAAATCCACCCACAAGGCATAACAGCAAGACCAGTCCCGCGACAATCAGGATGGGCAGCGAGACTCGCTGGATCATCCATCGGGCGGAAGAGGGAACCTGGGTGCGCACCAATCGCATCATGCCCAAATCGCGCTCGAGTCCCCCGACATCGAACAGCAGGATCAGCAGCAAGAGCGGCGTGAGGTATGCCAATACAAAGACCAGGTCGAAGTTGCCCGCCAAGAGCTTCTCCGCGTTGCCGAGCGTGCCCGGGTCACTGGTCTCGAAGGGTCTTGCACCAGTGGTCGCCGATATGGATGCCCAGGACCCTCGGATGTCGGAGATCCCGATGGCCAGAGCTGAAAGTGGCTCGGGCTTCATCGTCCAGTAGGCGGCGGCATAGCTATCTGCCCAGCGGGGCTGGGAGACATCGATGTAGGTACGGTCGGCTGGCCCCGTCTCCCCGGCATCAAACCAACCCAGCGCCTCGGTCCGCCTCTCCGTTTGACGAGTCTGGAGCTCCTCGAGGGTCTGCTCCCACTTCCCGACGTGCTGGACTCCCGAACCGATCGCGTACACGCCGCAAAGTACGAAGATGATGATCGCGGTAGCGCGCATCGGAGACCTGGTGATGCGCAACCATTCGAACTGCAACAAGTGGATCATCGGCCTGCCCCCACGACGGGAATGCGGTTGGCTCTCGTAGAAAGAAGAGCGACGGAAAGTCCAAGCCAAAGAAGGAGAGAGACTAACTCCGGCCAGCGATGGCTAAGGGCAAAGCCCGTAGTCTGGGGCTGGAAGCGGAAATCCGCGATAGCCGAGTAGTCGACCTTCTCGCGCGTCCACCTGCCGTCTTCGCCCCGACTGCCGGCCTTGGCATCCAAGTCGTTCAGGATCAAGACGAGCTCGCGACGATAGTCTTCGGCTTGGCGTTGGAACTGAGCGTCGTGGAACTGGTCCGTACCGGCAAAGGCCATGCTTAGGCCTCGCACCGCAAGGAATGGGTTCAAGAAGGAAGCCGCCTGGACGACTCCGATTTGGTTGCGGACAACTTCATGTCGGCTCCCAAAGTGCTCGTCCCACACAAGGTTTCCATAGTCCTCATCGGCTTGCATCAGCAGCCCGCCAACGTTGACGGGCAGCTCGCTGACTTCGTCGACTCCGTAGTCGGCCAAGATCTTCGCGAGAAGCTCGTTGCGCCTCTCGTCGGCTGGATCGTGACCATCGAGCCCCTGGGCGCGATCCTCCTTCATTCCGTCCTCAAACTGGACTTGCGAATCCAGGGGGAACAACTGAGAACCAAGCTGAGCCGTCATCCGGGGCATCAACACAGTGGCCCCGAGCCAAGCGATCGTCAGGACGGCAAGTGCACTGCGGGCATCCGCGATTCGCGCGGAGATCCAGACGGACCCAAGCACTACGATCAGCAAGTGGATCGCATGGCTGCCGCTGAACATCATCAGCCTCGCCAATGTGTCCCCCGTGTAGGTGCTGCCCGCCATGACATCAAAAATGACTTGGGCGGAGACAAGGGCCGCGAGGAAAAGCAGCGCGAGGGCCCAGTAGGCCAGGGCCTTCCCCAACAGGACCGTGCGCATCGAAACGCCCTGGGCAATCAGCATCCTTAGCAGCCCCGCCTCTCGGTCGCGCGCTACGGATGAGAAGGCGGTAAACGCCAAGAGCAATGGAATGATCTGGGCCAAGATGATTCCCGCATCGAAGGCGCCCAATCTCACCAGGGAGCTCCACGTGGATGCGTCGGAATGTGCTGGGGGATTTTGAACGTGAGCTTCTACCCGAAGCACCTTACCCGTGAACGGCATGACACCGGAATCGAGCATGGCCAGCGCTCCATTGGGCTTGTACACGAAGCTGCCATAGTGCGCCACGGCGTGGGCGGACAGATTCTCAATGGACTCCCACTGCTCGCGCGCCACCTCCACCGCATCAGCGCGCCCCTTGGCCGTGGTGCTTTGATTGTTGACACCGATCCAGACAGAGATAATCAGCGTAACCAGCGCAATAGACACCAGCGCGACGACACGGCCGTCGCCACAAATCGCACGAAGTTCCAGCCGAAAGAAGCGTGCAATCATCCGTTCACCTGCATCTCTTCCAGGTAGATGTTCTCCAGGTCGTTGGCGCTCATCGACTGGGGGTCGAGCTGCTGGACCAGCTTGCCGCCGCGAAGGATGACCACGCGGTCGCAGGTCTCCTTGGCACGGAATAAATCATGGGTCGCCATCAGGACAGCTGCACCGTCGTCCGCAACCTTGCGCACCAGCATGGACAGCTCATGACTGGCGTGGGGGTCGAGCCCCGACGCGGGCTCGTCCAAGATTAGCGCCTTGGCGTCCTTCGAGTTCGCGATGGCGATGCCAACCTTTTGGCGCATGCCCTTGGAGAAGGTCGAGACGCGACGATCAATCGCACTACTTGCCAAGCCCGCATGAACAAGGCGTTCGGTCGCTTCGCTCTTCGAAAACTCGATCTCCGCAAGGGCCGCAAAGTGCCGGAGGTTCTCACAGGCAGAGAGGAACGGATACAAGGCGACGTTCTCGGGGATGTACCCAATCCGCCGACGAGCCTCGTCAGGATCTTGAACCACATCGACGCCGTCAATCACCACCGAACCGGAGTCCGGCTGCAGAAACCCCGCCAGAATGTGGATTGTCGTCGTCTTTCCGGCCCCATTGGGCCCAAGCAAGCCAAGGACCTCGCCTGGCTGCACGGTGAGAGTCAGCGACTGCAACGCCTTGGTTGGGCCGTAAGACTTGCTGGTGTTCTGGATGTCAATCATGGTCATATCGAGGTCGCCTCGTTTGAGGCCTGCTTGGAAGCAAAGCAGATGGCTTGCGGACTTCTTGGGGTCGTTTTGTTAAATGCACTGAGCGCAACAGCGCCGATTGGTGAAGTGAGCGATGACCAGGGCAAAGCTGCCAAGCAGGGTCACGAACACCGCTGGAGGGAAGTGGAGGGTGCTCTCCCCCATCGCATCAACGACAACTGTTGGGCAGCAATCGACGCAACTAGCCGCACCAGCGACAACGGCATCGGCTGAGCTCTTTGGGAGGTAAGGGAGCACACTCCCAGCAAGGACCAGCAGGATCCCTGAGGATGCAGACGTCAGGACAAGACGGCTCTTGTGCCGGCGGTAACCCATGAACAACGTAGTGAGCGCAAGGGGCACGACGGCGAGTGCCATTAGCGCATGGGAACTAGGGTGAGCCCATATATCTGCCACACTGGGAAGCAATAGAAACACGAGCGGGGCCGCGAGACAATGTGCGGCACAGACCGTGGATGCCAACGTACCCAGCCGGTCCCAGTCCAATCCCATGATCGTTCGATGACTTGAATTCATGATGCCTCGCGGCAATCCGCGCAGTTTCCGTACAGCAAAATCTCGTGGTTGGTCATTTCAAATCCGTCTGGTAGAAGCTTTTCAAGCGAACGTACGCAGCCTATAAGGTCAAAAGCGCGGCTACAGGCCGAGCAAAGAAAATGATGGTGGTGCGCCAAGTCGGCGGCCTCGTACCGAACCGACCCTGGCTCAAGCCCCACAGCCACCAGGCGCCCCTCATCCACCCCGCGGTTTAGTGCGCGATAAACCGTCGCCAAGCCGATTCCAGACTGGTTGGCCCGCATCCGCTCCCACAACTCGTTGGCGGACATAGGCCCATCTGATCGGTGGAGTTCATCCATGACTTGGTCTTGCCTTCGGCTCATGGCGAAAAATGATAATCCATTATCACTTATCACTCAAGCTAGTCACCCGCAATTTCGACCCAAGACCGCACTCACCTACCGCTTCACCCCGGTAACGCTTTACGCGAATCTAAGCCCCCCCCTTGGCGCAGTCGCCCCCAGCGATTACTCTAAGCCCGCCGTCGCGCTGCAAGGCAGGCACCTCGCGTGTCTAGCCCCAGCGCACAGTCGAAAACTGGCATCGCCAGCGATCCCACGGCACCCCATGCGGGCGTAGCTCAGTTGGTAGAGCGTCAGCTTCCCAAGCTGAATGTCGACGGTTCGAGTCCGTTCGCCCGCTCCACACAAACCACTTGTGGGTAAAAGGGCTAGGGCGGCGAGGGACCGTGCAATATTCAAGTCCATCAGGTTCATGAGATCAGCTTGACAATTCCGTGAAGGCGTCTCGAAGCAACTAGCTGAGCCATCAGCACAAATGTCGGCCTGGGAGGCACGGCCGGCTATCCCCGAAGACTTGCAAGACAAAATTCGCGAGGTGGTCACACCATTCGAGCACACACCGAAACACAAGAACCTTGTCATAGCAGGCGTGGACGGAAGCGGCGACTATCCTGCACTAAGCTATGCCGACTCTTTTGTGTACATATCTACGGCTACTGCGACGACCTATGAATCAGACTCAACAAGCGGTCTAAGGGAAGTCGGTCCACAGTCCGAGCCTCTTATCGATTTCGCATGGCTCCCAGAGAGCAACGAGCAACGCACGGCAAACATTGATGCGGCTTTTTCTCGGCTTGTAGGCGTACCTATTGAAAGCGTCTTAGAGCAGTCTGACTATCTTCAGCTAAAGGGGATGGGGCAGAGCGTTTCATCGGCCGTAAAGCACCTTGTTCGCCAGTCGAGGCCGCATTGGCTCGCAGAATCCTGAATCGGATGAGCGAGATAGGCATGCCAGAGTCGGTTGTAGTCGTTGCGTGACGAGCGAAGGGTGGGGACCATGCAAGCTCGCCCAGCATTGCGAACCAACGCCACGACGAGTCCTTGTCGGCATTCCGCTCCGACAGCAACGATCATCTCTTCGGCTGGACAAATTGGCTGGATCTGATCTACTCGAATCTAGACCCAACCTAGTCGCCCATTCGTGAGAGGCTGTAACCGCTCTGGCCTCTGGTTCTATTTTGCGCGAACTGTGAAGGCATTGCCCTCACGCTCAACAGGTTCGAACTCGAAGCCCATGAAGCGCAAGGTTCTCTCGATCTCTTGGCGCACAACGACAGTAGAGCGCGACATCGTGAAATCGATGCTGAGCACGCCCGCACTGTTGCTCGTCTCGGCGTCTTCGGCCAGGATGCGGACCAATAGGCCCTCGATCTCATTGCGCTGCTGAGCGTCGAAGCCGATGCACGTCAAGCTGTAGTCCTTGTTGCGCCCACGCGCCTCGAGCAGACTCACTTCCTGCATACGACCTGCAGCCCAGGAGATCGCCTCGTCCGCAACGCGATCGATCAAGATTGAAGTAGATTGACGGCGAGTCAGCTGGTCGAGAGGCTCCTGGCCCGTGAAGGTCTCCGTCCCCAAGGATCGCCCGTTGAAGAGGTCATAGACGTCGAGGCGAATCGTCACATACAAATTCGTTCCCCGCTTGACCAGCTCAAGAATCGTCAGGCCATTCAACATGCGACCATGCTGGCGCAAAATAAGGAGCGGCATCTCGTAGCGCTCGTCCTTGGCATCGCGCCAATCGGAGTCCGCCACAAATGTCATTAGAAGCTGCTCCTCCGCCTGGTGCCCCCTGTCTAAGTCAGAGGCAATCTGTAGGGAGAGGTCCTTCCACAGCTGCGGCTCGAAGCCCCGGTCGAACAGCACGCCCGAGAGCTTCTCTGTCAGGTCGTCGGTTTCAATGTCGACATTCGTCAGTTGCTCGTCGACCTCAGTGGAGAACTTGCGCAGGGTCAAGATCGTTCGCATGCGCGAGGTCTCGATCACCGCTAGCTCGGCCAAGCGGCCCATCAACTTGTCGCGGTTCAACTGGACTTCAAGCTTCAAGATCGCCAACTCGGAGTCTTCGGACAGGCCGGCTTGGCGGCTGTTCACCGCTGCGATGTAATCATCCGCTCGGGAGACGATTCGATCGTAGCCATCGTTACCGGGAAAGAAATCGGCCTGCTCCAAAATACCCAGGTCGCGCAGCATCTGCTTGGCTGCAAAGGCCACGAGATCCATGCGAGCCTGTGTTTCAAGCTCGGCAATCACGGTGTCGAGCGCGTAGTCACCGAGTTCCCGGCCGACCTCCCTTGTAAAAACCGCACCGTCACCATCGAGGCGATCAGGCTTCACGCTTTTCGGCCCTAGGCAGCCGGCAATGAGTCCTAAGAGAAGCAAATTAGATAGCAAGAAGAGTCGGTATGTGGTCACGGCAGGATCGTCCAAAAGAGAAGAGGGGATGAACTAGAGCTCGATGCCGGCCATGCGCAGTAGGTCCGCGGCTTGGGCAATCGGGATTAGGAAGTTGAGGCCTGGATCGGCAATGGTCATCGTGCCGGAGACGGTGCTGTAGCGTTGAACACGGCCCGCGACCACGACCCCAAGCACCCGCCCATCCAGCCCGAATGCTGGACCACCGGAGTTGCCGGGATTGATCAAGGCGTCGGTCTGGAGCCAGCCATTGTCCCTATCGAGGGCGCTGACGATACCGGTGGTCACCGAATCGGAAAGACCGCGCGGGGCCCCGATCACAACAACACCTTCACCACGCCGAATCGCCTCCGCCTTTGGACGCAAACCGACCGAGGGAAAGCCCTGGTTGGGTAAGCGCAACAAGGCCAGGTCAAGATCGGGCTCGGACGCAATCCAAGTCGCCTCGTATTGGCGCCCGTTCTGGAAGATCGCCGTCAGGGTCACATCGGCTTGGCTCCAACCCTCGGGAGGGCCCGCAACATGATCATTGGTGACTAGGAAGCCGCGGGAGGAGACGATGAAGCCGCTGCCGTTCCAGGCCGTTCCGTCGGGCAGGCTGCCGCGAATCGTCACCACCGAACCGCCGACTTGGTCAACCAGGTCGGCAAGGTTGTTGGTCGCAGGCAAGCCCGCATCGGTATCCGAAGTCGAGGTCGGAACGCGGTCGCCAAAATGCAGGCGCACGTTCGGGACCGCGGTCGGCGCAGGCACAAAAGAGAAGGGCAGCTTGCCCACGCGCCGTGCTGAGACGATGTCCGCCAGGAACAGCGGCGCGGCTTTCGGATAGAGCAGGGTTACGCGGGCGGCACCCTCGGTCATCTCGATGGATAGATCGCGCACCTCGGGGAAGATCTCAAGGAAGTCGGTAAGTTCCGCAAGTGCAGCGCCACCTTCTTCGGTATTCAAACCGGTCACAAGCAAGTTGACTTCGTAGTCATCCGGCACCCCCGAGAGGACCTTGAAGCCAAGTCGGCGCCCCTGGGATGTTCCCAAACCCAAACGCGCCAACTCTGGTGTGCTAGCCACCAGGCCCCAGAGTGCAGCCCTCAGTGCCCGCGGTGAGGCTTCGATTGCCACGACGACATCCATCACGCGCGTGTCCGGGTCATAGCGCTGGGCTTCCAGCTTGGCTCCCTTCGAGGTCAGGAAGTCGAGTAGTGGCGATGCCAACAGAGCAAGATCAGCTGGGGCCAAGTCAGCGATCCGGATCTCCCAGACCTCTTGAGACCCAGCCTGGCGGTAGGCGAAGTCGAAGTTTGGATCCGGATCGACCGCCCGCCAATTGGATGCGGGCACAATCCAGTCATGCAAGGAGCGCTCGAGTGCAAGGCTACTACCCGCCGTCTCGACTTGGATCTCAAGCGCGCCGCGGGCGACATCCCGTGACAGTTGAAAGTTCAGTAGGCCTGGCTCAACGGAAATCACCGCCTCGACCTGCTCCGCAACGCTCAGCAGCTCATCGCTGGGAATTCCCAGCAGTTGAATCGATATTGCGCGGCCATTCTCCACCATGCGGTAGCTCAGATCTCCCTCGTTGCCAATCAACCGGAGCTCTGGCAACGAGTCGGCCACCACTAGGTCGAGGGCCAAGCTCGAACCCGTCCAAGCCACGCCGATCGAGATCATGGCGTCGTCCACGTCATACTCGAACACTGCGGGCGCCTTCAAGCCAAGCCCATCTAGGCACGTCCGCAGGCGCCCGATCATGGCCACGCGAGACTCTGACAGAACACCAAAAACGAACAGGTTCATCGGCCCCGGCGTCCAGCTCAAGAGCTGTGCGCCAAGTCCTTCCCAGACATTCTCCAGCTCGGCGGGGAGCAGCTTGTCACCCTTGGCCCTTGCGCGCTCCGCTGTCCCAGCGGTCCCGACCACGGACCGGGTCGCCACCCAAATTTCGGCACCCGCTGGCGCGGTCAAGAGGTGAAACTTGACATCTAGGTGGACCTTTGTCGCGACCCCGAACTCTTCGATCCGCTCCTCCTGCACACTCACCAAGACGTGGGTCATCTCAGCATGGATCTCGGCTTCGGTCACGATCAGCTCCACGTCATAGCCCAGCTTCTCTAGGCCCGCGGCTGCGATGCTTTGCACGGCGCTATCACCCATCACCCCTATCAGCGGTCCGCGATCCTGAGCCTGGGCAAGCCCGCCCATCAAGAGTATGCACAGCACAGCGACTAGTCGAATCAACTTGTTTGATAGCATGCGCAAGCCCCCCCTAAATCCTGTGCCCGCGACCGCCGCAAGTCGGGCACAATCCCCGTCCCAAGCAGTGCGAACAGTTATAGAACTCGCTGCCATCGGAACAGTCCCGGCAGGGCACGGAGATCTTGCGTGCTCCACTGCACTTCCCACAGGTACCGGAGCGCCGATCGCCATCGCAAGTGCCACAGGTTTCGCGTGTCTGCCCAGCACCGCCACACTGGCTACAGCTATTAATGCCCGAACCAGAGCAGAACCAACAGGTGCTCGTAGTCTGCCCCTTGCCACTGCAGCTCCAGCAGGTCTGATTTCCATTGACCGTCCAGACCCAGCCCGTGCCAGCGCAACCCCAGCAGTTACTGGCGGTGGAGCCAAAACCGTTGCAGCCGGAGCAACTCTCCTTGCCCGAGCTTCCGCAAGGGTTGCAATTGCGCACGATACTACCGGACCCGGAACAACGACCGCAGGAGCGCATTCCATCGCCGTCGCAGGTATAGCACTCCGCCTGCACCGTCTGGTTGCCATTGCAGTGCGAGCACGGGCCATGTGCACCACGGGTTCCATCGCAGGTCATGCACTCTTTACCCGTTCCGCATTCCGTACAAGGCAGCTGTCGCTTCAGGTTCTGAAGTTGGCCGGCGATGACGGGGCTCGAACGGTAGGCAAGGAAATCTGAATACAGGGAGTGCACCTCTTCGAGGTCTCCCTCGGTGCCCTTCGTGATGCGCTTGGAACCCGAGGCTAGGACAATGTCCGAAGAAGTACCTTCGAGGCCATCTAGTTTGAGCGCGAAGCTTTGATGGGTCTGTAGGTCGGAAGTCCGCTCGGTGAAGTAAGCACACTCGTGCCCCATCACAAGGCGATAGTTGCGGGCCGCCTTGGCGATCTCGACGCCTGTACGCCCATTGTCCGTATTCGGACCCGAGGCCTGCACAACACCTGAGAGCTCTAACAGAGTCTGCCGATCCGAGTCCGCCTGGGCGCGAAACGCCTTGCATTCAGTGCAGGGCAAGCGAAACTCGCAGCGTGCGATCGCATCGCTCAGAATTCCGGATGGGTGGCTTGCGGATGCCTTGAGGTAGAAATTCAAGGCAGTTCGCAGCTCGGCCTCCAAGCCGGTCATCTCGCGCACCGAGCCAGCCTCGATCAGCCGGTCTAGAGAGCGCTGCTCCAATCCGGCAAAGTCATCCACCCAGCCAACGCTTGACACGCCCCCGATATTGCGTACGAGGTCCTTGACCACCCCCAAGCGGGCGATGCACTCAATTGCCTCGAGCGAGAGTCGCTCAAGCTGATCCTGTCCGCTGGGGCCCGCTGCTAGCCCCTCTTCGATCGCCTTCAAGCGATCGTAGTTGTCGCTGACCGTCAGAACCAACTGATCGGCCGCATCGCTGCGGTTCACTGCAAACAAGCCATAGGCATAGCGCTGATCGCCTTCGAAGCCGTCCCACGTCGCCTTGCGCATCATCAGGCCAAGGACCTCACTCGCGCCAGCCTCCGCGACCTGTTCGACTGTGGCCTTGTATGCATCGGAGCCCTTTCCGACGGACAGTGAAGACGAGGCCGCCTTCATGATCTTCGAGCGCATCTGCTGCTCGGCATTGGAATCGCGCTCACCAAGGGCCACCTCAAGTGTCCCCCCGATTCCGACTGTGTTCACTACGAGATGGTCACTAGCCTGGAAGGCCGCGGGGTGCTCTAGTGGCAGCGTCCCATCGAAAACCCATGCGGGACGCTCGTCGAGATTCGAGGTCGCCGCACAGCTGGCGAATAGCAGAACAAAGAGGGGGCCAAGCAGGCGCTTACTAAACAAGTTAGGCTTCGTCATGACGTGTAAGCGGGGGCAAGCGCCACGCATTGTTTTCAAGGAGGGGAGTCGGGCGACCGCAAGGAGACCGAGCTGCCGCTTTGGGGATGCTCTGGCTAGCATCCGTGAAAAATCGCACCGAAGCAAGGGCCGGTGTTGTGTTGATTGTTGCTGAGTATGGCGAAATCCCGTCTACGGGAAATGGTTGGCATTGCGAGGGCTCTTGGGCTGCCTGAATGGACCCCGTTAGTTTCGCACCCAAGCCGTGTGCCGGGAAAGACTTCGGCAGTGGCCAGCAACAGTCAACGAGCTATCCGCCATACGCTTGAACACCCCCCATTTCCAGCCCGTGAGAGGGGGTGCCGGCGATTGGGGAGGTCGCTGAAGGGTGAAGGTGTGGTCTCTTCAGCCCCCCCCTCATCATCGACAAGCGCCTGAAGCACCAACCGAACCTCATCTCACTGGCCCATGCGGCGGTGTGGAAACGATCGCTTCTTGCGCTTGCCCGAACAGAAACGATCGTTTACAGTCAGCGCGGCAGCAGAAGCGATCGTTTACACTCACGGCCAAGGAGTACCAAGCACATGAAACGTCAAACAGGCACCTATGAGATATCCACGGTCGCTGGCGAGGAGGTTCGGGCCTTCTTACCGACAGCGTTGCCACCCTCGAACCCGCCGTTGGATCTTGATGCGCTAGACACTCCCCTGCGGGAGTCCTCGGGCAAGCTCCGCGAGCTCGAACTCGCGGGTCACATGGTGCCCTCAGTCGACTGGTTTGTGTACGCGTTCGTTCGCAAGGAGGCGGTGCTGTCCTCACAGATCGAAGGCACGGAGTCGACGTTCATGGACTTGCTGGAGTCCGAGGCCACAGGAAAGGCCACGAACGACCGCGACCTCGAGGAGGTCTGTTGTTACTTGGATGCCATCCACTTCGCCTGGGCTGAAATGGATAGCCCAAGCGGGCTCCCTGTCTCGATGCGCTTGTTGTCCGAGACGCACCAGAGACTTTTGAGCAGTGTCCGAGGCAAGGACAAGCAGCCTGGGGAAGTTCGGCGTTCGCAGAACTGGCTCGGAGGCACTCGGCCGGGAACGGCAGCGTTTGTCCCCGCGCCGCCCCATCGCCTTCAAGCATTGCTCACGGAGTTTGAGCAGGCGATCCACACGGAGAGCGACTTGCATCCTCTGATCCGCGCCGGACTGCTGCACGTGCAGTTCGAGACTCTACATCCATACCTCGACGGCAATGGTCGTCTGGGTCGGCTGCTGATCGCCCTGTTGCTGAAACATTGGGGGCTGATGTCCAGGCCTCTCTTGTACCTCAGCCTGTTCTTGAAGACGCATCAGAGGGAGTACTACGAGAGGTTGGGGGCCGTTCGAACGGATGGCGACTGGGAGGGTTGGCTCGCGTTCTTCTTACGGGGCGTGGCCGAGACAGCGGGCGACGCCGCGGGAACTGCGCAGGTGCTGAATAGCATCGTGATCGACTGCCGCGCCAAGGCGCATGCCCATCCTAATGCAACCGTACTTGGGCTGAGACTCTTCGAGCTTCTGCCCGAGCATCCCATCGTCGGAGTCCGGCTCGCCTCGGAACTCCTGGCCTGTTCACGCCCGGCCGCCACGAAGGCGCTGGGCTCACTCGAAGCGGCCGGGATCTTGGCTCCATACGAGAATGCCGAGCGCGGGAGGACGCTCTCGTTTGAGCCGTACTTAGCGCCATTGCGGGATGGCAAATGAGCGTGGCGGCGCGACGCCTATTGCGTTTTAGTCACGGGAAGTCAGGCCTACAAAAGCACACAAACGCCTATCCGGCCTTCCTCACCGCGAACACACAGGCCTACAGAAGCCGACGAAAGCACACGAAGGCCTACTAACGCGTATGGTCAAGTCTCAGCTTCCCAAGCTGAATGTCGACGGTTCGAGTCCGTTCAGCCGCTCCATTCTCCCCTGGGCCTTGGGCAGGACTGCCAGCCAGTCGTCGACCCGTGTTGCGCGAGGCCGCCGGGTCGAGACTAACGACGGCGGAGTTCCCAGCGTGATGCCGGTCGGCATGCGCTCGGTCGGGCTGCCCTCGACCACGAAGGCGTTCAGTGATGCCCAGGGCGCATCGAGTCTGAAACCAACCTCGCGTCAACCACCGGCTGGTGGACGGCACCGTCTTCAGAACCAAATCCATGGGCGAACAGTTGCGCCTCCTTGTTTCCCTTAATCCGGGATGAACAAGAAGTTGTTGGAGTACGCAGCACGGTCCCAGAACCGCTCGCCTTCCTGATTCTGGTCGCGCTGAAAGGAGAACTCCGCGAGCGGCGTCAACCGCTCGCCCCGAAAGAAGTAGCCCCGGTACCCCGCCGTATCCATTGTGTGGAAGAGACTCAAGACCCCTTCTTCCCCCGTATGCCGCGCTTCCGACTCTATGACCCAAGTGGGGCGCAATTCGGACAGGACTTGCTGGGCTCCCGCCAAGAGTTGATGCTCGGCACCTTCGACGTCGACCTTTACGAAATCCATTCGTCCGATCCCAACTTCATCGATGTAGGCATCCAAGGTGGTTGTGCCGACCACTGCAACCTGAGTGGGGCGCAGCGCACAAGTCGCTGGCCCCACCAATGAGGCCTCTGGCGATGACGCCCCATCTGGTGCAGGGATGAAGAGCTCCGCCGACCCCTCTCGATCGACGAGTGCGCGATTGTCGAGGAGGACGTTGCAGTACGCTCGTCGTGCAAACAGTTGCCCCAGATAGGCATTGAGTTGGGGTTGCGGCTCAAATGCGTGGACCTGTCCATCACTCCCAACGGCCTTTTGCATCCAGTAGGTCCATCCGCCTTTGTGCGCTCCAATGTCGAAACAGACTTCTCCTCGTTTGACGTGCTCGAGCATCCAGGCGATCTCGGCTCGATTCCACTTGCGCCGAAATTTGCGAGCCCTTAGGTAGTATCTCAAGTTTATCTTCATGTAGCCAAGCATACGGTAGCGAGGGCGTTACCAAAGACGATGTAACGGCATACGCCTGGTTCAACCTCGCGGGGAGTGACGTGTCGGTGAATTTCGACGCCTAGGATCGTCGGATAATGAGTCGTACCTCGTAGACCTGCGAGCCTACCAATCATGAAGTTAGCTGGCCTCTACCCACACAAAATCCTGAAGCCCTGTCATCCTCAACCCCTTCGTGCTGCCCCCCCCTCCGCCTCTTGCCTGGGGTGCACGAGCAGCTAGAAGCCTATGGAATCGGAAGTCCAGTCTGAGAGCGGGTAGACTAACACTGGGCAGTGTTGCGTTGAGTGTTGCTGAGGCTGGCGGTCGGCAAGTCTGCCCAACGACAAAATACGCTTCGCAAGCAAAGTTGAGCGAGTACCCTTCGCAGCAAATCGCGAAGGGTACCCGGAGCGTGGAGTACCTACGCTCTCTTCTACTGGAAGGTAACTGTGTGCACGCTTGTAGTGA
>JAQXEK010000030.1 GCA_029250885.1 Planctomycetota bacterium
CGAAGGCGGAGTAAGGCCCCTGCCTGCAAGCCTTGCGTACTCGGGCTGATTTGCGGCCTAGCCAAGGGCGAGTTCCATTGTCGTGAGGCACCTAGCACCGTAGTCTGTGGCCTCGCGACAATTGGTCGCGCCATGTACCCCACGTTCCACTAAAGATAGATCCTCGTTATGTTGACGCGCTCCCTCCTTACCCTTGCCCTACTGGCTGCACCGGCTCCTCTGCTCCATGCTCAAGAGGGATACAAGCTGCCGCCCCAGGAAGTAGTCGATATCATCGATGCGCCAGTGGCTCCATCAGTCTTGTTCAGTCCGGACAAGGCGTGGATGCTGCAGGTCGAGCGGGCTGCGATGCCGAGTATCGCGGATGTCTCTCGGCGCATGCTGCGGCTGGCGGGGATGCGTATTGATCCGGTGGCGAATGCTCGCTATGCGACCAACTTCAACTCGGGGCTTGTGCTCAAAAGTATGGACGGCAAGGTGGAGCGTCGCTTTGCCATTCCGGAAGGAGCGCGCCTTTCGTCGGTCTTCTGGTCACACGATAAAGACCACTTTGCCTACATCGTGATCGACGACAACGGCTCGAGTCTGTACTCCGGGTCGGCGGCTAAGAAGGCAGATCCTATTCGCATTACGGATCAGCTCAATACGGTGACCGGCCGCCCGCGCTTCTTGCCCGATGGTCGTACTTTGTTGTGCTTGGTCAATCCCGCAGATCGAGGAGCCGAGCCGGTTCAAGACAAGTCGCCCAGGGGGCCCAATATCCAGGCGACCTCGGGCAACACATCGCCGCTGCGTACCTACCAAGACTTACTCTCAAGTGCTTTTGATGAGCAGCTCTTTGAGTATTACGCCACAACCCAGGCGGTCATCTTTTCCTCGGACGGGCGCCTGCGCAAGGACGTTGGCAAGCCGCAGATCTTCGCAAGCCTCAGCCCGTCCCCGGACGGAACCCTGTTGCTAGCGACGACGGTCCACCGCCCAATGTCGTACCTCATGCCCTGGTACAGCTTCCCCAAGCGCATCGCCGTGTGGGATCTTGAGGGTAAGGAGCAAGAGCTCATCGCCGAATTGCCCCTGGCCGAGAACATTCCCTTAGGTGGTGTTGCCCTTGGGCCGCGCTCGGTCCAGTGGAACCCTCACCAAGATGCGGGCTTGCTGTGGGTCGAAGCCCTAGACGGCGGCGATCCAAAAGTGGATGTCGAGCACCGCGACCAGTGGTACGCCGTTTCCGACATACGAAACACCGAACCGGCCAAGTACCTTGCCACCGAGCACCGCGCCTCGGGCCTGCAGTTCCTCGAGGACTCGTCCCTAGTCATCGCATCCGAATACGATCGCGACCGGCGCTGGACGCGATCGACCCTACACGCGGTGGATGGCAGCTCGAGCCTTGTGGTCGAGGACCGCTCAGTGCGTGATAGCTACGGCAACCCCGGCTCCTTTGTGACTCGGTGGGACTCCCGCGGGAATTCCCTAGTCCGCCTCGAACGCGGGGGTGCCTTTCGCACAGGAAGCGGTGCATCGGACCTCGGTCTGCTCCCCTTTCTGGATCGCATGGAGCTGGACACGGCCAAGTCCACCCGGCTCTGGCAGTGCGCCCTAGGTCGTTATGAGTCCGTGGCGGCACTTCTTGATACGTCTAGCAACAACCTTGCGTTCGTCACTCGCCGGGAGAGCCCCGCCGAGTTTCCCAACTACTTCGTCTGCAGTCAGGCCAACCTGACGGGCTCTGCCCTGACGAAGTTCAAGGATCCAGTACCCAGCCTACGGGGCATCAGCAAGCAGTTGGTGACCTACGAGCGCGCCGACGGCGTACCCCTCTCAGCGACCTTGTATCTGCCTGCTGGCTACGAGGCTGGTGCCAAGCTGCCATTGCTGGTTTGGGCCTATCCCCGCGAGTTCAATGACCCGAAGACGGCGGCGCAAGTGACTACAAGCCCCTGGCGCTTCACGCGCATCTCAGGGCTCTCGCACCTAGTGCTACTGACCCAGGGCTATGCGATCATGGACGGCGCCACCATGCCCGTAGTGGGGGACCCGGAGACCATGAACGATACGTTCATTGAGCAGATCGTCGCCGCCTCCAAGGCTGCCATCGACAAGGCGGTCGACATGGGCGTCAGCGACGGAAAGACCGTGTTCGTAGGCGGCCACTCCTATGGCGCGTTCATGACCGCAAACCTGCTGGCCCACTGTGACCTGTTCACCTCGGGCGTAGCGCGCAGTGGTGCTTACAACCGCACCCTGACGCCCTTCGGGTTCCAGTCCGAGCGCCGCACGTTCTGGGAGGCACCCGAAGCTTACTTTGGTGTCTCGCCCTTTATGCACGCGGACAAGATCAACGAGCCTTTGCTCATGATCCATGGCGAGATCGACAACAACTCGGGCACCTTCCCCTTGCAGTCCGAGCGACTCTTCCAGGCGATTAAGGGCAACGGCGGCACCGCGCGTTTGGTGATGCTGCCAAACGAGAGCCACGGCTATCGCGCTCGGGAGTCCGTGCTTCACGTGCAGGCCGAGACCATCGATTGGTTCGCCCAGTTCCTAGACAGCTCAGAGTAGAAACCGCCTTACGAGAAACCTTCTCATACTCAGCGCGCTGGCCCTCGCTGCGCTTACGGCTTTGATATGCGCGTCTTGGCCACGACTCGTACAGCGCGCAAGGCTCCGGCCTTCGCGCACGAGCTTGGCCTCGCCAAGGACACCGATGTGTTCCTGGCCCAGGCCAACGTAGTGGTGATCTGTGTCGCTTTAGCTGCGGAGACCCGGCGCATGTTTTACGCGGACCTGCTCGCGAAGATGAAGCTAAACCCTATCCTAATCAACATAGCGCGCGGTGCCGTTGTGGACTTGGACGCGCTGCTTGCTGCCCTAGAATCTGGGCACATTGCGTCCGCTAGATTGGCCTAGACTTCGATGTTGCGACCGACCTGATCCTGGTCGGCGACGATCACCTCGACACCTTCAAGTCCAAGCTCGGCGAGCTTGGCTTCGGCGGCGTCGACGGCCAACTGGCGAGTGTTGTTCTTTAGGGAGAGGTGCGCCAGAATCAAAGTGTGTAGGTTGGGACCCGCAAGGTGCCCGAGCACCTCGGCGCCCTGGTCGTTGGACAGGTGGCCGCCCCGGCCGGCGACGCGCTTCTTAAGGTTGATCGGGTAGGGGCCCTTGCGCAGCATCTCAGGGTCGTGGTTAAACTCGAGAACAAGCAAGTGGGGGTCGCGAAGGGCGCCCGCGATGGCCGGCGCGGGCTCGCCCATGTCGGTCAGGTAGACTGCGCGGCGGCCCTTGTGCTCAAGGCGGAAGGCAACCGTGGGCACGGCGTCGTGGGGGATCAGCGTGGCGCACAGCTCCAGGGGGTCGCCAGTGGGCGGTAGCTCCGGGTGGGGCAGTGGGGTGGCTGTGCCAATACGCAGGGTCTCCATTTTGGGTGCCTGCTCGACGGACTTGTTGCGCATCAAGCGCTCGCACAGGTGCAGAATAGCGCCGGTGCGCTTAGCGAGACTGCCGGAGCTTCGCGCGTGATCCAAGTGCCCATGGGTCAGGGCGATGTGGTGGATGTTGCGGGCGCAAAAACGGGCGGCTTCGAAGCGCAGCTCGAGCTCCTTTAGGGTCAGGCCGGCGTCGATCAACAAGTTGACTTCGCCCGCGCGGACCAGGGTGCAGTTGCCACCGCTACCGCTGGAGAGGACTTGAAGATGCATTGGATCAGACCTTTCGGCGGAACACGAGCCAGGCCAGGATGGCCAAGGAGCCCAGCAAGGTCACGAAGCCATAGCGCAGGCTCCAGGGCTCGTACCACGTGCGCACGAGGTGCTTGCCGGGAGGGATGTAGAGGGAGCGGAACACGTGGTCCGTTCGTATGGTGTCGGTGTCGACCCCGTCGATGTTGACCTTCCAGCCCGGGGCAAACTGCTCTGAAATCACTAGCCAGCCGCCCTTCTCGGACTCGACTTGCATGTCAAGGCGGCTTGCGCTGGGCCGGCGCGTGATGATCTTAGCGTCGGTCCAAGGCTGGCTGTTTGTAGCTGTGTTCGAAGCATCCCGCAGGGCGACCATTTGCGCGTCCTTCGGCACGAAGGTCTCTGGCGCCAGGATCGTCTCCAGGGTCGGATCGAAGTTGTCCGCCAGCAGCCACTCGACCGCCGTCTCGTCGTCTGGGGCAAGGCGCGCGTTGGGGACCAGGCGCGCAATGGGCAGGGCGCCGTCGCGGTGGTAGACGTAGAAGGGTTTGGTGCCGGGGGGCTTGTTGAACTCGACCTTCGACAGACCGGGAACGCCGGCGGCCACCAGGTCGTGCTGGGACAGGATCGTGTTTACCCGCAGCATGTCCAGCACTTTGCCCTCCATGAGCCCGGGATCGGAGAGCCGCGAGATCCCTGAGCGGAACAGCGAGCCGGGATCGAAGGCGCCCATAAGCTCGACTAGAGTGCTGGCCATAAAGACCTTGTAGGGCGTCAGGTCCTTCAGGCCGTAACCCTCGAGCAGGTTCGGTTGGACCAGACCAATCACCTCGCCGGCTCCACTTGGGGACAGGTCCACGCGCAGGACGCGGCCGTCGGCTGCACCGGGAATGTTGCCGGGAGCATCCGCGTCCATAATGGCCGAGCTTGCGATGGCGTCGACAGTTGGCGATTCGGGGAACAGATCGCCGGGTCGAACCGTGCGCGGCCGCAGGTGCGATGGACCGATTTCTACGGCCTCGACCACAATGCCTGCCATCAGTGCAATCGCCAGGGCCATGGCAAAGGGAGCATTGTGCACGGCCTTGCGACCAAGGGCCTGCACCAGGAGCATGACCAAAGCCAGGCCGCTTAGAATCGACAACAGGTACAAAGCGCCATGGTCCGCAAAGCTGCCGGCGGCGATGCGCGGCGCGAAGGCGAAGCCAAGGCCAAGGGCGCACCCAAGGAACAGTTGCAGGCTGGTGGTGCCGCGGGTGGCGGTGGCTGAGCTTCTACCGAAGGTCGCCATGAGCGTGGCCGCGCAGAGCAGGCCGCCGGTGCAGAACAGGCCGATCAGCAGGCGCTTTAGGCGCATGGCCGCGGACAGCATGTCGGCGTCGGACATGGCAGCGGCAACATCCGAACGCTCAATGCCATGGCGCTCGACCAACAAGTCTGTGAGCCACCCAGGGAAGGCTTGGGCGTCGAAGACGAACCAGGTACCCAAGGCGATGATCGCGGTCGTGCCACCGATAAGCACCGCGGCCCACGGGGCAGCGCCCCTTGATTTCGAGTCCCGGGGCCCTGGCTGGATATCCGTGATGAGCGCGGCCGTTCCTACCGCCGCGAGCCACGGCATCAGGAACCAAGCCACGCCGATGGCGCGGTTCGGCGCTCCGAAGTCCAAGCCGGGCACGGCGTACAGGAGCCGCAGTCCTGGCCAACCTTGGCTAAAGCCGATCCACAGCAGTAGCGCACCGAAGGCAAAGAGCGCCTGGCGCGGGCGCGTGAAGATCGCCACAAGGGCAAGCAGTAACGCAAGACTGCCTAGATGCAGGTTCCACTCTAGAGCGTTCGCGGTAAGTGCGCGTTCGGCGTCCTTGTTTCCGGTGACGAGCCACACGATGGGGAGCGACCCCGCAAAGACCGGCTCGTCCGCTTCGCCGAAAACGTCGGGCGCAAGCAAGCCCAAGCTCGAGCCCACGGGCAGGGCCTGGGCCTCGAAGAACGCTTGATCCCGGGGGATACGCGTGGACAGGCTGCTGGTCTCGGCGGTGGGCAGCAGCTGCCACGCGCCGATGCCGAAGCCGAGCAGAACGTAGAGTCCAGCCTGCAGGAAGAGCTTTGCGCAGTGTGGGCGGGCTTCCTTCCCGAGGAAGCGCACTAGGGCATAGAGCCCGGTGGTTGCGATCGCGAAGATCGAGATCGGCGGGAAGCCAGCCAACAAGGAGAGGCCAATGCTTGCCGCAAGCCAAGGCCCACTGCGTCGCTTGCCCTGGGCCAAACCCTCGACGCTCCACAGCATCCACGGCAGCCACAAGGCCGCGTCGACCTTCATGTAATAATGCAGGTTGTCGATGGCCCATGTGCCCGCTTGGGCGGCCAGCGCTCCAACAAGGACGGCGCCTATGGGGAGGTCGAGCCTGCGCAGGAAGAGCGCCATGCCTAGGCCCGCGAGGAACAGGGACAGGAGCGCCAGTGGTGCGGCAGCAAGGTCCGGAGCTAAGACCAGGGCGAGCCAGTTCGGCGGGTAGGCGATAGCGGCAATCGTACCGGCGAACAGGGGGATTCCCGCGGCGACGTTTGGGTCCCAGGTCGGCAGGGTGCCGGTACGCATCTGATCCCGCGCTTGCATGCGGTCGGTCAGGATCTGAAACAGCCCGTCGGCGGTTGAGTAGTTCGAGCCCGCACGCGCCTCGGCGGCCAGCTCGGGATGCTCTTCGGACATGGGTAGGCTGGCGACCGGGAGCTGGGGCAGGAAGCGCTTGTTCGGCGCCATCGCCGGGCCCATGAGCAGGATTGGGATCACCAGCAGCGCGGCCAGCCAGGCGGCGGTGCGCACCGCGCGGTTGGGGCCCAGGCCACGGATCTGGCCTTGGGTACGATTCCTCTTGCTGTTGCTCTTGGGGTCGGACTGCATCCAAGGCATCATAGCAGTAGGGAGGGCGCTCCCCCAGACTGCAACTCACCCGCTGCTCACCTTTTGACCCCAAGATGATTTCGAATCAACGCTCTTCACTTCCTTGCAACTTCGCATTCGCTGCCTTGGCAGGCCTGGTTTTTAGCGCGTGTGCAGCCACATTGGACAAGGCTGTGGACCACGGCACCAAGGTTCTGCGCGCCGAAGCTTCGCGCTTGAATGCTGATGTGTACTGGCTCGCGGACGACGCGCGCTATGGTCGCCGCTCGGGTACGCCGGGCGAGGATGCGGCTCGAGATTATATTGCCACGCGACTAGAAGACCTGGGAATCGAGGCTGCGGGCGAGGGCGGCTACGGCCAAGCATTCGAGGTTCCGATGCCTGCCCGGGATGGGGGAGGAAGCTCGCTGGATTTTACCGCGAGCGACCCCACCAGAGCATGGACCGCGAGCGGTAAGACGATCGAGCCTTTGTTCTGCTCGGGGGGCGGAGCGGTGACCGGCGACCTGGTCTTCGCGAGCTTTGGCATTGTGGATCCCGAGTTTGGGCGCGATGACTTCGAGGGACTCGACGTAGCGGGCAAGATTGTCTTGATTGCCCGGGGGACGCCAGCGCTCCCGCAGATGCCCAAGCAGGAAGAGGCCCCCGCCGAGTCTGGCGGCTATTCCCACGGGCCACGCACAAGTTGGGGCAACGCGGCTTCGATCTTTACGAAGGTGATGAACGCCAAGCACCGCGG
>JAQXEK010000006.1 GCA_029250885.1 Planctomycetota bacterium
GTCCTTCATAATCTGGCGCACGAAGGCCAGGGAGAACATCGGCTCGATTCCGCCCGAGCAGTCCGCGATGATCGAGATCGTTCCCGTGGGCGCAATCGTCGTCGTGTAGGAGTTGCGCAACCGGACGCCTTGGGCTTCCCAGTCGGAGCCCTCCCATGCCGGGAAGACACCGCGCTCTTCGGCCAACATTTCGCTGGCCTTGTGGGACTCCTCGTTGAGCACGCGCATGACCTCTTCGCCGAATGCGCAGCCCTCTTCCGAGTTGTAGCCGATGCCCAACTTAAAGAGCGAGTCTGCAAAACCCATCACGCCCAAACCGATGCGACGCGTGGTCTTGGACATCTGATCGATGGCCGGAAGCGGGTACTTGTTGACCTCGATCACGTTGTCGAGGAAGCGCGTCGAGGTGTGGATTGTCGAACGGAATCCATCCCAGTCGAAGCTGACACCTTCATCGGTGCTGTTGCCCGCACGAATAAAGCGGCCTAGGTTGATCGAGCCCAAGTTGCACGAGTCGTAGGGGTGCAGGGGCTGCTCGCCACAGGGATTCGTCGCCTCAATCAGGCCGATGTTCTTGATTGGGTTCTTTTGGTTGATGCGATCGATGAAGATCACACCGGGCTCACCTGTGCGGTGAGCGTGCTCGATGATCGTCTCCCAGACCTCGCCAACGGTCCAGTGGTCCCCTGTGGGCTGGCGCGCCGCGTCCAACTTTTCGAGCTTGGTCCACTCCTTACTTCGCGGGTTCATCACCTGGTGCACTGCGTTCGGGTCCGAGCGCAGCTCGTCCATAAAGCGGTCAGTGATTGCGACGGAGATGTTGTAGTTGTTGAGCTGGGCCAGGTCGTCCTTGATGTGAATGAAGTGGTCGATGTCCGGGTGGTCGACCCGCAACATGCCCATGTTCGCACCCCGTCGGAAGGCACCCTGCTGGATTGCCTCGGTAGCCTTGGAGAAGACTTGGATGAAAGACATCGGACCTTCTGTGGTCCCGCCAGAGCTCGCGACCACGTCGCCTCTTGGACGCAGACGGGAGA
The DNA here is from genome assembly GCA_029250885.1 of Planctomycetota bacterium. Classification (GTDB taxonomy): domain Bacteria; phylum Planctomycetota; class UBA1135; order UBA1135; genus CALBMX01. The sequence goes on from JAQXEK010000006.1 coordinate 1,038, forward strand.
AGCTGAAGCCCGTGCCCCCGCCGGCCTTTTGGATCAGCGCCGTGGCCTTGATCGAGTCGAAGATACCTTCGATCGAGTCCTCCACTGGGAGCACAAAGCAGGCGCTGAGCATGCCCATCTCGCGGCCTGCATTCATGAGGGTAGGGCTGTTCGGCATGAACACACGCTTCGCCATCAGCTCGTAGAACTCGCCCGCAATGGCCAGGGTCTTGCCCGGGGATGCGCCCGGGAAAGACTGCTCGGCCTTGGCGATGTGGGTCGCAACGCGCCAGAAGAGCTGGCGGGGGGTCTCCTGCAGCTCGCCCGTCTCCGCGTCCTTCTTCAGGTAGCGGCGCCCGAGAACCTCGATCGCGTTGTTCGTCAGGCTGGGATTCGGCAGATCCGCAGGGGGATCGACGTGCAAGAGGGCTGCATTCGGATCCATGGCGGTCTGGTCCATGGCGTCACCGGCGGTTTCCATCGTCTTCAAGGGATGCTCTATCCTGTGGGAGTGGGTCTATAGGGGCGGGAATTGCTACCGTCATCTCGGGGCGGAGCTATTCATAAGCCATTTCGCGCAAGAGCTTTAGGGTAAAAACGGGCACCGAGACGAATCTTAGTGCTCGGGTCCCATGATTTACCTACAGGGTGGGCCCTGCAAGAACAATTGCCCGGTAGATCCACTAGATGTTGTGGTAGCCAGACTTAGGTTCATCCCGTCTGTGAGAAACAGGATCCACCGGGTCCGCAAAGCAAGGGCGGACCCATGAATAGGACCTAGCTTGACTATTTTGACTTCCGACGTCGCAGGAAGCGAGCCTGGACAGCTTTGATCTCTGGGATCCCCAAGGCCGTGGCAAGGGCAAAGTACCCCCCCACACCCGAGATGGCCGCCACAAGCAGCCCCACAGCGCGGGTCGGGAATGCGCCCAGGTGGCCTTCAACCAAGGATGTGCCCCCCGCGTTGCCCCCATAGGCCAAGATCGCAGCCACCACGGAGCAGGCCGCCATGGGCCCCAAGCGGCCGATCCAATGGGACCAGCCAAAGGGCTCCCCGCCGGCCAGTTGCCGGCGCAAGCTCGGAATCAGCAGCAGCAGGTTACCCCAGCTGCTGATGGCCGTGGCCAAGGCTAGCCCCTCGACGTCCATGCCGAAGACAAACAGGAACAGGCAGTTGAGCGCGATGTTCGTGACGAGCATCAGGCTTGAGGCGATCACCGGGGTGCGATAGTCGTCTAAGGCGTAGTAGGCCCGAGTGAGCAACAGCACCGCGCCCGCGGGCAGCAGAGCCAAGGAGAGGGCCGACAGGGCGTTGCCCACGCGCTCGGCGCCCGCCGCGTCGAAGGCGCCGTGTTGGAAGATGAAGCTAGCCATGGGGCCCGCTAAGAGGAACAGCCCGCAGCTAGCAGGCAGGGCCAGGAAGGCCACGCCGTATTGGGTCTTGTCGAGGACCTGCCGGAGCCCAGCCCGATCCCCGCGATGGCCAAGCTCCTTCAGCCGGGGGAAGACCGAATTCATCGCCGCGATCGCGATCAGCGCTAGGGGGAACTGCTGGATGCGGTTCGCGTAATAGTGGGACGTAGGGCCGCCGTCGGGCAGCCACTCGGCCATCAACCCGTCGACCATTACGTTGATCTGGTAAACGGCTGCCCCAAAGGCAAGGGGCGCTGCGGTCTTGAGTACGCTCCAAGGCGTGGGCCCACCGGGTGCGCGGGTGACAGGCTTGGCGCCGAGGAATCCAAGTCGGCGCAAAGGGACGAGCTGGCAAGCGAGCTGGAAGAGCCCCGATGCCAGTACGCCCCAAGCAAGCACGCGGGTCATCGATAGGTGCCGCGCGTACTCGGACTCGGTCATGGCTTGGCGCGCGGCGTCGGTCACCCCCGAAGCCATTCCCGTCGCTTCGGATGGCGTTGCCCACCCGTAACCGGTACCGATCACGACCAGGGCAAGAATCCAGGCGACGTTCAGAATCACTGGCCCCAAGTTGGGCATGAGGAAGTGACCGCGGACATTTAGAGCACCGCTGATTAGGGCCGAAAGGCAGATCAAGATCACAAACGGCGCCACGCGAATCGTGAGCTCGAGCACGGGTTCCGGGTCCTTGCCGAACAGGTTCGTCAGCGCTTCAGGTGAGAGCAGGCTCGGCAAAAAGTAGGCGGTGGCCATCACGATTGCGCACAACACCGCGAGGATGCCAGACGCAAGGCGAAGGGTACCCAAGAAGAGCGCCGCACCCGCGTCCTCGCCTTCGTCTTCATCGACCTCGGTCAGGCGCGACACTAGAGATGCGGAGAGGGCGCCCTCGCCGAGAAAGCGGCGGAACAGATTCGGTACGCGCCAAGCTGTCAGGAAGGCGTCGAAGATCGGGGACGTCGCGCCGAAGAGCGCGGCCGAGAGCATCTCACGGATGAAGCCAAGGATGCGGCTAGCGAAGGTCAGCCCGGAGACGAGCAGGGTTCGACTTAGCAGGTTGCTGTGGCGCTCGCGCTTAGGCGCAGGGGTGTCGCCAGCTAAGTCGCCAGCGGGCGCCACTACAGAACGAGATCCGGGAGCCGCGCCTGCAGCTTCCGGATCTTGAGGATCGCTAGGTCGTGGGGTCAAGACTTAGAGGTTGGCTTCGGTCATCGCGACTAGCCAAGCAGCTCGCCGCAAAGGCGCGAGACGACCTTGCCGTCGGCGGCGCCCCTGTGCTCGGCGAGAACGTGCTTCATCACCTTCCCCATGTCGCGCTTCGACTCGGCGCCAACAGCCTGGATCGCCCCGGCCACGATGTCCCGCAGCTCGTCCTCGGTTAGCGCCTTGGGTAGGTACTTCTCGAGGACGCCAAGCTCATTGCGCTCGACGGAGGCAAGGTCTTCGCGGCCAGCCTTTTCGTACTGCTCGAGAGAGTCCTTGCGGGTCTTCACGCCCCGCATGATTGCGGCCTGGACGTCGGTGTCTTCCAGGTCACGCCCAAGCTCGATGCGCATGTTCTTTATGCCGGCCAGGATCATGCGCAGGGTGTCCCTGGTCATGACGTCCTTGGCCAGCATCGCCGCCTTTAGGTCAGTGTTGAGGGTGTCGGCCAGGCTCATGCCTTGTCCTCACCGTCACCGCCTTCGCTCTCATGAGACGGGGTCACGTCGCTTGCGCTAGGCTCGCCACCGGCCTGCTCTTCCGTGTCGACCGGCTCCTCTTCGATGTCGTCGGCGCGCACGATCTCGGCGGCGACAATCGCATCCTTAGTCTTGGTGTTCACGAGTCGCACACCCTGGGTGTTGCGTCCCATCGGGCGCAGGTCAATGGCAGGAGAGCGAACGATCATGCCGGACTCGGTGATAAACATGATGTCATCTCCGTCATGGCAGCGGGCGATGGTCACAACGTCACCGTTGCGGTCCGTCACTTTGATGTTGATCACGCCCATGTTGCCGCGACCCTTGATGGGGTAATCGGCGATTGGGGTGCGCTTGCCGTAGCCATTCACACAGGCGGTCACAATGGTTGCATCTTCCGTTGCGGTCACGACCATGCCCACAACGGCGTCGGCTTCTTTCAGTCGGATGCCACGAACACCGCCGGCGTTGCGGCCCATGTTGCGTACCGCCGCCTCGTCGAAGCGCGCTGCGCGACCCTTGGCCGTGGCGATCACAATCGTATCGCCGGGGCTCGAGAGTGCGACGGAGACTACCTTGTCGTTGTCCGCGAGCTTGATCGCGATGATGCCCGCGGTGCGGGGGCGCGAGTAGGCCTCGAGGGAGGTCTTCTTGATCGTGCCAGCCGCCGTGGAGAAGACGACCGAGCGCTCCCCATCAAAGTTCTCGACGCGCAGGACATCGGTGATCGACTCGTCGGCTTCAACCGGAAGCAGGTTCCGGATCGAGCGGCCCTTGGAGGTCCGCGTGCCCTCGGGCAGCTCGTAGACCTTCTTCCAGTAGACCTTGCCGCTGTCCGAGAAGAACAGCACGTAGTCGTGGGTGCAGGCAACAAAGAGCGAGCGCAAGACGTCACCCTCTTTTGCGTCCGACCCCTTCACGCCGCGGCCGCCGCGGCTCTGGCTGCGGTAGACATCCAAGGGCACACGCTTGACGTAGCCCTCGCGGGAGAAGGTCACCACCATCATCTCTTCGGTGATGAGCTCTTCAATGTTGAAGTTGCCGACGACCTCTTCGCGGGAAATCTCGGTACGGCGATCGTCGCCGTACTTTGCTTCGATCTCGTCGAGGTCGTCGCGGATGATTCCATCCACGCGCTCCTTGCGGGCGAGGATGTCCTCGTAATCGGCGATCTCGGCCAAGAGTGCGTTGAACTCGGCCTCGAGCTTCTCGCGCTCAAGCCCAGTCAATCGTCCAAGGCGCATGTCGACGATCGCCTGGCTTTGAATCTTGCTGAGACCGAAGGCGGCCATCAAGCCGGCCTTGGCCTCGTCGGTGTCCGGCGCGGCGCGGATGATCTTGATCACCTCGTCAATATTGCCCACGGCGATGCGCAGACCCTCGACGATATGCTTGCGCTCCTCAGCCTTGTTTAGCAGGAACATTGTGCGGCGACGGATTACATCCGTGCGATGCACAAGGTACGAGTCCAGCAGGTTGCGCAGGTTGAGCGTGCGCGGCTGGCCTGTGTCGATGGCAAGGTTGATAATGCTGCAGGTCGACTGCAACGGCGTGTACTGGAAGAGCTGGTTGACGACGACCTGGGGGTCTTCGTTCGTCTTCAGCACGACCACCAGACGGATGCCGTCGCGGTCGGACTCATCGCGGACATCGCCGATGCCGGTCACGCGGCCATCTTTGACGATCTCGACGATCTTCTCGATGATGTTGGTCTTGCGGACCTGGTACGGGATCTCCGTGAAGACCAGCTGCTCGCGCTTCCCGATCTCCTCGACGTGGTACTTCGCGCGCACGATGACGCGCCCACGACCGGTGGAGTAAGCCTGGAGGATTCCCGAGCGGCCCATGATGATGCCACCGGTCGGAAAGTCCGGACCGGTAATGAGCTCGCAGAGCTCGCGCATGGTGACTGTCGGGTCGTTAAGGACAGCGCGCAGGCCCGAGACGACCTCGGTCACGTTGTGGGGCGGAAGGCTCGTAGCCATGCCAACCGCGATGCCGTCGGAACCGTTGCAGAGCAGGTTTGGAAAGCGGCCGGGCAGCACGACCGGCTCCATCAGGCGGTCGTCGTAGTTGGGCTGGTAGTCGACGGTCTGCTTGTCGAGATCGGTCATCATCTCGACCGCCGCGCCGTCCATCTTGGCCTCGGTGTAACGCATGGCGGCCGGGGGGTCGCCATCGATCGAGCCGAAGTTACCCTGACCGTCCACCAGGGGATAGCGCAGGGAGAAGGTCTGGGCCATACGGACCAGGGTCGGGTAGATCACCGATTCACCGTGGGGGTGGTACTCGCCCGAGGTGTGACCCGCGATGTTGGCGCACTTACGGTACTTCGCGCTAGGGCGAAGCTTGAGGTCGTTCATGGCAACCAAGATCCGGCGCTGGGACGGCTTCAGGCCGTCGCGCACGTCGGGCAGGGCCCGCGAATGGATCACGCTGAGCGCGTAGTTGAGATACGACTCGCTCATTTCGGTCACGATCGACCTGTCGTCGATGCGGCCGTGGTTGAATTCTTCTTTTGGGGCGCCGGATTCGGTCATCAGTTAGCGTCGGATAGCAAGCGCAAGGGGGGGTCCCACAACTGCGCTAGGGGGGGTGTTAGGCCTTACTTTTTGGGGGGCCTGTCGGCCCAGCATTATCCCTAATGGGTAGTCCCATTTCACCCTGCTTCTATTAATAAAGAAGAAGAGATCCCAAACACCGGGCCTTGACCTACGTTGACAACGAGCTCAAAAGGAATCCTCGCTTCCCTGCCCCCTTTCTTGGATACTGAGGGCCGTCGTCCCCCCCCCAGAACTCGCAGTCCGGAGGACCGCCAACCATGCGTTGCAAGACCACCCTAACCCTTGCCCTTCTCGCCTCACTCTCTCTCCCTCTTGGAGCGATGGGGACCATTTACGGCCAGGACGACAAGGTCCCTACCGTAGAAGAGCCCGAAACCGAGGTTGAGTTTCCGATCAGCCTAATCGTCCTGCCCAAGACCGAGAAGCGCAAGGAGGTCAAGCACGACCTCTCCGGTATGGGGGTGCGCGTGAAGACCAAGTTCTTCATGGACTTCGAGGTCTACGCCCTTGGCTTCTATATGGACGAGGAGAGGGGTCTAGCAGCCCTCAAGGAGCCCGCGGCGAACCTCAGCGTCTCAAAGCTCGAAGAGAGCAAAGAGTTCCGTAAGGCGCTCCTAGGGGACGGTTTCGGCAAGACCATGCGACTGGTGATGGTGCGCGACGTGGATGCGGACGACATGGCCGAGGCTTTTGACGACGTGCTGTGGCCGAGAATGAAGGACCGCAGCGAGGGCGAAAAGGAGCTCAGTGCCGCCAAAATCGCCCTAAAGAAGTTCAAGGACCTCTTTGAGAAGGAAGCCGAGGAGGACCAGGTCCTGGACTTCACCTGGATTCCGGGTGGCGAGATGTACGCCGTGGTGGATGGCAAGCGGCACCCAGTGGTTAAGAGCGCTGCCCTCTGCTGGGCCCTTTTTGATGCCTTTGTGGGCGACGACCCCATCTCCAAGGACGCCAAGGAAAACATCTTCACGGCTCTTCGCGAGAAGCTCCATCCCGCTACACGCTAAGCTAATAGGCGAAATGCCCCATTCCGGGCAAAAATGGCCCCGTTTCTCATAGGAACGGGGCCATTTTTGCGTTTCTGGACCAATTCCCCCCCCGCGGTGGCAAGCCGTTAGCCACTGGCGAATCAGTCCAAAGATCGAGATGCTGTTAAGGGCCGCGATCCAGCCTGCCGATCCTGCTATTTGGCCTTCCCCCCGCACCCACACCAATGCCGACTGGCTGCCCCGCTGGACCCCCATGCGTCACGTCTTCTACCCCCTCTCGCTCGCTATCTTCGCCGCCACAGGACTCGTGGCTTGGACTTGGCCTCCCTTCTCCTGGGCCTTCGCAGCCCTGGTGCCGCTGTTTCTCATTGGCGTGAGAGACTACCAACAGACGACCCATGCGGTGCTGCGCAACTTCCCCGTCATCGGGCACGTGCGCTACCTCTTGGAGATGATTCGCCCGGAGATCAACCAGTACTTTGTTGAATCCAACCAGGACGGTCGCCCATTCAACCGCGAGGATCGCTCGGTGGTCTACCAGCGTGCCAAGAAGCAGCTCGCGACCCTGCCCTTCGGCACCCAGAAGGACGTTCGCGCGGTGGGCTACGAGTGGATTAACCACTCCATGTATCCGCGCATTGCTCCGCCCCAGCCGACCCGCATCATGATCGGCGAGGGCAACTGTAGTCAACCCTACTCCGCGGCCCTGTTGAACATCTCCGCCATGAGCTATGGCGCCCTCTCCAAGAACGCGATCCTGGCCCTGAACGGAGGCGCCAAGGACGGCAACTTCTACCACAACACCGGTGAGGGAAGCATCAGCCCCTACCACCTAGAGGCCGGTGGCGACCTGGTCTGGCAGATCGGAACAGGCTACTTTGGCTGCCGCGACGCGGATGGCCAGTTCTCGGCCGAGGCGTTTCGGTCAAGGTCTCGCCTGCCCCAGGTCAAGATGATCGAGATCAAGCTCTCCCAGGGGGCAAAGCCCGGCCACGGCGGCATCCTGCCGAAGGAGAAGATCAACGCCGAGGTCGCAGAGATTCGCAACATCGCTCTCGACAAGGACGTCATCTCGCCTCCCTTTCACTCGGCGTTTCACGGCCCCGAGCAACTGCTTCGCTTCGCTGACGATCTGCGCCAACTCTCCGGCGGAAAACCCGTCGGTATCAAGTTGTGCGTCGGCGCCCACAGTGAGATCGAGGAGATCTGCCAGGCAATGATCGACATCGGCTTAAAGGTCGACTTCATCACCGTGGATGGTGGCGAAGGCGGCACCGGAGCCGCACCCCTTGAGTTCTCGAACTCGGTCGGCTCACCGCTCGCGGATGCCCTGCCCGTGGTGGACGACCTGCTGGTTCGTTACGGCCTACGCAAAGACGTGAAGATCATTGCCTCGGGTCGAATCTTGACGGCATTCCACATGACCCAACGCCTGGCCATGGGTGCGGACCTTTGCAACTCGGCCCGCGGCATGATGATGGCACTTGGGTGCATTCAAGCTCTGCGTTGTAACTCGAACGCCTGTCCCGTCGGCGTCGCGACCCAGGACCCGAACTTGGTCGCTGGCCTCGTGGTGGAGACCAAGCGGACACGCGTGGCCAACTACCAGGGTGAGTCGGTACACACATTGATGGAGCTCTGTGCTGCCGCTGGACTTGAAAGCCCTGAAGAGCTTACTCGATTCCACATCAACCGCCGCATATCCGACACCGAAGTCCAAACCTATGCGGGCATCTATGGGCCGGGTCAAATGCCCGAGTCGATCTTTGGTGTTGAGCAACTCTCCCCCGAAGAGATCAGCAGCCAGGTGGACCTCTTCAAAGAAGAGAGCTCCGTGAGTGGATCCGAAACGCCCCAGCGGCGGGTCGGTTAGACCCCGGGCGGCCTCTCTTCGACCCGGCTAAGGACGGCCCTGGCGACCTCTCGCCAGGGCTGCTCCAATTCCGGCAAGTGGATGAGGGAATCGAGCCGGCGCCCTGCTCCGTTGTCACCCGCCGCAACCATGACCAGTGCGTCCCTTAAGTCTCGCCTGCCGGGGGCATTGCCGAAACTGCGCAAGATCGATAGATCGAGCCAAGTGATTACGTCGGACAAGACTTCGGAAGAAGAGCTGTTAGCCAGGGCCTGGCAGCTTTGCCTGGCGAGGTCTTCACTGGTCATGACGGCCTGGCCTCCAAAGGTCGCCGCGGCTTCGGCCAAGAGTGGGCCCAGGCTAGGAAGCGCCGCCTCAAGTTTAAAACGATGTACAGGGTCTAGATTGTCCATCTGCCTGGCGGCACCCAATAAATCGCCGCGCTGCACGGACAAAATGACTTCGGTTCGCGGAGCCATGACGTGGCTTACGCGGGCCAATGTTGCAAACGATAATATGAGGCAAACCAAGCCTGCGATCCGGACTCGATTCGTCACTTGGACAAGTCGCTCTCCGACTCCGGGGTCGGACTTTGCTCCTCGGATGAAGAGAAGCCGGCGCGACATCGAAAAGTGACGGAAGCCGCTTTTATGGTGGGCTTCGAAACCTTGGCCCAAGCCAATTAGCGCGCGGATTAAACCATCCGGTTTTGACTCGGATGCGAAGAGATCCGCCTCGAGTTCGAAGCGCCGAGATACGAACCGGATCCACACCAGAAGAGCGAGGATCGTCCCGATAGTCGCGAGCCAAGTTAGGCTGCTGGAAGCTGTCCCCAGGATCCCATCACTGGCGACAATCAGAGCAAGAACGGCAAGAATCCAGACCAGAAGATGCCGCACGTGTCGACCACGAATGTGGCCGAGTTCATGGGCGAGAACTGCGTCAAATTCCTCGGGTCCAAGTTGCTCGAGGATGCGGTCGGTGAAGACCACGCAGTAGGATCCAGGCGGCACACCGATCACCATCGCGTTCGCAATTTCGCGATCCGTGCGCCACTCGTAAACGTTAACATTCCTGAGGCCGACCGACGCGGTCATGGCCTCAGCCCGGCGCCGTAGATGACCTTCCAATGGAATCAAATCCATGCCCCATAGTAGCGCGCGTGGTGCAGCCATTCCCGCCAACCCGAGCGCTATAAAGAGCTGCAGCGCTTGACCAATCGGTGACACGAGCAGGTACGCATGGAGGCCTGGGGTCGCGCTAGAAAGGTCGCCAATAGCAAGCAGAAGAATCAGCAATAGCCACATGGCCAAGGGGATACGGACGCGCCAAGACGGGTCTAGGGGGTTGCCAATCGGCAACAACCTGTTCGCGCTGGGATCCGTGCAAATCGCCAGGTGCGCGACGAAGAGCGGAGCAAACAGCGGCACTATGGCGAGCCCCATAGTACCCGTGTGGACCGGGTCGAAATTGGACCAGGAAAGGACCCAAGTAGCCCATGTGCTGCCGCAGAGAAATACGCCGAATGTGACTAGGGGCGAGACCAGCTTCAGCAAACCCAGCATGCGGCTCAGGGGCCTGCGTGCTGACATGCGAGATGTCAGGCTGCCAAGCCAAAGGAAGGGCAAGGCGGCCCATAAGGGAAGGCCCAGGCTTGCCGCCGTGGGACCAACCATAAGAATCTGGGCGGCACCGATCAGGCCAACGGCCAGAACGACAACGTGAAAGGGCAGGCTGAACACGTGCCTCGCCTAGGCCAGGAGGTCCCGTAGGCGCCTCTCCATCTCACTCTTTAAAAGGGCGGCGGGCGCAAAGGTTGGCTTCTTGACCACCTCCACGTCGATGCAGGCCTCCTGGATAAGGAAGCGAACACGGACGTCGCCCATGGGGGTCCCGTGCTCGACTTCCCCTGCCATGGGGTCTGATGGTCGGGCTCCATCGGGCTCGACGTTCACACCGCGGCCCGCTGCCTGCCCGTGGAGCCTCTTCCTTGCCTCTTCCGCCCCAATCTTGTGGGGCACATCAAAACGGATCGCCATGACGCCGATTCTCCCACAGGTAGAGGGGCTGTCAGGACACTTTTCTCCATTATGAGGCAATTGAGGAGCACCCTGGCCACCTCTGTATTCGCGACGCTGAGCCTTCCGCGATAGAATCCGCCTTGCCCATTTTCTGGCCACGCCCAACCCCCACCCAAATCTGAACGTGAGCGGTATCTACGACTCCATCCTCGACGCCATCGGCGGAACCCCCCTCGTGCGCCTCAACCGAATCGGCAGCCACACCGGCTGTGAGATTCTTGCGAAGTGCGAGTACTTCAACGCCGGGGGCTCCGTCAAGGATCGCATCGGCCGGCGCATGCTGTTGGAGGCCGAGAAGTCCGGCCGCATCAAGCCCGGGGACACGCTGATTGAACCGACCAGTGGCAACACGGGAATCGGCCTTGCCCTGACTGCGGCGGTCCGCGGTTACCGCATGATCATCACCATGCCCGAGAAGATGAGCCACGAGAAGGCCGTCGTGCTCGAAGCCCTCGGCGCGGAGATTATCCGCACGCCCACCGAGGCTGCCTACGATGATCCCGAGAGTCACATCAGCGTATCCGCGGACCTGCAGCGGTCTATGCCGAACTCGCACATCCTTGACCAGTACTCGAACACTAACAACCCCGACGCCCACTACCATGGCACAGCCGCGGAGCTCATTGAGCAGACCGGCGGCAAGATTGATTATCTCGTTGCGGGTGCCGGTACCGGCGGCACGATCTCCGGAACGGCGAAGCGTCTCAAGGAAGAGATCCCGGGCATCAAGATTGTCGGTGTGGACCCGGTCGGCTCGATCCTCGCCGGACCCAGTGAGGTTGGATCCTATAAGGTCGAGGGTGTGGGCTATGACTTCGTACCCGAGGTCATGTGGCAAGACATGGTCGACGAGTGGATCAAGAGTGAAGACCGAGAGTCGTTTCTCATGGCGCGACGCTTGATCCGTCAAGAGGGTCTGCTGTGCGGCGGCAGCTCGGGCGGTGCCGTTTGGGCTGCGCGCCAGATCGCCGAGAAGTACGGACCGGACAAGCGCATCGTCGTGATCCTTCCCGACTCGATCCGCAACTACCTGACCAAGTTCGTGGACGACGGCTGGATGCGCGAAAACGGTTTTTCCGAACGCGGCTGGGAAGCCCAGTCGGTGGGTGACCTACTCCGCACCATGGGCCGGCAAGGGGATGTCTTTTCCGCTACAAGCAACGACACCGTTGCCGACTCGGTACTGCGCATGAAGGAACACGGTATTAGCCAACTACCCGTTCTCGACGGCGAGCGCCTAGTCGGAATCATCACCGAGTCCGACCTGCTCGGGCGTATTGTCGAAGGCCGCGCCGTCCTGTCGAGCTCGGTCGCCGAGGTCATGTTTCGCAACGTGATTACGGTCAACGAGAATGACGATGCTGGATCGCTTACAAAGCTCTTCGGCGAAAGCCTAGTCGCACTTGTCGTCGACAACGATAAGTGCCTCAAGGGCGTCATCACCAAGATGGACCTCGTAGATTATCTCGGGACAATCTAGCCTTTCTGCAAGCTTGGGGGCATTCGCTCTTTTAGCAAAGACGGCCTTGAAGCGCGCCCTATGGCCCGATTCAAGGCCGTCTTTGCCAGGGGTAGCTAGATCTTTCGTGAGCCTTAGGCCCTATCCAAGCGCGTTTTTAGGCTTAAGGTTCCGACCCACGCGAAGCCTGTGAAGAAGAGCATAAGGAACGGTATCGCTCCCCAGAGTTGGAACTGCACGGCTTGGAAGATAGCCCAGGCGAGCCATGCGGCTAGAGCGAATTCTGGGATGCCTAATCCCTGCCAAAGCGACCATTTAAGTCGGTAGGTCTGGGACAGGGATGCACTAACCTCTCCGCGCTTCGGGGTGCGAACAAAGGTCCCTGTCTTACGCCCAAGCCCTTCTATCACAGCCTGGGTTTGGCTGACGCTCATGCCGATCCCCAAGGCCATTGCACTGGGAACATCGCGCAGACGTTGGGATAGGGTTCGGCCCTGAACGCGCTGGCTAGAGTCATAAAACAGGGCGACCGGCATGGTGCAGAAAAGCAGCCCAATCGCGTGCAGCCACCAGGGCACGAGCTCCTGCTGGGGCAAGGTGAAGGGAAGAATCAAGGCGAGCGCAAGGACCAGCGGATAGCCGACGTTTCCCGTCAGGTGCATGAGGGCCTCGATCTTGACACTAGGTCTGGCGTTGCCGGTTAAGATGCGCCGCCAGAGCTTGCGGTATACCTGGACACTCCCCTTGGCCCAACGATGTTGCTGGGACTTAAACGCGTCAATACTTGGGGGGACTTCGGCCGGTGCGACCACGTTTGGAAAGTAGACAAACTTCCAGCCGACGAGCTGGGCCCGATAGGAAAGGTCCAGGTCCTCGGTCAGGGTGTCGTGCTCCCAACCTCCTGCCTCGTCAATCGTCGCGCGACGCCAAATTCCCGCGGTGCCGTTAAAGTTAAAGAACAGGCCGCGGCTGTGTCGGACCGTGTGCTCGACCACGAAGTGTCCATCTAGCAAGGTAGACTGGGCGCGGGTGAACTGGTTTTCATCTCGGTTGAGATGGCCCCACCGAGCCTGCACCATCCCGACCTTTGGGTCGCGGAACTGGGGAACCGTGCGCTCCAAAAAGTCTGGGTCGGGGATGAAGTCGGCGTCAAAGACACAGAACAGGTCCGCGTCGGAGAGCTTCATCCCGGCGTCCAATGCGCCGGCTTTAAATCCAGCTCGAGTGTTCCGACGAACCACGACGGCGCGGATCCCCCTCGCACCAAGCTTTTGCACTTCGTCGTCTACGATGCCGCAGGTCTCGTCCGTGGAGTCGTCCAAAATTTGCAGCTCAAACCTATCCCGGGGCCAACGAAGATCTGCAGCGGCTTGGATCAAGCGGGCCGCCACCGTGCGCTCGTTGAAGAGGGGTAGTTGCACCGTAATCATCGGTTCGTCCACAGCCGCTCCTGGCGTCTCGCTGCCTAGCTCCCCGCTGCCCCAGCGGAAGTGCGCCAGAAGCGTGAGCCGGTGGAGTCCATACACGGCTAGGACGATGAGCAGGAAAAAGAGCGAGGGCTGTAACATGTCGGGCGAGATGATACTGCGCCATGGGCTAGCTGAGGCGCGGGGCGATCATTTTCCCACAGTCCGGGCCAAGGCTCTCCAGCCTTGTCGTGGCGGCTGACCCCATTAGACCCAACCAACACCCCTGGCTTGTGAAATGGCCCGTGGTATTGGGCGGACACACAAGTAGGATTGGGACCGCACCCAAGACTAGGGACCCCATATGAGCACAAAAACTAGCGAACCACCTTCGCCCAAAGCCCCCGTTAGCGCACTCCGCATTTTGCTTGGCAGTGTCCTGGGCGCATTGATCGGCTTTGCCCCCGCCATGGACATCGCGCCAGGTCTCTGGGTGAGCCTGGTAGTGGCCCTGATGCTCTTCCGGGCCCCCATCCTGATCACGGCGGGGGTTGTGATCCTGGCCAAGGTGCTCTCCCTCGTCAGTGGGGCCCTGTGCTTCCAGATCGGCCAGATCCTACTTGACGGTCCCACAGAGGGACTCTTTAGAACCCTTCTCGACACCCCGTTTTTAGCTCTGTTTGGCTTGGAGTACTACGTCGTCACGGGGGGACTGGCCCTCGGCAAGCTGCTGGGCTTAATCATAGGGGTCACGATAATCACTAAGCGCCAGATCACGGACGGCGCCCCTAAGCCCAAGGGCATTTTGCGGCCTACGGGTTTCGCACTCGCCACTCTCTTGGTGGGCGTCCTGTGGCTCGCCCAAACCGCAGCCGCCGAGGGGCTGCTCACCTCGGCGGCTTCCAAGGGCCTTAGCAGGGCAAACGGTGCTACGGTCGACGTGTCCGGGATCGAGTTGGACCTTGCTGATTCGCGTTTCAGCGTCTCGGACCTGGCCTTTGCAGACCCCAAGTCGCTGAATACGGACCTCTTCCGTGGCATCCAGCTCACCGCCGACCTGTCCAGCGCATCTCTTCTAACCAAGCGCATCCACGTGGAGCGGCTGGTCATCAGCCATGTGGACAGCGGCCTGGAGCGAGCGGTCCCTGGCATCTTGGTTGGCGACACAGAGGAACCTGAAGTCGAGGAGCCTATCGGCGAGGAGAGATCCATCGAGGACTACCTCAAGGACTGGGAGATCTGGCGCGACCGCCTGAGCCAAGCTCGTGACTGGCTAGAGAAGATGTCCGAGGGTGAGGACCCGGACGCACCCGAGGGCGAGACAGCCGCGCAGCGCGCGGAGCGCTTGGCCGACCAGCTCGACTACGACGCCGTGGTCGCCGAGCACCTCTTCACCGATGCGCCCGCCTTCCTCGTCGACGAGTTCCTGATTGAGGGTATGGAGTTTTCTTGGCTCCATGGCGAGTCGTTCGCCGTCAGCGCCCACAACCTCTCCAGCCAACCCAGCCTGGTGGATGGAGCCATGGACCTGTCCCTCTCCAGCACCAGCGACCGCTTTCGCCTTTCGTTGGCGCTTCCATCCGAGCGACTGGGGCAGCCGGGCGTGCTTGACTTTTCTATCCAGGACATCCCCCTTGACTCCCTCACGGGCATGCTCAAGTTGGGGGAGGGCAACTCGGTCACGGGTGGCTTCGTAAGCCTCTCCCTGAGCGGTCCCTGGAGTGGTGGTAAGGCTGGCTACATTGACCTGCCCCTCGAGGCGAGCCTGGACGATTTTGCCATCTCGCTCTCGGGATCTAAGCCCTACTCGGTGAGCAACCTCAAGCTGCCGATTCACCTGCGCGGTCCCATCGATGCTCCCAATGTTAGCGTGGATAGCAGCGCCCTGACCCAGTCGCTGATGGACGCCGGCCTCGCGGAACTCGTCAACTTTGTCGATGCCGAAAAGGCCAAGCTGATGGACCAAGGCAAGGGCATGATTCAGGACGAAATCGATAGCACTACGGACAAGCTCGAAGGGCTCATTGGGGGTGACATCAATCTTGGCGTTGATGATCTTCTCCAAGGCAACACGGAGCAGGCCCAGGCGGAAATCGAAGCTGCCGCCAAGGCCAAGCTCAAACAGAAGGGCAGCGACGCTTTGAAGGAAAAGCTTGGCGAAGACCTTGGAGGCAAGCTGAAGGGCCTTGGAGGAATCTTTGGCGGCAAGCCGAAGTAGGTCTGCCGCACCGGACCAAGGTCAGCCCACACCCGTAGCAGCTCGGACCGAGCCTGCAGCACTTCCTACAGAGTACTTTTTGCGCGGTCGTTATCCTTGTGGTGCGGCGAGCCCTTACACCAAGCGGAATGCCATGCCCGCGCGGCTGGCCGCCAGGCCGTCAGCGTCCTCGCGGTCTCCAATCACGAGACACTCGGCTGCCGAGCAGCCCAGCGCTTCGGCCGCGATTTGGTAGCCATCGGGGAAGGGCTTAAGCCTGGTTGGCCCGCCTGGCTCGCCGTTACTGACAACAACGTCAAAGTCCTCGAAGATGCCAAGCGCCTTAAGCTTACCAGTCGCCGGGTAGTCACTGACCAGGGCGGTCTTCCCACCCGCAGCGCGGAAACTTCTCAGCTCGGCAATCATCGACCTTCGAGCGCACATTCGGATCCACTTACGCGGCTTATCCTGCATCCACTTCCCGACGATCTGGGCGAGTTCGTCCTGGGGACAACCCAGCTTTTGGGCGGCTCGGTTGAGCTGCTCTGAGTAGGGGCTAGGCGCGAAGTGAGAGTCGGACCCTCGCAGGTTTTCGTGCTCCTTGCGGAATGCGCCGATCGACTTGATCTTGCCCGCTCCAAAGAGGGCGAGCTCGGCCGCCATCATTAACTTCACGGGAAGGGGTACATAGAGAGTCCCGTCCAGGTCGAAGAGCCAGGCTGCGTGTTTGGGGGTGGTCATGGAACAGGGAGCCTAGCGCATAGAGCCCGCGGCCCCATGGGATTTTAGCACTGCTCTAGAAGAGCTGCTGCTGGCCTTCTCGTTTGGTGATTGCCGTTAAGGATGGATAGGTGGCAACAAGCTCTGGCGGTGCGGATACCAGGTCACGCTCTAGGGTGTGCTTTATCTGTACCCCGTTGGCCGCAGCCTTGCCCCCGAAATGATTGTTCGTCACGACATAAGTGTCGCCGGCTTCATTCGCGAGACGCTGGGCGTAACGCGCAAAGAGGGCGGAGTCCTCTTCGGAGTAGAGCCAATTGTACTTGTCGTCCCGGTCCTTCTCGGGGTTGTACCAATCTTCGTCATTGCGGCCGTGAACGCGCAAGTAGCCAATAGGTCCAACCACGTAAGGCAGAGATTTGCGCTCGACCACCTGGGGTACGACCTCGGGGGAAGCAGGCATGTCGATGTGAGCTAAGTTGACACCCTCTTCTTCGAGATAACGTAGAGCGTCGCCAAAGAACCAGCTCTTGTGGCGCATTTCAACCACTAGGGGCAGGTTCCCCGCCAGCCTTTGAACCTGGGCGAGCTTGGACCGTCCTTCTGCATCGTTGGCAAAACCCTGGTGAAATTGAGCGAGGGCAACTCCAAGCTTGCCACAGTCTTGCATCGGCTCAAAGGTGCGACGGAAGACCAGCGCGTCTTGCTCGGAGATCTGCCCATGGGTGAAGTCGCGATGCAGCTTAATGCAAAAGCGGAAGTCGCGGAATGGCTCCACGTGGTCAACCCAAGCCCGCACGTGACTAGGGTTCGGGGGCGCATAGAAGCTGCTGTTAATCTCGATGCAGTCGAAGTACTGGGCAAGATACGGAAGTGGGTGAAAGTTGCGCCCACCCGAGCGGGGATACACGCGTCCCTTCCAGTCCGCATAGGACCAGCCCGCAACCCCAACCCGAATCACGCGCCGCCCTCGGCCTGCTCCCCCGCATAGGGGAACCAATGCTCTTCTAAGTCCTCCTCTGGCCAGTCTGGTTGGACACCCAGGTACTGGAAGCCCCGGCGTTCGGCGGCCAAAAGTGCCGAGCGGAACTGTTCATGGGCGAGCTTGAGCTCCTCGTCCGTTGCATTGCGGTTGACATAGATGGGCTTCTCGTACACCACCGCGAGCTTAGAGCGCCACTTGGGGATCGTGAATGCGTCCCAGGAGTTCACGCGCCAAGCTGGCTCGGCTACGAAACCGCAGGGCAAGATGGGATAGCCCGTGGCCCGTGCTAGCCAGACGACTCCCGCCGATCCCGAGTGCCTTGGACCCCGCGGGCCATCGGGAGTCACAACGACAATTCCGCCGCCGCGGAGACTACGCAGCATCTGGCGTAGAGCCCGAGCTCCCGTCCTACTGGACGAACCACGGATCACGCTCATGCCGAACTTGGGCAGCAGGGTGTCCATCAAGTCTCCGTCCTTGCTAGGAGAGACCAGGACCTTAAACGGATACCCGTCGTGGTGTGGAAGGCCGGCGATCATGCGACCGTGCCAAAGAGTCCACAGGCACCCCTTTGCGGCAAGCACCTCGTCGAAGTTCTCTTGATCAATTACGTGGACGTCCCAGGACGCCGAGAGGCGCCGCAGAACGAAGGGGGCCACATAGGGCATTAAGAATGAGCCTACCTTCCGCCGAAAGCGTTTGATGCTCTTACGAATCTTCTTAGAGGACACGCTGCAAGTGTACTGGTCGGGCCCCTGCCGCGAACAGGCGACCTGGAGTTTGGTCGCCAAAGCCGCAGGATCGAAAGCTAGGGCAAGATGTCGTCGCCTGCGCCGTTATTGTTAACCCCGTCCGGACCCAAGGAATAGAGCGCGTAATCTCCACCCCCTTTTGGCTCGTAATAGAGCGGGTTCCCCCACCCATCTCTTGGAACCACCGCCTCGCCGAGGTACCCATCTGGGTAAGCCTTAGAGGTCTTAACCAAGTCCGCCAAGGCTGTGGGCTGGCTGCCCTTATCGATCGAATAGAGCAGGAGTCCGACGTCCACCAGGGCCAAGGTGACCTTGGTGTCGAACTCTTTGGTGTGCACACCGGCCACTTGTAATTCGACCTCGCCATCCTCCGTGTCGGTCCACTGGCTAGGTGGCGATGCCACCAACGGTCCTTGGGCTACAAGGCCAAAGGCAACGATGCCCGCGGTGACGCCAAGGCCCCCAAGCATGAGTGGCTCCGGCCCGAAGGCGCTGACCTTTTGGGTAACAAGGCCGACGGGGCCAGCGCGGGTCTCACTGAACGTTGGGCCAATGTACTTAGAGAAGAGGTCGCCTTCAGGAAGGGAGCTAAGCAGGCCTGGGGGTAAGTCCATGCCCATGGTTAGCATGCCCGAAAAGGCCCGACCACCGGAGTAGTAGGCCGAGAGCACCGACCCTAGATCAAAGAAGCCTGCGCGCTTTAAGTCAGCGGGCAGCTTGCCATTCTCATCCTGCAGGCGAGTGAAGAGCGGGTGCTCACCGCGTGCGCTGGGTTTCCCCCGGTCTCGGCGGCGAATCTCGCGCTTGATCAGAATGGACGAGTTCGAAATCCACAACTCATCATCAAGGACCGCGAAGGTCGGAACAACCCCGATTGGGATGCCGACATCTAGGGCGCTGTAGTCGACCCCCTTATAGGGACGCCTTGAGACCGAAATACCCTGGTCGACACCTGCCAACTGGTCGAAGAGAGCATCCAGTGCGCCCATCACGGTCGCTCCGTTGGTCACAGGGATAACGATGTAGAGCTCAGGGATCGACAGGCCTCGAACAGGAGAGCTCCAGAGCGCAAACTCGCCTCCCAAGTTGTTCACCAGCTTGGATTCCAAATCTTCGTCGAGATTGTTTAGGAGCTCGCCCAGGGAGTCAGTCTTCGAGGTCAGGCTACCGAAGAGCTCCCAGAGGCCACGTGGCCTGATCGTCCCCGCCTGAACAAACACAGCGTCATTCGGGACAAGGGCTGCGACGCGGCCAAGGGTAGCCCCGTTGGGGTTGGGGCGCGAACGGGTGTAGCTGTTCGAACGATAGGTTCCGTTTTGGATTCGCGTCTCCCAGGAGCCGCTCTTTGATGAGAGCCCGAAGAGCTCTAAGAGGTCATCCAGGCCGCCGGTGGTTGCGGCTAACTGTTCGCTTGGCTCCCCCATGAAGCCGCGCCAGACTAAGACACCCTCTTCAATTTTAAGATCAGCCATGACCTCCTGGAAGACCGGTGTGGCGCTCAGGCTGGAGGGGTGAACTTCGCCTGCAGCTGCAGACTTCAGCAGGGGCTGAACCGCTTGCCCGCGAACGGTTCCGAAGGTGGCGACCGTTGTGCCCTGGGCCGGCTGGATGCTGATCTCCAGGGGTTGGGAATCCTCTGGTCCACCAAAGTCCGATGGATGAAAGCGGAATGCGGACGCAGGAAAGCCTGGGTTCTCGCCGAGAGCGGGCAGGTTGCTGCGCTGGACAAAGGGCAGCTGCTGCTGGAGTCGACCAGAGATCAGGCCGATCCAAGGCTCAATGATGGCGGGGTCCTTCCACTCAACGACAAGCTCGCCCCCAATCAGGCTTGACACAGAGCTGAGCACGTGAGGAAAGAAGCTGATGCCAGCCTCTTGATCGCGATTGACGCCTGTACCCCCTAGCTGCCCGTCAGCACCAAGTCCAAGCAGACGGAAGGTCCCGTCGTCCTTGGCTTCATAGTGGAAGGGCTTACCGAACGCGTCGAGCAGAAACTCTTCGCCAATTCCTAGACCTGAGAGGTCTTCTGGCAGGTCGCCCGTTTGAAAATAAGTGCTCTCAATGAGCTGATTCAGGAAGTCGAGCGAGAACTCTTGGTCCGAGTAACCTGCGTAGGCTGGCAGAAGCCCAAGCAGTGCCTCACCATCCACCGTGAGTGAGAGCGAGACCCCCTTGATGTTCTTCGCAACCTCAGCCAACAAAGATGGGTCACCAAATGGCAGCTGCAGGAGGAGTTGCTCGAGCACCTGCTCTGGCCCCTTGAGTCCAGCGAACGTGTAGAGGTCCTCCAATGCAGAGTCGCGGACAAGCAGGGGCAGGGCCGTCTCCATCCACGCATCGACAAGGGGTTCAACTGCGGGCACGTCTAGGTAGAAATCGACGCCAGCCGGGTGAAGGCTGGCGTGATCTCCAACGCCCTGCAAAGTGGGAAGGGCGAGAATGGCAAGGCTAGTTAGCATGGTTGATTGGCTCGATTAGCCTTAGACATCACCGAACTTGCGCAAGTCGGCTTCGGCATCAAGCAGGGCGGATTCGAGCGCGCGGATTTCCTTCTCAAACGAACCACCGTTACGAAAGGCGATCTTGAAGGCCGCGTGCTTCTCCTTGACCGCGGCGTTCTCGCCATCGATCAAAAAGGCAACGACAAGGCCCGCCTCGTTTAGGAGCTTGCCCGACTGGTCCGGGTTGTCGACCGTCAATTTCATCTTGAAGATCGTGCTAAGTGAGTCAAAGGCGCCGCGGCTCTTAATGTTGGCAACGGACCACTTGCGCAGTGCGATCGGGTCTGCATTGCGCGCCTTATCGAGATAGTAGCGCTCGCAGTAGCTCGCGGTTCCGAAGCGCAGCCAGTCTGGAAGCTTCTTCTCTTCAAGAAAGGCGTCGATGTCGAACTCGCGCTTTTGCTTCGTTCTCTCCATAGCCTTAGGGCTTGGGTCAAGGGCCTCTACGATCGAGAGGGCAGCCGCGTGGCGAGCGAACAGCTTGCCGAAGCTGTTGCCCGCGTCCGAGCTCGCGTCCCAGTAGGCAACGCCCGCGCCCATGTGCTCACTGTCTTCGGTGAACCACATCTCCGCAAAGTACGCACCGTGAACTGAGGACAACCCGCGCAGCTCCGTCGGCGGTACGTTAAAGGAAGAGTCTCCGGCGGCGAAGGTGCCGTACTGCTTTGAAGATCGAAGCAGACCAAACACGACGGGCTCGGAGGGAACCTTGCCTAGGATGCGGACGATGTCCGGGATGGTCTCGCTCGCCTGGTCAAGCGCCTTGATTGCGATCTCGCGGTCCGTAGTCGCGTAGACATGGAATCGATCGTCGAATGAGGGGATCTTCCAAAAACGATCGGTGAGCTTGTGGTACTTGTTTGCCTCGGCGAGCTCGAGCCAGTCTTCACCACACTTGAACTTGCCCGCGTCCGCCTCGGCAACCTCCTCAGGTGCGATCCACATGAGGTCGTGGAGAACGTAGCCCTTAGAGATGCGCTCGTACTGCTCCTCGGAGACCCACTGTCCGTCGTCGGTCTGGCGCAGGCCGGCCTTAAGCCTCTCTAGGTCGTCGGGGTGGACCCACTCGCCCTTGTACTTCACGAGCCCAGCAGCCTTGGCTTCCTTCTCTTCCTTCTTCGCCTTGTGGGCTAGGTACTTCTTCTCGGATTTGAACCACTGGTCGTCGAAGAAAATATGCCCGCTGGCTTCGCGAGCTTGCTTGTGGTCCGGGTCTAGCTTAATGATGGCCCGCAGCACCTTGCGATCCTGGCTACTCAGGTTGTAGGTCACGCAATAGTTGTGGACCTGCCAAAGCTTGTCTACGTCGTCTCCCGCTTCAGCCATGCGCTTTTCAAACTCGTCGTTATCACGCCGGAGCAAGGAAGTCGCAAATGGTCCTGACGCCTCAGAAGCCTGGGCAGGAATAACGGACGGAAGAACAAGGCAGGCAAGAAGGGCGAATCTGGACGTGATCATGGCTAGTCTTGAAATCAAGGACATATGGAATGCTGCGGTGCAGGATATCTTCCTAGACCGTGTTTCCGATAGACACTGCGGTCCAAGCGCCCTTTTCATCGCAAATTAAAGGAATAGAACGATAAGATGCTGCGCTTCTGAGTCTTGGCACCCCGCCCGGACGCGCCCTTACCCAACAACAATTATGGCTGATCATAAGGCCCCCACCCAAGTTTCCATCGCCCCGTACGAGGAGGCCTCGCGGCTCCAGAAGATGGTCTCTACCTATTCGGTGCCCTTCTTCGTCCTCGTCATCATCGCCTCGGGCGCCATTCTTTGGGTCAAGAGCAATCAGGACTCCGTTCAGGCCGACAGAGACGCTAGTTGGAACAAGCTTACCGCCCTGGTTTCGATGGAAGACATCGCCAGCGGGGCCGAGCTACCCGGCGCAGCAGCCCTAGGAAGCCTTGCGAAGGAGCTTCAGGCCACCCCTGCCGGCCCCTGGACCAAGGCCCTTGAGGTCCGCAGCCTTGTGGATGACAAGGACTGGCCTGGCGCCGAAGCAGCCCTGGCGGAACTAGAGAGCCAGTTTCCCAACCACAACTTGGTGGCCCAGCAACTCCCCGTTGGCCCCAATGGCAGCCTGCAGACCATGGCAGGCCAGCTTAGGGATTACATCAAGAGCCAGCGCGAGTTCGTAACGGCCAACCCCCAACTGTACAAGCTCCCCCCACTTCCCGAGGGCTCCCCCCAGTTGACTATCGCTACAACGGCGGGCGACATCACCGTTGGCCTCTATCAAGACCGCGCCCCCGAGCACGTGGCAAACTTCATCAAGTTGGCATTAAATGGGTATTATGTTGACACTAAGTTCCATCGGGTGATTCCTGGGTTTATGGTTCAGGGTGGCGACCCGAACACCAAGACAGGCGCACAGAGTGAGTGGGGCCAAGGTGGCCCGGAATACAAGATTCCCGCCGAACTAAGCGACCTCTACCACTTTAAGGGTGTCCTGGCCGCCGCCAAGATGCCTGGCGACACAGAGAGCAGCGGTAGCCAGTTCTACTTCACAACGGGCGACCCCCATCACCTGGACGGCGAACATACGGTCTTCGGCGTAATCCTCGATGGGGCCGCTACAGTTCGTGTAATGGAAAACGCCCCGATTCAGCCCGGCACAGAGGTTCCGGAAGAGCCGACCTCCATCACTGGGATCACGGTCCTTTAGACCCCTCGGCAGCCACGAAAGAGGGAGGGTCCCAAACCACGCGGTTTGGGACCCTCCCTCTTTTGTAACCAAGTTCTTGGGCCTATCGAAGACTACTCCCGCCCACCCAGGACTGTCCCCTTATCGGACGGGGGCAAGTAAAGGCCATTCTAAATCTCTTCCCGCGGTGCAATCTGGTCGTAGATTCGCTCGAGATCATCACGGCTAAAATAGTGAATGACGATCTGCCCCTTGTATTTTGGACCGTTCTTTAGAGACACCTTCGTGCCCAGGGAGTCGCGGATGCGGTCCTCCATTGCGCGAGCCCAGGGGACGATCTCAGGCTCGACGGCAACGATGTTGTCGTCTAACTTGGGGGGCTTGACCGCATTCATCTCCCGAACCAGAGCTTCCGTCTGCCTTACGCTGAGATCCTGCTTCACCACACTCTCAGCTAGGTCTACTTGCAGACTAGGCTCCTTCAAGCCAAGCAGTGCCCTGCCGTGCCCCATGGAGAGCTGGTCCGCTGCAATCAGCTCTTGAACCTTCTCGTTGAGCTCCAAGAGCCGCACCTGGTTGGCCACTGAGGAGCGCTTTAGCCCGACCTTGTCGGCGACCTCTAGCTGGGTCAAGCCCAGGGTGGTCATCAACTCCCGGAAGGCAATGCCGCGTTCGATCGCATTCAGATCACGTCTCTGCACATTCTCTACCAGGGCGAGCTCTAGCATGTCGTGATCCGACACGTCCTCGCGGATCACCGCGGGGATCATTGTAAGGCCAGCTAGGCGGCTCGCTCGCCAGCGACGCTCACCGGAAACCAGTTGGTATCCAGTATCAATCGCACGAACAACAATCGGCTGCATGACCCCATGGGCCAGGATGCTATTCCTTAGCTCTTCCAGACCAGCTGGATCAAAGACTCGCCTAGGTTGAAATGGGTTTGGCCGAATCTCACTGACAGAAACCTCATTCTTGGGTGCTAGAGGGGCTTGGTCTTGGATGAGGGAGCCTAGGCCGCGGCCGAGTCGTTTGGAGCTCATTGCTTCGGTAGATTGGGTTAGGGGAGGGCCTGCTAGCCCTTAGCGCAAAATGACATGTTCCACGTGGAACAACGTAGAGCACTGCGATGCATTGCGGTGCCCCCAGGCCGACAGCTCCAAAGATACCAGGAGCCACAGGTGGCTGTTCCACGTGGAACACGTGAAGTTAGTCTAGTCACTACAACATGTCGAGGAGCAACCTAGCACAAACACTATATCTAGCCCATTCAGTGTCTCTTGTATATCTTACGAAGAGTCGGACACCCTCTCTGGGAAGTGGGCTCCACAATCGTTACGCTGGCAAAACTCGGGGCCTAAAGGACCCTCCAACCCCATGGCCTCCCCTAAACAACTTCACCTGGCCTCAGCTCGGCTCATCCGGCGCCCCAGCGCCTGGCTTGGTTTGCTTGCTGCCGCCCTATTGGGCCCCACCCTGCACATCTTTACTGAGCATGCACCTGTTTGGGAGCACCGAGACGGGTCCCTGGCCCCATGGGTCTTCCTTCTTGCCCTAGTCGGCGCGGTCATCGGCATGGCCACCACCAAAGACACTGAGATTCTACGCCGGTCTCAAGGGGTCACTCCGGCAGG
Source organism: Planctomycetota bacterium (assembly GCA_029250885.1). Lineage (GTDB taxonomy): Bacteria > Planctomycetota > UBA1135 > UBA1135 > CALBMX01. The sequence goes on from JAQXEK010000006.1 coordinate 25,893, forward strand.
CGACATGCTATTTATTGCAACCCCATGCCTACTGATGGCGGCCGTAGGGCTCGCCTCCCTCGACGCAACCCACGCTCCAGTCCAGGTCCTCCCCTCCCTGATGGCGGCCCTACACCTAGCTAGCCTGGGTGTCCTGCTGCTCCCACTTGGGCCCCTTGCCCTTATCGCAACCACCTGGCTTCTCCCGGCGCTCTTTCCCGGTCCGCTCACGGCCGCCATCGATCCCATGGCCCACCAGTCCACCCCCTGGGCCCAATCCTGCCTCCTAGCTGCCATTTTGCTGGCCTCCAGCCTTCGCCCCTATGCGTTACGCCATTCTCGGTGACATCCACAGCAACCTCAGCGCGCTCACCAGGGTGCTCGAGGATATCAGCACCCAGTCCGTCGACTGCCTCGTCAGCGTAGGCGACGTGGTCGGGTATGGCGGCTCACCCAGCGAGTGCATCGAGCTGCTCCGGAGCCACAAAGCGGTGGTCGTCAAGGGGAACCACGACGCAGCCTGCGTGGGGGAGCTCAACGAGGCCACGTTTAACCGTTATGCACGCGAGGCCGTTCACTGGACCCGCAATGTGCTCCCAAAGGCTGACCTGGATTGGTTGCGCAGCCTTCCCCTGCAGGTCACGCTTGAGCACTGCCAGGTGGCCCATGGCAGCCTTAACGAGCCCGAAGCATTTGAATACATCCGGACAACTAGGGATGCGGACCCGTCCCTAGAGCTCATGACCAGCCCTGTTGCCTTTGTGGGGCACACTCACATGCCGATCGCCCTGATGCGGCTACTCGAACCGGCTGGGGCCACCGCCTACGCCCCCCAATTGGACGTGGACTTGAGGGAATCAGACCGCTGCCTCGTAAACGTCGGCAGCGTCGGCCAACCGCGGGACGAGGATCACCGTACGGGGTGGGTTCTTTTCGACAGCGAAGCCCAATCGGTCCGTATGACACGCTTGGAGTACGACATTGAGGCCGCAGCAAAACAAATTCGCGACGCGAACCTCCCCAGAATGCTGGCGGACAGGCTCTACCTAGGGGTTTAGCCCTTTAGGTAGCTCAACTCTTCGGGCAGGTTCTCGATCCCGTTCTCCCCGAGCCCGAACTGGAACAGCTTTGCGATGTCGCGCAAAGGGGCAGCGTCGCCGCGGAAGGTAAAGGTCTTCACGTCCGGGAAAGACCCGACGGTCACCAGCAACTCCAAGATTGAGCCCGCATTACACACTTGGCCCGAGACCTCCAGCTCGACCGCAGTCCCAAACTTCGACACGATCCCCACGATCAATGCGGCGGGACGTGCATGCAGCATCAGTTCGTCGGGAATTTCCACGACCAACTCCGTGGCGTCTGTGTATTGCGGCAAAATAGCTTGGGCAATGGGTCTTCCGCTCTCCATAAGGAGGGCGGCGGATACAAGAAGCCGGTTCAGGGTGCGCTCTTGCACCTCAGAACGGTCGATCAGGCGCGCGAGCCGGGTTTGGGTCGCTGCGCTGCGGATCTCACTCTCGTGGCGCTCCACGAAGTGTGTCAGGGCGGTGACGGCCTCAAGTGTGTGCAATGCAGCGGATGCAAGCCCTCGAAGCTGAGATAGGCGAGGATCTTGGTTTTCAAGAGAGGTGCTCTTGATGTGGGTGTCGTAGGAGGACTGTAGGTTGTGGACTGTGGCCTCAAAAACCCTTGCCTGCTCCTCGGCGCAGGCCCGACTCAGGTAGGCGTTGCGCAGGGCAGCGTCCATAATCGGCTTGATCCCTGCCTGGTCCAACATGTCACAGGCCAAGACGAACTTCGATGCAACCTCTGCGATCTTCTGACCATCGTCATAGGGGTCCTCGTCGTCCACATTGTGGGGGAGTCTTTCCTGGGCGATCACAGCCTCGAAAGATACGTCTGAGAGGTCTCTGGCGTGCGGCTCGGCGCCGAGTTCTGTCATTTCGCTCTGCAGATCCCTAAGCATCGCGACTACGGAGTCTTGCACGAAGGCCCGCACGTTCGCGATCTGGCCCTCGAAGCTTGCATAGTGGGCGAGCTCTAGCGTGTTGACCAAACCATAGGTAACGAGGCGTGTCTCGAGGTGGCTTAGGCTGTGGCCGGCGTCGGCAAACCCCCTCAGCGAGCCTACGAGTTCGCGCAGATAAACGAAGGTCCGGTTCCTGTTGGCCCCGTAATCGTCGAGCATGGCCTCAAAAGACTCGGCCTGGATCTGCAATTGAAAATAGTGTTTCCGGTTCCAAATCGACCCAGACATGCCCAAGAGAGCGCTTGCCAGGGCGCAGAAGCCGCTGCACTCACGCTGCAAGATGGCCAAAAAGCGCTGCTCTTCAATCACAAGTTCAAGTGCCGGTGCGGAGCTTGTTTTAGACATAGATTCTATATCAAAGGAAAGGCTAAGGACCCTAACGGGACCCCAAGCACTAGTCCTAAAGGTACCAGAGAACCGGCTAGCTGTCGGACATATCACCGTTCTCTTCTGCCGAATCTGCTCGGAGCCTCAAGAGAGCCCCCCCCCGTGGCCGAAGCTATGGGTGCCGCACCACCAACCCCACAAAATCTGGGTGCGGCAATCTACTCAATCCCCTGCCGGCGCCAAGACCCCCTGGAGGCCCGCCATCTCTTCCGAGCACTGCCTGGAGACTTATCTCCACGAAATTAATGAGGTCCCTCTCCTGAACAAGGAGCAAGAGATCAATCTAGGCCACGCCATCCAGGCGGGGGATCTTGCCGCCCGCGAGCACATGATCCGCGCTAACCTGCGCCTGGTCGTGTCGATCGCCAAGAAGTACACGGACCGTGGGATGAGCCTTGCGGACCTGATCGCCGAGGGCAATATCGGCCTGATGAAGGCCGCCGAGAAGTTTGACCCCGAGGCCGGTTGCCGGTTTTCAACCTACGGTACCTGGTGGATCAAACAATCCATCCGTCGCTCCCTCACGAACACCGTTCCAGCGGTCCGGATTCCGGGATACATGGCCGAGATGGTGCAGAAGTGGAGATCTATTGCATACGAACTATCCTTCAATTTGGGTAGACAGCCATCTCTCGAGGAGGTCGCTGTCGAAATTGGTGTCCCCGAGGAGACCTGGCCGCTGCTCAAGCAGACCCTACTAACGTCGGGCACCACATCGCTAAACGCCCTGGAGAACGCCACGGGGATCGACCCGGTGGGGGAGGGGCAGACCCCCGAAGAGGCGACCACCATGCTCGACCTAATGGAGCACCTCGAGATCTTCCTGCTAAGGCTAGATGAGCGAGATGCTCGCATTGTTCGACTGCGCTACGGCATCGCCAAGGACTTTGACGGCCCCATGACCCTTAAGGAGATCGGTCGTCAGGTTGGGCTTACCCGCGAGCGCGTTCGGCAGATTGAACGCCAAGCCCTTGCAAAGCTCTCGAAGATGATGGGTGGAGAGTAGCCGCGGGCTGCACCTGCGTGCGAGAATGGCCCCAGCGTAAACCGCTTAGCCATCTTGCCCCACTCCAAGTCACCCTTGCGCGCCCCAAAGGGCACGCCACTCTATGTGCACCTGCCCTTTTGCGTGCACAAGTGCCCTTACTGCGACTTCTTCTCGGTCGTGGGCAAGGGCGAAGACCACGATGGCTTCCTAGAGACTTTATTGGCCGAGGCTGAGGTCCGCGCACCCGAGGCGCCATCCACCGTATTCTTTGGCGGGGGCACGCCCAGCTACTTCACCGAGCCCCAGCTCGAGCGGCTACTCGCACGACTCAACGACATCACCGGCTTTGCCAGTTCCGCCACCGAGGTCACGGCGGAATGCAACCCCGAGAGCCTCAACCTCGAAAAGGCCCAGCTCATGCGCTCCCTTGGGGTCAACAGGCTGTCCGTTGGAGTCCAGAGCCTGAATCCCGTGACCCTGGAATTCTTCGAGCGCCCACACACGCCGGGGCAGGCCCTGGCCGCTGTCGAGGCCGTCAAGGCAGCGGGCTACGAGCGCTGGTCTGCGGACTTGATTCACGGCGCCCCCATGGAGTCTCCAGACGACATACGCCACAACATACTATCAGTACTTGACTTAGGTGCGGACCACATCAGCGCCTACGGACTAACCTACGAACCCGGCACCCCCCTTCATGCCCGCCTCGAACGTGGAGCCTTTGCTGCTCAAGACGAGGACCAAGAGCTAGAAAACCTGCGGGTTGCCCGCCAAGTGCTTACAGACTCTGGCCTTGGGGGCTACGAGGTGTCCAACTTCTCCACAAGTGGCCAAGAGTGTGTGCATAACCTGAACTACTGGGCAAACGGCCCCTATGTCGGGATAGGCCCTTCAGCCGCCAGCCACGTAGAGCGAACCCGCAGCGGGAACGCTCGCTCCCTGGCACGCTGGAGCCGCTCCGTTCATCAAGAGGGATCCAAACCCCTATATACCGAGACCTTAGAGCCCCTGGAGAGGCTCGGAGAGACCTGGTGGCTGGGCCTGAGGCTCGCTCGGGGGGTTTCGCCTGCCGAGGCTGCTGCCACCGCGGGCTGGACAGGAAAAGACCCCACAGCCCCGATCCAGCAAAAACTGATGGCTGACGGCCTGCTCGAGTGCCACGAAGGTCGCGTTCGGATCCCCGAGTCCGCACTCGCCCTTGCGGACCACATTGGGAAGCAGTTTTTGGCCCCACAGGCCTAACACCGAGGAAAATCCAAGCTCAACTAGCCCTGCAGTACTTATATAGGAGGGGAACAGATGCGATGCGCGTCTCCGCCGGATAGGATCTGCCCGACCCCTATGGGAGACAAGTCCAGTGAGTAAGACTGCCAAGAAAAAGAACAAGGCTCCAAAGAAGAGCTTCACGCTATTCTTCCTGCGTGGCCTTGGTGCACTGCTGCCGCTTGTCCTGACGATCTTTATCTTCGTCACCCTGATCGGCTTCGCTCGAACCTACGTCACCACACCGATCAACAACACGATCTACTGGAGCCTCGAGGGGAACTCCATGGGTTGGAGTGCCCTTGAGCGCCTAGGCATCAACCCTTACGACTCCAGATTCCTAGAGTCCGACGAGCTGCCCACAGAGCCCACGAACCTAAAGCTCAAGTACGAACAACTGAGCACGGGCACGGGCAAGGCCAACGACAGCACCACTGAGACCGAGCGCCGAGAGGACTTCGCCAGTGTTCTGCGCGATGAGCGGGCGCAACGCCAAGGCTTCTTCCGCGATCTCGACGATCTATGGATCGACCGCGAACTTCTACGGGACTCCGTCTCTAGCGTTGTTCACCCCCTGATCGGCCTGCTGCTCTCCATCCTTGTCGTGCTCTGGCTCGGATGGATCCTGACTGGCTTCATCGGCCGCAAGCTGCTGGCCAAGTTTGACCAGGGCCTGCTCGCCATTCCTGGCGTCCGCGCGGTCTACCCCTACGCTAAGCAACTCGTCGAGTTCTTTATCAGTGAGAACGAACTCGAGTTTGACACGGTCGTCGCACTTCCCTATCCCAACAAGTACATCTACTCGATCGGCTTCGTCACCAGCCAATCGATGAAGAGCCTGCGGGAGGCCACCGACCAAGACCTCGTGTCGATCTTTGTTCCCTCGTCACCGATGCCCATGACGGGTTGGACGATCCACGCCCCGCGCGACCTTCTGATTCGCCTGCCCATTACGATCGACGAGGCGCTTCGCGTCACAGTCTCTGGCGGCGTCTTGGTTCCGCCCAGTGAGTTTGTCGGAAAGGGCCTGGGCGACCCCATCAAAGAGTCCGCTGATGGCGACGTGAGTGAGCGCGTTGCGAGGGCGATCCAGAGTGCGACCAAGAAGAACTCTTCCAAGAAAGGCTCGGATGACTCCGAACCCGAGGCAGCCAAGCCCCCCGCCACTAAGTAACCCAAACACGCACCGTGAACTTTGCCGACCGTCTGCATGCCGCCACCAAAGAGCTAGGCAACGCCTGTCTAATCGGGATCGATCCCCATCTCGACATGTTGCCCGAGCAGTATGCGGCAGCCCGAAACGTCGAGCTTCCTCGCCATGTGCGGGCCGCTGCGATGGGGGACTTCTGCGTGGAGTTGGTCGACCTAGTCGCAGGCCGTGTACCCGTGGTGAAGCCCCAGTCCGCCTTCTTCGAGGTCTTCGGAGCCGACGGGCACATACAGTGGGAACGCGTCGTCAGCCACGCTAAGAGCGCCGGCCTGCTCGTCGTTGGGGACGTCAAGCGAGGCGACATAGCCAGCACGGCTGCCGCCTATGCGCGCGGTCTCTTGGCCGGCTGCGGAGCCGCTCACGAGGACGCTCACCTCTGCGACGCGGTCACGGTCAACGCCTTCCTTGGCGAAGAGTCCATCACACCATTCCTCAACGTGTGCCGCGAAACAAACACGGGGATCTATGTGCTCGTCCGCACGTCGAACCCGGGCTCAGCCGACTTCCAACTCTGTGGCGACCCAACCCTGTCCGAGCGCATCGCCGACGCAGTGAATCGTTGGGGCAAGGACCTCATGGGTGAAAGCGGCTACAGCTCGGTGGGCGCCGTCGTTGGCGCAACTCACCCCGAAGCCCTGGCCGCCATGCGCGAACGCATGCCTCACACGCCGCTCCTGCTTCCCGGCTACGGCGCCCAGGGCGCTGGTGCAGAAGACATCGCCGCGGGATTTCACAAGGGCGGCTTCGGCGCCATAGTGAACTCGTCCCGCGGCATCTCCTTTGCCTACAAAAAGGCGGGTCGACCCTGCTCGGAATGGCGAGAAGCTGCTGTAGATGCTCTCGATTCGATGATTCAAGAGATCGGCGCGGTGGCCCACGCTGCAGTTTAGCGGCGCCTCGTTTCCATGACGAGCCCAAGCCGTTCGCGCCTAGAGTTCTTAGGCGCGGACCTGTTCGGCCTGTCGAAGTTTGCCCGCCAGAGCCTAAGCCAAAGGGGGCGCACGCCGGAAGAGGGCTCGCCTAGCCTGCCTTCGAAGTTGGACGACATCTCCGTCCCTGCGGATCGCTTCTTGCCCGATGAGCGCGAAGAGTTGAGCGCAAAAATCGAAGAGCAGTTGACCGCCATTGGCTCCCACGTAGCGGTCCTTGAGTCCACTCGATCACTTGGGGAGGAAGGTGCATGCGTTGTGATCTGTGAGGCCACACCTGACCTACTAGGCGGTCCGCTCTCCACGATCTACAAGGCCCTGACCGCCGTGCGCCTAGCCCGCTCCCTCTCCGAGAAGTGGGGCTGCCCTGTGGTTCCGATTCTTTGGAACCTAGCCGATGAGGTTGCGGCAAGTCCAAGTGTTCGCATCGTCACTCCCCACCTTGACCTGCGGACCCTGCACCTTCCGGGTGTGCTCCCGACCCGCGTCCCCTACGCAGAGTTCACAGTAGACCAACACGAGCATCGGCTGATCTCCTTGACCGAGGTGATGCGAGACATGTTTGCCGCGGACCTGAACTCCCACGAGTCCTTGACTCGCTTCGCTCCGCGCCACGGCGAGTCCTTGGCCCGTGCCTACACCCGCGCAATGACAAGCCTGCTCGGGCACCTTGGACTGGTTGTCGTTGAGCCAAGCTGGCTTCGCGCGGACCTGTCCAGAGCCCTTGCCTTGGTCGTCGCGCCGAACCCAACCAGTGCGCTTGAAGAGTGCCGTGCAAACATGGAGGCCGCCGGGTTCGAGCTTAGCCCAACGTTGGGAGAGCTCGCCCCCGTCGAACACCTGCGAGCGGGTAGGCACTACGCCCTTCACTTTGGAGGCGAAGGCTATCGCTTTGACGACGAGCCTGGCTCGCGAACTCCAGTTGAACTCGCTGCAGAAATCGTAACCAAGCCTGAGTCCTTCCGGCCGGGCCCGCTGCTGCGGCCGCTCGTTCAAGACCTCGCCCTTCCAGTGGCCGCCCACGTTGGCGACTTCGACGAGCTCGCCAGGCTGGCACAGCTGCCGAAGCTTCGCCTCGCACGGGATGTCCCCTGTCCCGCGTTCGTGCAAACCATGAGCTGTACACTGCTCGATGAAGCCACCGAGCAGACTCTGGCCGAAGTCGACTGCTCGGTGGGGGACTACCTGCAAACCGGCGGGCAGGCAGCCGAGAAAAAAGCGGGCGAGAGTAAGTTGAGCGCGAAGCCCGCACCCGAAGAACTCGCGGCCGAAATCCACGCCATGTCGAAGGCCTTCCGCAAGGAGCTCAACGCGCTGCGTCCCCGCCTGGACGAAGTCTCGTCACACTTGCCCCAAATGCTGAAGCACGCGAGCCGACAGGTTCACGGACAGCTCCAGCGCTTTGCCGAGAAGGTCGACCGTGTCTGCAACAACAACATCGGTGGAGCGCGCCGAGACCTAAGGCGCCTCGCGTCTCACCTGCTTCCCGACGGCCAAGCCCAGGAGACCGTGCTGACCTCGGTTCAGCTCTGCGCGCGATTCGGTACGGACTGGATCGACCAACTCCTACTAGAGACCGACCCCCTGCCAGCCGAGCACGTTGTCTTCCGACTTGGCCGGGCGCCAAAGCGTCGCCAGTGCCGGAGCGACGGGGGTGGCGCGGGTGAAGACGAGTTAGGATCACTTTAGCGGCCCAGATGGATCTCTGCCGGTTTCCGCACGATACGGCTGGTACGAAATCCGGCTCAGGTGCATTCCGGAGCAAGCACTTTGGGCCTGTTGCGGATATCCTCAGTCTTAGTGAAATCAACGCCCGCAGCCTAGGGATCCAAAACGGAGCCCCCAGAGCGAGCCACTCTGCCCACCCGGGCTCCCCTCGAACCAGCCATGACCATGCGACGCATCGCGCTCGTCAATCAAAAGGGCGGTGTCGGTAAGACGACCACCGCCGTGAACCTCGGGGCGGCCCTTGCCCTCGCGGGCCGACGGGTTGTCCTGATCGACCTCGACCCCCAGGGCAACCTCTCGACGCACCTCGACATCGAGGTTCCTGCCGGCGAGCCGTCTACCTATCGCGTCTTGTGCGAAGGTATGGACTTCGGCGACGCCCTATGCGATACGGCGACACCCGGCCTGCGCGTTGCACCTACGAACATCGACCTATCTGGCGCGGAGATGGAGCTCTCGGCTGCCATTGGTCGCGAGAGCATCCTAAATGACGCCATTGACGCCTGGGCTGCGACCCACGAAGAGAAGTTCGGCGAGTTACCCGCCGACTATGTCATCGTCGATTGCCCGCCAAGTCTTGGCCTTCTGTCCGTGAACGGACTGGTCGCCTCGCGCGAGGTCTTCATCGCACTACAGACCGAGTTCTTCGCGCTCCAGGGCATGAGTAAGTTGGTTGAGATCGTACAACTCCTCCAGCGACGCCTGCAGCCGAAGCTCGCGATCACCGGCATTATCCCGTGCCTCTACGACAGCCGCCTACGCCTAGCTCGCGAGGTCCTTGCCGAGATCCGGAAGTACTTCCCCGGCCCGGTCTTCAATCGCTCGATCCGCAAGAGCATCAAGCTGGCAGAGGCGCCTAGTTACGGCGAGTCTATTTTCCAGTACGCACCTAAGTCACCTGGCGCCGGCGACTACGCTGAGCTGGCAGCCGAGGTCCTCGCCCAAGAGCCCGGCGCGGCCAAGCCCGCAGAGGCTGTTGTAGAAGCGCCTGTAGCAGAAGCCCCGGCCGAAGCCCACGACGCCCTTGTGCCCGAACCTTCACCCGAGGCTGCCGCACCGGAAACCAAGAACGCGGCACCTTCGGACCAGCCTTACACGGACGAGGGCACGGTCACTGCGCCGCGACGTGCAGCCCCGAGGGCTTCCGAGCTGCCCCCCTTGCCCGAGTCCGCTTTCCGCATCGTCGAACCCTAAGCACTGGGGCCCTAGGCCACCCTTCGCAACCCAGGCGACGACGACCGAAGAGACACTTCAGTTCGACTAACCCCGTGTACCAGTACGAAGCGCTGAGAAGAGAGGTCTTGGAGAAATGAAGCGAGTGTATTTGGATCACAACGCGACGACACCTATGCGCCCGGAAGTCCGGGACCTGTGGGTGAGTCTCCTTGGGAAGCATGGAGGAAACCCCTCGAGTCTGCATGCTAGTGGCCGATTGGCGCGCAACTTGATTGACGACGCGCGGGCGCGAATCGCCGCGTGCCTAAATGTCAGTGAATCCAGCGTAGTGTTCACATCGGGCGGAACCGAAGCGAACAACCTCGCGATTCAGGGGGTTGCAAGCGCCCTCGACCCGAGCCTCGCTCTGCTCACCAGCCCGATCGAACACGCGTCGGTTTTAGAGCCCATGGAACAGCTCGAAGCCAATGGACGCAAGCTGCACTACGCGGCTATCGGCAGTACCGGCCGCATCCATCCCGAACAGTTGACCCACAACATCGAGACCAACTCTGTGGGCTTGGTCTCGCTGCACTTAGCCAACAGCGAGGTTGGTGTGGTGCAGCCTATCCGGGAACTTGCGTCGTGCATCTTTGACCTGCCCAAGGAGTCTAGGCCTATCCTCCACGTGGACGCCGTGCAGGCCACTGGTCGAATCGATTTCACGGCCGCCCTCGAGGGAGTGGACTTGTATACGATGTCCATGCACAAGGTCGGCGGTCCCCTGGGGGTCGGCCTTCTAATCAAGCGGCCAGGGGCGGTCATCACGCCCCTCGTCCATGGTGGCGGCCAGGAAGAAGAGTTGCGCGCGGGAACCGAAAACGCGCCGGCCATCGCCGCATCCGCATTAGCCATGGAGTTGGCCTTCGCACAGCGAGTGGAGACGGCCAAGAAGCACCGCCTTTGGTGCGACCAAATCTGGCGTATCTTGAGCACGCGCTTTCCTGCACTTGCCTTAGCGGGACCCAGCCTAGAAAAGACTGCCGAGCGCTTGCCGGGCACGATGAACATTCGCCTGCCCCACACGGAAGCGCGCATGCTCGTCACGCGCTTTGACATGGAGGGCCTCGAGCTAAGCGCGGGCTCCGCTTGCGCCTCGGGAGCTGTTGAGGCGTCTCATGTTTTGCTGGGCTTGGGCCTGACCGAGCCCGAAGCCCGATCCGGCCTTCGCATCTCACTAGGTTGGAACACCTCCGAGGCCGATTGCAAGCTCGCGGTGGAGCGAATGGTGAAAGTATTTTCCTCGTCGCACGCAACTTGTGACGGCGGCTAACGCTTGTGAACAACCCGTGAATCCTTGGGGGTAACTTCGTTGCGCCGGCCTGACTAGTTTCCATAATGGACTTTCCGTCGGGGGGCTCCTCGCCGGCTCTATCTTCCACTGCCACCGCTAAGGCGTTTTGGCTCTCCCTGCTCTCTCCACTAGAGCGTTTTAAGGGAGAGGACCCGCCACGGTCGACGGCAAAAGTGCCCTAAGGCACCTGGGACTGGTGGCCGGCCTCGTACCCCTCTACTTGCGACCCTGGATCCCCCCTCCAAAACGCCCTCCATGCCCAACTCCTCCTCCTCCCTTGGACAGTCCGCTGTCCCCTCACCCGCGATACAGCCCTCCCAGGCTAAGCCCCCAGCTACAGAGTCCAGGCTGAGCGGTCAGGGCGAACGGTTGGATCTCGAGGTGACCTGGGAGAAGATCCGCGCCATGCTGAGGGAGACAATCGACCAAACACCCTTCTACACGTGGTTCCAGCAGGCTGTCTTACGCTCACTGACCGAGAATACCCTGACCGTCGCTGTCCAAAACGACTTCACAAGGGATTGGCTTATCGAGAATTATATGACCCAGATCGAGCACTCTGTGCATACGGTCCTGGGTTCGAGCCTCGCGGTTGAGGTTGTAGTCGATGCCGAGCTCGCCGCCCGCAAGGCGCCCCGCCGCGAACGCGACGACGAAACCGCGCCCTCAGAAAGAGAGCCGGAGACCAGCAAGAGGCCCGCGAAGAAGCGTGCTGGGCTCCTTCGATCTAGTGACGTGGTGCTCAACCCGTCCTACACCTTTGACAACTACGTAGTCGGGCCCTGCAACCGCTTTGCCCACGCCGCCGCGGTGGGCGTTTCCGAATCCCCGGGTGGACCCTACAACCCCTACTTCATCCACGGTAGCGTCGGCCTGGGCAAGACCCACCTGCTTCAATCTCTCTGCCGCGAGATCTTGGACGACGACCCGGATACGAACATCCTGTTCCTGTCCTGCGAGACCTTCATCAATCATTTCATTGACGCCATTGGAAAGGGCGATCAAACGAAGTTCAGGCTCAAATACCGTGACGTTGATGTGCTTGTGGTAGACGATATCCACCTGCTAGCCAATAAAGAGCGCACCCAGGAGGAGTTCTTCCACACCTTCAACGCCCTTTATAATGCCGGTAAGCAGATCGTGCTTTCTTCGGATAGCCCCCCCAAGGACATCCCCAGCCTCGAGGAGCGCCTCGTATCTCGTTTCAAGTGGGGGCTGGTCACCGAGATCGAGCCCCCCTGCTATGAGACTCGCATGGCGATCATCATGCGCAAGGCCAACGAGCGCGGCATCGACCTGCCCGAAGAGGTCACCAAGGTCCTTGCGGAGCGTCTCGATTCGAACATTCGCGAGCTCGAGGGTGCCGTCAATAAGCTCCAGGGCTTTTCTAAGCTCATGGGCGTGCCTATTAGCATGGAGTTGGCCCGCCAGTGCCTCCAGGACGTATTCTCCGTACGCCGCGGGCCGACATCGATGGATGACATTGCCCAGCTTGTGACCGAGCACTTTGATGTGCGCCTCAGCGAGCTCCAATCTAAGAAGCGCCACAAGGCCATCGCCTGGCCTCGCCAGGTCTCGATGTTTCTGACCCGGCGCATCACAAAGCGCTCACTCCAGGACATTGGGGGCTTCTACGGGGGTCGAGACCACTCCACGGTTCTGCACGCTATCAAGAAGGTAGAGGAGGCCCTCGTCGATGATGGGGCCCTGGCTAACCTCATTGCGGACCTAGAAACGCAACTTCGCCGCGCCGCCTTAGTCTAGCCGCCCGTGATCCTGCCACACACGCCCCAAGAGCCTCGACAGCACTCTGTTGAGGCTCTTTCCGTAGGGACGCAAACTCTTGGCCTAAAGGCCGCACAGGCTCTCCAAAGGAGTGGATTCGGCCTAGTCTCCCTCCTTATAATGAGAGGGCAAAATCAGGCCCCCGGTCTGCCCACTTGCACCCTCAAACACGCCCCCGTAATCGTTGGTTCCGGAGATCATCTCATCTCCCTTCCAGCTTGCGGATTCGCGCTGACTGAGCAACTTGTGGATAACCGTGGGGATGGCCTCTGGATAGAGCGTGGTTTCGCTGCGGACAACTGCAGCGGACCCTGTGCGAAACCTAGGGACCTTTTATGCACAACTCAGCTTCGGCGAGCCCTTCTCCAACAGGCGCCCGCACCCCTCTGGATAAGCGTTGGCAAGTCTTTGAGCTTCCACCACCTATCCACAATTTTCCAAGGGCAATCCACCGCCGCGTGAGTCGCCTAAATCTAAATTATTCAACAGCTTACGTCTCACCAGCGTCAGGTTGTCCCCAGCGAAAAGGGCCCTCTGTTAAGACTACTAAATTCTTAAAAGAGGTTTTCCCCAGACCAACCCCCAAGCATCCATGAAGGTCCTGTGTAACCGTGAGCAACTCCGGGAAGGCCTGTCCATTGTCAGCAGCGTCATCCCGAGCAAGAGCACTCGCCCTGCAATCGAGAACGTCTGCCTTGTGGCGACCGAGAACGCCCTAGAACTTGTCGGCACTGACTTGGAGGTCGCGATCCGTTTTCGGATTGACGACGTCAAGGTTGCCGAGACGGGAACCCTCCTGGTCTCGGCACGGGTCGCCAATGACTTCGTTCGCGACTTGACCGAAGAGACAGTCACACTCGACGCCACAGGGGACAACTGCATCATCAGCAGCGGCGGGGACCGGGCCGAGCTCGTGACCGTGGACTCGGACGAGTTCCCCGTGGTGGCTCGCTTCCAAGAGGAGAACTCCTATCCGATCCTGGCGGAGACGTTCAGTAAGCAAGTCTCGCGCACTGCCTTCGCTGCAGCCCGCGAACCTGGGCGCTATGCGATGCACGGTGTCCTCATCGAGGTCGAAGAATCCCAACTGCGTCTAGTGGCTACTGATGGCCGCCGTCTTGCAGTGACCTCGACTCTCTTGGACTGCCCCGATGGAACGACGGAGCGCTCGATTGTTCCCACCAAGGGCCTGCAACCTTTTACCCGAATTCTCACGGACCCTATGGCCCGTGTGCGCATCTCCTTTGACGAGACACAGTTTTCTCTAAAGACGGACCAAGCTGAAATCTTCGCGCGTCTCATCGACGGTGAGTTCCCAAAGTACTCCCAGGTTGTCCCCCCCGAAGGCGAGTGTAAGATCGAGATTGACGCTAATCTCTTGATCAGTAAGTTGCGCCTCGTGTCGACAGTGACGAGCGTCGACGCCCGCGCCGTACGCTTGTCCTTTGCAGAAGACCACCTTGAGATTATCGCCAAGGCGGCGGGTCGAGGAGAGGCCACCGCCCAGATGGAAGCGAACTACCAAGGTGGGGAAGTCGATATTGTTTTTAACCCCGACTTCCTCATCGACGGCCTAAAGCAGTGCGAGACCGACACGGTTAACTTCGAGTTCACTGACCGCACTAGCCCTGGTAAGTTTCAGCTTGGGCAAGGATATATTTACGTCGTGATGCCCATCACTATTGATGCCTAAGAAGGATCCCGATCGCGGAAAGATGATCTCCATGAGCGATGCCCTCGATCGCTTTCTAAAGGACAACGATCTACGGCGCTCGGATCCCAACAACGCAATCTTTACTACTTGGAACCAAGCAATTGGACCAGCTCTCGCCAAGCGCGCAGTCCCTGTTCGATTCGAGCGCGGCGAGCTCACGGTTCTCGTGGAATCCGCCGCTCACTACCAAGAACTCACCAACTTCACAGGTGCCCAACTTAGACGCCAGACCAACGAACTGCTCGGTACCACACGCATCGAGCGTATCTCGTTCAAGTTGAAACGCTAAGCCCCCAAGAACATGTCAGACGAAGAAAAGAAAGAGCAGGCCAACTACGGCGCAGATTCCATCACAGTGCTCGAAGGCCTTGAGGCCGTTCGCGTGCGCCCCGCCATGTACATCGGCGACACCGATATTCGAGGTCTGCACCATCTGATCTGGGAGGTCGTCGATAACTCAATCGATGAGGCCCTGGCGGGTCGTGCAAGTCGATGCAATGTCACGATTAACTCAGATGGTTCCATCAGCGTTCTCGACGATGGCCACGGTATCCCAACGGCCGTTCATGCCGAAGAGGGGGTACCCGCAGTAGAGTTGGTGCTGACTAAGCTCCACGCAGGTGGAAAGTTCGACAACAGCGCATACAAGGTTTCGGGTGGTCTCCACGGTGTCGGCGTCTCATGTGTGAACGCACTGTCCGAATGGCTTGAGGTCACGGTCTATCAGGGTGGCAAAGAGCACAACATGCGATTCGAGCGCGGTGTAAAGGTCCGCGACCTTGAGGTCGTTGGCGACGCCGACAAGACTGGAACACTGATTTGCTACAAGCCGGACGCAGAGATCTTCACCACAGTGGATCACGATCTTGAGATCGTCACCAAGCGTTTGCGTGAGACGGCCTACTTGATGGGCTCTCAGGGTGTCGCTCTGTACCTTGAAGATGAGCGTATTGGCAAGTCGGAGAAGTTTGTCTATCCCACCGGACTGCTGGCCTTTGTAGATCAACTCTGCAAGAACAAGGAGCGCGTCCTTCCGGAGACCGTGCACTGGGTTCGTGAGCTGAGCAGCGACGAGAACCCAGGTGCGACCTATCGCGCCGAGCTCTCGTTTCAGTACACGGACTCGTACTCAGAGCAGATCTTCACGTTTGTCAACAACATCAACACCCACGGTGGTGGTACTCACCTGGCCGGCCTACGCTCGGGTTTCACACGCACATTCAACAGCTACATCAAGCGCGAGAAGCTCGCGAAGGATGGGGCTAAGCTACCTTCGGGTGATGACTTCCGCGAAGGCATCTGTGCGGTGCTGTCCGTTTACGTTCCGGACCCACAGTTTGAAGGACAGACCAAGGACAAGCTGGGCAACCGCGAAGTGCAGGGTCTCGTGGAGTCCTTCATCAGCGACTGTTTCCAGACCTATTTGGAGGAGCACCCCGCCCCGGCTAAGTCTCTAGTTACCCGGGCACTGCGAGCGATGGAGGCCCGCGACGCGGCGCGCAAGGCGCGCGAGCTCGTTCGCCGCAAGACTGTCCTCGCCAGCGGCAATATGCCCGGCAAGTTGGCGGACTGTCAAAGCAAGGATAAGGAGAAGTCCGAGATCTATCTGGTTGAGGGTGACTCGGCTGGTGGCTCCGCAAAGGAGGGCCGCGACCGGCGGTACCAGGCTATCTTGCCCCTGAAGGGTAAGATCCTTAACGTCGAGAAGGCGCGTCTCGACAAGATGCTGCACCACTCGGAAATCCAGATCATCATCTCTGCCCTGGGCTGTGGCATCGCCGAGGAGTTCGACCTCGAGAAGCTGCGCTACGGAAAGACGATCATCATGACCGACGCCGATGTGGATGGTTCCCACATTCGGACGCTGCTCTTGACGTTCTTTTTCCGACATATGAAGCCCTTGATCGAAGCTGGCCGGCTCTTTATTGCCCAGCCCCCTCTGTACAAGGTTAGGAAGGGCAAGGCGGAGCAGTATCTCTCAGACGAGGCCGAGCTTAGCGCCTACTTGGCAAACCTTGGCATCGGTGCAATCGTGCTGCACGATGAGAACAGCAAGAAGGACTGGAAAGACACGGAGCTAAAGCAGCTCTTTGATGACCTCTCACGCCTTGAGATTCTCTCTACGCGCTTACTTCCCGCCTGGACACAGGTTCAAGCGGATACGTTGCTTGAGTCCTGGGATGGAACTACGATCCCCACTCACTGGGTGCGCACAGATGGGGGCGACAACTTCTTCACGGACGCTACTGAACAGAAGAACTTCCTTCAGCTGCAAACGGGCCTCGTTGCCGAGGGCCAAGAGCTGGCCGTCTACACTGGACCCGACTGCGACGTCTCACCGAAGAACGCGGACGTCAGCGTCTGCGCCGTAGCCCACGTAGCCGAAGTGATCGAACTCATGACGAAGGTCGAGGGGTACGGGCTGTCGATCAAGGGTGGCGGAGACTGGCTGCTGGAAGGGATTAAGGGCGGCGGACCGATCAAGTCCCTGATGGGTCTAGCGCGGGCACTGAAGCGCAGCCTCCAGGACCAGATTGACATCCAGCGCTACAAGGGTCTTGGCGAGATGAACCCGGACCAGCTCTGGGAGTCGACCATGGACCCAAAGACCCGCCGACTTTTTAAGGTCGAGCTTGAAGATGAGTTCCGGGCGGATGAGATCTTCACGATCCTGATGAGTAGCGGGGTAGAGTCACGGCGCGAGTACATCGAGCGCCATGCCCTCGAGGTCAAGAACCTCGACGTATAAGCAAGAGACCATCCCGTGGCTAAACCTAGGATCAATTTCAGCGAGTCTAAGCTCGCACGCAGCCTCGTTGAACGAGGTGTGATTCTGGGCGATGTACTCGAAGGCCTCTTCCAGAATTGCGCAGAGACAGATGGGCTCCTCACCGAAGCCCTGGTAAAGGGCGGCTTTCTTACAGACTGGGAGCTGTCCAACATTGCGAGTGAAGTGTTTAACCTGCCATTCTTGCCGGTGGACGTGCACTCTCCCTCGGACGAGGCCCTCGAGGGACTCTCTCCAGAGTTCCTAAAGCGTTGGTGCATTGTGCCCCTTACCAAGAACCAAGACTTGCTAACGATCGCGATCCCTGGGTCGATCTCACCCCAGGCCTACGAAGAGCTTGCGGCAACCTGCGGCAGCTCTATCGCGGTAGTGATCGGAACGGTGCTCTCGAACCGGCTCTGGCTCGATACGAAGTTTAGCTAGTTGCGGAGTCAGAGCCTGACCCGTTTAAATCGGTGGGCTTCGTCCCTTGGGCAGCCTCGATGGAAGTGTCGGGCTCGGTTTCTGATTTAGTGGTCGTTCCCTCGACCTCGAACACCTCCCGGGGAAGAGCGTCGGGGTGGGTGGCCACCCTGGGGGATGGTGGGCGCCAGCTTGCGGGTTCCTTGGTGAACTCTTTGGCGGCCTCGCGAATGGGGTTGTCCACCATGCGCTTGGCCTTGCGAATCTCCTCGTCAAAGCCGCTCTCGCGTTTAAAGTCGCTGACTCCACGGCGGAGCTTCTGCAACTGTACCGCACCCTTCGCCGCAACTTCCGGCAGACGCCTACCGAAGATCAAGACCGAGGCGATCAATACGACGAGAATTTCGCCCGGACTCAGATTGGAGATGATGGCCAACATGGTGATCTCATTATGCCGGAATCAGCGCGGCTCGATGTATCCGATCTTGGAAGGCCGGAAGAGCAACTCGGGACGCAGTCTCAGGGTAAAGGTGCTACCCCCCTCCCCCGTGGTCTTGGACACGCCTAACTCGACGAGCAGGTCGTGGCCAACTCGGCGGACAATGACTTCGTGCCCCAGCTCTGAGTCGTCTCGAATCGACAGGGTCTGGCGCGCCTCGAACTCCCACTTCGGCGTCCAGCGGTAGCGCGCCTCGACGGTGGCCGCCTCGTAGTAGACGCCGAGCAGGTCGTCCAGTGCGTAGTGGTGGGAGACCTCGAAGGCGAGATTTTCCATGGGAACGAAGCCGAAGCTGGAGCGAGTCAGCAAGGAGCCGTCGCCCTCTAGGCTGTAGCGCCCGTCATGGGAGAAGCCGACGGGTATCTCACCGAACTTGGCCTTCAATCCGGCGAACACGTCCGCACTTTCCCAACCCGACCCGAGGTCGCTGTCCGCATAGTTGGTGGCGACCTCCATATCGAACTGCTCGCCAGGTGCCCAACCAAAGAGCCGTGTGCTGAAGCCAAGCTTAAGAATGTCGTCTTCTGTCGCGAGGTCCACTTCGTCGAAGACGACCGGAGCTCCCCCATCGTCTTTGTGAATCAAAGATGAGGAGAAGTCCACAAATGGGGTGACCTGGGTCGTGATGTCGCTATCCCGCCGCCAAAAAGTGTTAGCCAGCCGCATGCCGGCAGTGACGTCAAGGCGCGTTGGCGCCGAGTCCTCTAGGGTGTCCCTGTCCCACGCCGTCCCGCGAAATTCCGAGTAGGGTGTCAGGCTCCAGTTTCCAGTAGACCGTCCAAGGGCGATGGGATGCTCAAAGCGGTGTTTGGAATCTAGACGGGTGACCCTGCGGTCGCCGAAACCGTCGGAGAAGGGTGCAGGCGTCGCGAAGGGGCTCTGGTACTTGCTACTTCCCTCTCTACGGTTAAGAATACCTAGGGTTGTATTTGAGCTGTACAGCAGCTTCCCCCCCCAGGGTAGCTCAGCCACGGGTGTTCGATCCCAAAGGGCGCGGTAGCTCGGCAGCTCTTCCACCTGCGTCCGTGCGGAGTCAACTTGGAGCTTAACGCGCAGGGACTGGAACACAGGCCCCTCCGCCTTGCGCCAGTTCACATAGTTGTCGCGCTGCTCATACTCCAGAAACTCGTCTTCCCAGAACTCCGCCTGCACACCTGGATCGCTCTCTGAGCTGAGGGCGATGTCAAGCCAAGACGTGTCATCCAGAAAGAATCGGCCTCGAGAGCGCAACCAAAGCCTAGCCGAGCTGCGATCGTCCTCTTCCACGCGCAAGAGTCCGCGGTCCTTATCGCTGTCGGACAAGCCACCAAGGTAGGTCTCTAGGCGATAGCGGTCTTTGGCTTCCAGGTCGAGACCTAGGTCCAACAGAACCCCTCGAGAGCCGAGCCAAGACAACCGTGCGTGGCCGTCCGAACGAACCTTGGCATTAGGGTTAGCCCCATCGCCAGCCTCCCCTTCCTTGTCGTCACCACCGAGCAGGCTGTCAAACCAGGCGCCCACATCGCCGGCGTCAAAGTCTATAGATGTGTCAATGAACGTTCCGAACCTTGCGCTGTCACCAGCGCTGATACGGGGAAAAACGGGGTTGCCCTGCTCGTCGGCGCTCCAGGAGATGGGGGGTAAGGGCAGCTTGGCTACGCGATAGGCGCGCAGGGAGTTTCCGCTCAGGGAAACGTCAAAGCTAAACTCGTCCTCCTCTGAAGCGCGCACCAGCTCAAGGTGCTCGGTTTCGATGTAGAGGTGCCGGTCCTCAAAAGTGCACGTGCTGATGACTGCATCGTTAGAGTGCAGCGTCCCGTCGCCCTCGCGGCGCATCCATTCAGCACGAGCTCGCCAGGTGACAGGCCGATCTCGCAGGGTGCGCTCCATGAAGAGCTCGGCATCGGCGATCCACGCCGTGTTGTTCGCTAAGTTGAGATAGAAAGCGTCGGCCGCCCCGACCCGCTTGCCGCCAACGCGGTACTCAATGGGGCCCTCGAAGTACACCTCGCGGAGGATCTGAGAAACCGGGTCTTCAACCATGTTGTCAATCAGGTCTTGCGGCGTGGTGACCACAGACTTCTTGCCCGGAATGATTCGCCGCGAATCTAGGTCGGCCTTGTCGACCCAGAAGATTGCCATGGCAGCACGAAGCTCGAAGTCACCCCGGGATAGAACGGGATCCCTCAAAATCTGGAGGTTGTAGCCGCCCTCGACACGGTATTGCACGCCGGAATAATCCAAGACGTAGGGCGCGTTTATCGCTTCATCGTCGGCAAAGGCGAGACCGGGATTTTGTGCAAGGCACAGGCCAAGGGCAAGCATGCTCACGGTTTGGACTCCGGGGCAGTTTCCCCTTTCTTATCACTGTCCTGCTGCTTAATTAGCGCAAGCAGCGCGGGGTCTATGGATAGTCGCCCGCGGCCGCACTCGAAAGCCATCAGGACCGGATCAAACTCAATCCACGAGCTTGTCGCCTGCAAGCCGGCATAAGAAATTGATGCGGGGCGACCTGCGATTCGAACTCGGCTACCACCGTTTTCGACAATCAAGTCGACGCCAAAGAGCTCAAATTCCAACCCCTGGCGGAGGCGCACATCACCGTGAGCAAGAAAGGAGACCTCAAAGGGCAGATCGGCCTCTTCGCTCTTGGCCGTCCCAAGCAGCGCGTCAGTGAATGTGGCGTGCTCGGAGGTCATCACAATGTCTGGAGCGTTTACGGTGTCGCCAACCAGGCGCACCTTGCCATCAAGCTGAAGCGTGCCGGGGACACCCTCCAGCAGATCACAGCTCAGACGCAGGGGTTTGTCCAAATCTGAATCCATGAAGGAGAGACCCATGACGTCGACGTCAACCTCAACGGCACGGAGCGTTGTCTCGGTCGCTTCCAGCCACAGCACGTTACCCATATAGCTGACGCCTTCTTCCCCGGGAATTTGACCCTTAACCTGAGCCCGCAGGGGGCCGCCGTCGAGCCGGACGAAGTAGCCGTCGACGCGCTCGAGTCGCAGGGACTCACCGGCGCCAGCAAATCCGCCAACGCGCTCTTCAACCGCAACGCGGCCATCGGCCAGCAATAGAAAATCCGCATTGAGTAGGTCTGGTTGTTCGGCGCGCTCAGTGGGGGTCATCGCGGCGAGTTGGTCATTGAGGCGTTCGGTCACGGTGGCCGCGAGCTTGCCCGCGGTCAAGGTCCAGGACTTACTGTCATCAAGCTGGCCTGATTGCCAGGTGGCCGAACGGACCTCAACTGCGTTCACCACGATCTCGGCTTGCCCCGTTGTAAGCACGCCCTGAATCGCGCTCACGGAATCGCAATCAAGGGACAACTGATCGCTGCCCAGGCTAACGGTGCCCAACACCGCTCCCTCCGCGAAAAAGCTCAACCCGGCCTTGACGAGTGCGTTGATCTCGTCATCGGTAAGGTCGCCCTTTCGCTCGGCGTCCACGGCAGGAAGGCCGTCCACGCGCAGGGTGTCGCTGGCGAACAAGAACAAAGATGTGTCCGAGTCCAAGCGCGCATTCACTCCGCCACCAGCTTCGAGAACTGCAGCCTCCCTAGAAATGCGTAGCGCCGTGATGTTGGCACCCACGGAGGTGAACACGGCGGGGACCTGTTTGGTGCCCTCGATCACGACGGAGTCCAAGCCCTGCATCACGACGACCTCGCCGGCGCCGCCGCCTGTCTCGCCATCGCGAACAAAGTCAAAGACAACTCCGCCACGAGCATCTAACTGTCTCTGTTTGGGGTCAAAGTCCGTCAGGTCCTTAGCGCGCGCATTGAGCTCACCGGTCTTATCTGTGGCCGAGAGGACAATGTCATGGGCCTCGGGAATCGTCCATACTTCGCCGACCTGGGAGAGTCGCAGGGACCTTCCCGCTGTGCCCTCCATGTGCACGCCCTCATTCGCGCCCACACCAACCACCTTAAACGTGGCGGCCCCCGTGCTGGTCAAGGCGACTTCGCGCGGGCCGTCGCCCTGTTCAGCGTAGTCAAGCAGCACGGTTTCGCTGGTAAACTCCACATGGCCGGACTCATCCTTACCGTTCATGGTCACGCCACCGGTGGCCTCGACCGAAAGCCTAGTGGCCTCGAAGCTAAGACTGCCGCGGATTCCCGTCTGGGCGACCAGGTTGGTCTCGGCCCAGCTCAGGGTTGTCAACGAGTTGGTCTCGAAGGTTCCGTAGCCGTCAAGGCTGACCGTCAGTGGACCCGCGCAGGTGAGCTCCAGGGGTGGGGACGGGTCGTCTGGCTTACCCAGGCTCGCCAGGTCGAAGAGAACTTTGGGCGTGCCATCCACGGTGATCGATCCGCGCTCGGCCGCTTCGTCAAAGTCGAAGCCAAAGAAAGCCCCCTCAAAGGTAGAAGCACCGTAGACGAGCACTCCCGTCCCGTCGACGAGTACCTCGGAAATGGAGAGCCCGTCCGTCGGAAGGTGTTCGCCGATCAGGGTTAGCGTTTTACTGGACAGGGTCGCCGTGAGCTCGCCAGCCATGGTGAGCTTGGCGTTGCCGTCGATGAAGATTTCGAAGGGCGAGGGGGTCGTCTTTGGACCCAGCTCAAGGGGTTCTGGCGCAGTGTTCGCCACCCGGATCGATTCACCGGTCAAGCGATAGAGCTCGCCACCCTGGTCGTCGTAGACAATACCGACCGCATCTTCGGTGACCACAAGGCGCTGTGCGAGTCCGTCCAGGTCAAGCTTCGCGGCCTCGAAGTGAAAGCGCGGCGAAGACACCGATGGGCGCGCGGGCTCCTCTCCTTCCGCCTTGTTGCCCTCTACAAGAAACGTCTGCTGCGGCAGGTTGCCCTGGAGTCTTGCACCGGCAACCGTCATCGGCGCAAGGGGGTGGCCGGACTCTAGCTTCATCTCAACGCCTTCTAGGGAGACCGAATCCCCCTGGATTGTCGGCGCCAAGGATCCAGCCCGCTTGACCAGACTTGCGCGGCCCTTGGATGCGGTGAGCACGCCCTTGTCGAAGTACTCTAGGTGCACGTCGGTTAGGTCGATGGCGCCGTTCACGTCGGTCTTGGCGTTGGCGGTGAAGGTGTAGACCGCCTGGCCCCCGCCCTTGGGGTAAAAGGTGTCCGTGATGCGACCGTTGAGGCCTGCAGCGGGAGTGTCGGGTGCGACTTCGGGCGCGCTGGGTTCCTTTGCACCAGGCACGGGCAGCTTGGGCTCAACCTTGTCGGGAATTTCGATCAACTTATCCTCGAGCTCGCCCGCCTGACTTGGCTTCTCGGTCCAATCGGGCGTCTTGGCGACACCACCTTGGAGCTTCACCAAGAGCCCAAGGCCCGAGGCAAAGAGCAGAGCAAAAATTAGAATACGCTTCATGGAGTCGTACTTGGCCTCGGCCTAGAACCGATCGAGGACTTGGCCCCATAGGCCCTTGGCCGAGAGGATGGCATCGCAGAGGTCACGCACTGCACCGCGGCCGCCGCCGCGCGTGGCCACAAAATCGGCGCGAGCAGCGAGCACATCGTGAGCGTCGGACGGGCAGGCCACGATATCGGCTGCACGCGCCATGGCCAAGTCGACAATATCATCACCCATGGCCGCGGTCTCGGCCGGCGTGACCCCAAGGCGATCCTGGATGTCCCTCAGCAGCGGCTCCTTGCCGCCCCGGGCTCGCAGGTGAAGCTCCTCGATGCCGAGCTCTTCAGCTCGCCGCCGAGTGGCCGCACAGCCGCGCCCCGAGATCCAAGCCACATGGACACCGGCACTCCGCAGCAGGTTGATGCCCAGGCCATCCCGTGCGTGGAAGGCCTGAAGCTCGACGCGACTCTCGCCCCCGGCATCGTCATAGTAAACGCGACCATCGGTAAGCACACCGTCCACGTCCAACACCAAGAGCTTGATCTGAGCGAGTCGAGACGCGAGCTCGGCTGGCACTAGGGGCTCACCCGTCATCCCTAGATCCTCACGTCTAAGAGGTCTTGGATATCGAGCAACCCGATCGGCTGTTCATCCTTGTCCACCACAGCTACCTGATCGATGTGGTGGTCGTGCAAAATGCGCACGGCTTCATCAACCAGGTCCCCTTGGCTCACGGTCTTCGGGCCGCAGCCCATAGAGTCGTTAATGGGTGCATCTAGCCGATCGGTTACCGTGTGCCCGTCCTTCTCGAATAAGCGCCGCAGGTCACCATCGGTGAAGATGCCGATCAGCTTGCCACCGTCGTTGACGATCAAGCCGGCGCCAGGTCGGCCAGGCGTCTTGGACATCTGCAACAGCGCCTCGCGCAGGGGCATGCCGCTGGCGACCAGGGGTAGCTCCTCGTCCTTGCGCATAACATCGCCGACCCGCAGCAGCCTGCGGCCCAGCGACCCAGCGGGGTGGAAGCGCGCGAAGTCCTCTCGGGAGAAGCCGCGCTCAGCTTGGACTACCATCGCGAGGGCATCGCCTAGGGCCAACATAACCGAGGTGCTTGCCGTGGGGGCCAAGCCCAAAGGGCAGGCCTCGTCCATTGCGCCAATGTCCAGCACACAGTCCGCGTGCTTGGCCAGACTGGAGGTGGTCCCGCCGGTCATGGCAATGATCTTGGCGCCGATACGGCGGATGGGGGGGATCAGAGCGCGGATCTCAGCGGTCTCGCCGGAGTTGGAGAGGGCAAGCACTACGTCGTCCGGACGAATCCGGCCTAGGTCGCCGTGGACAGCCTCGGCGGGGTGTAGGGTCAAGCTCGGGGTGCCGGTGGAGGCCAAGGTCGCGGAGATCTTGGCGCCGACGAGCCCCGCTTTACCCATCCCTGTAACCACGACGCGGCCTTGGACCGAGCCAAGCACCAGCTCCACAGCGTGATCGAACGCCGTGAAGTCGGTTTCTAAGCTGGTGGCTAGGCGGCGAATTGCCGCGGCCTCTTGGTTCAAGACCTCGGTGGCGAGGCCCAATCGGGACTTCGTCCCTTCATTATTTGTTGTCAAGTTGCTCCTCCTCGAGTTCTCGGTTCGCGGCTAGGCCGGCTAGGACCGAGTTTCGCCCCAGATTGTAGCCATACTTGGCCCCGGTCTCGAAGCTGCGAGCCCAAAGAAGGCGACTCTGGAGCACTTCCCCGATAAACTGCCTACTTCGTGAGTACACACAATAAAGAAGAGCCCGGCCCCGAGCCGGACCTGGAACTCGAGAAGCTGGCCCGGCGCGGTCTGTTTCGCCGAACCTTGGCACCAGGCACCCTGGCCGGGCTGCTGTTGTTTGGGGGTCTAGCGCCGATGCCATTCCTTGGCCTCCAGGGGGCAAATACTGGATTGGACACCATGGCCATCGCTCTTGTGGTCGCCCTACTTGTGATCTGCCTGGGGGTTCACGAGGCCGCTCACGCATGGGTCGCCAATCAATGCGGAGATTCGACGGCCAAGGACCTGGGCCGCATCACCCTAAATCCGATCCCGCACATCGACCCGGTGATGACGATCATCCTGCCGACGATGCTGGTCTTGTCGAACGCGGGCTTCCTTTTTGGCGGTGCGAAACCAGTACCCGTGGCCTACCACAGGCTGCGCAATCCCCTGCGCGACATGATGCTGGTGGCCTTAGCTGGGCCGGTTTCTAATTTTCTGCTGGCGATCTTGTTTGCCCTTGCGATCGGTATTTTTGACGAGTTCAGGATCTACGACCGAGACCAAATGATGTTCACGATCCTGCAGTATGGCGTGCACTTCAACCTGCTGCTTGCCGCCTTTAACATGCTGCCGATTCCCCCTCTGGATGGTTCCCGGGTCATGGCTTGGATGCTGCCTTCGAGTCTACGTAGTGGGTACGTTGCGCTCGAGAGGTTCGGCCTGCTTATCCTGGTCGGTATTCTGATCATGCCTGGCCCCGGCTCCCAGGTCCGGGCACTCATCTGGGACTTCATGGAGACAATGCGGGTAGCCGTGGAGTGGATCGTGAACCCGATTGTGGACATGCTTGGCTCTGTGCTGTGAACAAAATGAAAGAGATCGACCAAGAACAAGAGCCCGAGGTGAAGGTAGAGGCCGCGCCGGAGATGCCGGGTTCCGACTCCGACTTCACCGTGCACCTCGACCGCGTCTTCCAGGGCCCCTTGGACCTGCTCCTACACCTAGTGCGCGAGCAGGAGGTGGAGATCCATGAGATAGAGATCGGCAGCGTGATCGAGGGTTTCATGGAGTACGTCAAGGCCCTAGAGAAGCTCGACCTCGAGTTCGCCGGCGACTTCGTGGTGATGGCCGCGACTCTGATGGCGATCAAGTCCCGCTCCCTGCTTCCGAAGGAAGAAGTGAACCTGGAGGAGGATCTCGACCCGCGGGACGAGCTTATCCAGCGCCTGATCGAATACCGCAAGTTCAAGAGCGCATCTCAAGACCTCGAGGACCGCGCCGAGGAGCGCGAACAGCTGCGCGGACGCGGTTGGCGTGGCGAAGTCAAGGCCCATGAAACTGAGCCCGTTCTCGAGATGGGCGACCTGACCGCATGGGACCTCTTGGGTGCATTTTCGAGGCTCATGCGCGAGGTGGACACCGGGCGCACAGAGAAGATCTACCGGGACCCGCGACCGATGCGTTGGTACGTCGAAAGCTTAGTGGGGAACATCCGGACTTCGGGCACTATGAGCCTGCGCGCGGCCACCGAGAGCCTGGGCGATGGGCTGACCAAGGAGAGCTTAATCGGCACGTTCTGTGCGCTGCTGGAGCTCGTTCGATTGGAGCTGGTCGATGTTGTCCAAGACAACCAGTCCGACGACATCTTGCTGAAGATCAACGAGGAGGGCGACGCCGCCAATGTGATGGCGACGACCGTCTTTGAGGACGACGATCAACAAGAGGTCGGCTCCGAAGCGCAGTCGGGCCACCAAACCGGCGCATAGCTCTAAGTGACCGCAGGAGAGCCCTAATCGTAGATTTCGGGATGATCTTGGATTGCTGGGATGGACCCCCGAAGTCTACGTCCCTCCAGAGGATAAAGCTAGGGCAAGAAAACGTAGCGCAGTCGCAACACTCCGCGCACCTGTAACCAATGGGGGCTAACCCGTGCGCATAGCATGTAGCTCGAGAGTGCCGATTGTTCGCTTATTTATCCGGCCCCGAGCCTCTATCGTGGTGCTTCTTGTGAAGAAGTGCGAGATTACATCGACTGGACGCACCGCTCGGTTTGGGAGCTAAACTAAGCCCCACGCTCATCCCGGTCGCGCTCTTCCTCGAATACGATTCAATCCCCCTCGTGGACAACTTCAAACTAACAATCAACCCCCTGGTTATTTGGGCGCGCAACGGTTTCCTGACGGTTTGCGGGGGACAGCTCTTCGTGACGTCACTCTGTATCGAAGCCATGGCTAGTATGGCGTTTATTCAGTGAGCTCCCCCGTCTCCCTTCCGCTCTGGCTTGTCGCCCTTTTGATCGCGCTCGCCCTATGGTCAACCCTTACCGTTATTCTGCTGCCTAGCGCGCGCTGGTTCCTACGTCGCCGCGTCAACCGGGTTCTCGAGCGCGTGGACCAAAAGCTGCACATCCGCCTGCAGCCGTTTAAGATGACCAAGCGGCGCGTGCTGATCGATCGCCTGGTCTACGACCCGCAGGTTCTGGCCGCCATGGATGCCCATGTGCAGGAAGAGTCCATGCCTAGGGAGGTCGCTCTGGCGCGCGTCGAACGCTACGCTCGCGAGATTGTGCCTGCGTTCAACGCCTATGCCTACTTCACCTTTGGGTACTGGCTCTCGCGAAAGGTTGCTTCGAACCTGTACCGCCTACGCATCGGCCAGGGCGACACCACGAAGCTAAAGGAGATCAACCCCAAGGCCACGGTGGTGTTTGTCATGAACCACCGAAGCAACATGGACTATGTCATGGTGAGCTACCTGACTGCGTCAAAGACCGCCCTGTCCTACGCGGTGGGGGAGTGGGCGCGCACCTGGCCTTTACAGCAGCTCGTGCGTTCCATGGGCGCTTACTTCGTGCGCCGCAAGTCGCGCAACGCCCTGTACCGCAAGGTGCTCGAGCGCTATGTGCAGATGGCTACGCGGTCGGGTGTGACCCAAGCTGTGTTTCCCGAGGGTGGACTCTCGCGGGATGGTAAGTTGCGCGCACCGAAGGTCGGGTTGATTGACTACATGGTGCGCGACTTTGATCCTGGCGAACTTGACGGCAAGCACGACGTCGTCTTCGTTCCGGTCGGGCTCAACTACGACCGCACCCTTGAAGATCGAACGCTACTCAAGGCCGAGGCGCAGATAGAGTCTGGACTCAAAGAGCAGAAGCCCGGCCGCCGGTTTACGGCCTGGACCACGGCGCGCTTTGTCCTGCGCAACATGAACCTGATGCTGCGCAACAAGTGGCACCGGTTTGGCTATGCCTGCGTAAACTTCGGCGCGCCGATTTCGCTCAAGCAGTGGCTCGCTGCAAGGGACATCCAGGACCCGCGCACCATGCCTAGGTCAGAGCGATTCGACGCGGTACAGCTGCTAGCGGACAATTTGATGGAGTCCATCGGCCAGGTCGTTCCCGTGCTGCCCGTGGCCCTAGTCGCCGAGGTCTTCCTAGACCGCAAAGGTCCGGTTGGCGAGCTCGAGCTGGCAGCCCTGGTCTTTAAGCGCATGCAGAGCCTCGAACAGCAGGGCGCACACCTCTATCTGCCCAGGTCCGACCGCAGGTATGCCATAGAATGTGGGCTGCGCATGTTAGTTCTGCGGCGCGCCGTGGAGAACAACGACGGGCTGTACGCCGCGATACCGGCCGAATCCAAGCTGCTGGCCTATTACGCCAACTCTATCGCACACCTTAAGTAAGGAGAGCGTGCTCCAGCCTCCCGGCCCCCGGCCCAGGTGTCCCGAAAAGGGCACAGCTGGGCTTACCGCTTACCGATTGCGGGGATCAGCCACGGAATCCTCGGAGCCCACCCTTTACGCCGTGCCCTCTCTTGTCCATGATGGTCGCCCCTCGACTTGGAGGTCGAGCCATTTTCTCCACAACATCTCCACACCGAACACTGCTATGAGTCAAGCCGCCGACGTCACTGATGCCCAATGGGACAGTGTCGTACTTAAAAGCGATGTCCCCGTTCTCGTCGACTTTTGGGCCGACTGGTGCGCCCCCTGCAAGGCAATGGGCCCCTATGTGGACCGCCTTGCCAGTGAGTACGAGGGCCGACTTAAGGTTCTCAAGCTCAACACCCAGGACAACCCCGACGTGCCCGCAAACTATGGCATCATGTCGATCCCGACCTTCCTGATCGTCAAGAATGGCGAAGTGGAAAAGGTCATCGTCGGCAGCCAGCCCTACGACCAGCTCAAGGCTGCCGTCGACCCCTACCTGTAACCAGAACAGTTGCTCTCCGGCGCCCCGTCACCTTGCGCGTTCTCTTTTTAGGATCCCCCCCCTTTGCAACGCCAGTCTTGGCTGCGCTACTTAGAAGCCGGTTTCGTCCGATCGCCGTCGTGACGCCGCCGAATCGCCCCCGGGGACGTGGGCGCCGTGTAGAGCCCTCACCGGTCGCTTCCCTTGCGGATGCGGCCGGTGTTGTTTTAATTCAGCCCGACTCGGCGAGGGACCGGGACTTCCAGGACCAGGTGCGCGACCTTGCGCCCGACGTGATGATGGTCGTGAGCTACGGCGAGATTCTGAACCAAGACTTTCTCGACCTTGCACCTGCTCTCAACATCCACGGATCCCTACTGCCGCGCCACCGTGGAGCATCGCCGATCCAGACGGCAATCCTGCAAGGGGATGCTGAGACCGGAGTGACCATCCAGCGCATTGTGCTGGCTCTGGACGCCGGCGATATTCTGCACGAGAAGCGAACGGCGATCGGCGACGCTGAGACCTCCGGCGAGCTCTTTGAGCGCCTGGAAAACCTCGGTGTCGAGGCCGCTCTTGAGGCCCTCGAAATGCTCGAGTCCGGCACAGCAAACTTCGACCCCCAGGACGAGTCTGTGGCGACCCACTGCCACAAGATCACGAAGCCCATGGGCATCGTGGACTGGTCGCGGCCCTCGGCAGAGCTCGACTGCCACGTGCGCGGCATGAATCCCTGGCCTTCAGCGCAAACTTCTATTGAAGATGGCCGGGGCCTTAAAATCCACAAAGCGCGGCCCCTTGCCGGGGACGACTTGACCCAAGCTCTGGCGTCAGAAGTGGCCCAGAATGGCCCAGGCACGGTGATTGAGGCGGACAAGCGCTTCCTTGTGACCACTGGCGATGGGGTGATGGAGTTGGAAGAGGTGCAGCTCGCGGGCAAGCGGGCCATGGGTGCGGCGGACCTACTTCGCGGACTCTCCCTAGCTGTGGGCTCCACCCTTGGCTTGGGCGTTTAGAATCTTAGGCCAAAACTGTGGGCCCACCCTAGACGGCGGGGCTCCAGGTGAGCCTACCGACATAGCCAACGTGCAAACAGCGAACAAGACATGGTCCGACAACTAGCCTGGGAAATCCTACGCTCCGGCAGCGCAACCCCCCTCCGTGAGGTGGACTTCGCTTCCGAGCAGGTTGGACTGACTCCCCGCGACCGCGGTCTTCTGCGCCGGATTGTCGGCACCGAAGTTCGCCACCGCGCAACCCTGCGCGCTATCGTGAACCGCTTTGCCAGGGGCAACCCAAAGGCCGACATCCGCGCCCACCTGCACGTGGCCTTGGCCCAGATCTTCTTCATGGATCGCGTGCCCCACCGCGCCGCCGTCTCGGAAGCCGGCGACGCGACCCGGCGAACCCTAGGCCCTTCGAAGGTGCCCTATGTGAACGCAATCCTGCGCACGGTCCTGCGCGAGCGCCGCTCGGGGTCCATCGGCGACCCCATGTGCGACCTCTATGGCACGAACTGGCACATGGAAGAGGCCCTGTACCCGGACCCCGAAGAGCATCCCCTGTTGTGGATTGAAGAGTCTCTATCGATCCCCTCAGTTCTAGCCAAGCGCTGGGTCAAGCGCCACGGTTTCGAGCGGGCGGTCGAGCTCGCGAAGTACTTCTCCTCCGAGCCGGCCCTCTCCCTGCGCGTTCAAGGTGACCGCGCCGCCGTGCGCGCCGAGTTGGAGGCACACCTTGTGGCAGACGCCGAGGAGCTGCAGGACACTCCCTCGAGCACGGCCGTCGAGGCTGCCGTGGGTGGACCCACGGAGGGCCCGATAAACACCGAGGTCTATGGTCAAGTCAAAGCTCCGTTAGAGCCCGAGCCTGAGGATCCTACAGACCGGCCCGTCAAGCACGACCTCACTCCCGCCGTAGCTCCGACCCGCATCTTGGACGGCGCTCACCCCCAGTTCCTGCTGGTTGAGGGACCGAACCAGGGCGCGCTCTTCCGCGCAGCCGCATTTGCCGAAGGGCGCATCACTGTCCAAGGCGAGCATGCCTTCCGTGCTGCAAACCTGATGCAGGCGGCAAGCGGCGAAGAGCTGCTCGACCTGTGCGCTGCAC
The DNA here is from genome assembly GCA_029250885.1 of Planctomycetota bacterium. Taxonomy (GTDB): domain Bacteria; phylum Planctomycetota; class UBA1135; order UBA1135; genus CALBMX01. The sequence continues at coordinate 57,437 of JAQXEK010000006.1, forward strand.
CTGGGGGCAAGACCGTTGTCATGGCCTCTGCCGGTGCTCGCGTCACGGCTTGTGATGTCAGCGCGAAGAAGCTCACGCGACTCGGCGAGACCGTCGGTCGCATGGGCCTAGAGGACCTGGTCGAGATGGTCGAGCTTGATGCCGAAGCGAGCCCCAGCGACGGCGCCCTCGGAGACCGCACCTTCGACGGCGTCTTTGTGGACGCGCCCTGTAGCAATACAGGTGTTCTCGGCGCCCGCGCCGGCGCCCGCTGGCGTTTCGGCAAGGCGAACCAAGCCAGCCTGCGCGAGCTTCAGGCCATGCTGCTTGCCCAGGGAGCCGCCCGGGTTCGCCCCGGTGGCAAGCTTGTCTGGTCGACTTGCAGCCTAGAGAGCGACGAGAACAGCCAGCAGGTCAAGGCCTTCTTGGAGGCCAACCCCGACTGGACGATGGAGGAAGAGCTTGAGTCCTTGCCGAAATGGCCCAGCCACGGCGGCCCCATCGACGGCGGCTATTCCGCACGACTCCGCCGCGGTAACTAAACTGCCGATCGGGTGTAGACTAGTCATACCAGTTTGTTTCCCCCCAGCGCTCCGCCCTCGAATCATGGCCCGAAGATCAGAATCACGTCGTCCCCAGAAGAAGTCCGGCGCCGGAGCAGCCGTCGCGGCATTCGGTGTGCTCGGCGTACTCGTGGCCATTATTATTCTGGGCATCATGGCCTCAAACAAGGCGAAGCAGGACGTCGTGAAGCCCCCCGTCGTCGAGGTCGAGGATCGTTGGGCGGGACTTCCGCCGGATGTCCCAACCGCCAGGAAGAAACCCGTGGGTGGCAGTGGATTCAGCGGGGCCAGCTTCGAGTCCCAAGAGGCCGCCTGGCTGGAAGCCCAGGAAGTCCAGTCCCGCGCCGCCGAGCTGCACAGCAAGTCCTCAGATCTGCGCCTGGAAGGCGACGCTGAGTGGCATAACGTCGCCGCTGAAGCCAAGGAGTTGTACGAAGAGGCCGTGGAGAAGGCGCGCGCCTACCGCACTGTCTACGCTGGCGAGTTTGGGGAAGACTCCACTCTGACCAAGCGCCTCGACAAGAAGATCGAGATCTGGAACCGCGCCCTGGTTGGGCTGCGCAAGACGGCCAGGTGAACGCGTGACGGTGACGACAACCAAAGGTAGGAGCCACAAATGACACGCTATGCCCTAGTCACTGGAGCTTCATCTGGCATTGGCGAGGCTACAGCCAAGTTGCTGGCGTCCGAAGGCTACGCGGTCGCGCTCCTGGCGCGCCGGCGCGAACCCCTCGAGAGAGTATTGGCCGACCTTCCGGAGTGCGAAGACGGGCACGTAGTGCTGACCTGCGACCTAACCGACCCGGCTTCGATCACCGCTGCCGCCACCGAGCTGAGCCAGATTTTTGGCGGCCTTGACCTTGTCGTCTGCAACGCCGGCGTCGGCTATCGGGCTTTAGTGGAAGAGATTAACGACAAGCTGCTGGACGCGGTCTTCGCGACCAATGTACTCGGTCCCATGCGCCTTGCCCGCGAGTTGCTACCCGAACTGCGCAAGAGTGACCGCGCGGTTTGGGTCAACGTCTCCTCGGTCGTGGGCCGCCGCGGCATCCCAGGGCAAGCGGCCTACAGCGCGACCAAGGCGGCCCTCGGCTCCTTCGCCGAGGCCTTGCGTTTGGAGTGGGCCAACGAGGGCAAGGGCGGCATCGCGGTCTGTACCCTCAACCCAGCCCTGACCGCCACAGGTTTCTTCGAGGCGCAACCCAACCCTGGCGACTTACCTAACCCAGACCTGGCCGATGCGGCTGGTCCGATGGATGTGGCCCGGGAAATCCTGCAGCTCGACAAGAGACCCGAGCCCGAGCGCAGTCTACGATGGAAGTGGTGGCTGCTTGGGGCACTGACGCCGATCTTCCCGCGCCTCAGTGACCGCATGCTGGCCAAGAAACTTGGCGGCGGTTGGCAGGCACCGACGAGGTAGACCCGCTCGTCGCGGCATTCCCGGGGTATGATTTCCCCCATGGGAAGCAGCCCAACGAACTCTGAAGCGGCCGAACTCGAGAAGGCCGAAGCCTTGAAGCTCTTCGCCCATCCAGGCATCGACCTCCCGACGGTCCTACTGGCCGTGGTCATGTGGGCGGGCTTGATCGCTAATTTCTCCTGGGCTGCCGGCGTGGTCGAGTGGACCGCTTGGGCCTGTCTGCGTCACGTGCTTGTAGGCACGTTCTTTCTGAACATGTCCTTCACGATTTGGCACGAGGCCGCCCACGGAACGGTCTTCCGTCCGCGAGCTGCCAACGACATACTCGGCGCGCTCACGGCGTGGCCCGCGATGATCCCTTACTTCACCGTTCGTCGCGACCACAACCTACACCACGACTTCGTTAACGACCCCGAGCGCGACCCCGACTTCTGGTTCCTCGAGGGTTCGATCTGGTCCCTGCCGTTCCGCTATCCGAAGGGCGCCAAGCGCGCTGTGGAGATCGTCGATCGCAGCGGACGGCCGGCCTGGGAAGTGAACCTCGATCGGTTCCTACTCGTGCTCGTCCTGGTCGCACTTGGCCTCGGCATTTGGCTCGCCTCGCCACTTGCGGTGCTCTTCGCGTGGGTCTTGCCCAAGGGGTTCGCTATGTGGATCCACGCCTGGTACGTGAATGTTTTGCCCCACCGCAACCTTCCCGCAGAGCGCTTCCATGACACGCGCATATACACCCAAGCCTGGCTTGTTCCGCTCACGATCTGCCACAGCTACCACGGCCTGCATCACATCTGGCCCACGCTTCCTTGGCACCGCTATCCGCGCGCCTTCAAGCTGAAGCGCGCCTTCTTGGAGAGCCGTGGTGTGCCCGTTTTTCCTCGGTCCAAAGCGTCGTGAAGCGTGAGCCTAAGCGCCCGTCGTTCCTAGCCGACGAGAGCATCGCCCAGACGATTGCCAAGGAGAAGGTGACCTGCTGCGTCTGCGGCGGCACGGACTCTGAGCTTGTGGCTAAGGGCTTCGATTACGAGTACAAGACCTCTCGGGACGAGTGGCGCTACGTCAAGTGCAAGGGCTGCGAGTTGGTGTACCTGAACCCGCGGCCAGCGACGTCGGAGTTAGGCACGATCTACCCCGTGAACTACTATTCCTTCGACGAGTCCCAGCGCAGCAATGGAATCGTGACCTACTTCCGCCGCAAGTTGGAGGCGATGAAGGCGAGGGCGTTCGAGCGCGCCCTTGGCAGTGGGAAGAAGCGCATCCTTGATGTGGGGTGTGGAGACGGCCGGTTTCTTAAAGCACTTGCGGACTACGGTCCCAAGGAGTGGGAGCTCTTTGGAATCGACATCGACGAGCAGGCTGTTGAGCGCGCCCGGGCCCGTGGCATCCAGGCGGAGTTCGCACGCCTCGAAGACTACGACCCCGGCGAGCAGAAGTTCGACATGATCGTCCTCTTTCAGGTTGTCGAGCACGTGTCCGCACCGGACGAGATGGCCGAGAAGGTGCGCGGTCTCTTGGCACCCGATGGCCTGTTCGTGGTAGAGACGCCCGACGTCGCGGGTTGGGATGAGGCTATCTATCGAGACGGACTCTGGGGCGGCTATCACATTCCCCGCCACTGGACTCTGTTCACGCCGAGCACTCTAGGCAAGCTACTTTCGAATGCGGGTTTCGAGCATGTGTCCAGCACGCCACTGATCAGCACGTCCTTCTGGATCAACTCCTTCTACAACTCCGCCCTCGTACGCGGCAAGGGTGCGCGGACGCTAAAGTTCTACGACTATCAGAACCCCCTGCTTCTCGCGCCGCTGATCGTCCTCGACAAGCTACGCATGCTCTTTGGCGCACGCACTTCGAACCAGCGCATGATCGCGCGTCGCGTCGAGCGCTAGCTAATACTCGAGTCCGAGCTTCTCCAGCTTCGGCTGGATCACCATGCGGCAGTAGCCCTGGTCCTTGTTCTGGCGGTAATAGTCTTGGTGGTCTTCCTTCGCGCGGAAGAAGGTGCTTGCCGCAGTGATCTCGGTGACGATCGGGTTTTCGAAAACGCCCGATGCGTCGGCCAGCTTACGGGACTCGGTCGCCTCTGTTTCTTGCTGGGCGTCGTGGAAGTAGATTGCCGAGCGGTATTGGGTACCCACGTCACCACCTTGAAAGTTAAGCGTCGTCGGGTCGTGCAGCTTCCAGAACCAGCCGAGCAGCTCGCGGTAGGAGATGATGCCTGGGTCAAACTCAACCTGCAGGACCTCGGCGTGGCCGGTGATTCCCGCGCAGACCGCCTCGTAGGTCGGGTTGTCGATGTGGCCGCCCATGAAGCCAGCGCTCATGGAGAGGACGCCGGGAACTTGGACCAAGACGGCTTCGACGCACCAGTAGCAGCCGGCGCCGAAGGTTGCGATGGAGGTGTTGGGGTTGCTCATGGCGGGAAGATAGCATGAAGGGCTCGACTTGGCTGTGAAGGTGCAGCCAAGAACGGGGAGCCTTGTTAGGATTCGCCCATGTACCGCATCGGCTACAACACCAACGGGCTCGCCCACCACCGCCCGATCGACGCCCTGCGCGTTGCGGCGGAGCTGGGTTACGAGGCCCTAGCCCTAACCCCGGACCCCGGCTGTCTGGATCCTCTTCACCTGCAGCATGACCAGGTCGAAGGGCTTGGGCTGGCCGCCGAGGACCACGGGATCGAGCTCGTGATCGAGACAGGCTCGCGCTACCTTCTGGATGCGAATCGTAAGCACTTCCCGACCCTGCTTGAGGTCGGTACAGAGGACCGCGCCCGGCGCGTGGACTTTCTTAAGCGCTGTGTGGACTTGGCTGCCCTGCTCGGTGCGCCCGTGGTCTCGGTTTGGAGCGGCGCGGCGCCAGAGGGGGTCGTGTCGGACTGGCGCGAGCGTGCTGGCGACCCCGAGCCCGGCGCAAACTGCGAGCGCCCGTGGCGCTTCCTTTGCGAGGGTCTTGAGCAGCTCATGGCTTTTGCGAAGGGCACAGGTGTGCGCATCGCCCTGGAGCCGGAGCCCGGCATGTTTGTCGCGCGCACCAAGGGCTACGGCGAGCTGCTGCAGCGCTTGGGCTCGTCGGGCGACGGGCTCGGCCTGACCCTGGACGTAGGACACTGCCTCGTTACAGGGGACTCGATTCCGGGCGAGATCGAGGCCTGGAAGCAACGCCTAGTGAACGTGCACCTCGACGACATCAAGGACAGTGTTCACAACCACCGCATGTTTGGCGAGGGCGAGCTGGACCTGGGCGAGACCTTGCGGTGCCTTGTGGACGCGGATTTTGGCGGGGTTGCCTCGGTCGAGCTATCCCGGGACAGCCACCGGGGGCCCGTAGCCGCAGCCGAAGCGATGATGCACATCCGTCGGGCCCTTGGCAGCTTCGCAAGCTAGTTCAGCGGCCGGGCAGAGCCCCAGCCGCCAGCCCACAATTCCCTAGCCGTGGGCAGCCGCCAAGACCTCGGTGTCGCTTAGCATGCGCGGCGAGTTCTTGGCCGCCTCGAGCACGTTTGCCACGCGCTCGTCCGTTGCCTGTACGCCGTTCTTCTCCAGGACCCAGGCCACGTTGGACTTGCCGCTCATGGGCCCGACCTTGATGGACTGCTCCATTCCGAAGATGCCGGCGGGCACGCCGGAATAGACGCGGTCCGCAAGCCAGTGGTCGCCCTTGTTGAAGGCCTTGACCACGGCGGCAGCGTGAACACCGGTGCCGGTCTCGAAGGCATCTTTGCCAAAGATCGGGTAGTTGTGGGGGATCGGCGAGCCGATGGTCTCCGAGGCGAGGTGCACGTACTCGCCCAGTTGGCTCATGTCGTTGTCGATCCAGCCATTGAGCTTGAGGTTAGCCAGCAGGAGGTCCATCTCCGTGTTACCCGCGCGCTCGCCAATGCCCAGGGCCGAACCGTGGATGCGCGTGGCCCCAGCCTCGATGGCCGCCAGGGAGTTGGCGAGCCCCAGTCCGCGGTCCCGGTGTCCGTGCCAGTCGATGCCCACATCCACGCCCATGTCGTCGACAATCGCCTTGACGAACTTCACCAGGCGGCGCGTTCCCTCGGGCGTAATGTGTCCGCAGGTGTCGCAGATGCACAAACGAGATGCGCCGGCTTCGATCGCCGTGCGGTAGAGCGCGTCCACCTCTTCAGGCTTGGCGCGCGCCGTATCCTCGGTCACAAACATGACCGGTAGGCCCTCCTTGTGGGCGAACTCGACACCGCTCTTCGCTAGGTCAAGTACCTTGGGAAAGTCCCAACCCTCGGCGAACATGCGGATACCGCTCGAGCCGATGAAGGCGCAGACTTCGACCGGTGTGCCCAGCTCCTGGACCATGTCCACCACGGGCTGAATGTCGTGGGCCATGGTGCGACAGGCCACGTTCGGCGTGATGCGCAGCAGCTCCATCTCTTTGCACAAGGCATAAATATGGTCCCTCGCGTGCTGGCTGGCGCCCGGAAGGCCCACGTTGGCCGTGTCGATGCCAAGCTGGTTCATCAGATGGACTAGCTTGACCTTATCCTCGAGGCACGGCTCCAATGCCGATGGGCTCTGGAGCCCATCGCGCAGGGTCTCGTCGTCGAACTGAATCCGCTTGCCAAGCTCCGGATAAGGGGCATTCCAGTCGTGGATGAGGTCGTTTTCGTCGAGGTTGGTCATGGCTTAGGGCTGCGCTAGGGTGTTTTTCGAGCGATCTGGCGGCATTGTAGCGGGTCCAGAGGCGCGATGGGCCCCCAGAGTGCCTGAGAATGCCGCCCAAGGAGCAATCGGGTGCCACCATGGGGAAGCAGGGGGGTCTCTTCGGCTGGGAAGACTAAGAGTGGGGCGAGCTTTGGGCAGGCCAAGTTGGTCCACAAACAGGTGGTCTGACTTCCCCGCATTCCCCCTTTCAGCCTTGCGGCCGTAACGATTGGAGCGGGGACCGCATTCGTCGAAATCTGGCCCTGGGGGCTACATATTTTTTTGCAAAGTTCACAGGGCTGGCGACTAGAGGTTTGGCGCAATCAAGCTATCTTGCGCCAGAGCCCCATGCCGAACCCTGAGCACAACACCGACGAAGACCTGCGCACCCTAGCGGAGCTTCTCGAAGGCAACACCTCGGGTCTGCCAGAGTTCTTGGCCACGATGCATGCAGCCGACATCGCGTCCTGGATGCAGTACGGCTCAGAGCAGGACATCGAAACGGTCTTCCGCGCTCTTGGTAACGAGGCCCGGGCTGACGTCTTCGAGTTTGCGACCTACGAGGTCGAGTCGGTGCTCGTGCCCTTGCTCTCTACGAACGAGATGATCGAGGTCGTCGAGGCGTTGGGTGTGGACGAGGCCGTCGACCTCTTGGACCACGCGCCCGTGCGGGTTGCGGAGCAGGTCATCGAGAGTGCCGAAGATGAGCGCGCCGAGGATCTGCGACGCTTACGCAGCTACGCCACGGACACCGCCGGCGGCGTGATGACCACCGACTTCGCGACAATCGGTCCCGAGGGAAACATCGGTGATGCGATCAAGGCACTGCGCCAGGAAGACGAGCACACGATTGAGGAGGAGGCCGGACTCTTTATCGTGGACCAAGCCGGCCAGCCCATCGGTTGGCTATCGGACCGCGACCTGATCACCACGCCGATCCACACGCCTGTGCGCGATGTGATGGCCGAGATCCCCGTTTTGATCTCTGCCGGCGAAGACCAAGAGGAAGCCGCGATCCTAGTGGCGCGCTACAACCTCCAGGCCTTGGCCGTGGTGGACGACAGCGGTGCCCTGATCGGTGTTGTCACCAGCGATGATGCTGGCGAGGTCTTCGAGGAGGAGGCCGAGGAGGACATTCGTCGCCTGGTGGGCACATCTACTGACGAGCAAACCCACCTTCCGATCCTGACTCGCGTTCGCCAGAGGCTGCCCCTCCAGGTCTTGACCGTTCTCGGCGGCCTAGTGACCGCGTTTATCCTGCGCATCTCGATACCCGCTGGTGAAGCTAGTGGCAGCGGGCTCAGCTCGGACGTCCTGCGCTACATCCCCATCATCATTGGACTGGCCGGCAACGTTGGCATCCAGGCCTCGACGATTCTGGTGCGCGCCTTCGCCACGGGAGAGGTCACCCCGGATCGAGAGCGCACCGTCTTCTTGAGCGAGGCCACAACGGGCCTTCTGATCGGCCTGATCTGCGGATTGGGCACGATGGTCATTTCCGCGATGATGGAGACTCAACTCGAAAATCGGGTGCTCTTTGGCAGCACGATCGGCGTCTCTGTCTTCTTAGCAGTGACCTGGGCTTCTGTGCTTGGCTCGTCTATCCCTATGGCGTGTCGCCGTCTTGGTATCGACCCAGCCATCGTTGCGGGCCCATTCCTGATCACCCTCTCGGACATCTCGGGCATAGGTATCTTTATGTTGTCGGCCCATGCCCTGCTCTTCGTCGCGAGCTAACCTATGGACATGACAAGCCAGGCGAAGAAGCGCAACTGGAGGGCCCGACTGCTCACCTGGTCCATTGTGGTTTTCTTGGCCCTGTTAATCCTGCGCACCTTCGTGATCCGCCTCTACAACGTGGAGAGCATCTCCATGGAGCCGACGATCCATGGAGATGGCGAGATGGTCTTGGTTCGCTTTGGTGCCCCGAAGGACCTCAAGCGCCACGACATGGTGGTAATTGACCGGGGAGAAGGGGGCCCGCCGATCGTAAAGCGCGTTGGCGGCCTTCCTGGCGAGGCACTGCACCTCGTGGATGGCGACCTATTTGTGGACGGGACTCGCGCGGGGAAGCTGGGGCCACCTGCGCCCCCGGTGACCTTGTTCGATAGCGACCGAATGGCGATCGAAGAGTGCTTCGTCTTTCGGCTCCAGGAAGACGGTGTCGCAACCCCCGACTTTCCGTGGGACCTAGATACAGACAATCCCGATGTGCTCTTGCGGCTAAACGCGCTGTCCCTTCAGCCCGGACGAGAGACGGGCATGATGCGCTATGCAAGCGAGCTGCGGGACAGCTACATCGATGGCGAGGGCGCTCTGAAAAAGGGACTGAATACGGTGAACGATGCGGCGGTCGCCTTCGAGTTTCGCGTCGTCGATGTTGCGCCCGGCGCGCGGATCCGCGCGCGCTTAGTAGAGGAGGGGGACACCTTCGAGGCCTTAGTTGAAATCGACGCCGAGGGAAGCGGCTACAGCCTGCGCATCGAGCGCAACCCAGGCGAGGTGCTGGCCACATCACCAATCACAGGGGGCGGACTGCCGAGCTTCGGGGCGGAGGAGCCGTCGGGGTGGTTGCGCCTGTCCTTGTCCAACGTGGACAACCGCCTAGTGGCGACCTTGCAAGATGTTGCGACCTCGGAGCAACTGGTGCGCCTTCAGGTAGATTACGACGCGAACAGGCCCTACCTGGGGGTCGGCCCCAACCCGGGCAAGGTGCCCGTCCGCAGCGTGGCATCGCGGGTTGGGGTCGGTGGCGAGGCTCTGGAAATGGACCTGCGTCGGGTCGAGGTCATGCGGGATTTGTTCGTCATTCCCGTCGGGGATTTTGGCGTTCAGCGCTCTTTCGTTCTGGGGCCTTCCGAGTATTTCCTACTTGGGGACAACAGCTCCAAAAGCGCCGACAGCAGGCTCTGGGGGCCGATTCAGGCGTCGGCTATCATCGGCAGGCCCCTGCGCATCGCCCTGCCCCTAGACCGCGCTCGGCCCCTGAAGTAGATCCAATCTGCATTAAGGATTAAGCTCCGGAACCAACCTGCTCGATGGTTGTTGCAGTCATGGTGAAACCAACATCTAGCGATCAAGAGGCAGCCCCGACCGACGCAAGCGGGGATGAGGGCGTGCGGCTTATGCTGGCCTGGCAGGCCGGCGACGAGTCTTCTTTCGCCCAACTCGTCGAGGCCTACTCGGGCCGCGTCTACGCACTCCTGACCCGTTTCCTAGGCCAGGTATCCAACCGCGAAGACCTTGTGCAAGAGGTCTTCATCCGCGTGCTGCGCTCACGGGATCGCTACGAGCCCACGGCGCGCTTTTCGACCTGGATCTACCGCATCGTGTTCAATCTGGCGACCAACGAGCGCGCCCGGTCAGCGACACGCCGGCATCTGTCCCTGGACCAGGCCAGCGACACCCATGACGAGGGGCAGAGCCTAGGCGAGATGATTATCGACGAGACAAGCAATGAGCCCTCGGATCAGTTAGAGCGCGAAGACGTCGTCGGCGCAGTGCGCGCAGCCATCGCCGATCTTCCTGAACAGCAGCGCATGGCGCTGATCCTTGCCAAATACGACGAGCTTCCCTACACAGAGATCGCCGTGATTCTGGATTCGTCCGAGAAGGCCATCAAGTCCATGATCCACCGCGCCCGGACCAGCCTTCGGGTAGCGCTCGAGCCCCTCTTGCGGAGCCACGTCGGATGAGTAGCTACTGCCAAGACTTCCGCCGTCGATTGCGCGACGCCCTAGAGGGCAGCCTGCGAGGCGACAGCTCTAGCCTGGAATCCGTACGCCCTCTCTCGTGGCACGAACACCTGTTCAGCTGTGACGAGTGTCGGGATCTGCTAGAAGCCGAAGAGGCCCTCGAGCAGGTATTGGCGTCCATGCCCGTGCCGGCCGTTCCGAAGGAGCTTGCACGCCGGATCCTCGAGCGCTTGGGCGTCGAGCGGACTGCTGTTGAGCTTGCGAACCATCACACCGACCTTGATACGTTGTTGGCCAAGGCGGACCAGATCCAAATCCCGATTAACCTCACCGAGAGTGTCCTTCACGAGCTCCAGGACGAGCGTCAAGCTGCCCAGGGAGCTAGGCTCGAGCTTCTACTCGACGCGCTCCCTGAACCCGTGGTTCCCCCAAGTCTCAGTGCCAAGGTGCTGCAGGGCGTCGAGGCGCAGCGCGCCCCTTCACTGGACGCACTTCTCAACCTGATCCCCACACCAGAGGTTCCCGCCGGGTTAGCCCAGGGGATTCTGGAGACCTTGGAGGCCGAGCTAGGTGCGGCAACTACGGCAACTAGTTCGACTCCGGTTCTGCGCCCTCGCTTTGGCGGCCTACGCTATGCCGGCGCCATCGCAGCAACCCTTATAGTCTCCTTCGGCGCATGGCGCATGACGTCCGATTCCAACGAGAACCAGGATCTAAACCGCAAAGGTGTGGCTAAGGCCCAGGGCGAGCTGGGTACCCCCGGGGGCTCAACCTCGCCACGTACTCTGGAAGAGGTTGCGGGGTTGGAGAGTAACCAAGGCACAGCAGAGAAAGTCGAGGCACTCCCCGCCGTAAACCTGCCCGATCCCAGTGTGCTCGCGTCTCTAGACGTGCTTGAAGATTGGGAGCTATTGATGTCCGACGACATTGATCTCCTGCTCGGATCCCTTGAAGAGGCTGACACCGAGCTCTTGTTCCTAGCCAGCGAAGAAGAGGGCTAATTCGCCGCCATGAAGTTTACCTCCAGCCTACTTGCCTTTCTGTTAATGTTCGCACCCATGTCGATGGATGTGGCGGCCCTTGCACAGACGTCGGCTCCAGGCACAGAGACCCCGGTCCTGAAGTCGAAGGGCGAACTTAGCGAGGGGCAGAAGCTGGACAAAGCCAAGAAGCTAAAGGGCAAGTCCGGCCAAGGGCGAAAAGACTCTTGGGCCGAGGACCGCTGGAAGAAGAAGACGGAGGAGGAGCGGCGCACCTTGCTGGTCCGTTTCGAGCAACTGCGCAAGCTCTCCACAGAAGATCGCGAGGTCCTGCGGCAGCGAGCCGGTGAACTCGCGGACCAACGCCGGAGCATCGAGTCTGCACTCGAGTCCGGGGTGCGCAGCAACCTGGATAACCTGCCGCCCCATGAGCGCGACCGGATTCTGCGCGAGCACCAAGTCGCCGAGCTCCGTCGCGCCGGCGAGGAGCTCCGCGAGGCCCTCGACGCGGGGCCGCGCGAGATACTGGAGGACCTCATCGGTCCCCGCGGCGGCCCTCCGCGTCCGTTCCACAAGAAGCGCGACGAGCTGCGGGGCACCTTTAGCGACAAGGCCGTGAAACGCTTTGGCGAGCTCGGCCACTTGACCCCCGATGAGCACAAACGCCTGCTGGGCTTGCCGGAGCCCGAGCGTATCCACGAAGCTCTGCAAATTAAGCGGAACCGAATTGAGGAAGTCATCGGAAAGTTGGGGCTACCCGAGGGCGTCAGCCAAAAGAAGTGGCAGAAGATGCTCGACGAATCCTCCACTGAGCGTTTCTTGAAGCAAGCGCGCAAGAGCGGCTTTGACCAACACCTTGGCCTTGGGCGCCCAGATCACCCCGAGCCCGGCGGGCGCAAGGGGCTTGGTGACCCAGACACCAAGAGAAGGCCAAAGGGTGGCTTAGATGATGAGAAGGACTCCTCTCGCCTTCCGAGTGGGACTCTCGGGCCGCGAGGGGGGCCTAAGAGCGGGTCCGCGTCGGAGGGAAACAAAAGGCCAGGCGGGGATAAAGCTAAGTCGGATCGAAGCGGCGGCGACGGCGAATCCAGGGGGCTTCGCGATCTCGCCGACGTACTACGCCCGACCCTGGAGGACCGCTTAGCGATTAGCGAGCTCGCCGAAGGGGATCGGCAACAAGCCATGTCCAAGCGACTGCAGAAGCGCGCGGCAGCCTTCCTTGAGGGTCACGCGATTCTCACGGACCAGGAGCGTCAGGCCCTCAATAGATTGAGCGCTGATGCCTATGTTGAGTTCCTAGCGGAGCTAGTCCACGAACGCCGCGGGCTTGGATCCCGCGGATCGAGGGATAGAGGTCGGGGCAAGCGCGACGAGAGCGGTCGCGGCAAAGGCGGCGGACCGCGCCACTAAAGCTCGCCGGGCAGCTCGATGCCCCGCTGGTCTATGAGCGCCCGCATATCGCGGGGTAGGGGACTCTCGAGCTGCCGGGGCTCGACGCTGTCCTGGAAGTCGACGCGCCACGCATGTAGAGCTTGGCGGTGGTGGGCCCTAAATCGATCGTCGGCATACCAGTCTTCGCCGATCAGAGGATGGCCAACCGACGCCAAGTGGATGCGGATCTGGTGGGTGCGGCCCGTCTCGATCTGAACCTGCACTAGGCTGCAGTCCTGGCCGGTCGCCAGTCGTCGGACTTCACTAATGGCGCGCTTGCCGTGGCTGCAGATGCCAAGCTGCCGGTGGGGTGAAGCGCTGACGACGCCAATAGGCGCGTCGATCCGCCGGGATTCAAAGTCTACGGTGCCATGGACGATGGCGAGGTAGGTCTTCGTTCCGCGCGGGAAGGCCATGCGGTCCTTCCAGGTGGCAACCTGCCCCTTTTCCAGCACAAACAGATTGACCCCCGTCGTGTCCGCATCGAGTTGGTGTACTGCCCAGACCATCTGGCCGAAGTGCTTGATCAGTGCGAACTGCAGGCAGTCGGGGTCGTCCAACCGCCGACCCGTCGAGGGCAGGTTTGCGGGCTTGTCCAAAACAACGAGCGCACCCGCCTTGACCAAGATCCGCTCCTGCAGTGAGCGCTCCTCGAATGGCCCGGGATCGGTAGGGTTGTCGTCGGTGTGCATGCCTATAGGATCCCATTCCGGTAGCCACCCAGCGAACATGACTTGGAACTCTTGAACACATCTAGGCGAAGCCTGCGATAATCCCGCCATGTCCCCGGCACTCTCCTCTGCAGCTATCCCCATGGCAACCCCTGAGCAGGTCTTGCGTTGCATCGGCAACGGCGAGGGCTTAGGTGAGTGCTCGGGAAAGGCAACGATTATCGACCTGCGCAGCCCTGGGGAGTTCAAGGACGACCACCTACCCGGCGCCGTCAATCTGCCGCTTTTTAATGATGTCGAGCGTGCGCTGATTGGGACGCTCTACAAAAAAGTGTCGCCGGACCGAGCCTTTGATGAAGGCAGGGAGGTTGTGTTCCAACGAATTGGCGAGCTGTTTCAAGAGATCGCGAGACTGAGCGATTGGGAAATGCCCGAGGTGGACTTGGGGCAGCGCGTCCGTGAGATGACCTCTCAGGGGATCGATGCCCTGTCAGAGACCCTGCGCCCAGCTGTATTGTCCGAGCTCCCAGAGCGCCCGGTGATCTTGCACTGCTGGCGAGGTGGCATGCGCTCCCTCAGCGTCGTCGCGCTGCTTCGCCTCTGTGGCTTCAACCGCGCGATTGGTGTCATTGGCGGATACAAGGGCTACCGCAAGCAGGTGGCCGATGAGATTGCGCGCTGGGGAGCCCCACCGGCCTACGTGATCCGTGGCTACACCGGTGCGGGCAAGACCCTGGTGCTGCGGGCACTGGAAGAGCTGCGGCCCGATTGGACCATCGACCTTGAGCTCATGGCAGGGCACCGCTCTTCAATTCTGGGCATGGTGGGCCTGGAGCCTGTGACCCAGAAGCACTTCGAAACGCGGGTGGCTACTCGACTGCGGCGGCTGTCGGCTCTGTCGCCGGCAGGTCCCCTGGTCTACGAGGGTGAGAGCCGAAAGATTGGCGATAGGATATTGCCCACACCCATCTGGGATTCCCTGCAAGGGGGTACAAACATCTTGCTGCACGCGAAAATGGAGCGGCGCATCGATGTCCTGATCGAGGACTACCTCGGCAAGGAGGCGAACCGCGAGGCCTTGGCAGAGCAGCTCCCGTTTATCGAGCGCCGGCTCGGGCCTGTAAAATGGCGTGGTGCCCTGACTGGGATGCTGTCGGCGGGTGCGGATCGAGAGCTCGTGAAGATCCTGCTCGAGGACTACTACGATCCGCTTTACGAGCACTCGGAGAAGGGAAAGAACTATGTGGCCCAGGTCGAAATGCACACTCCCGAGCAGGCGGCCGCGGAGATTGCCACGTTGATCGAAGCCAGGGCCTAACGCTCATGTTCGCTAGCTTTCTGGCACAAATCTAAGCCAGCGCCTTCCGGCACTTCCCAGCCACAAGTTATGCTCTTGGCCCTAATCGGGTCTGGCAATGGCCCGGTGACACGAAGCCCCCCGGAACAGGGAAGTTGACTTATGTGCGGATTCATTGGGATCTACGGGCCTGACGGCACCGATGTGGCAGCGGAGCTCTACGAGGGCTTGTTGGCGATTCAGCACCGCGGCCAGGACGCGGCCGGAATCACCACCTTCACGGACCAGTTCCACATGAAGAAGGGGTTCGGCATGGTGCGCGACGTCTTCAACCAGAAGAACATGGCGCGCTTGCGCGGCAACCTAGGCATCGGCCACGTGCGCTACCCGACGGTGGGCACGGGTACGGGCGACGACGCCCAGCCCTTCCACCTGACCTTCCCGGTGGGCATTGCCATGGCTCACAACGGCAACGTCACCAACTTTCAAGAGCTGAAGGAGACGCACTTTGAGAAGTCAGGCACGCGCTTGAACTCTTCCTGCGACCTCGAGGTAATCCTATTCGTATTCGCGAACGCCCTGCGTGAGCGCGTGCGCCCTGGCCACATCGTGGATATGGACGACGTCTTCCACGCCGTGTCCGAGGTCTACCGCAAGGTCCGCGGCGCCTACTCCGTGGTCGTCTCCTTGCCCGACGTGGGCTTGGTGGCCTTTCGCGATCCCTACGGTATCAAGCCCATCGTTTTTGGCGAGCGCATGACCGACAGGGGTATGAGCTACGCCGTCACCTCCGAGAGTGTCGCCCTGGACGTGATCGGGTACAAGCGCACCATCGACGTCGGACCCGGCGAGGTTATCTTCGTGGGCCACGACCGCGAAATCGTGCACCGTAAGCTCGTCGAGAAGCAGCACAGCCCGTGCATCTTTGAGATGGTCTACTTTGCGCGCCCCGACTCCATGATCGACGGCATCTCGGTGTACAAGACGCGCATGCGCTCGGGCACCGCCATGGGCGAGCAGTGGCGCGAGACAGGTGCCCCCATGCCGGATGTTGTGATCCCGATCCCGGACTCATCCCGGGAGGCCGCCTTGGCCATGGCTAAGGAGCTCGGCGTTCCCTACCGCGAGGGCCTCGTTAAGAACCGCTACATCGGGCGCACCTTCATCATGCCCAACCAGGAGGATCGCCAGAACTCCGTACGCCGAAAGCTAAACACGATTCCCCTGGAGTTCGAGGGGAAGAACGTTCTGCTCGTGGACGACTCCGTGGTGCGGGGAAATACAGCCAAGCGCATCGTGGGTATGGCCCGGGAAGCGGGCGCAAAGCAGGTCTACCTAGCCTCGTGCAGCCCCGCCCTTGTGGCGCCCTGCCCCTATGGCATCGACATGGCCACTAAGACGGAGTTCGTGGCCAGCGGACGCAGTGCCGCCCAGGTAGCGGCTGAGCTTGAGGCGGACTACATGATGTATCTTGAGCGCGAGCGCCTCAACGGGGCCGCTCGTGCGGGCAACGAAGACGTCACGAAGTTTTGCAACGCTTGCTTTACTGGCGATTACCCAACGGGCGATATTACCCCCGAGGTGCTGCAAGCCATTGGCGGCGAGCGCTCCTCGAACCAGGGCTGCTTAGAGTTCTCCTCGAAGGTCTAAGCGCTCCGACCTCCACCCAAGCCCCATGCGCATCCTGATCACCAGCCCAGTCTTTCCGCCAGATCTTGGTGGCCCGGCTGTGTACGTCCCCAGTGCTGCAAAGTTCTTCGTGGATGCGGGACACGAGGTCGAGGTGCTCGCTTTTTGCTCCGAGCCCAAGGTCTCGGGTTTTCCGTTTAAGGTCACGACAATCAGCCGGGGGAACCTGCTGTGGCGATACGTCAAGGCTTTCTGGTTCGTCTTCCGCGAGGCTCGCAAGGTGGACGTGGTCTATGTGCAGGAACACATTGCGCTCTTCCATGTACTTGGCGCTCGCCTAGCCCGCAAGCCCGTGGTGATCCGAATCATGGTGGATGGCGCCTGGGAAATCAGCCATCGATTTGGCCTGATCGGCGACGACAGCATCAACACGTTTGAGACCAAGGACTATGGGTTTAAGGTCAAGCTGATTCGCGCCGTGCAGCTGTTCTGGTGGAAGCGGGTCTACCGCATCATAGCCTGCTCGGACTTCCTGCGCTGGATCCCGATCAAGCGCTATGGCATCTCCGAAGAGAAGTGTCTCCGGGTCCACAACGCCTACAACGGTCCAAGCGTCGAGGACGTCACCGAGACCCAATCTGAGGCCCGAACCGAGCTTGGCCTAGAAGCGGACAAGCGCTATGTCCTCACGATCTGCCGCTTGGTAGTTTGGAAGGGCGTCGACTTCATTCAGCGGGCACTGGTGGACCTGCCGAAGGACGTGCACCTCCTCGTCGCCGGTGATGGTGAACTCCAAGAGCAATGGACCGCGCTCTCCACAGAGCTCGGCATCGAGGACCGCGTGACCTTCCTGGGCAATGTGCCCCACGCGCGCATCCCCCTTTATATACGTGCCGCCAGCCTGTTCGTACTGAACAGCGAGTACGAGGGCTTGTCCCACACCCTGCTCGAGGTGGCCTCCTTAGGCACGCCGATTGTCTGTACCGGTGTTTGTGGCAACCCCGAGGTCGTTGAACACGAGGTCAACGGGCTCTTGGTCCAGCCCAAGAGCCCCGAGGAGCTCGGTCCTGCCATGATGCGGGTGCTCGACGATCCGGCCCTAGCGCAGCGCTTCGTTGAGGCTGGTTTGATAAAAATGAAGGGCTTCCGGCGCGACACGACCTTTCCCCAGGTGCTGGAAATACTAGACTCGGCAGTCAGGAACGGCTAACGGGTCTGCTTCCCAGTGCGAGTTGGGGTAGCGAGCTCAACGGGGCAAAGTGGTGCGCCCGACAGGATTCGAACCTGTGACCTCCTGCTCCGGAGGCAGGCGCTCTATCCAGCTGAGCTACGGGCGCGTTGAGGGGGCGTAGTGTGGGGTTCAAGCCTGGATCTGGCAAGGCTTAGGGCGAGAACCCGTGACCCTGAGAACTCGCGTTTTGGACTCACTCGGGTTAAATGCGCCATAACCCTTCGCCCGCATATGGGTTAGAGGATAGTGGGGCACCTCTTTGCCCCCCCTTAGGGCCAGTAGTGGGGGGGGTGCGAGAGCAACGGAATTCCCCTCTTGACCAAAATCCCGAGTTACCCTTATCCTCCAGCGCAGTAATAGAAGGGCAAGACGTTTAGTCCGAGCGTTCTCTTGCTTCCTCCTCATAAAAGCTTATGCGTGAACCAAAAATCCAAGGTGACTGGAAGTCACTGTTGATTCCTTCAATGGCCCTAGCGATTGGTGGATTCGTTTTTGGTCACACACTCGGCGAAAGCCAAGAGCTATCTGCGGCAACTTACATCTACATTGACATGGATGGCGATGGGTTGGCCGACTACCAAGAGTCCATCTTGGGCACCGACCCCTTCGATGTAGACACCGACAGGGACGGCTTTTCTGACATCGAGGAGCTCGCGCGCGGAACAAACCCGCTTGCAACTCTCGACCTGCCAGGCCCCATCTCCGAGGCTTCTTTGGCGTCGACGGGCCGCTCTGAAGATGGTGTATTCCGGGCAGTCAACAGCTTCTACGTGCCAGCGGGCGAGTTGCCTGGATCTTCTGTCTCCTTTGGAGTCTTGATTAACGGCCAAACCGCACTGCTCGATCCGCTCCTGTTCTTCACGGGGGCGATCCTGAGCGTCCAGCCGGCGGCCAATGGCCTCGACTCCATCTATACTTTGGAGACCCCGATACCTGAGTCTCTAATCTTGGCCCTCGGCAACGCAAGCCTCTTCACTACGTTCACTCCCGCAAACGGGACTAGCGTCGCAAAGGCAACGGCCCTCAACCTGACAGGAATCAATGGTGTCGTCTGCCAAGTGAAGGACGTAGCCTCAAGTACTGGGCTCTCCACCCAATTCTTGCCCCTCAGCGATGGACCTGACATCCCGATCACCTGGACCCCCGCGAAGATTTGCACCCAAGATCTCCATACGGTGGGCGTGGTTGGGGCGGTCCTGCAGCAGCAAATCGACTCCGCAGAATGCACCGTGATGGGGCAAGACTCATACTGTCCGCCGGACTGTTCAAGCTTGGCGGGTACGATTGTCAATGTGATTGACCCCCTAGCGCTGATCGGAAATTGATCCGATCTACCCCCAATGTGCGGGTTGTTTCCCAAAGTTCGGCCCCATCGGGGCCGTTTTTGGTTTTGAAGCTAATAAGGGACATTGTTCCTGAGTCGTTTGGAACCCTTTCCTAGATAGCACCGTCGTATTCGGGCATATGGCTGCACCCAAGTTAGATCCGGACGCCTCCCTTGTGGAGGCCTGCCAAGCCCAGACCGTTTCTGGGCTTGAGGGTCCGTTCCGCACCCTCTACAACCAGTACAAGGATCGCGTCTACAACGTCTGCTATCGGGTGACCGGCAACGCTACGGATGCTCTCGACGCCTCCCAGGAGACCTTTGGGATCCTCTTCCGTAAGATCGGCGGCTTCCGGTTTCAGTCCCGATTCTCGAGCTGGGTCTATCGCATTGCGATTAACGCAAGCATCGACCTCAAGCGCCGCCAGAACCCAAGGCGCCTTGCCTCCCTCGAGGCCATCACTTCCTCCGAAGAAGGTGAAGGTACCCGATTTGATCTAGAGGATCCGACTGCGGACCTCCCTGCGGAGGTGGCATCTCGTCGCGAGCTGGAGTCCGAAGTTCAGCGCGCCATTAGCCGTCTCTCACCCAAGCTGCGCTCGATCACCGTGCTTCGCTATATCGAGAGCCTGAGCTACGACGAGATCGCCGAATCCCTTGACATCTCCCTCGGAACGGTCAAGTCTCGGCTCTCCCGGGCCCACGCCGCCATGGATCGCGAGCTCACACCGGTCCTTCACAAACATTACCTGGGCTAGCCCTCTTAGCTTACAGCCATGACCTCCTCCACCCCCAACCAATGCGAGACCTACCGCGAGGCACTGCTCGCCGGTTTGCGCGATCCAGACGCCCATGGCGAGCTGGTGGATGGGCACGTGGCGACATGCTTGGACTGCGAGGCCTGGACCCCTGATGCTGTGCTTATAGCCGGCTTCCTTGGCTCCATGGACCGCGTCTTTGCCCCAGCGGACCTCGAGGTGCGCCTGCGCCAGGAGATGGAGCTCGGCGCCGGGGAGTTCACGGGTGCTCTTCGCGGCCTCCAACACGTGGCTGCCCCGGCCGCCCTGGACGAGCTTGTGGACAGCCAGCTTAAGGAGCTTGCCCTAGAGGACGGTGCGCCCGCCTGGACCCGCCTCATTGAGCAGCTGCCCCGGGCCCATGCCCCGGGCGTGCTCGAGCGCTTGGTCTCCGAAGAGCTCGCGGACAGTGAGAAGGCCATCACAAAGCGCTTCGTAGGTGGACTTCCCCGTCAGGGTTGTCCCAAGACCCTGGACGGACGCCTGCGCGGGGAGCTGGGCTCGGCCCGCAAGCCGCGCCTGCTCTCGGCCAAGACGATAAAGTGGGGCTCGGCCGCTGCTGCGGCTCTGTTGGTCTGGATCGCCATGCCCAACTTTAGCGCGGTTGCGAGGACCCCACAGCTGCGCTTCCAGGTTGTCGAGGTTTCTGACCTCAATGAGCTCAGCCCCTTCGCCCAGACCATGGCCGCTAACTTCATGGGGCTGACCCCTAGCGGTGTGAAGCGAGACGAGCCTACGACCGATGGAGGTGGGCTGTGAAGTTCGGCTTCCGTCAACTTGCTGGTTACGGCCTGATCACAGCGCTTGCCTTCATGGGGAGCTGCGGTGAGCGGAGTGTTTACGCCAACTCTGAAGTGGCTGACCTGCTCAATCAAGTGCAAAACGCCCCGTCCCTGACGGTCCACAGTGGCGTGCGCAAGGTCGACTCCTTCTACAACTTGAGCGGCAAAGACGAGACGGTCTCTTACCGCGAAGAGGTCATCACCGACGGCGAAGGTCACTTCACAATCAACCCCATTGAGGTTTTGTCGGGCGCCAGTGTGGACAACGAGACCTTCCGATTCTTGCTGAAGTCTAGGGAGGGCTTCAACTGGCGCTATCGGGACTTCCTGGTACGCGACCTACCGACCTTCCTCGACAACTACAAGTTGCGCTCCTGGGGGCGGTCGGTGCTTGTTGCTGGGCGCGATTGCTATGAACTGGATGTGATCCGCAAGGATGGCAGCTCCCGTTGGGAAGTCGCCATGGATGCTGCCACGGGCATCGTCTTGAGCTACTACGAGTACGATGGCCAAGATCGCCTCTACTCTTCCATGGTCTATGAGTCCGTAGACTTCGACCCAGACTTGACCGGTGTGACCTTTCATCAGGCTAACAACATCGAGTTGGACCTGAAGGGCGCCCAAGATCCGGTTTCTATACTTGGATTTGACCCCCTCCTTCCCAAGCTGCTGCCCGACAGCGCATTCCGCTTTGTCAGTGCCACTGCACTGGACAATGGCAATGGCGGAGCATGGGCCAAGCTTGAGTACACCGACGGTGTCCAGACGATCCTGTACTTGGATTGCGGTCTTGCGTTGCCTCAACTTAGCGTACCCGCCGGTGTCTTTGCCCCTGCGCAGAACATGGAAGAGAAGCTGCAGTTGTTCCGCGCCGGCCCCGTGACCGTGCTTCAGGGGTCGATCTTTGGGCATGAGATCATTGCCGTGGGCAAGGTTCCCCAGCTTGATCTCCAGCTGCTGGTCGAGTCAGCGATCCAGTAAGGCTAGACCCGTCTAGAGCCGCATTTAAGGCCGGTGGGTTTTGTGTAAACGTTTGCCTGGGGACTTGAGGCCAAAAGCCCGAAAGTACGACATCGGCTCCATTCTGGGGTACTCTTGTTTGGCCTTAGGGAAGCCCCACTTCCCCGCCTCTCGCTCGGCTCGCCATCGAGACCGCCCCGCCTCCCCAAGAATAAACGTTTTCGCCCATGACCTCTAATTTCGACGATTCCGCAAACTCGAACGAAGATGCGAACAGCATCGACTCTCCCGAGTACCGCGAGAAGGTCATGCGCAGGCTTAACTGCTTGATCGCTGTCCTTGACGTCGCCTGCACGAAGGTTCGCCGCTCCCTTGCAGGCGACTCTCCTGACATCGAACGCCTCACACGCATCCAGGACAACCTGACTCGTACCCTCAAGGTGTGCCGCAAGGCCAAGCTTGCCCTCGAGCGCGGCAAGGCCCTGCCCGAAGATCTGCCCGCCAGCCTAAAGAATGTCAGCGGAGATATGCGCAACAAGCAGAAGGCTCAGTCCGCCAAAGGAGAAACCCCATTACCCACCGGCGCGTTAATCGAGATGACCTCGAACCTGGAAGCCGAGAAGTTCAAGAATCTGGGCCCGATTGACCAGCAGGAGGTCTCCTCGGTGGACTTTGAGCTGCTCACCGCTCAGCTGCAAGGCAAGTAGTCCAACCTAGATCGATCGAATGCAAAAGACGGGCGAGCACTTGTAGTGCTCGCCCGTCTTGCTTTGTGACTAGGCCAGCCAGTCTCGCAGGTAGCGAAAGTCCTGATTGATCGTGCGGTGGGAGAGCTTGGCAATGGGCGGCAGGCAGCGTTTGTACTGGTTCCGGATAATGCGCTTGGCGACCATGCGCACGAACTCAGGTTCGAAACCAGCCTCGATCAGCTGGGCCTCGTTGTATCGCTGGTCGACCATGGGGTAGAGCAGCTTGTCGGCTTCGGCGTAGGAGAAGCCGAGCTCGTCCTCATCGGTCTGTCCTTCGAACAGGTCGGCAGAGGGTGCCTTGTGGATGACCTCATCTGGAAGCTCTAGGTATTCAGCGAGCTGGAAGACCTGGTGCTTGTAGAGATCGCCGAGTGGATTGACGGCGCAGGCGGAGTCGCCAAATAGGGTCGAGTAGCCCAGCAGCATTTCGGTCTTATTACTAGTGCCAATGACTAGGCCGCGCCACTCTTCCGAGAGGTCGTAGAGGACGATCATGCGCGCCCGTGCCATGGCGTTGCCTCTGCGCATGTTGGCGGGGATTGATTCCTGGTCGAGGTAGCCGTCAACCATGGCGCTGATGTCAACCTTACGCACGGGCATGTCGAGGGCGTCGGCCACTAGGCGCGCGTGGGCTTCGCTCTCGGGGTTTGACGTGCGGTAGGGCATCATGATGCCCTGGACTTCCTCGGGGCCAAAGGCGCGCACGGCCAGGGCGGCAGAGACGGCCGAGTCGATCCCGCCGGACAGACCGAGGATCGCCCGGGAGAAGCCTGCGGAGCCAAGCTCTTCCCGCAGGAAGCGCACAAGGATGTCGGTGGCCAGGCGCGGGTTGATGTCGAGCGGGTTCATCGGCTCAACCTTCTTCGGAGACGACCGGCGGAGCGCTGTCTTCTGTGGGGGCGATGGGTGCAATGACGCCGAGCGCCTTGGCCAAGACCCAGGGCTTAGAGTCGCGCAGCAGGGGGGTGCGCTGGCGTGAGCGCAGCAGGACGTCGGATGTCAGGCGGCAGGTGATGCTGCCCTCGTCGAGCCCGGTCAGGTGTGCGAGCTGCTCGCCGCTGGGGCCGTGCAAGGCGGACCCGCCTGAGAAGGCGACGCCATCTTCGAAGCCGACGCGGTTGGCCCAGGCTACGTAGCACTGGCCGTGCAGGGCGGCTGCCGTGACGATGCTGCGCCAGGTGCCAACGGATTCGAATTCGTCGGCTTGCCCGCCGGGGTAGAGGCAGGCTTGGCCTTCGAGGTCGGAGTGCGCGCCAGAGCCGTCGGGCCCCACTCCGCGGCCGGGTCCAGCGCTGGCGACTAGGAAGGCATCAACGCCTTCGAGAATGCGAAGGTATTGGCCTTCCAGGTGCCAGATGTCTTCGCACAGGAACAGGCCAAAGCGACCAAGGCGGCTGTCGACGATGCCCCACTCGTCCCCGGCCGCGAAGTCCCGGGCCTCGTCAAACATGCCGTAGGAGACGAGGTGCACCTTGCGGTGCTTTGCGAGGAGCTTGCCGTCCTCGAAGAATCCAAGGCAGTTGTAGAAGCGGCCGTCGGGAGTGCGCTCGACAAAACCCGCCACGATCGAGATGCCTAGGGACAGGTTGCGTAGGGGCTCGAGCTCGGGACCCTCGGGATCGATGCCTAGGTCAAAGACCTGGTCCCGCAGGAAGTAGCCCGTCAAGGATAGCTCCGGGAAGAGGATCAGATCGGCACCCTCAGCGGTGGCGGCGCGAATCTGTCGCAGGTGGTCGTCGAGATTCTTATGTAGGTCGCCGAGAGCCGGATTGGTCTGGGCGATGGTCAGTCGCAGGTCCATGGCGGATCTTGCAGGTGCGTCAGGTATGGGTCGAGGGGCGGGGCGCGGGGTCCCGCAGATTTTGGATGATCTCCGGCCGATGCGGTGGCAAAAGGCGGGGAAACGCCCAGCTACTTCGCGCGATCGGCCTTCGCCGAGGCCTTGACCGCGGCCGCGACCAGGCGGTCCGCATGAACCCCGGAAGCCTCGCCCTCGTAGCTGAGAACTAGGCGGTGGCGTAGAGCTGGGGCGGCAACGGCCTCGATGTCTGTGTCCGAGACGAAGGCGCGGCCCTCGAGGAAGGCACGGGCCTTAGCCAGCAGCAGCAGAGCTTGGCCGCCGCGGGGGCTGGCCCCAAAGCGGACGGCGTCTTGAATTTGCCGAGGCGAGGTCGGGCGGCCGGGATCGGTGGCGAGCACCAGGCGCGCTACCCTGCGCAGAATGTCCGTGGATGCGGGTAGCTCCCGGACGAGGGCTTGGGCCTCGACCAGGTCGTCGCGGTCCAGCTGGCTGGCGCCCACTTCGGCGAAGGTGCCCGTGGTATGGGCGAGGATCTTGACGAGGTCGTCTTCGCTAGGTGCGGCGACCTCGACTTTGACAATGAAGCGGTCGAGCTGGGCTTCGGGCAGCGAGTAGGTGCCCTCCATTTCGATTGGGTTTTGGGTGGCGATCACCAGAAAGGGCCGGTCGAGCTTGCGGCTCTCACCCCAGGTCGTGATCTGCTTCTCCTGCATCGCCTCCAGGAGGGCAGACTGGGTCCGTGGCGTGGCACGGTTGATCTCGTCGGCCAGCAAGACCTGGGTGAAGATCGGCCCGGGTATAAAGCGGAAGTGGCGTTCGCCACCGGCGTCGCCCTCAAGCATGCGCGTCCCGATGATGTCACCGGGCATTAGGTCCGGAGTGAACTGCACGCGCTGGAAGCTCAGGTCCAGGGCGCCGGCAAGGGCACGCACTAGGGTCGTCTTACCCAGGCCAGGTGCGCCCTCAAGCAGGACGTGGCCTTCAGCGAGCAGGGACAGCAAGAGGAGCTCGACCGTTTGCTCTTGGCCCAAGAAGACCTGGCCAATGGACGCCCGTAGCCCACCGAGGGACTCCTGGAGTTGGGCGATCCGCTCTGGGCTGGTGGGATTCATCGTGCGAGACTGAACGCAGCGCCTGGCGGCAGGTTCAGTCGAAGGCGAACTAGCCTTGTTCGATAAGGTCTTCCACCAGGGTCTCGATCTTCTCCATGGCCATTTCGGTGAACTCCGCGCCAAAGTCGAGCTCGACCACATCAACTTCGTCGAAGTCAATCCGGCCGGTTGCGCGGCTAAAGGGGATACCAAAGGACCAGGTCAAGCCGTTGCTGCCCTCGATGATTAGTTCAACTTGGTCAGCTCCCTCGACGGGGATGACCTTGTGGGAGAGGGCGGTGTAGCTAGGTTCTGGCATGACTCGGAAATGGGATATTGAGGTGGGCACAAAGTCTAACCCAATGGACCGCGTGTGGCTTGCTGGTCGAGTATTTCTAGGCAGAGTGCGGGTCCTCTGCGCTCTCCTTGGCGCGGAACAGACGCTGACGCTCCACGGCTTCTTGGTGACAGGCATTGCCCGTGCCTCCACCGGGCCTGCTGGAGAGGGTCTTGAGGTCTTCCTCGCGACCATAGCAGAGCAGAACGTCTTCGGCTTGCAAAGAAGTGTGTGGGCCAGGCGTGGCAAGGGTCTCGCCGCTCGCCCGCAAGACGCTCAGCACGAGCACGCCCTCGGAGATCATCGCTAGCTCGCGCAGCCCCACGAAGAGCTTCTGCAGTAGCGCGTTGAGGATGTGGTTGAGGAAGCGCACCTTGGACAGGAATAGCAGCACCACACACCCGAGGATTAGGAAGACAATGGACCGGAATGTGTCGTCCGTGCGGTCCGCGCCCAGGCCTACGATCAGCGCACCAAGGGCAGAGAAGAGCCCTGCATTGCCCAGCAACATAAGCAGGCTGATGATGCGTCGGCGAGCGGCGTGCCCAACGATGGCCTCGGACTCGGAGGTCGTGAAGCCGACACCCGAGAAGGCGGAGAGGGATTGGAACCGCGCCGCGTCGAGAGAGAGCCCCGTCATCGTGAGAGCCACTGCTCCCGCCCGCACCACTAGGAGCGAGAGCATGATGATTAGTAGCAGGGTCGCGAATTCGAAACTCATAAAGCTTGGTTTGGTTCTCTATGTCGTCAGGCGAACAGGCCTCAATTGAGTCAGTTGCCTGCGCGCCGGACGCGCCAGAACTCGAAGTCGTGAAAGAGGTGCGTTGAGAGCTCGCGATCCAACTCAAAGCCAGCTTGGCGAAGCTCGGCGTGGCGTTCGGCCTTGGGAACCTTGTGATCAGCCGGCGGCCCTACGGGTAGATCGCCCTCCTTGTACTCGAGCAGCACAAGGAATCCTCCGGGCTTTAGCTGGGTCAGGAGGAGCTCGAGATAGGCCACGCGCCCTTCAATGTGGTGGTAGGTGTCTGCGATGAAGATCGTATCGCAGGAGCTGCGCGGAAGGTGGGGCGTAGAGTAGGACGCAAGAACGGGGACCACATTCTCAATGCGGCGCTCAAGCAAGCCTTCGCGCACGGCATCAAGCTGGGCCGGCTCCACGTCGACCGCAAAGACGAACCCGTCCGGGACCAACTTGACCAAGGGCCAGACAAAGACGCCGGGACCGCAGCCAACGTCGGCTAAGACCGAGTCCGGGCGGAGTCCTGCGAACTCAAACATCCGCTCGACGACTAGCTCGGGCTTGAGCTCGCGAATCCGCTCGTCCGACTGCAGCATCGCCACGTACTTGGCCGTGTCCCGGGGGCCATGGAGGTCCCGGTTCGGAGAGGCTCCGCCAAGGTCTGGCTGGTCGCTTTGGTGGGGTGCATCCCCGTGTAGGCTAGGTGCAGCGTTGTGGGAGGTGGGATCAGCAGGGAGTCCATCCACAGGCTCGCTAAGAGCGTCCACTGATCCCGAATCGGAAGGGTACGGCTCGCCTTGACCGGGTCCTTGGCAGGCCCCGAGACAAGAGAGTCCAACGGCGGCAAAACCAAGTAGGCAGTTTGAAGTCAATCGCATGGCATGAATCTTAGGGACGGAAATGCGACCCTAGCAAACGGATCCCAGACTCTGCTACTACGCCCCCATTTTGCCCACGATTCTCCCCAAACAAAAGTAGACTCCCACCCGAGCACCCCATCTCCCCAAGCACCTCCTAGGTATTTTATACGGTGAGTAAGAACGAAACCAAGACCCCCTCCAGCTACCGCCGCGATCGCCGCTTCCGATTGCTTCGCTCAATCCGTGTCTTTGCGCTCGGTGGGCTCTGGGTCATTTTTGCCATCACGATGAACTTCGCCACCCATTGGCTTGGCCTAGGCCTCTTTGTGATCCTCGCCGTCAACGCCACCCTAGACTTCCGTGATGCCAAGCGGCGCACCAAGCCCTAACCCCATGTCTACCTACCTGATCACTGGAGCCAACCGCGGCATCGGTCTCGAACTCTGCCGCCAACTCGTCGCCTTGGGCCACGAAGTCCTCGCCACGTGCCGGAGCACCTCGCCCGAGCTCGACGCCCTGGGGGCCACGGTCTTCGAGGGGGTAAACGTCGGGGACGACGCATCTATGGAGGGGTTGGCTCGGTCGCTGCAAGGCCGAAGGCTGGATGTGGTTGTTGCCAACGCCGGCGTTATGCACCGAGACGGCATCGATAATATGGACATGGATCGAGTGCGCCAGCAGCTTGAGGTGAATACCCTCGGTCCATTGCGTACGGCGATGGGTTTGCGGGAAAACCTAAACCACGGTGGAAAGTTCGCGATCATCAGCAGCCTGATGGGCTCATTGGCCGACAACGGATCTGGCGGCTACTACGGCTATCGCATGTCGAAGGCCGCTGTGAACGCAGTCGGCGTCAGCCTGTCGAAGGACCTGGCAGACAGCGGCATCGCGGTTGGGATCCTGCACCCTGGCATGGTCGCCACGGACATGACCGGCGGACGCGGCATTACAGTCGAGCAGTCCGTTCAAGGCCTGCTAAAGCGCATCGAAGAGCTGACCCTTGCGAGCTCTGGCGAGTTCCGTCACCAGGACGGCCAGGCCCTTCCCTGGTAGGCCAGTTCGGTCCTAGCTTGCCATCGAGACGAGTAGAGCGACCGTTACGAGGGCAAGGATAACTGAAGCACCGATTCCCACGGCCAGCAGCACGCGCTTGAAGCTCCAAGGCGAATTGCCTGTGATCGCGGTCGCATCTTGGCCGCTGATGACCGCACGGTAGAGCTTGCCTTCGTACCGATAGGCGAGTACCCATGCGGGCAGGGACAAGCGCTTCGTCACCAGGCCTTCCAACAAGACGGAGGCGTGCACCTTGCGACTCCTCGTGCCGGGCACGTGGCGAGCGGCGACTCGGCCCGCGGCCGTTCGCTCGATCGCGCGCACGATGCGCTTGCGGGCGAGGGACCGCTGGACGTCAAAACTCTCGATCAGCGCCCCTTCCAGGTCGACGGAATCCGCAGGCGAGCTGTGGGGCTTTGGCTGGATCTCCGCAAGCACGTAGCTGTCCGAGATGTAATCGACCTCGTCGTCGTTGAGTCCGCGGGAAGCACTCACCAAGAGGTTGTCAAACTCCATCGAGGTCTCGCCAGAGTGGGGTGCCCAACTCGACGTTCGGCTGCCTTTGTCGGAGTCCGCCGTCCAGCTAACCTCGGCCCGTGCATCGAAGACCCAGCCAACCCAGAAGAGGGGCTTGAGGCTCTCGAGGGTTGCCCGGGACGCGAGGTCCCGGGGGCGAAAGAAGCCGCGATCCGCCAGCCACGACCTGAGAGCCTCCTGGGCCTCAATCTTGGTCACTCGGAACGGCAAGAACCCGCAGGTCTGCTCGGGTGGATCGGAGATCTCGTCGAGGCGCATGACTGAGCTACAGAAGCTGCAGCTAGGCGCGCCGACCTTCGCGTCGTAAGCGACTGCCGCCCCGCAGCCTTCACAGCGCAGGACCTGGATGGCGAGCTTTTGCCTTTCGTCGGCGACCTCGCTGGGAGAGCTCAGACCGCAGATAGCACAGCGCAGGTCGCCGCGCTCGAGAGGGGTCCGGCAGCGCTCGCAGGTAGGATTAGTCGCGTCGATGGTCGAACTCATAGCGCAGATGCCCCCGCGATCAAGAGCGCGATCATTGCGATTACGCCAAGGGCCAGGAGCACGGAGATCAGGATCTTGGCCATGGACCGAGGTACCTCGCCTTGGACCTCGCCGGTTTGGCCGTTGACTAAGATGCGCAGGGTCTGGTCGTCACCCCACCGCGCCGCAAAGACGTAGATCGGCAGCAACACCAGGTCCGTGTTCTCTTCGCTAAAGCTGGTGTCGAAGTCGACCAGGGTTGAGCTGTCGCCGGGCATGAACGCCTTTAGCTTGGCCGCCACCTTATCCGTGGCCTCGTCGCGCCCAATCCGGAAGCCCTCGTCTCGAGAGAGTGTTGCCTCTTCCGCCGACCAGCCCGAGACGACTGCTGCGTCGTAGCGACGCATGGCACGCAGGTCGAAGGGCTCAATCGTCTCAAGTTCTTCGTTGCCAAGCCCGCACGAAGCGGTGACCACAATGTCCAAAACGTAAGCGGAGTGATTTCCGGTCAACTTTCGGTACTCGGTCTTAGTGACCGTGCGTGTTCGGATCTGGGTATTGCCCTTCGAGTCCGTGGTCGTGTAGGTTTCGGTCGTCGTGTAATTCTCACCAATGCTAGCGTGGTAGCTTGAGCGCGCCACCGCGCCGTACAACCAAGCGGGCAGGTAGATACCTTGGATCCCTGTGACCTTGGCTTGCTTGATGGCGCTTGGCGCAAACAGGCGGGACCTAGAGATCCAACCCTCCACGCGCCGGGTCGCCTCCTCGCGCGTGACGTCGAACCCCAGGATAAAGTCCGGCTGATCCTTGCGGTGCCCCCCTTTGTCCACCGGGCGGTCAACCACTGACGGGGACGCGCAGTACGGGCAGTTCGCCGCGAACCGATGGGCGGGCATGGTGATTGTCGCGCCGCAGTCTTTGCACTGGACCTCGAGTACGGGCACGATTCCAGTCTCTATCGCGCTCATTCCACCAACTCAATGGCCATGCCAGGCGCGACCTCGCCCGGTTCAAGAACCTTGCAGAGTAGCCCGCTTCTACCCAACATCAAGTCGGGCAGACGCTTGTCGATCGAACTCAAAGTTACGCAGGGCGAGCGCATGTCCGTGATCTCCAAGAGAATGCGGCCAGCGGAGACACTAGACCTGGGAGCACGACCGATGGCGAGTTGGTCGCCGGGCCGCAGGCTGGAAAAGTCAAGCCCCTCCACGCGCAGGTTCTCACCAAACTGGCCGGGCTCGCCTAGGGGTACGCCGTCACTGCCTAAGTCCTTCACCTCCTTTTGGGAAAGTAAGCAGACGGCCCGGTCGATGCCCCCGTGGAATTCCAGCAAGCGCTGAGCATCTCCCTCGAGACCGGACTCTGTCACCCGCGTCACGGAGACCGTGCGCTTTGGAATGCCACCGGGTCCAATGCAGACCGCCAAGATCCGCCCCACCTTAATTAAGAAAAAGGTAGTACATCTGGCCTGGCGTCTTAATGCGCCCCGCCATCTCTTCGGCGGCGGGCCCGATGCCAATGTATAGGTCTGCGCGTCCCGCAGTGCGAATGGCTCCGCCGGTATCCTGGTCGAACAGGAACTGCCTCATAGGGATGCGCTCTGCGGCGTGCGCACCGGGAAGCTCGGCGTCCACAAACATGATGGAGGCTCGGGGGAAGAGCGTCTTGTCCGTGGCGACCGAACGACGGGCCGTGACGGGCACGTCTAGGCTCCCGTGGGGGTTGCCCTCGATGGGCTGGAAGAAGACGTAGGAGGGGTTGCGGTTGAGGTACTCGTTTACGAGCGCTGGGGAGGCCGTGACCGACCAGTCGCGGATGCGCTGCAGGTTGAGACCATCCCTGGGCAAGACGCCGTCTGCAATAAGCTGCTTGCCCAGGCTGACGTAGGTCGCGCCGTTCTTGCCAGCGTAGCCGAAGCGCGCGATGGACCCGTCGGGAAGTCGGACGAAGGCCGAGCCGTTGACATGTGCGATGAAGGAGTCGAGCGGGTTCGACAGCCAGACAAGCTCCAACCCGCGGCCCTTAAGAAATCCCGCGTTCTCGATGGCAGACCGGCTCGGGTAGGGCAGGGTGGCTTCTCCAACCTTCCAACCCAGGGTCTTGCCCGCCTTGTCCTTGATCAGGTCATCCGGCAGTGCGTAGAGGGGATGGTCGTAGCCGGGAGCTTTGGTCAGGCTGCCCTCTAACAGTGGTGTACAGTAGCCCGTAAAGAGAACGCCGCCTCCGCGGCCGTCCCAACCCGCGCTCTTGTACCAAGTGAACTCTTCGCGAATGGCTCGGTCAAAGCTCGCCTTCGTTCCACTGTTCACAAGCAGGTCCCGGAAGCGAACCAGGCTGGCTTGGGCTCGGTCGATGGTGACGCCTTCGATGGGGAAGAACTTCGAGGCGTGGGGCCGATGAATCCAGTCGATGGACTGGTCCAGTGCGGGCAAGATCTCATCTCGCATGGCCCAATCCATGGCGAAGGCCGGGACATCTTCATCCATAACCGGCAACAGCGCAGACGCGCCATTGGCAAGTCCTTGGCCGTAGTCCGGGGTCGAGACACAGCTAGTCAGTAGTAAAAGGCTACCGGCAATCAATCGACCCAGTCTTTCTATGCCGCCGCGCACTTGCTCGACAGCCCTCTCTGCAGGTTTCCGGCTCTTCATGAGTCGAGGATAGCGAACGATGCTTGTAGCTCCGAGGGAATTGCTACCTGATTCGAAGGCCCAAGGCGGCGCGAAGAGGGAAACTAGATCGAGGACTCTTTAAAAGCAATCGTGACCGTATAGCGGTCGCGCACCTTGCGGGCGGCGGTCAGCTGGACGGTGCCTTGGCCGCGGGCGCTGCGGTGCGTGATCTTAATCTCGATTGTCGGACTAGCGCCAGGGGAGTAGGGCTCCAGGTAGGTGGCCTCAGGGTCCGTGTCGGCCCTAAAGCCCCGGGCAAAAATGTCCTTGCGCAGGGAGTCAAACAGGTCCTTGCCCAACTGCTCGATCTGTGCACTGTCACATTCGAAATCCCCCGACCAGGCCGAATCGGCTTCCCAACTCGTAGCACTGGTGCGGAACGATGTGCTCCCCATCGAGCCTGTCCACGCTCCGTCGACGGTCGAGCTTTCGTCCAGGGTAAACAGCATGTAGCCACCAGCCACAATAGCGGAGTAAGTGGCATCTCCACTAAAGTAGCTGCTGCCGCAGCCGGACAGGAGTACGGCTGCGCCAGCAAGTAGGCTTTTGTCGAAGAGGTTTTGCATAGATTCCTAGATACGCGCGGCGGCCAAGCGCATTTCGCGTTCGGCGGAAAAGCGGCAGATGCCCTCCCACAGGCTCTCTGGGTCGATATGCGCCTCGCGCTTGATTTCGTCCATGCTGCCGCCCGTGCGCCAGCGGTTGTCCCAGTCCGAGCTCATCGCATAGCTCTCGGCGACCTTGTTCGGCAGCCAGTCGTGCATCAAGCGGCGCGCGCCGTTGGTGATGACGGTGGAGTCGAGCCAATCTTCGCGGCTGAGCACCTTGTCGCGGTAGTCCTGATCCTGGAGCTGAAATAGCTCCCACGAGCCGGCCATGACGATCTTGACGTTTGGGCCCTCACCAGCCACAAAGCGCGGCAGCATTTGGAAGACCGAGTCGGTGGTGCTGGTGCCCTGGACAAGGATCACGCCCTCCTTGGGGCGGGACTCGTCAAAGTCGCGGATCACATAAGCGCCGCGGCTAGCCATCTTGTAGGACGGCACGCCAAGGGCCTCGCGGTCGGGGACCTGGATGTTAGGTCGGGTCAGATGCAGAGCGATGATCGGCTGGGGGCACTGCAACGCGGCGGCCAGCATAGGCGCCACCTCGTTGTGCTCCCAGGGGTGCAGGTTGAGCACCTGGCCCTCGGGGAACAGCTGGGTCACGCCCGGCGAGAAGATGCCGAAGTGCGTACGGCTGTCCTCGGCAGTCTCGGGTCCCGAGTGGCCCACGACCCAGATCACCTTGCCGACCTGCAGTTCGCAGTCCTGAGCAAGCTGGCTGAACAGGCGGATCATGCCGTACTTGAGGTACGAGAACGAACCGTAGGTGGAGAAGGTGCTCCAGTAGCCGAGGAATTCCTGCTCGGGATCCTTGGCGAAGTTCACAGTCGCCATGCCCACGCCTAGTCCCGAGTTCGTGAACTCGGTGATCTGCTGGGGCAAGAGGCTGCCGTCCGTGTTCGAGTTGCGCTCGTACCAGCCGAAGCCCTTCGAGTCGCCGTAGTCCTTCGCGAAGCCGCTGATGGAGGTCGAGTCCGCCAGGTCTGCCGAAGAGGCGACCACTAGGGGACGGCCCATGGCCTCGCGCGCCTGGGCGTTAACCCAAGAACCGAACTTCGAGAAGCCCGCGCGGTTCGGGGCCATGGCGCCGGCCTCGACGAACAGGTCGTCGGGCAGGGTGTCCACGTTGAGCCAAGAGGTGTCCGCCGCAAGGTTCTTGCCCTTGCCGAGCTTGTACTTCGTGGGCTCCGTAGTGACGTCCGTTCCGAGCTCAACAAGGGTGTCGGTGATGTACTCGACCAGGGCGTCATTTCCGCGTAGAACGCCGAGAACGGCCTCCATCCAGCCAATGGTCTGGTCGCGGCAAACCTCTTCACCGGGGTCGGTGGTGTCACCGGCGCCGTCGAAGGTGATGCCATACTTGGACGAGAAGTCCTCGCGGCACTTCCAGAACAGGTCCGAGTTGCGCTTGTGGGCAGCGCCATGGCTCGGGGCGTCATACTTGTAATAGCCGCGCCCCTTAGTGGTCTTAAACCAGACCATACCCGGGCGCTTCTCGGTGTCTTCGGCGTGAACAATCTCGAGCATAGCCTTGGTGATTTGGCCGTAGTCGGTACCGTCTTCGGCGCCCGCGACGCGCCATCCGTAGGGCTCGAACCATTCCTTCGGCGTGCCCGCCATGACCTCGGAGTTCGCGAAGCCGTCGATGCCGTGGTCGTTCCAGTCGAACAGGTAGATTAGGTTGTCGAGGCCCAAGCCATAGGCCGAGTTCTTGACCTCGTGGTGGCAGCCCGCTGAGTGGCCGCCCTCACCCTCAACTGCAAAGACTTTGACATCGCCGGCACCCGCGTGCTTCAGGGCCATGGCCTCACCCAAGGCTGCCGGGGCACCGTGGCCAGAGGGACCCGTGTTAAACTTGAGGAACAGGCTCTTGCCCTCCATCTCCGCGTGCCCAGCCAGGCCGCCGTTGTGACGCAGGGTCAGGAGGTCCTGCCAGGTCAGCACTCGACCCGCATCGTCATCCAGCTTGAAGCGTTCGTCGCCGGTGGCCTCGTAGCGCAGGCGCATGGCCTCGTTGTAGATCGCCAAGGTGCAGTACACCACGGGAACGGCATGGCCAGCCACCAGCACAAACCGGTCGCCAAAGGCCGCCTCGGGCCGCTTGATGTCCCAGCGCATGCCCGCGCCCAGGGTGTTCGCCACCATCATCGGAACCTTCGACCGCGACCCACCCGGGTGCCCGCTCTGGCGCAGGTTTAGGGTCAGGTCCAACATCTGGTCGATCATGTCGCCAACGACCTCCCAGTGGTGGAAGTTCTGGGCGAGGGACTCGTAAGAGGGCTTAGAAAGGGTCTGCATGGCAACAGCGGCCGGGGCCGTGGGGGGGCTCGTTCGGGAGGGCGGGAAGTAGCGGAAAATCGGACGCTATGATAACCGATTATGAACGGGAGGGCCTCCCCCTGGTCTCCGGCCTATTCCTGCCAGTAGGAGCTCAAGACCTCGAACGCCTCTTGGATCGCTTCGCTGCCGGCGTAACCCTGGTAGCCCGCGAGCAGCCTGCGGGCGGCTCCACGTTCGGTCGCATCCTCAAAGGGCTCCTCGCGCAGCTTCATAAGAGGTAAGCGAAGGCCGTTCCAGCGGCCCATGCCGGCGAATCGGCCTTCGCCGGCCGCCGCTAAGATGTTGATCGTGAGCGTGGCGACGACAGCCTGGTTCTCTTCCTTGCGCAGGGCGGAGGACAAGAGCTGCAGGGTGACTGGGTCGCTGATGCGCCAGATGCCACGGGCTGCGGCCTGGCGAACGGCTGGGTCTTCGTCTTCAATTTGGGCGGTAAGCCAGCGCCGCACGACGGTTTCGTCGATGCTGCGGTTCAGGCGCATGCGTGCGTCCTCGGGGTTGGCCTCCATCCGGGCCAGCCAGTTGCGCCAGGAGCCGGTGGGGTCCTCGCGGTAGAGGTCGAAAACCAGGGCCCAGCCCACGAAGTGGACCATCAGGTTATCCTCGACGCTGTGGGGGTCCGAGACCCGGATGGCCAACAGGTCGATCAGCTCGGCGTCGGTGATTTGCTGCTCGCGCAGCATGGACAGGGGCCATGCACAGAGGCCGTCGCGAACCCAAACCTGGCGCCCATCTGGGCTCTGGGGCGCCATGATGCCGTCGGCAATCAGCTGGGCAAGCCCCTCTTCGAACCACAACGGGAGGGTCTCCCGGGGGCCGAAAAGCTCGGCAAAGCGCGCGTGGACGAGCTCGTGAACGGCCGCGCCGGGGGCAGCTTCGCCCAGGAAGACGCCCCCGGGGCCCAAGCCTCCCGCTCGTACGTGGAAGGCCCGCACGCGAGCACCTCCCATCTCGGGCAGATGGTCGATCAAGCCGGCGTCCTTACCCTCGGTGATGCGCCCGCGGTTCCCCGAGCTCAGCTCGACGCCCCCCTCCCAAGCATGGATGCGAACGGGGCTCTCGAAGGGTCCCAAAACCAGCTCCACAGCCTCTACAGCTGGATTGAGCATGGCTTCAAAGCGGCTGACGTCAACATCGCCCCCCGGCTTTACGTACAAGGCCCAGTCTTCGTTGCTCGAGACCTTTCTCCAGGCGGAGCAGGAGCCCGTAAAAAGCATCAGCCCCAGGGCTAAGGCCGCCATTCGAATCCAAGCTGGTCTCACGTCTTCTTCCATCAAGTAGATACCATAGGCAACCGGTGGCCATTCCGTAACCGTGCACCCGGCACGATGCCCAGCCGAATCCAAACCGAACACGACCCGACTCCATGTACGCACCCCCCAGAATCCGAACGGCGCCGATCGTTCTCGCCCTTGCGGCCTTCTTTGCCGGTTGCGAAGCGCAGTCTGATGAGGTCGAATTCCTCACCGACGGCAACCCGGCCCCCCTGCGCTCGGTAATGATGCAGATAGACCAGGTGAACTGGAAGATCGAGCCCGTGGTTCGCCTTGAGTCGGAATTTGGCGCTGTAGCGTCCTGGGCGCGGTCGATCGAGTCCCTCAGTAAGGATCCGGCCTGGGAAGAGTTCATGTCCAGGGACTCCTTCCTCGGCAATCGCCCCAAGTTCGAGGGTTACCGAGGCTGGCTCTTGGCCGGTGCCTCGATCCTGGCCACGGGTGCCGAAGCCGGCGACGTCGACAAAATGCGCGAGGGCTTCATCCGCCTGCAGCAGTCCTGTATCGCCTGCCACAAACGCTACCAACCCAACAAGTAAGGCCCAGGCCTTCGGATCACTCCATGACTAGAGCTTTTGTACTTGTTCTCGACTCGCTCGGGGTCGGAGCCCTGCCAGATGCCGCAGACTTCGGCGACGTGGGCGCCCACACACTTGACCACATCTCCAGTCACATGGGGACTGGCTTCCAGATCCCGCGCCTCACCGCCCTTGGGCTCGGTCACATTCCTGGCGTCGAGAAGACCCCGCGCACAGAGCTGCCGGCAGCCGCCACGGGGCGCTGTTTGGAGTCATCGCCCGGCAAGGACACCTCGACCGGGCACTGGGAGATGATGGCCTGCGGCTTGGACTCGGGCTTCCCGGTGTACGAAGGAGGCTTCCCCGCCGAGCTCATCGACGAGTTCGTGAAGCGCTGCGATCTGCCCGGCGTTCTCTGCAACGAGGCCGCCTCTGGAACCGAGGTCATCGGCCGCCTTGGGGACGAGCACATCGCCTCGGGAAAGCCGATCGTATACACCAGTGCGGACAGCGTGTTTCAGGTGGCCGCCCACGAAGAACACTACGGCCTTGAGCGCCTGCTCGACCACTGCCGCATCGCCCGGGAGATGTTCGATCCCCTTGGGCTCGGTCGCATCATCGCGCGCCCCTTCGTCGGCAATTCCGGCAACTTCACGCGCACCTACAATCGGCGCGACTTCTCCCTGTTGCCGCCCCACAAGACGAGCCTCGACAAGCTTAAGGATGCCGGCGTCGATGTGGTTGGCGTTGGCAAGATCGAGGACATCTTCGCAGGACTTGGGGTCACCCAGTCCATCCACACGGAGGGAAACCGCGACGGGATGCAGCACACAATCCATGTCGCCAAGGAGCTCGAGCGTGGCTTCGTTTTCGTGAATCTAGTGGACTTCGACATGCTCTTTGGACATCGCCGTGACGTGGCGGGCTACGGCAAGGCCCTTGAGGAGTTTGACAAGGACTTGGTCGCCCTAGAGGCGGAGCTTCGAGAGGGCGATCTTGTGATCCTAACCGCGGACCATGGCAACGATCCCACCCACCCGGTTGGCACCGACCACACCCGCGAGTACATCCCCGTGGTGGCTTGGCATCACGGGCGCGAGGGCGCCGCCGGCGTGGACCTAGGGACGCGCTCTACCTTCGCCGACATCGGCGCGACGGTGGAGGACTTCTTCGGCTTGAAAGCCCAGGAGGGAACCTCGTTCTTGGGTGAGCTCTCCAGTAAAGAAGTGCAGGGGGCCTAAAATGGACGTTCGCGAAATTCTGCAAATGAAGCGCGATGGCGGCACTCTTTCCGAGGACGCCATCCAGACCTTCCTCACGGGCTACGTCGCCGGTGACATTCCCGACTACCAGGCATCCGCCCTGTTGATGGGTATCTTCATCCACGGGATGGGGGACGCCGAGCTGACCCAGTGGACCCTGGGCATGTTGAACTCGGGCGAGCGCTTTGACTTCTCGGACATTGACGGACCGAAGGTTGACAAGCATTCCACCGGCGGCATCGGTGACAAGGTGTCAATTCCCCTGGCTCCGGCCGTTGCGGCCTGTGGAGCCTACGTTCCGATGATCAGCGGTCGCGGCCTTGGGCACACCGGGGGAACCCTGGACAAGCTCGAGTCGATCCCCGGCTTCCGCACGGGTCTAGAGCCCGATGAATTTCGCTCGGTACTGAAGGCTACGGGCTTTGCCATGGGCGGCCAGACCGAGACCTTGGTGCCCGCCGACAGGAAGCTCTACGCCCTGCGCGACGTGACGGGATTGATCGAGTCGATCCCATTGATCACAAGCTCGATCTTGTCCAAGAAGTTGGCCGAGGGAATCGACGCCTTGGTGCTGGACGTAAAGTTCGGATCGGGCGCATTCTTGACCGACCCCCAGCGCGGCGCCGATCTAGCTAAGGCCATGGCGACCATCGCGAAGCAGTGCGGCGTCAACGCGACCGTCTTCCAAACGAACATGGAGCGCCCCCTTGGCTTGACCGCGGGCAACGGCATCGAGATCGTCGAGAGTCTCGACTGCATGAAGGGCGGCGGACCTAGCGACTTGCGCGATCTGGTCACCCTACAGGGCGGTGAAATGCTGCGCCTGGTAGGCCTCGCGGAGAACCTGGAAGTCGGGCGAAAGAAGATTGCCGCTAGCCTAGATGATGGCTCCGCCTTTGAGCGGTTCCAGAAGTTGACCGAGCTCCAGGGTGGTGACCCCGGCAGTCTCGAGTGCGCCGACGAGATCCCTGTGAGCGACGAGGTCGACCACCTCGGTAGCCCCGCAGCTGGGCTCTTCTCCTGGGCCGACCTGCGGAATGTGGGCCGCGCCGTGGGCGCCCTCGGCGGCGGGCGTGCTCGCGTCGAAGATACGATCGATCCGTCCGTAGGCCTGCGCTTCCTGGTGACCGAGGGCGAGCGCGTGGAGAGGGACCAGCCCTTGGTTCAAATTCACCACCGCGACGGACGTGGGCTCGAGCAGGCGAAGCAGCTCTTGCTGCGGGGGCTCGTGGTTTCCGAAGAGGCGCCGGAAATCAAGCCCCTCGTGATCGGCTAGAGGGTGGCTTTCCCGTAGGATCTCTGGGATGGAGATTCTTGAGAAGCTAATGCGCGGGTCCCTGGGCCTGGCGTTCTTTTGTTTGGTCGCGTGGTTCCTGTCGTCGGATCGCAAGCGCTTCCCGTGGCGCGTTGTCTTTGCCGGCCTAGGCATGCAGTTCGTGCTGGCGGGCATCATCCTGGGCACAGAGACCGGCCGCAGCTTCTTCGAGACCATGGCGGGCTTCTTCGCCGAGCTGGTGAACCGCGCCTCCGCCGGACCGGCCATGGTCTTCGGCCCCCTCGCCGGCACGGACCTTGGCTTCATCTTCGCCTTCGCGGGGACCGGCCTACCGATCATCGTCTTCTTCTCGGCCCTCATGGCGATCCTCTATCACATCGGCGTGATGCAGGTCCTGATCTACTACATGGCCCGAGTTATGTCGAAGCTGCTGCGGGTCTCCGGCGCTGAGTCCATGGCCATGGCGGCCAACATCTTTGTCGGCCAGACTGAAGCACCCCTAGTGGTGAAGCCCTACATCGGCTCCATGACCAAGTCCGAGCTCAACGCGCTCATGACCGGCGGCTTCGCAACGATCGCGGGCTCGGTCCTAGCCGTCTACCTGACCATCCTTGGTCCCGAGATCGGCCCACACCTTCTGACGGCCTCCGTTATGAGCGCCCCGGCAGCCTTCCTGATCGCTAAGATCATGGTGCCCGAGACCGAGCTGGCCGCAACCGGCGGTAAGGTCGAGCTGAAGGTCGAGCGAAATGCGACCAACCTGCTGGAAGCTGCCGCCAACGGCACCGCGGACGGACTCAAGCTCTGGCTAAATGTGATTGCCATGCTGATTGCCTTCGTTGGTCTTGTGGCCCTGGTCAACTGGCCCCTAGAGGCCATGAGCGACCCCGCAGACCCCGTCTCGATCAGCACGATCTTCGGTTTCGTCTTCGCCCCGATCGCCTGGCTCATGGGCGTGGAGTCCTGGAACGACTGCGAGCTCTTTGGGTCCCTTTTGGGCATTAAGGTGGCCGTCAACGAGTTCGTCGCCATGGGCGACTTGCAGGTGATGGCCGGTGCCGTCGTGGAGACGGGCACGGACAAGGTCAACCGGGTCTTTGAGAACAAGCGTTCGGCCGTTATGGCCGCCTACGCCCTGTGCGGGTTCGCCAACTTCGCGTCCATCGGTATCCAGCTCGGTGGCATCGCTTCCCTTGCCCCCGAGCGCAAGACAGACCTGGCAAAGCTCGCCATGAAGGCCATGCTCGGCGGCGCTTTCGCGTCGTGGATGACCGCGACCGTGGCGGGTATATTTATCGCCTCTGATGGTCAGAACATCCTGGCTGGACTCTTTTAGGTCATGAACAACAAGGAAATGAAATCAGCCCAGCGGCAGGCGGAAGACTTGGCGGAGGCCCTGCGTGCGGTGGGGGCAGACCAGGCGGAATTCGCCTTAGTACTCGGCTCCGGTCTCGGCGGCTTTGCCGACCGGCTTGAGGACGCGGTCGCCATACCCTACGCCCAGATCCCGGGCATGCCCCAGTCCGCTGTTCCCGGCCACGCCGGGCGCTTAGTGTTGGGCAACCTCGGAGGCAGGCGGGTCCTTGTGCAGCAGGGGCGCGTTCACTTCTACGAGGGCTGGAGCGCCTACGAGGTGACCCGTGCCGTGCGCGCCTTTGGCATGGTTGGTATCCGCGGGCTCCTGTTGACGAATGCTGCGGGCGGGGTACGTCACGACTGGGATCCCGGCACGCTGATGCGCATTACGGACCACATCAACCTGCAGGGCGTCTCTCCCCTGTTTGCGGGGGAGGGCGGCCTGGAAAATCCCTATGACCCCCAGCTTGGGGCGATCCTGGACTCCGTGGCCGCTTCCGAGGGCCTGCCCCTGCGCACCGGCGTCTACGTAGGGAACCCGGGTCCGGCTTATGAGACGCCGGCCGAGGTCGAGATGGCTCGCCGGCTCGGCGGGGACGCTGTGGGCATGAGCACGGTGCTCGAGGCCACCGCAGGCCAGGCCGCAGGGATGTCCGTCTGCGCGATCTCCTGTATCACGAACTTCGCCGCCGGAATCACGGGTGAGGCCCTCTCGCATGAAGAGGTGATGGAGACCGGAGCAGCCGTGGCTGCTCGGTTTGAAGCGCTGCTGGCAGCGGCAGTTCCCAAGCTCTGCGACAGCTAGGCGCGGTTGAAGTCCGTCTGCGCCCTTCCTCTTGACTAAAAATGGCCGTCAAACAACCTGACCAGCCGGTCCAGGACCGCCCCATCCGAATTGCCCAGAAACGGCAGAGATGGGGCCATTTTTAGCCCAAAGTGAGCTCAATTTGGGCAAATTTGCGCAAAGTCGACCAGTGTGTGGACGTGCTTTTTGACGGGGAATCTTAGTTAACCGCCTATTTTTGGGGGGATTTTGGGTGTCGGTTGCAGCCGTTCGCGTTTTAGGAATGTTGCTGGCTCACTCCAATGGAATCGATCCCGGCGCATTCTCTTTCGGTAGGCTCGGGTGGCCCAACAATCTGGTCCATGGAATCGTTTGGGTGCAGTACTTCCGAGGGAGGAGGTCCTGTATTCAGGACGGGCGGTTTCTTGGATCGCTTGGACACCCGGTCTACTGAAGGGAGTGTTTTTTCTCTGACGCCAGTCATCACGACTCTTGGGGCCCGTCAGCCACGATCTCTGCAGGAGCTGACCGTTGGGTGTGTGCCTTGTCGCCTGCTGGGCTGTTCTTCTTCGTCAGCGAAGAGCTCCACGGCATCGCTAGGCGCACCATGGCAGCTTAGGGTCCCGGGCATACCCAGTAGCCCATAGCCCTAGTCAACGAGGCTTGTCCCAAGCTCGCCGGCCGCGCAGACCACATCAGGCACAACCACGAGCACTTCCTGCGCCCCGCAGCCCTGTCCATGCGGCGCTATCGTGGGCCACGCCCGGTAGAAGCAGCAGGTTGGCCCGGCTTCGTAAGCTTCTCCGCGGACAACGGCCCGCACTGAGGTTCGACCTGATCAGTTCACCAGCCGAATGCGCAGCAGCTCCGCACCCGGTGTCGGAAACTCTTCGACCTGGATGCCGGGCCTTTGGAGCAGTCCGCGCAGCTCTTCTCGCCAGTCCTCGCTGGCGGACCCCCAGCGCCGCTCGAATAGATCCATGTCCAACCACATCGACTTGCCCGCACCCGCGGGACCAAGCAGTGGGCCGATGGCTTGGCCAACTTCATCGATCAGCAGGGCCGATCGCCCCCTCGCAGGGATCGAATCCATGCGCCTCTTAAAGTCGGCCCGGACGAGGTCGGGACGTTCATACTCAAGGGCGTTCATGCGTGCGAGGGTCGAGGTGATCACGGAGTCTCCAAGACCAACTTGTTCGCTAATGGACGCCATCCAAGCCCGTGCGTCCACGCGCTCACTCTGGTAGTCCGAGCGATTCCCTAGGGCTAGCCAGAGCTGAGGGATAACGAGCACAAGCGCGAGACCAGCCCAGGCGAACGGCTGCATTTTCGACATCAGGCCCCGGTCTAAGGCCCAGGCGATACCAAGGGTGAAGGCCGGGTAATAGGTCAGGAAGTAAGCGCCGTGCTCCCACACTCCGCCTTGGGGAAAGATGAAGAGCGCCGGCAGAATCATGGGAAAGGCACGCGCGGCAAACTCGCCCGGCTCGCTCTCGAATGTCTTACGAGCCAAGAGTCTGGCCCAAGCAAAGGCGCCGATGAGCAGGCCCGCCAAAAGAAGCGCCGCTTGGGTCAGAAGCTCGTCGTTGAGATATTCACCCATCTCAAAAAGGGCGAATAAACCCCGCTCGAAAGCGGCATCGACGAAGTTCTTCGCGAAGGTCCACAGGGCGCTGATCCAGACTAGGTAGCGCTGGTGGCCCCACTCGGAGAATTCCAGCGTGGAGAGGTAGCCGCTAATGCAGCCAACGACGACCAAGGCACCAATAAGCCACGGCATCCCGCGCTTGGAGATTTGGCAGCCGTGGGACACGGCGCTGTGGGTGGGGTCGATCGGCTTGCTGCGTCTAGCCAGCAACCAGAGTCCGGGCAGAATGATCGCGTGGGAGAGGTGCGCAAGGAAGGCGACGGCGAATGCTAAAGCGAGCATGCGCCAGGCGGCAAACCCCAGCCTCTCTCGCGCAGACCAGGCTAGGTTGACGGCCCATGCGGCGCCGGCAAACTGCATGGCGTGGACCTCGACTGTCGTCCCAAAGAACAGAGCACCCGGGCTGCAAAGGAGCAACAGTGCGGACAATGCAAGAGG
Source organism: Planctomycetota bacterium (assembly GCA_029250885.1). Classification (GTDB taxonomy): domain Bacteria; phylum Planctomycetota; class UBA1135; order UBA1135; genus CALBMX01. The sequence continues at coordinate 100,656 of JAQXEK010000006.1, forward strand.
AGCCTTTCCCAAGCCCAGCTTTAGGCCGAGGTCAACAGTTCCCCAGACGCCAACCGACATAAGGATCGCGGAAAAGACAGTCAGCGCAGTGTCAACCGACCAACCGAACACTGGCTCGAATACGCCATGTAGTGCGTAGCCAAGGGGCACGTAGGCAACGTTGTAATAGGGCGTCGGCCCAGCCTCAACCAGGCGAATAAGGAAGAGCCCATCCGAGAAGATGCGGTCCATCGGGAGAGCTACAAACAGCCCAAGCGTCAAGAGGGCCAGGGCCCACTTCATCGGCGCGCCCAGACGTTGTCCGCCTTCGCTAATAGCCGCCGCTTCCTTGTCCGCCGCTGACGATCGCGATCGACGCCGATGCACCAACGCGCGTGGCGCCGGCCTCGACCATCATCTTCAGGTCGCCCGCATCGCGCACACCACCGGATGCCTTCACGCCCATGGTTGGACCGACCGTGCGACGCATGAGCTCTACGTCGGCGACGGTGGCGCCCCCCGAGGAGAAGCCCGTGGAGGTCTTGACAAAGTCCGCGCCGGCTTCCTTGCAGAGTTCGCAAGCGCGGCGCTTCTCAACGTCCGTCAAGAGGCAGGTCTCTAGGATCACCTTGAGCTTAGCACCCATGCGATGGCAGAGCTGGGCAAGGCCCGCGATGTCCCGGCGAACGAAGTCGTCGTCGCCGGACTTCAGTGCTCCAATGTTCATGACCATGTCGATCTCGTGGGCGCCGTCTTCGATGGCGCGGCGAGTCTCGTACAGCTTGACCTCGGGTGCGACCGCACCAAGCGGAAAGCCAACCACGGTGCAGACCTTGACAGTCGAGCCACCGAGAATCTCGGCGCAGCGGCGCACGTGAATCCCGTTTACGCAGACGGAGGCGAAGCTGTACTCGAGGGCATCTGAGCAGAGATCATCGATGTCCGCGATGGTTGCGTCCGGCTTGAGCAGGGTGTGGTCAATAAAGCCCGACACGTTCGAGAGGCTGGCGCCGGCGCTGCTGGGCACTGCCAAGCGGCAGGCTCCGGCATCGATGACCGCGTTGACGCGGTCGGGGCAGATCTCGACGGAGATGGTGCTGCAGCCCCACTGGCCAAAGGAGCCGGAGCCAACTCCTTGGTCAAGCATCTGGCGCGCGATCTCGGTCAGCACGTCTTCGATTTCCTGGGTTGCCTGGTCGTTCATTGCCATGGTGATCAAGTCCGTGCGTGTCGTTGTTCGATGCGCGTGATCTTCTCCACGCGGCGCCCGTGGCGCTCGGCGCCCCAGGGAGTAGTCAGGAATGCCCTGAGGATTTCGAGGGCGGCCGAGGGTGCGATGCGAGGGCCGCCTAGGCAGAGCACGTTGGCGTAGTTGTGCTCGCGGGCATTTTGTGCGGAGGCAACGTCGTAGCAGTTGGCCGCACGGATGCCGGGGACCTTGTTGGCTGCCATGGTCGAGCCAATGCCGGCGCCGTCAATACAGACCCCAAGGGAGCAGCGGTCCGATCTAACCGCGTCGGCAACAGCCTCGGCGAAGTCCGGGTAGTCAACGGCGGAATCGCCGTGGCAACCGAGGTCGATGGGAAGGTGCCCAAGGTCTCGGATCCAGTCGATCAAGTCACACTTGAGGGCATAGCCCCCGTGATCCGCGCCAATGGCGATCCGCAGGGGACCACTTTCGCGAGAGTCGGGGATGGGGTCCCCTGAATGGCCTATGGCGCCCCGCAGCGTGATGCCACGCCGGTTGGCCTCATCGAGGGCCATGTCGGTGATCGCGGCGCCCATGGGTACATCAAAAGTGCTCTCGTCGGCTAGTTCAGCCAAGTCTCCAGCCGTTACTAGGCCCATTTTGGGGCTGCCACCAGGGCCTCCAGGGGCTCCTGGCCGATCTTTAGCAGAGGCGCCAGAGACAGAAACGTGGACCCCGCCCCGGGGCAGCTTGTCCGGCGTGGCGGTGCCACCCATCTGGGTCATTGCGCGCCCAAGGGCACGCCGCGCAATCTGTCTCGGGTCCAGCTTCATCGGGCCGCAGTCTAACCATTAAAAGGCCCATTGGCTGACACCTGATCCCCGATATGGTCGCTCGTGGGGGACTTTGACTCGTCCTTAGGTCCTGACTTACGCCCCAAGGGAGCAGCAGGCCAAGGCCTGGGGGTGGCCAAGTGCCCTCCATTAGGGCACCAAGAAGCCATCAAGGTCGTCCTAGGATGATTCGATGCTCGAGCACCACCCCTTGTCCAAGAGGGCCTTGCCAATACGGAACTCATCGGGCTCATCCTGTCCGGGGGCGGCCTGGAGGCTGAGGCGGACCTGGCGGGTTTCGGGCATATTGCGGGCGCCGCAAATGAGGCAGACAAAGTCAAGGACCCGGTCCTCCAAGCGGCGGTCCGGGTCTCCGTAAAGGTGAAGGTCGGCGGTTCCCGGGCGATCGGGCGTGGAACTGGCTAGATGGCTGCCGGGTGCGCCCTGACCACTGGGCCAATGGAGCAAAACGCGCTTGGGGGCTCCCGTAATGGGCCACCACGAGACCAGGCCGCGGAGCCTGACCCCGTCGTGGCTGCGCAGCAGAAGCTCAATGACCTCGAGGCCGGGGGCTTCGAGGTCATGTCGGGGTACGATCAGCATCTTTTGAGCTCGGCCCTGGAGCTGGGCGAGGCGCGCTTGCCAGTATTCGGGATCAAAAAGGAGGGGGTGAAACAAGTTAGTGGGTTCGATGCGCACCAAAACCTCAGCGGGAAGCTCCCTCAAAACCGAACGCGCCCATTAGGCAAAGTAGGCCACTGGTTTCGCGGTTTAGCGAGTTTTTCCCCTTTCCTGGTGGCTGTCCGGGCCGATTAGGTCGCTGAAAGGAATTGCAAAGGAAGTGCATACCAAGGCCAAGGGGGTCTGGGCATGGATCCTCCGTTGCTCTAGGATCGTGACAGTCCATATCTCCCGAAGGTAAGTCGATTGTTCAACTTGTCCCGCTAGGTGGAACCTGGAAACCCTTTTGAAAAATGCCGTTCGGTTGGGGCCGCAACGACCACAACGCTCCCACCCGACCCGGTCCGCATCCATGCACGCTCTAAAACTAAGCCTAAGCCTCACCGCAGCCGCCTTGCTCTCCAGCGCGGTTCTTTCCCAGGACGAGGGCGACTCCCCCAAGACCCATGAGGCTACGGCCTTGGTGGTTATTGAGGAGGCGCCTACCTACCTGATCCAAGCCAATGAGGTCGTCGTCGCTCCCGGCAAGACGATCAAAAACGGCCAAGTATTGGTCAAAAACGGCATGATCCTCGCAGTTGGCGAGACCGTGACCGCTCCTGATGACGCGATCGTCGTCCAGGGCGAGACCGTCTGTGCCGGATTTATGGATGCTTGGTCCTCCCTAGGTATCGACCCAGCCAGCGTAGCGGAAATGGGAACGGGCGCCACCACGGAGACTGCATCGGCGGTGGACCATTTTACCCAGGACCACTTCCGTGTAGAGGCCCGCAACGCGGGTGTTCTACTCGCGCGCTCTCAGGTCGGTAAGGATGCCAGTATCGGCGGCCTTGGAGCCGTCCTAGCAACCAGCCCAGCAGGCGCTGTCGTTCTCGATGACGCCTGCCTCTCCTTCACCTGTGGCATCACCCGCTCTGGGCGCCGCGGAGATGTATTCGACCGTATCTCCGAGGCCGACAGCATCGGCTCTAGAATTGCCTCCGGTATCCCGTACCGTCAATCACTGGTGGAGTACTCCTACGAGCTCGCTGAATGGGACAAGGCGATTGCCGAAAAGGAAGAAGAGCTAGCGGACGACTTCAAGAAGGCCAAGAAAGACCGCGACAAGGAAATCGAGAAGGCGGAAGAGAAGGGTAAAGAGTTTAAAGAGGACCGCTACAAAGAAGACAAGCGCCCCCGGGCTCCTAGCCTCGATCCCGACAAGGCCGTTTTTGCCCGTGCAGCCCACGGCGAAATCCCGGTCATCGTCGAGGTCCACGGCACCCAAGAGCTCCGCGCTCTTTTGGCGTCGACCGCCGACCTGCCCCGCCTGCGCTTGGTTTTGCTGGGGGCAACCCACGCGATGCCCTTCGCCGAGCAGCTTGCCGCCCGTCGCATCCCTGTTATCGTCCGTCCCATGGCCGCGGGCCAGCCGGCGGAGCCCGAGTTCAAGGGCCATGATCTTGGTCTTGCCGGTCGGCTAGAGGGTGCCGGCGTTCAGGTGCTTATCGGCAGTGGGGGTTCCGTCGCGGGTGTCCGCGACCTTCCGGTCCTGGCCCAGATGGCTGTGGCCCATGGCCTCTCTGAAAAGGCCGCCTTCGAAGCTCTCACCATCGGCGCCGCCCGCGCCTTTGACATCGGCGCCGACTTCGGCACCGTCGAAGCCGGCAAGCACGCCGAGCTCATCGTTCTCAACGGGTCGCCCCTTAGCGGGCGCGCGACCTATGTCTTCACCGGCGGCGAGCTGGTTGAGCTGTAACCCTCTCCACCAGACGCCACAACGGTCCTCCACTAATTTCGGAATGAGAAACACCCTCCTCATCATGGCAGGCGCACTCGCGTGCCTTGCCCCTAGCGCATCCGCCCAGACGGAAGCCGAGCCTTACGCCATCACCGCCGACAACATCCTTGTGGATGGCGGCGAGGTGCTCCAGGACGGCCTCATTGTCATCGCGGGCGGCAAGATCGTGCAGGTGGGCCTGGAGGCCGACCTCAAGGCAGGCCTCCACAAGGACATGCCCGTGCTCGACCATGAAGGTTGGCTGTCGGCGGGCTTGGTGGCCGCGAACGGCTCCATGGGCCTTGGCTCTGGCGTCGATGACTCCACGAGCGCTTTCACCGAGAGCCTGCTTGTGGCTGAGTCATTCAATGGAGATCACAGCTCCGTGGTCGCGGCGCGCAAAGCCGGTGTCACCAGCTTCGGTCTGACCACTGGACGCTCCAACGTCGCCGGTGGACAGGGCTCCTTCGTTAAGACGGATGGCGCGAAGGTGGTGAACCTGCGCACGCACTTGACCCTGTGCATGGGACCTCCCGCGATCCAGAGTCGTCGCTACCCGACGAGCTACAGCGGAGCAGTCAACGCTCTGGAGAAGCGGTTCGCCGCCGGCGAGGGTGCCTTCGGCGCCGTCACTGCTGGCAAGCTCGGCGTCACCATCGCCGTTGGTGCCCGCCACGAGATTGATCGCGCGATTCGCTTCTGCCAAAAGGCCGAACTCACGGGTACTCTGCGCGGTGCCAACCGGGCCGGCGAGTTCGCGGACCGCCTAGCCGAGGCCAAGCTAACCGTCATCATGGATGCTCCCGTCATCGGCTCCCCGAAGTGGCACACGGACTCCATCAACAGCCTCGCGAAAGCGGGCGTGCCCTTCGCATTCGGCCTGGCCGACTCCAATGCGGGCGCGGGCTCCCTTCGCTTGGGCGCATCCCTTGCCGTTCGCGCCGGCCTAGATCGCGCAACCGCGTGGCGGGCAATCACCTCTACGGCGGCAACCCTCGCCGGTGGCGGCAAACGTGCCGGTCGCATCGCAGAAGGCTTCGACGCGGACATCGCGCTCTGGAGTGGCGACCCCCTCTCTCCCATGACTCGCCTCGAGTCGGTTTACATTGACGGCGCTCTCATCACGGAGGGCAACTAGCCATGAATACGATTCTTAGCCTTGGCGCAACAGCGCTTGCGACGCCCATGCTTTGCGTCATCAGCTTTGCCAGCGAGCGGCCCCCCGTTGCGCCAGTCATCTGGGACACCGAAGTCGAAACGGTCGAGGCCTCTGCGCCCAAGCCCGAGCCAGTCAAGTTGGTCATCTCAGCCGATGCCATCTACACTGCCGATGGCGACATGATTAAAGGTGGCACGATCGCCATCGCGGGCACAACGATTGCCGCGGTCACGCCCGGCGGAGTCTCCTCCGACGAAGACGGCCTGCACGTCGCTGCGATCACCCCCGGCTTTATCGACCTCAGCCCCCGCATTAACCTGGCCGACTTCTCCGTTGAGGAATCCAGCGAGGTTGTGCCGTACCTGCGCGCCACGGACGCCGTAGACCTCTACGATCCCCGCTGGACTCGGCTGCTTCGTTCAGGCACCACCTCCGTTCTGATCTCTCCGGCAGCGGAAGATGTGGTCGGTGGAATGACCTCAGTGGTGAAGACCGGCGGAGATCCCACCCTCGAGTCCCGCGAGGTCCTTGCAAACGCAACCCTTGCCGGCTCCTTTGGCTCCCACGCCAGCCGTGGTAACTCGCCTGTCCGGGGACGCCCCACGAATCACTTTGCCCGCCGTCCCACGACGCGTATGGGCACCGAGTGGTCCCATCGGAAGGCCTTCTATGACACCCTCGCCGCGATGTCCCACGAGGATCGCAAGTTCGAGGGCTGGGACATCATGGCCTCTGTCCTCAAGGGCGAGCGCCCCTACATTGTGCAGGCTTCGGCCACCCAGGACATTCGCACGGCGATCTACCTGAAGGAAGAGTTCAGCATCCCAAATATGACCGTGGATGCGGCTGCCGAGGCATGGCGCGAGCCGGGCCTCCTGGCTCGTTCGGGTATGTCCGTAATCCTTCCTCCCTTCTCGGCCCAGGGCAGAACGGCCATCGACAACGGATTCCTCTCGTGGAACTGTGCGAAGACCCTGGGCGATCTTGGGGTCGCCTTCGCCCTTTCGAGCCACGGTTCGGCATCTCCCAGTGGCCGCCTTGCTATGCAAGCTGGCTACGCGATCCGCGGCGGGCTGTCCTTCGAAGACGCCCTCGCCTCGGTCACTATCACCCCGGCCCGCCTTGCGGGTGTGGACTCCCGAGTCGGGAGCATCGCGGTTGGCAAAGACGCCGACCTCGTTCTTTGGAGTGGCAAACCCTTCGCGGCTACTTCCCGCGTTGTGGGCGTCGTCTTGAACGGCGAACTTGTCACTCAATAACTCCCTCTCGATTTCGGACTTCTAGTCCTTCCCGCAAACATCAACTCTTCAACACCCACCCGGACCATGAGCCTTCTTCGGAACAGGACCCTTGTCCCCATTGCCGCCTCCTTTCTCTTTGGAATCCTTCCCTCCGCCAGTGCCGCTGCCAGCGACACCGTCGTGATTGAAGCGGGCCGCATCATCACCCAAGCTGGTGACGACATCATCGATGGCGTCATCGTCATCACCGACGGCCGCATCTCCGCTATCGGCGCAGCCGCTGACATCGAGACTCCCTGGGACGCTCCCGTTATGGGCGGCCCTGACTACACAGCCTTCCCCGGCTTTGTCGAGGCTCATACCAACCGTGGTATGGACCGCCCCAACGAGAACTTGGACGTGACTCCCTTCCTTAATGTTCGCGACTCGATCGACCCGGTCAACGCGTACTTCGAAGATTGCAAGCGCTGGGGCGTCACTACTCTGAACGTTCAGCAGGGCAACAACACAGTCGTTGCCGGCAATGGCCGTATCGTTAAGCCTGTTGGGGTCACTGTTGAAGAGATGACCATCCGCCCGGACTTCGGCTACAAGATCTCCCTTGCCCCCAAGGGTGGCAAGTCTCGCGCGACCCAGCGCCAGACCCTAAACCGCACCTTCAACGACCTGCGCGACAACCTGACCAACATGGTCGAGAGCGCCAAGCAGGACGAGGACTTTGCCCGCCGCGAGGCTCTTGGCCAAGGTCGCGAGCGCGACGCCGACGAGGGTGAAGGCCGTGCCATGCTGGGCACCGGTTGGACCGTAGACGGCCTCGAGATGGTCAAACGATCGAGCATCGACGAGAAGGTTCTTCCCCTGCTTGAGATGGTCGAGGGGCGCCACCGCACCTTCATCTACTGCGGCGCACCCATGGACGTTCAGCCGGCGATCGACTTCGCCACGATGAACGGTCTCCTCGGAACGGCTACCCTGGTCGTGGACGACAGCTGCTGGAAGGCAGCCGACGCCATCAAGGCCTCGGGCATGTCGGTGATCCTTGACTCAAACATGCTGCACATCGAGCGCGACCCGGTCACCGAAGAAGAGACCGAGACCTTCGTTCCCAGCGTTTACGCGGAGAAGGGAATCCCCTTCGCTCTGACCTCGGCCAACCAGTCGACGAACTCCCTTTGGTTCCAGGCAGCACTCTGCGTTGGTTACGGTATGGACCGCGGCGCCGCGCTCGCGGCCGTGACCACGACTCCCGCCGACCTTCTAGGACTTGGCGAAGTGGTTGGTAGCCTCGAAGTCGGCCACGCCGGCAACGTTCTGCTTCTGTCGGGCGACCCCTTGGACATGACCTCATGGGTCGAGTACACGGTGATCGACGGCGAGAAGATCTACGACCGTTCGAAGGACATTCGCAACAAGCACCTGCTTTACGGTGTCGAGCCGCGTGGAGCTACCGCCATCGAATCAGACGCTTCGGAGACCCCGAGCGACATCGAGGTCGACGGCGTCGACAAGCCCACCGACGAGGCCACCGAAGAAGAGGTGACCGAAGAGCATGCTGATGGGCACGGTGACGATCACGGTGATGAGAAAGAAGTCGAAGAGACCGTCAAGAAGGACTAGTTCCAACCCCTCAATAAGGAAGCAAACGTGAAGAACCCTTCATTCCAAATCGCGGCCCTCGGGTTGGTTGCCTTCGGCACCATCTCCGTCTCCGCCGCTCCGACTTCGGATTCTTTGGTGGCCATCAAGGCTGGCAAGATTCACACGCTCGGTCCTGACGGTATCGTTGAAGATGCCGTCATGATCGTTCGCGATGGCCGCGTGGTCAGCGTGACCTCGGAAGGGGCGATCGCCCCGGGAACCCAAATTGTCGACTATGGCGACGGCGCTACGATCATTCCTGGACTTGTCTCTGCAAG